>JAJYUJ010000074.1 GCA_021792615.1 bacterium
ATTCGAGTTTGACCGATGTTACGTCAAAATCAGACGGTGACAGGCTTGTATTCCCGTACTGCGCAAGTCCGGGGTTGTACGTGTTGAACAATGCCTGTTCCAGTATCATCTGCATATTCTGCCATGGGAACCATGACAGTCCCAGCACCGTGCCGGCAACATTTATGTCTTTTACCTTGCCTGAATTCTGATAGAGATATTTTACATAGGCACCGTATGTCCTGTCGTAGTAATAGTCCGCCGCAACGGCAAGGCCGTCCCTCCGGACACTTGTCCCGCTCACTCCGTAGTTGACATTCGAGTACAGGTCCTGGCCGTAGAACCTGCCGTCGTTTTGGTTCTGATAGATTGCAAACAACTCCGCAAGGTTCTTGTCGCCGATATACTGTACCTGTGCGTCCACAGCGTAATCGTAGTAATTATCGTTATAATTGGGATTCGGTATGCTTGCCGTTGCCGGCGCGATCATACCTTCCCTGCCGAAATAACCGGACGCGCCTATTTCCGCGTACAGGTCATGGAACTGGGGGAAGTAATAGGAAAGACGCGGGGCCACGTCAACGCTGCTTGTATTCAAGGTCCCGGGTGTACCGGACAATCCGGCCAAATTCGCCTGAACAAAACTGCCTGCAGACTGACTGCCTGAAGGATGGTAAAAACCTACTGTTCCGAACAATCCTCCGTTATTGAAACCGCCCCACATGGCGTACAACTCTCCGCCTTCAACCATTGCCCTGTTCGGATCGAACAGCGTGTTATGTGTGCTCATACCCATAAGCTGCGATGTCAGTCCCCATGTACCAAGGACATTCGACGGATCCCCGGTAAATACGGCATCAACACCCCGTATGCCGTAAACAAAAGATCTACCTTTAAACGTAGCATCAGGCGCTACGATGACAGTATCGACCATACCAAGGCCAAGGGTTCCTCCCTCATCATCAATGCCTGAAAATTCGAGAAAGGTGCCCATATAAGGGGTAATCGCACCCGCCACATAAATGCTTGAATCCCCGATGAGATTAAATGTTTCTTTGTCGTTGTATCCCGAAGGGAATGATACGAATCCCTGTCCTGCTGTGGTAACCCCTTTCGGTACTATACCGTTGTTTCCGCCTGCCTGATTGCTCCACAGGGATACTATTCGTGCGGAAACCATCGGGATATTGTTGACATCCAGTATTGGTGTAGTGCCCGAGTTAGAATCGGATTTAATTTTTTTCGATGCCGTCATGGTGTAGCCGTGAAGCTTGAACTCTCTGCCAAAGGGCGTAAGGTTCGGATAAACCGTATGGCATTCATCACACGAAAAACCTGTCTGCCGTGTGTAACTTGGAATTGCAAATGCCTTTCCTGGCAGCAGTGCCGAGAGCAGGCAGAAAAAGCACACAAGGCAGGGTACACCCGGCAATGCCGGCAATCGCTTGTTTTTCATTTTTTTGCAACGCTCAAGTCCGGTTAAAATTTGATGGATTTTTTTCATTTTTATTCTCCTCTTCTGATTTTAAAATGGTTAAAATATAATTTATTCTGTATCCGGATGCTCGAAATATTGTTTCTCCTTTGTCCTACATGCATCCGGCTCCGCCGTGCGACCCGCCGCAGTTGTGTCCGCCCATATTCATAGTATCCCCCTGATGTCCTCCCATGTTCATATGCTGCATATCCCTGTTACCGCCCGGTTGTCCCTGCTGTCCCTGCATCACATTACCGGTTGAACCGTACCGATCGCCATGCTGCCCGTCCTTGTAATCGTTGCCGTTTTGTTTTTTCTTGTTCGTGTTTGATCGGGAGTTATCGGCAGGCTGCCCGCCGTTGTTTGCATGGTCACCGTTATGCCTGTCCATGTTTGTGCTTGAGCCTCGATCTCCGCCCTGCACCTGCGTTTGGGACTGTTGCTGTGCTAAAGTTATTAGTCCCGCAGCCTTAACCATCCCTGTTAAAGCAATAGTAAAAACTATCGCGCCAATGCCTGTTACTATCTTTTTCATCTGCTTCCTCCTTATCTTTTTTAAGGACAGATAAGGCAGGAACAGTGCCAAAAGGACATTTATCGAAAAATCGGCAGGTTATACCGGGACCCTGAAATGCACATGGATAATATCCTTCAGGAATGGAGAATAGTGTTCATTTTCAGTACACAGGACCGGAAGAATTATCATTCTTTATTTCCCGTGGAAAGGCAGGCGCAGGCCGATCGAATAAAGTATATTGTATACAATATATCTTGACAGAAACAAGGATATTCCATAAGGTATACTTGAAGTGTACCCAGGCAGAAAAGAAGGAGACGAACATGATTCTGGCTGCTTTCTACCGGTAGGCGCATAGATGGGCTGGATCGGCAATATGTTCCGGCATGAGCGGACAAACTCAGACAAGCTCCTGAGCGAGATCCAGAAGAAATTTTCTATTTTTTTAGACATCCTTGATACGAACAATCGGACATTGAAAATCATCGGCGATATGGAGGAAAAATCGCAGGGCGAATATCTTTTCGATATCAATTACATTCATACCAGCGTTAAATCCATTCATTCGGGTATCAAAGGATTGATAGATAAGCTGATTTTTATCGGCGGAGAAGAATACCTCATCTTAAAGGACAGGCTCTCGGTAATAGATGCCGATATCGATGCCCTGCTTTCCGGCAGCAAGTCTATTGTGAAGGACGACTTTACCCTGCCGATAGAACGGCTGAACAAAGATCAGGCATCCAGTGTAGGAAGCAAGATCGCCCAGCTCGGTGAAATCAGCTCAAAGCTCGGGCTGCTTGTACCCGAAGGTTTTGCAATTACCGCGTGGGCATATAAGCATTTTGTTGATGCGAACGGCCTGCAGGAACAGATCAATAAAAGTATCCATACGCTCGATATGAAAAACTATGACGACCTGATTCGTACCAGCGATCACATACAAACGCTCATCAAAACGAGCATCGTACCGGAAGACCTGGCAGTTGCGATAAAAAACAGTTTTTCGGATTTGACAAAACATTCCCGGGCAAAAGGCTTTGCCGTTCGCTCCAGTGCCCTCGGTGAAGATACGCTTTTTAGCTTTGCGGGCCAGTATGCAACGTTTTTGAATGTAAAAGAGGACGAAATTATAGACAGATACAGGGAAGTGCTTGCAAGCAAGTTCACTCCAAAGGCTATTTATTATTTTCTGAGCCATTCTCTCTCGGAGGCACAACTCGCGATGAGCGTGGGTTGTATGGAAATGGTGGACTCTGCGGTAAGCGGCGTCATCTATACGCTGGACCCTGTCCGCCCGGAAGAGCAGTGCATGTTGATCAATACTATCTATGGTCTCGGAAAATATCTGGTAGATGGTACCGTAACTCCAGATGTCTTCACAATATCGAAGCAAGACGGTTCCGTGAGAGAGACAAGGCTTGCCCGCAAAACTATACAGTTGATGATGAGCGGGACGGGGGGAACAAAGCAAGTGCCTGTACCCGGGCCCGAACAGGGGGCACCCTGCATTGACGGTAAAACCATAAAACTGCTTCTCGATAGAGGGCTTGCTCTGGAGAAACATTACGGATGTCCTCAGGATGTTGAATGGGCAATCGACCACAATAACAGGCTATTCATACTGCAAACAAGACCCCTGCGCGTTATAAAAACAAAAAACGCCGTTCTCCCCGATGTTTCAAATCTGCACGCCATTTTACGAGGGGGCACGACGGTATGCCCCGGTGCAGGGACCGGCGTCGTGTATCATGCAAGCACCCCGCAAGACCTCGCCGGAATACCGGACGGCGCTGTCGTGGTAACCCGTGTTGCTTTTCCGGGCATCATACTGGTTATGAACAAGGTCCACGCGATTGTAACCGAACAGGGTGGAACAGCGAGTCATATGGCAACTATTGCGCGCGAATACAGAATACCTACGCTGTCCGGTGTTCAGGGTGCGGCAGACATACCCGCGGGTAAGGAAGTGACCGTGGATGCTACCGGTGCTGTTATCTACGCTGGCAGGGAAGAACGGCTTGTTGAA
>JAJYUJ010000004.1 GCA_021792615.1 bacterium
GCTTTACAACAACGAACGAGCTGTCGGCAAATGATTTAGCCATAAACGTTGGCATTGGATATGACTGGTACATGTCATCAAACTGGTCATTGGGAGGTGAATTAATCTATCATTACTTTACATCTGTTGTATCAGGTACTGTTAATGGAGGATATCATTACAACTCGCCGTATTCGTTGTATTTGAGCAACCTTGGTTTGTACATCAATACTGCATATCACTTTTAAATATAAAATAAAGGAGAAGAAAATGAAAAAGAAAAACCATGTAGGTCCAGTTGGCAAAGAAGTGAGATTAGAAAGAGCTTGGATGACCGGAAGAAAGTATCGGATAATGCGGTATGCCCCCTTTGTATTCATAATACCGCTGCTCCTGTTTGTAAGTTCATGTGCGCATATGATGAGGTCTTCTTCCGGATCTTATATAGCTTATACCGGTGATAGAGCAGTATTGAGTGTGGTAAGAAGCTCCGCAAAGATAGGTGTAATAGCATATTCAAAATCAACTACGTATAACGAGCTTTTAGGAACCACCACGAACGAAAATGCTCCTCTGACAGAATTACATACATTACGAACGATTGTTGAGGCTGCGCTGATAGCGAATGGGTTTAATGTTGGCAGAGATGATGTCTACGACTTCCTTACCGGTAGTAATTATCAACTATTGGGATTAAACTTTGGTAGTGCGAATATAAAAACAGAGGCACAAATCTCGCCCAATTCATGGTTTGCACTTGAGAAAAAGCTATTGGAAGAAACAGGCGTTACCGATATTTTGGTTATATCCATGGGTGATATGTATAAATATGACGTTTCCCTGATTGATGTAAGAACCAAGAGCGTGGTTGTTAGCTTTGCAATAAACGCTGATAGTGTAGACGGATGGGATAGTTTCATGAAACCCATCAATAATAAACAATGGGTAGACTATAACAGCAATTACGAAGGTCAATACTACGCGTGGGGACAACTGGCGAACAAGATCGTTTCCCTGCTCGAAGGCAGAAGATGACAAATCAGAGTATCTTGGTAAAAAAAAGATTAAACGCTACTGGATTCCCGTTTTCACGGGAATGACAACAGGAGGGGAAGGCCACGGAATGACAGAGTGAGCAAGAATGGAGCTTGGGGCGGGCAAAGCCCGCCCTCTATTGCAAGGTATTTTAGCAAAGGAGAAAAAATATGAATAAGAAAAAAGTAAGTATGGCGGTCGTACTGGTAACGGGGCTTTTGTTGGCAGGATTAGGATGCAGCAGTAGCAGCAGTTCATCCGGCAATTCGGTTGCTGCAGCTATCGGCGGCTTACCCACTGCGCAGCTTTCAGCGGGGCAAAACGATAGTATCGTAGTGACAGCACTAGGGCAGATTATTCCGAGCTCGCCCCTTTTAAACAATACGAATGCCGGATACGTGATAACTGACGAAGCTGAGTCAGCAGATCCCTTTTATTTGTTCAATAATTATTATTGCTCCCCTTATTATTGTATATCAGCTGGCAGTATATTTAATAATTACAACACAACATATTATTTAACAGATGTTACACCAACCACTATTTCCGGGGCCGGACTGCAGCAAAACGGCGGCATGTATACTACAGATGTTACCCTGTCCTGGATTAATGCAAAAGATACATCAGCATCATCTATGACCGAGACCGATAATGGTGACTTAAAAGAACACGGTACGTATAGCTACATACAGGGGAATGCCTCCATACCGGAGGAAGCAAATCTGAACAGTTTGTTACAATTCGCAGATGGTTCGCAGGAACAGGACCGTCAAGGTTATTCAGCTTCGTGGAATGCACAGGGATTTACCCCTGGCTCTCAGTCGTTTTCCATCAACAATACATTCAATACAAATGGCAATGCTCATGGTCATTTTACCCCTGCATCAAACTTTACCGATTATACGACAGGATACAAGCTCTCGGATGTTACGGGAAATGGGTGGTATGCATACAATTACAACATGACCGGAACTCTTACTCAATTAAATTATAATGAAAATGACGGTAGTTCGAACAATGAAAATGGAACGATCTTTTCCAGCACCGCAGGAACTATATCCAATCAAAGCGTAAGCGGGCAGATTATCAGTTTGCAGGAACAATTTTCCGGCACGACGTTCACCGTCAGCGGTAATGCTACGTTTGGGGAAATTTATGAAGAGAAGATTAATGGACAAGTGGTGAGTCAGCCGCCGGCACCGCCGGATTTCTCAGGTAAGGTAACCGTTACGTTAAACAACCTCATCTTTGATAACTCATCTTGTTATGGCCCTTGGCCTTCAAACGGTACTATCACGGTAAATTCCGATAAGAATATTTATACCTATGATTTCAGTATAAACAGCAATGGCAGTAATTGCGGGTGTGCAAATGTTAGTGTTAATGGAGGAAGTGCAACGCTTGATTGTAATCTCTCATCTGCGCAACCTGTTTATCTGAGTCTGAGCAGTATGCGCAAAGCTCAATCACGATCCAAGGTTAAATCTCCGATCGGACGAATGTTTTTGAAATAACAAACATTGTTCTGGGCGGGGCGTACGCCCTGCCCGCTTGCCCAGTATACGGAGAAAGGAGGGTACCATGGCAGTTGACATGAAATTGGTAGAATGGATCAAGGCAAACCGGCTAAAGCTCAGCCGGGCAGAAATGATCCAACAGAGCAAAGCGGAAGGGGAAAAGGTCTTAAATTGGTTACAGCCAACATCAGCTTAATAGGGCAGGCAGAAGTTATGGCACTATGTGACGCCCCTAAAACTAACAAAAGTGTAAAAGATTAAAATTACAATTTTCTTATCTCATAGACACTAAAGGAGATGAAGAAAAAAAGGAGCACTTTATGCAGTTAGAAAAGATTGAAAGAAACGTATTTTTCAAGATTTCGAGGAATCTAACATTTCTTGTTGGTGCGCTTGCGGTACTATCACTTATAGTTTCGTTATTGATTTTATTGTACGCCATTTCTCCAACAACCAAAGGTTCAAAACCTGTGCGGCCTGTTCTGTCAAAAGAAGTAAGCATAACACCTGATGCAATAAAGGCAGAGCTTGCTAAAATGGCCAAGAAGGCTTCTGAAACAACTACCTTCCCCGGTGTGCAAAAGCCGGCCGCAACCGAAAATGTCGAACACGCTCCAGAAGCCGCTCCTGCGTTTCACGAAAAGACACCCAGACAACAATTGGAAGAAAAGATAAAAGAAATTAAAGCGCTTTTTCCGGCAAAGTTATATTCATGGGCAAATGTATATAAAACCGTTTGTGTTCAATTCAGTTATTATGGTTGCATGCAGACAAAGCAAAGGATTGTAAAATATGGCGTATCAGGCAGGATTAATTCCGTTCTAAGATATTATAGAAATGCAGAAGATATGCTTCCTATTCTCGATGAACTTAAAGTACTATTGGCTGTGTATCCTGAAGAACAGCGAGGAGATGTGTTAACTGCATGGGCCAATCTAAGAATAGCAAAAGAAAAAGCACTCCGGGAGAAATTCAATAAAGAAGAAAGAGCATACAGAGAGGCTGTAGAAACGCAGCGTGAGTCATATATTGCTTCTATAACAAGAAAAGCAGCCCTTAAACCAACGTCGTTCATGATTCTCGGTATTAGCTTTGCTTTGATATGGCAGGTCGGACTAATCCTTGCAATACTCGGCGTAGAGCGCAACACAAGGCTTTTGGAAGAGTTTATGAAAGCCAACGCTAAACAATAATCATAAAAATAACGTAGGGATGCAATGACTAAATATGTCTTTGGACGAAGCTTTTTACTTGGTAATATAATATTTTTAACCATTATGTTGGTTAATTTACCCGTTGTCAGCAGTGCCTATAGAAGCTCAAGAAAGTATGTTGCAAAGATCGTGCTTGAAGTAGTGTTCTTAAAAAAATAAGGAGGGTAATATGTTTAATATGAGCATGGCAGAGGTAGTGGGTTTAGGATTGGTTGTTATCGTTGGGGCAACATTTTTGAAAAACAGGGGAGGTTTTTCCGGTCCAACCTTAGTGCTACGAAAGTTCAAAATTAATGAGCCCCCTGCTGAAAATGTTTTGATTGAGATCGCCGGTAGAGCCGAAGGGATTATAGGATGGTTGCTTACAACATTAGGATTGGATGCAGAGACTGCTTTAAAAGTCACAGACACTGAAATCTCAATTAAAAGTTCAAGCTTACAAGAACAGCTACATAGGGTTGTTCCTCTTGAAAGCGTTTCAAGTACACATTGCGGTTATTCAAAACCAATTATTTTTATGATCATTGGAGCAGTTGTGATTATGGGCGGCATTTTGGGTGGAATAGCTGGTAGTGGCTCTACGTTCTTGGTAGGATTGCTTTTAGGCCTGAGTTTTATAATTGCCTACTGGTTACAAAAGAAAATTATTCTAATACTTGAGACAAGTGGTGGAATGGTTTTAGGCTTGGCATTCTCTCGCAGCGTTATTGAGAATGTTTCAATAGATATGGAACAGGCGCTTAGCGCAATTAATGTTATCAACAAGTATGTTGTTAAGTCTCAAAGCAGCCACGTTGAAAAGAGCAGTATGTAGGAAAGTCTTTATGAAAACAAGTTCGGAAATAAGAAGAGAGAACTATCCGGAGAATTGACATATATAAACATCTATAGTGTTTCAGAGAGAGATTAAAACAAAAAGGAGCACTTTATGCAATCAGAAAAGATTGAAAGAAATGTGTTTTTTAAGGTTTCAAGGAACTTAACGTTTCTCATAGGAGTATTTGCAGTAATGTTTCTAACGAGCTGTTCTTCTAAGCCCTCGGTAAATGAGGGCAAACAGGCAGTATCAGATCAATATAAACCGTATGCAAAGGTAATAGATTTTCAAAAAACAAATGGGGTAAAGGGAGAAGGTACGTATGAAATGGATTATACAGCTACACTTCAATTTCTTAGAGAGGTGTGCACAGGGCAAATAGCAGGGGAACCTATGGTTGTCTTAAATCAAGGTCCATGTATTGCAGTTTGGGGTGGCACGATCAGGGAAAAAGGGAGCAAAACAAAAATTCAAGGAAGGTTGCTTTTTGAGAAAACAGAGCGTGGTTGGAGACTATCTCCGATGTAGTTTTAGAAAAAGCGGGGAGAGCAGGAGTTACAAGTTCATCGTCGGAGAGGAGTAAGAATGGTGATATGGGGCGGGCGAAGCCCGCTCTCTCTTGCAAGATAATTTAAGAGAAGTTCTTTCAACCGATGACAAGTTCGGAAGGCCGGTACAAGGATAATCACATGAAGGTAGAAATAGAAACGACAAAGATAACAAATAAACAGGCAGCAGATACTCTCACCAGGGGTACCAAGCGCGTAACACTTGATGATCTCAAAAAGGTTCTTGATAAAAGCGATGAGATTGAAAAGAAGTTTAGAAATCACGGTCCCCTTGCACGGTTTATCGAAGATTTGAAACTGTTGTTTTCTCTTATGAAGGATTATATGAATGAAACATACAGGGCGATTCCCTGGTGGTCAGTCGCAGCGATAGTTGCTGCGTTGTTTTATGTGTTGGATCCAATAGACTTGATACCGGATTTCATACCCGTTATCGGCTATATTGATGACGCAGCAGTTGTAGCAATTTGTTTAAGAATGGTAGAAGCGGATTTACAAAAGTATAAAGACTGGAAGAAACACAATCCAGAATAAAAAAATTCTTAAGGAGGCGAGAATGAAGAGCAGGTTTGACAGGTATGTCGTTTTAGGGATGGCAGTGGTAATGGCGATGATGTTGGCAGGCGGATGTGCCCCTGTACGGGTGACCGAGCAATACCAAAAGTTCAACAGAATTTATGTCGGCTGGATGCATCTCGGAGAAAACAACTGGAAAAGATATGGTTATGGAACGAGAGGGGAATGGATCGATGACATAAGATCAGAGAACATCGATTCGCTCCAGTCGTACACCAGAGGGTATATGAAAGGTTGGAACGTCATTGGTGCGGATTCAAGAACTTCACCGATACCGTGGGACCCCAATACATTGGTGATATTGTTCTCCGATGTTTCATTGAACGGAAACCAGTTGCGGTGCAAGATGAGTTTCTATGATGGTGGTACCAGGAGGCTGCTCTACCACAGATACGAACAGCCATCGCCAATATCCTACAATCCGTACGGCGGGTGGTCCAATGCATCTTTTACCGGCCAGCTTTCGAATTCCATGTACGGCATAGCGTACGATATAAAATATTATTTAACGACGGATTGAACCGACGGCTTACGGAATTGATTATAGCTCTCCGCAATAAAGGCATAAAGCGGCCACGATGAGGATATTACTCATTTCATCCAATACAGAGGTATCGCCGTATCCGGTATATCCGCTTGGAATGGGCATCATTGCTAATGCCTTGACGACTGCCGGCCATGATGTCCGGCAGTTCGATTTTTTGCAGCGAGGTGCTTCTCTGGATTCAATGGGACAGGAGATCTCAGTATTTAATCCTGAATTGATAGGAATCTCGATCCGTAATATTGATAACGTCAACCTCGTCAATGAGCGGTATTACATGGGTGCTGTTCAGAATATTGTGCAGAAGATAAGGAAGCTCTCCACCGCAAGGGTAATATTGGGGGGAGCGGGCTTTTCCCTTATACCGGAGCTCATATTGAAGGAGACCGGTGCGGACTACGGTATTGTTGGTGAAGGCGAGCGGCTGATTGTGGATTTTGTCAAAAATGCAGAAGCCGGGATGTATCCGGAAAAAACGCTTCTTGGTCCATTGCGCACACGGGACCATGAAGAGATCCGATCGGCAGCGTATGACGAACAATTGCTTGCGTATTATCTGAAGAGCGGGAACATCCTGTCAATACAGACAAAGCGCGGATGCCCCCACCAGTGTGTCTATTGCACCTATCCTTTGCTGGAGGGGCGTCGTCTGCGTGCAAGAAAGGCAGCTTCCGTTGTCGATGATATCGAGCTGCTTCGTGACCGGTATAATGCAAAACACCTTTTCTTTGTTGATTCAATCTTTAACGACGATGAAGGGTATTACCTGAAACTGATGGAAGAGATGATGCGGCGTAAGGTGAATATCCGGTGGACAGCTTTCTTTAAGCCGGATGGCTTGAATGAAGAAGCAGTCAAGCTCATGAGAAATGCGGGACTTGCGGGTGCAGAAATCGGGGCGGACGCAGCCTGTGATGTTACGCTCAAGAAGATGGGTAAGCACTTTACCGTTCATGATATCATGGCATGCAACAACCTGTTTTATAAATACGGTATCAGCTCATCAAACTCTTTTATGTTCGGCGGTCCCGGTGAAACAGAAGAAACCGTAGTGGAAGGCATAAAGAATATACAGAGTCTGCATAAAGCTTTAAATTTTATCTTTATGGGGATAAGGATATTGCCCAATACGCCACTTGCAAGCATAGCGATCAGAGAAGCCATTATCCCGTCAGACAGCGATATGCTTAAACCTGTTTATTATATATCTCCGGCAGTCGACAAAGCGTGGTTGAAAACTACATTGACCGCTGCATTTGAAAACACGAGGCATTGCATATTTCCGCCTGATGCCATTGACAATATTTTGATGATACTGCACAAGATGGGCTATAACGGCAGACTCAGGGATAAGCTTATACCGGACATGAAAGAGCAGAGAGCTTGATGAAACACCACAACATTATTGTCTTGAGGCTGCCGGAGGTTTAGATTTTATTTGACAATTCTATTCATCCTATAAAAATATAATTAGGCGCGAAAGGTACAGGTACGAATGGAAACGACATTGCAGGATATTGAGAATAGGCTGATTCAGGAAGTGGCAACAATAGTATCGGGGGATCCAACTTCCCTTGCTGTGGATATGCCTCTTCAGGAACTTGGAATCGGCTCGCTCGAATTTGTTGAATTACTTGTGTTCATAGAAAATACTTATCAGGTGCGGCTTATAGAGTCTAACCTCACAAGAAAAGATTTTGAGACGATTCGTTCTTTATCCTCTTTTATCACAGAAAACATTGATTATGGCGGCTCAGATCTCTTCTCCTCAAAATAAATATTACCTTTCCGGCATTGACTGGGTGATCAGTGCTTTTGATTACACCATGAAGAAAACCACCTCCAGCGGGAATGCCTCCCAAATCGTCGTAGAGATGGATCCCGCTGTCGATTCGGAGCGCCTCGAAAGCACTATAATCGAATTTACAAAATATTTTCCCGTACTCTTTGGAACCGTAGTGCGGAATATGTATAATCTCGCTCCCTACTGGCGGGTTGCAAGGAATGGAAACAATAGATTGAATATTGAAACCCATTCTATGAACGGTCATTCCTCTGCAAACGGCCTGATGCCTTTTTTTGAAAAGAGTATCAACACTCCGTTTCGGGATAAGAATGAGCACTTAGCATTTCGCATCATTCAGGCGGACAGCAAAAAAACTTATCTCACCATGATCTTTGATCATCGTTTACTCGATGCACACGGTGCGGAAACTTTATTAGATTTGTTGCGGCGCTTTGTTCACGATAACAGTGACAGAAGCATTTTTCATGACATTCGTTTGACAGCTCCGCTGGCGATGTCTTCGTGGAAAAAGAGATTGCATGCGGGTAGAAACATCAACCGCAAATTTATAGCGTGGTCCAGGACGGCTTTTGATTCGTTATCCTCCGGATCCGGAAAAAACGTAGGCTTCAGGTTTAACGTAAACACCTTTGATGCAGAAGAAACGAAAGCGATTTACCGCAACGCAGAAAACGAAGCCGGATATCTCATGGGGATGGCATATCTTCTTGCGGCTGTTCTTCAAGGTATGCAAAATCTTTTCAAGACCAAAGGTGTTGACTCTCCCCGTTTTCTCATCGGTATTTCGGTTGATATGCGAAAAACGGGAGAAAAAAAGCAAAAATTATTTTTTAACCACTGGTCGTATATGTTTTTTCAGATTCAGGTCGATGCTGCGAGTACCAGAAAAGAACTGATACACGCTATTAAGCAACAGATGTACGATCAGGTAAAGACGAACTTTAGCGGCGATTTTGCAGAGTCGAGTTTTCTGTTTCGTTTTGTACCACTTCGGGTTCTGGGAAAATGGTTGAATAAAGAGCTCCTTTCGTTTGTCTTTTCCTTTATGAGCAAGGGGCCCTTTGTATCCTCAGAATTTATGGGTACAAACGTCACAAACCTCTTTCACCTGCCCCGTGTTCCGGTGCCACCGGGACTTGGTTTCTTTTTTAATTATTTTAACGGGCGGCTGAATTTTGTAATCTCATACAGAGAAGGGCTGCTCCGCAACGATGAAATCGCCCTGCTTGAACGGGTTATACAAGAACAAATAAGGACACGATAATCGTATGTCGGATTATTTACCGGAAGATATACCTCTCAATCAGAATAATTCATTCGATGTCGTTGTCGTGGGCGGCGGTGTCGCGGGCACTGCGGCCGCGCTGGCATCGGCACGCAGCGGCGTGCGTACACTTTTGATAGAACGGGATCCATATTTAGGAGGTATCGGGTATACAGGATTGCTCCAGCATATATGCGGGTTATATCCGAATGGTGAAACTTTACCAACCGGCACATTGAACCAGGGAATTGTTCAGGAAATCATCGCACACCTGGCAAATTTATCTCCCCAAAAGACGGTAAAAAAGATGGGGCTTGTTTATGTGCTCCCTTACTTCAGAAGGGATCTTTTATCGGTTTTTGATTCACTGTGCAACAAAGAACGGGATTTGACTGTTTTGCGAGGTACGACAGTACTCTCTGTTGAAAAGACAAACGGAGAGATAACGGGACTCGTCATAAACCGCTCTCATACCGAATACAAAATATATTCCAGGGTCGTTATTGACTGTTCCGGAGACGGCGTTGTGTCTGAAATGGCAGGGGCATCTTTCGAATTGCTGCCACAAGAACAGCTTCAGATGTCAGCCTGTACGGTTCACCTGAAAGGTATTCAAGATAGAGACGAGCTTCTTGCCATCAAGGTTTCCTATTATCTGTCGGATGGCGTACGGAAACATATGCTGCCTCCTCTTTTGCGGTTTTCGACGTTTACTCCGGGAGATTCGCAGGACGAAGGCTATTTAAAAGTAAACGTAAGCGGTTTGCAGAGCAAGGATCGGGACAAAGAGGCTTTTGAATATGCCTCTGCAGTGCATCATTATCTCTCGAATATGATCCCGGTATTGAAAGGATCGTATCTCGCAGGCAGTTCCATCAGGGTTGTGGATCGAGAGGGGAGAAGGGTTCTCGGAGAATACATCCTTACGGGCGATGATGTAATACATGCAAGGAAGTTTGATGACGGTATTGCAAAGGGGGCATGGCCCATAGAGCTATGGGATATGCATAAAGGCCCTGTTTATAGATATGTTCGCTCCGGTGATTATTATGAGATTCCGCTGCGATCTTTGAAGGTCAAAGGAATACCGAATTTACTCGTTGCTGGACGTTGTATCTCCGCATCCCATGAAGCACTCGGTTCGACCCGGGTAATGGGCACATGTATGACCCTGGGGGAACAAGCAGGCATTGCGGCGTCATTCAGGGTTAGGAACGGTATGTATTCAAGATACGGTAATGAGGCTTTGCACACATCGCTATGAATATTTTTGACATTATAAAACAGGAGACGCAGTCCTTTGGTGGTAAGACGGCATTGATAGAAGGTGACAGTGAGCTATCTTATGGAGAGCTCATTTCTCGCACTGAGGCCTTTACCACGGTTTTAGCAAAAAACGGTATAGGACAGTTTCACAGGGTGGGTTTTCTTTGCGGAGACGGCATCGATTACATTATTGTTAGTCTGGCTCTTTTGTCGTTGTCTTCAGTAGTTGTTCCCATCTCCGTGGAACAGACCGCTGCTGAGATCGAGAGCATTATCAATACCATGGCCCTTGATTTCCTCATATTTGAAAGAGGGGTATTTCATCATCACGATGCTCAGAGTCTTCAAACGAAGGGGTTGTATAAAAAAGAACTTCACGCACTGAGAAGGCGCGCCGGAGGGGCGTTGAGCAGGAAATATTATGAAATCAATCCTGCATTTATTCGTTTTAGCTCCGGAACAACCGGGAAAAGCAAGGGGATTGTGCTGTCTCATGAAACCATTATCGAGAGAACCGATGCTGCCAATAATGGCCTTATGATATCTCCTGCCGACACGGTTCTCTGGGTGCTCTCTATGCATTTTCATTTTGTGGTGACTATCCTGCTTTTTCTTCGTCGTGCGGCAACCATTGTTCTCTGTGACAATTTATTTCCTGACTCGATGATACGGTCAATAGCCACGCATAAAGTGACATTTTTGTACGCCTCTCCTTTTCACTATAACCTTTTAAACCATTCCGAGTCTCTTTCCCGGGAATCTTTAAAAACAGTACGGTTGGCTGTATCTACGGCAATGAAACTCCCTGAACGTACCGCCCGCATGTTTTATGAGAAATCCGGCAAAGAATTGGCCGAGGCATTCGGGATTATGGAGGTAGGACTCCCCTTGATTAATCTTTCCGGCAAGAGCGGCGCGAGGGGGACCGTCGGTATGCCCCTGCCTGATTATGAAATTAAGATAGCTGATCCGGATGAGGACGGGGTAGGAGAAATTTATATAAAAGGTAAAGGAATGCTGGACGCTTATTTTTCGCCATGGCAGGACCGGAACAGTATACTGGAAAATGGATGGTTCAAAACCGGTGATTTGGGTAAGTTGGATTCCCTGGGATATCTTACCGTCGTCGGACTGGGGAAAAATATCATTAACTTCGCCGGAATGAAGGTTTTTCCCTACGAAGTTGAGTCTGTGCTCAATCAGCACCCTTATATCAAAGAATCACTGGTTTACGGCGTGGCTCACACACAGTATGGGCAGTTGCCCATTGCAAAGGTCGTTCTCAACCAGGACGTGAAAAAAACACCCGATTTGGACAATCTGCGGCGGTTCTGCTACGAGAGACTGTCGTCTTATAAGGTTCCAAAGGATTTTGAATTTGTCAGCTCTATACCAAAGACGGCCAGCGGGAAGCTACGGAGATGAGTGGGAATCGGATTGGTTCTTTGCGATAGTTCAACGAATAATTTATCGGTGATTGTATCGGCACAATGTAGCACTGGATCCCGACTTTCCCTCTGCAGAGGAGAGTATGGATAGCTGTATTTTCTTGCAAAAGGCGAATTTTTACGTTATGGGGATACTCATGCAACAGTTGCTTTCATACATAATGCCCTATATTCAATTTATTCAGAACGCACTGGTTAACTACAACGGTAAAATAACAGATACGGGCACGCAGATTATGTGGGGTACCGTTGTGTTCCTGGTCCTGTTGCTGTCCATACTGCACCTCATCAAAAGAAAAAGGTCTCCGGCTTTGGAATCAACCACCAGTTCTTTGGCAAAAAAAGCCGGCCGTCTTGCGAAGATCGGCGACTACCTCAATGCGGCAAAACTCTATGAGAAGGCAGGAAGTCTTCAACTTGCTGCAGACGCATACTATCAGGCAGGTACCGTGTACTACGCGGCGCAGCTCTACAAGCGGCTGGGCATGAAAGATAAGCAAGCCTCAGCGCTCGAGCAGACTGGTTTTCATAAAGAGGCGGGAGAACTTTACCGGGAATTATCCATGTACAAGCAGGCAGGAGAAAACCTTCTCCAGGCAGGCGAATTATTAAAGGCGGCCAATATGCTTGAAACGACTGGAGAAGCGGAAAAAGCTGCAGACACCTACATGGCTGCGGGGTTTAACCTCCGGGCAGGGGAGCTTTACACGAAGCTTGATGACAAAGCGAAGATTGCTTCAGCATATGAGGCTTCGATTATTATCCCGAAAGGGGACACCATTCCAAGGGCAATAACGAATTATGCCATGAGGGCAATCCCGGCTTATATATCAACAGGTAACGTGCAAAAAGCTGCAGAAGTTGCAGAAAAGGCCGGTTTAAAAAAGTATGCTGCGGAACTGTATTCCAAGCTGGAAAACTGGGCAAAGGCGAGTGAGCTTTATCTCTCGGCGAATGATAAAAAATCCGCTGCAGACGTGATGGAAAAGGCAGGCTGGAATGAAAGGGCATCCGGTATACGGGCATCGTACTATGAAGAAAACGGCAAGAAGCGGGAAGCCATTCAGATTTACGAGAAGATAGGCAGGTTCGACGACGCCGCACGGCTCTATGCATCAATTGGTGAAAAGATGAAGGCAGCAGAGCTATACGCAAGCGCAGGAAAGCACATTGTTTCTGCATCAATATACAAAGAAATAGGCTACATAGACAAGGCGTTATCAATACTGGACTCGGCAACAGAATCCGACAAGCAGTCCGGGGAGGCACAGGTATTAAGGCTTGATCTTCTTATGGAAAAGGGCATGTACAAGGATGCCGGGGGTCTTGTGGAACAAATGATTTCCGGGAAAACCCTATCTGAATCGAACATGCAATTATATTACAAACTCGCCAATATCTATGAGGAAGAAGGCAGGGCAAAAGATGCAACCGTAATCTATAATAAAATCGTAAAAATAGATCCGGCGTATACGGATGTCATCGAACGCATAGAAAGATTGAAGCGTATCATTGAAACGCCATCGCCTTCCGTTATCGATCAGTATGCGCAGACAGTTCTGCTGTCGGATACCGGAGAGAGTATACTTTCCAAGAGATATAAACTTATTCAGGAACTCGGAAGAGGAGGTATGGGCATTGTTATAAAAGCCCAGGATATCGTGCTCGGAAGGGTTGTTGCCATCAAGATTATGTCGACGGGCGGCGCATCGGACCCAAAGCGTATTGACGCCTTCATCCGTGAGGCAAGGACATCCGCTTCGCTCAATCATCCCAATATTGTGACTGTTTATGATGTCGGCGAAGACAAGGGTGCATTTTTTATCGTCATGGAATTTGTAGAAGGCATGGTTTTAAAAAAGTTTCTCGATGACTACCCTTCGGGAGTTCCCGTACAGCTTTCGATATTCGTCGCCGTACAGATGCTCAAAGGATTAGCATACGCTCATGAAAAAGGAATTATACACAGGGATATAAAACCTTCGAATATTATGTGGACCCCAAAAAGAGTTGCCAAACTCATGGATTTCGGACTTGCAAAGGCATTGGAAGAGATCAAGCACGGCGAAACTATCGTGGGCGGCACGCCGCTTTACATGTCGCCGGAACAGATTCTCGGGGAAAAAACAGATGCACGGACCGATATTTATTCTTTCGGGTGCACGCTGTATGAATTGACAAGCGGCAAACCGCCCTTTATGCAGGGAGATATCGGTTATCATCATGTGCATACCCCTCCCCAGCCTATGAACAGAATAAACAAGGATATCCCTCAATGGCTCTCTGATATCGGCATCAAATGCCTTGAAAAACTCCCGGAAAACAGGTATCAATCCGTCGAGCAATTGTTTAATGATATACAAAAGGGTTATAAGGGCATGAAATGATACTGAGTTTAATATTCCAATGCTATACAGATTACCGGGGTCATTCTTTCCGCGTCATTGTTGCCGATGCGGGAATCCTGCGTTTTAATTATTTTTCAGGATTCCCATTTTTCGGGCATGACATGGCCGGTACTCCTTGTTAGCATCTTATCTGTTGGTTGATATGTATGATGAGAACGATATTTGTTGCGACAGGCAATGCGTCCAAGTTTAAAGAAATTAAGGATATAGTGCAAAGGTACGATATTAGCGCACAGATGCCCGGAATAGAAATTGATGTTCAGGAAGGGGTTGTGTCGTATGAGGAAAATGCAAGGCTCAAGGCCTCGTATCTGACTTCAAAACTCGGGATCGATGCTCTGGGAGAGGATTCGGGCATAGAGATACCTGCACTCAATGGATTTCCCGGGGTAATTTCGGCAAGGTTTGTGGAGGGTTCCGATCAGGACAGAAATGCTGCTTTGCTTGCGAAGATGCAGCTTCTCAAGCCCGGAGATCGAAAAGCCGTATTCAAAGCGTTTGTGGTTATAACACTCAAGTCCGGCGGGTATCTTACCGGGTATGGAGAACTGAGAGGCAGGATAAACGATATACCCATGGGCAGCAATGGTTTCGGGTACGATCCAATCTTTATCCCGGATGGTTATGACAGGACGCTCGCTCTTCTGCCCGGGGATGAAAAGAACTCTATAAGCCATAGAAGAAAGGCCATAGAGTCTGCGATCAAGCAGTACGTAGAGCATATAAAGCAATTCAAAATCCAACATTAAATATTCAAGATTAACCTAAAAAATGAGATGGGAAAATAAGGAGGTTTATGCAATGAGCGATAAGGCCGCGTCGGACAAAGGTATTCTTCGAAAATCCGATGAGGAAACCATACAGGGTAATAGCATATAAACATACAGAGGACTGAAACCTCGTTTTTATATGGAAACATATAGATATCAGGAGGATCGCGGGATTGAGCGAATAAGTAAACCTACTTATTGCATTTTTCGGGTGAAAGATTAAACGGTAACAGATAAAAGACTATTGATTCAAGAAAGAAATGAAGGGGGATAAAATAAAAATATTACGGGTCATCGCACGCCTTAACATTGGGGGGCCTGCCATACACACAATCCTTTTAGCCCACTATCTCGATAATGGGATTGAAACAAAACTCGTTGTGGGGGATGTTTCCAGGGGTGAGGAAAGTATGGATTATCTTCTCGATCGATACGGGGTAAAGCCCGTTTATCTCAATACCCTGAAAAGGGAACTCTCTTTTATCGGGGACATTAAGTCTGTTTTTTCTCTCTATAAGATCATACGGGAGTTCCAGCCGGACATCGTTCATACGCATACGGCAAAGGCAGGGGCAGTCGGAAGAAGTGCGGCAATTATATACAACCTTGTTCATTTCAGGTTTGGGAAAAAGAGAATAAAACTTATCCACACGTTTCATGGGCACGTGTTTAATGGATATTTTAACAGGTTTGTTACCTCTGTTTTTATAGGAATAGAAAGGTTTCTTGCCCTCTTTACGGACAGGATTATCGCCGTGAGCGATGCTTTGAAAGATGAGCTTGCAGACAAATACAGGATAGCTCCCGGGAGTAAGATAAAGGTTATATACAATGGTTATGACCTAAAGCCATTTCTCGATCTCGGGGGAACGCCTGATGCGGTGTACGCAAAAAACATTCCTGCTGGACGTGCAGTCACTATTACCATCGTCGGCAGGCTTGTTCCTATCAAAGGACATAAATTCCTTATCCAGGCATGCAGCATGCTTGAGTTTCCCTGCAGGCTTATTATCGTGGGTGACGGGGTATTAAAAGAAGAACTGGTAGAGCTTACTGAAAAACTCGGCATAGTGCGAAAAGTTGATTTTCTCGGATACAAAAAAGATGTTATCCCCGTGTATCGTGACACCGATATAGTTGTGTTAAGTTCCATCAACGAAGGCGCTCCGGTAGCCGTTATAGAAGCGCTTGCTTGTTCAAAGCCGGTTATTGCAACCGATGTCGGGGGGGTAAGGGATTTGCTCGGCAAAAAAACAGGTTCAATTGCACATGGGGCGTTTCTTTGCGAACGGGGTATACTCATACCGCCTGCCAATGCAGAATCGATAACAACCGCGATTAACTATCTTGTAAATAATCCTGGAATTGGTTATGATACGGGAAGTAGAGGGAGAGTGTTTGTGAGTAAATTCTTTACCATTGGCAGGTTAAAAGAAAATATAAAAACACTGTATACGGAAGTGCTGGAATAATGTACATATATATAACATTACTGATAGCTTTTCTCATTTCTGTTGCCTGTGTACCTATAGTGAAGCGTGTTGCCGTTCACTATGGAATCATATCGCATCCCAAGAATGACCGGTGGCATAAGACGCCGATACCTTTACTTGGAGGTGCAGCTATCTATGTTGCAACGGTTGCGGCGTTCACGATTATGTCCGGATGGGACCAGCATACGCTCATTATCCTCGGTGCGGGAACCGTCATATTCGTGCTCGGAATGATAGATGATTTCAAGCGTCTTTCTCCCCCTATAAAGCTTATCGTTGAGATAGCTGTTGCTGCTTTTATCATAGTGTTCGGTCTTCAATGGGATATTACCGGTAATGCGGCCCTTGATGTCATCATAACCGTCCTCTGGGCTGTTGGTATTACCAATGCATTCAATCTGCTGGATAACATGGACGGTCTGTCGGCAGGGATAGCAGGTATTACGGGAGTCGTTATATTTCTATGCCTGTTTGGCAACAACCAATCACCGACGGCCCTGTTGCTGGCTTCTTTGATAGGCGCTGCACTCGGTTTTCTTGTTTACAATTTCAATCCCGCATCCATATTCATGGGTGATTCCGGAAGCCTGTTCATTGGGTTTATGCTGAGCAGTATTGTCCTTGTGCCTGAGATAAAGCTCCCGGGACAGCTTCTGCAGATAATTATACTGCCTGTACTGATCTTCCTTATACCCATTTTCGATACAAGCTATGTGGTGTTTATGAGGAAACTATCCGGTGTCGATGCAATGAAGGGCGGGAAGGACCATACTTCACACAGGCTGGTGAGAGTGGGTTTATCAGAGCGGGGCGCGGTTATCGTTATATACGGTATCAGTATGCTGTCCGGTACCATGGCATATCTGGGCAGATTTATGTCGGTGTACGTTTATATCGAGTTGATTTTCTTATTCACCATTACCCTTGTATTCCTCGGTGTTTATCTCTCCAAGATCAAGGTGCACGAAATAAACGGTAACGAAAAAGGAGCAATATCGATCATCGTAAATGTGACCTATAAGAGAAGGATCTTCGAAATCATATTGGATCTTGTCATTATTTTCATATCTATCTATGGGGCATATATCCTCAGATTCGAGGGCGATGCATTTAAAGCAAATATCGTTATGCTGTTTAAATCCCTGCCTATTATACTTGGTATCCAGATCGTATCTTTCTATCTGGCAGGTATTTATAAGGGTGTATGGAAATATACGGGTACCCACGAAGTTTGGACTATTATAAAAGGCATAGTAATAGGTGTCGGATTCAGTATGCTGGCAATCCTGTTGATTTGGAGGTTCAGCAATTATTCCAGGACCGTCTTTATCATATATGCAATAATCCTGTTCATGCTTATGGCGTTGTCCAGATACACCTACAAATCATTCGATTATCTCTTCAAGAAAAGTAATGGGGAAGCGTATAAAAAGGTTGTTATCTATGGAGCCGGCGACAGCGGTGAATTCGCAATCAATGAAATACTGAACAATGAACTATTAGAATTAACCCCGATCTGTTTCATAGATGATGATGCGATGAAACACGGCAGATCCATTCATGGGTATCCGGTAGCCGGCGGAATCGGCAACCTCGAAGACATAATCAAAAACAGAAATATTGACGAGGTAATTATTTCAACCCCGAAGATAAAGGAAGATAAGATAAAGATGATTAGGCAGATCTGCGAACGGACGAATGTCGAATTGAAAAGATTTTCATTAAAAATCGAAGACTGATATATGAAGCTCTCTATTGTTGTGCCTGTTTATAACGAGAAAGATACCATTGAGCGTATTCTGTCGAGAGTCATTGATGCCAACGTGTATAACATGGAAAAGGAAATTATCGTTATTGATGATTTCTCAACCGACGGCACAAGGGAAATACTCAAAAAGTACCAAGGTAACACGGTGAAGATTTATTATCATGAGCAAAACAAAGGCAAGGGCGCGGCCTTAAAAACAGGATTTGGAAAGGTGACCGGAGACGCGGTTATAATACAGGATGCGGATCTCGAGTACGATCCGCAGGACTATGAGAAATTGTTGAAGCCCCTTATAGACGGTAAGGCGGATGTTGTATTCGGTTCGAGATTTATGGGCGGGGAGCCGCACCGCGTCATTTACTTCTGGCATTATCTCGGCAATAAATTTCTGTCGATGTTTTCGAATATGTTTACAAATCTCAACCTGACGGACATGGAAACGTGTTACAAATTGTTTAAAAAAGAAGTTCTCGACAAGATCAGCATAGAAGAGGATAGATTCGGGTTTGAACCGGAAATCACAGCAAAAGTTTCGATGCTTGATGTGCGGATCTATGAGGTCGGTATATCGTACAGCGGCAGGAGTTATGCAGAGGGCAAGAAGATAGGGTTTAAAGACGGGTTTCGAACGATTTATGTCATAGTCAAGTATGGATTGTTTAAGAGAAGGCCCGCTTAACTTTGACCCGGAAGATGCAATAAGGAGGTTTACTTATTCGCTCAATCCCGCGATCCACCTGAAATCTAAACATTTCCATAGAGAAACGAGATTTCAGTCCTCTGTATGTTCACCCCGTTAGAAACTCAGCAGATGATAATTTGTACGATAATAGATTGAATGTTATTATAAAAACATCTGTATTATTCCGACATTTCTAACGGGGTTTATATGCAATTACCCTGTATGGTTTCCTCATCGGATTTTCGAAGAATACCTTTATCTGACGCGGGATTATCGCTCATTGCATAAACCTCCTTATTTTGCAAATGCATTTTTCGGGTTAACCCGGGGGACGTGTCACTCGCTTTCGTTATTCGAACGCCTTGATACCGGTTATGTGTTCTCCGAGTATAAGGGTGTGGATATTGTTCGTTCCTTCGTACGTATATACGCTTTCAAGGTTATTCATGTGCCTCATGCACTGGTAATCATCGGTTATCCCGTTTGCGCCGAGAATGTCGCGGCAACTCCTTGCGATCTCGAGTGCGATTTTTACGTTGTTCAGCTTTGCAAGTGAGACATGATAATGCTTTAAACTGCCGTTGTCCTGCATTGTTCCCATACGCCATGCGAGAAGCTGTGCCTTGGTTATCTCGGATAGCATCCATACGAGTCTCTCCTGCACGAGCTGATAGCCTGCAATGGGCTTTGAAAACTGAATCCGTTCCCTGGCGTAGCCGAGCGCCTCTTCATAGCACGCCATAGCAGCACCGAGTGCCCCCCATGCAATGCTGTACCGTGCTTGCATAAGGCAGGTTAGCGGAGATTTAAGCCCGCCCGTCTTTGGCAGGACATGGTCCCCGTCGATCTTACATTCGTCGAAGTTCAGTTCCGATGTAACCGATGCACGCATGGATAGCTTACCGTGTATGTCTTTGGCAGAAAAGCCCGGAGTGCCTTTTTCTACAAGGAACCCCTTAATGCTTTTTGGATCATCTTTGTTTGTTTTTGCCCACACGACAGCGATATCAGAAATAGAGCCGTTTGTTATCCACATCTTCGAGCCGTTCAGTATATAATGGCCGCCCGCCTTGAGTGCTGTTGTCCGCATGCCCGAAGGGTTTGAGCCGAAGTCCGGTTCCGTGAGCCCGAAGCATCCTATCTTTTGTCCACCGGCAAGCAGGGGCAGCCAGAGATTTTTCTGCTCCTCAGTGCCGAATTCATGGATAGCGGTCATCGCGAGGGAGCTCTGAACAGAGGCAAAGCTCCTCAAGCCCGAATCTCCCCGTTCAAGCTCCTGCATCATTAATCCGTATGATATGCCGCTTACCTTATTACACCCGTAGCCCTCGATACTGGCACCAAACACACCGAGTTTTCCGAGACCGGGAATAACCTCCAGAGGAAACCGCGCATCCCTGAATGACTGCCGGACCTTCGGCATAAATTCCCTGTCAACGAATTCTCTGACGCTGTGCCTGGTGAACCGTTCTTCTTCGGACAGTAAATCATCGAGTAAATAGAAGTCTGTACCATTCACTGGTTTCACTGAATCTCCCGCTAAAGTATTTCAACGATACAAATAATGAGCATGATGATGGCGATGAGGCCTTTAAAGATTGTGCCTTTCAGCCTTCCTATTGCAGAAACCCAGCCTTTGTGTGCCGCATCAAGTGCGTGTCTGCTTTCCATGATTGATACTGCAAAGGCACCGGTGAAAGTCCCCAATGCAGCGCCGATAAGCGCGCCGATACCGAGCAAGAAAGGGGCCAGAATGACAGACCCGGCAATACCGCCTATTATTGAGATGATAACGGCCTTCCGGGACACGCCGGCCTTTGCCGCATCTTTTATCCCGAACAAGAGTTCTCCCAGTTCACCCAGGAGCGTAAGGATTGCTAAAACGATCACCGTTGTCCAGCCGATATACTGTGCCTTTGTTATCAGGACGAAGAGCAGTACGGCGATGAAAGATATCAGGGTTCCGGGCATGCCGAACACAATCGAGAGTGTCGACAGGATCATAATGGAGAAAAGGAGTATCGTTAAGAATATATGGAGTGCTGTCATAGCTGCACCGTTCTTCTTCCCGTGTTGCCGAGCAGCCGTATGATCTGGGTAATGGTTTTTTTTATTACTTTTCTTTCAACGACCATATCGATCATCCCGTGTTCAAGCAGGAACTCTGCCCTCTGGAAACCTTCCGGTAATTTTTGCCCGATGGTGTCTGATATAACCCTTGGTCCTGCAAATCCGATTAATGCCTTTGGTTCGGCAATGATAATGTCTGCTATACTTGCAAAGCTTGCGGCAACCCCTCCGGTCGTGGGGTCCGTAAGCAGGGCCATATAAAGAGATTTGCTGCCGTTTAATCTGCTCAAGGCTGCGTTCGTTTTCGCCATCTGTAAAAGTGAAAAAATGCCTTCCTGCATCCTTGCTCCTCCGGAGGATGTCACGATAAGGAGATTAGATTGTTCTTCTGCCGTTTTTTCTATCAATCGCGTGATTTTTTCTCCCACAACGCTGCCCATACTCCCGCCCATAAAATTAAAGTCAAAAATACCGATATGAACGAACAACTCGTTTATCAAACCATATCCTGTAACAATAGCGTCTTTTTTACCGGTTTGTTTCTGGGTCTCCTTGAGCTTATCCCTGTACCTTGTTCTGTCCTTGAAATCCAGAGGGTCGATCGATTCGATATCCGGCCATAACTCGTGAAAGCTGTTTTGATCGATGAGTATGTTTATCCATTCCTCCGAGGATAATCTAAAATGGTAATTGCATTTCGGGCAGACCTTGAGATTTTTTTCCACCTCTTTTTTGTAGATGATCTCGCCGCAGTTGTTGCATTTTATCCATAGACCGTCGAGGCTGTTTTTTGTTTTATTGTCCGAACCGAATAGTGGCATTTATATGGTTATGACCTGATTAAGTTTTACGGCTTCTATGTGCGGCAGGTGCTGTTGTTTCAGCTCTTTGACAATCCGTTTATAGAACTGCGGTTTTATGTGATAGACGTATATCATGGTGTCCCTCCCGATTTTTTTTATTTCATCTCTCAGCAGTGCCGGGGTAAGATGTTTTGAAAGGAGTGCGAGCTCTTTTTTTTCCGTCGGATAAGAACATTCTATAAAAACCGCTTTCAGGTTGTTTTTCTTTGCTGCTAATTCCCATATCCTTTCCGTGGGTGCCGTGTCAGAGCTGAATACGACGCTGTTGCTACCGTCGTCTATCAGTACACCGGCTGCGGGAACGGTATGGTTCACCATACAGAGCGTAATCTCCAAACCATTGATGACAACCGTATTCTCGCTTTCGACTTCCTGCATCGTTATTACAGGGTTGCTCTTGTTCGGAAGTTCTGTAAAATCAGGCCATATATGCCAGTTCAGCAGGTGCTGTTTTATGCTTTTTAAGACTACGGGCATACCGTAGAGCATAAAACCTTTCCCATTTGAACCGATTACATTATCAGCGAGAAAGAGAGTGTCGCGGGAATGATCGGCATGTGCATGCGTGAGTATGACATGCTCTATTGCGAGCTGCTCTTTCAGATTGAGAACGCCGGTGACGGCACCTGCATCGAGGATGATTCTCTTATTTATCAAAAATGAGGTCGTCCTGAAATCCGGTAATTCCCCGCCATGACAACCAAGTACCCTTATCTTCATATCGCCTCTCATTCCCCCTTACATTCCTTCAAACTGTTCTTTCATAACAAGATAATCAAGATATTTTTTCAGATTATCCGTATTCCTGACCAGTATGCCGTTGTTTGTCAGCTCTATGAGCCTGTTTTTTGCAAGCTTTTCTATGATCTCGTTTACCTTGTTTTTCTCAAGCCCTGTCGTGACCGACATTTTTTCGACGTCCGTTTTTAAGAATATCCCGGTATCTATTTTTGTACCGCTTTCTGACAGTTTCAGTAAGGTTACGATGATTCTCTGGTTTGAATCTTTTATCATAAGGTTGGCTATCTGGACATCCGCGTCTTCAAGCCTCTTGGCAAGTATTCTTATTATTCTTATTGCTATCTCTGCATTGCTCCGCATCATGGTATCGAAAGTACTGTTGTTAATGACCATGATCTTTGCGTCTTCGACGACTTCTGCACTTGCGGATCTCGGCTTTTTATTCAAGAGGGACATTTCTCCGAAGAAATCGGACTGCCCGAGGAGTGCGAGTATCTTTTCTACGCCTCCAATCTCTTTGAATATTTTTACCTTTCCATTATTGATGATGTACATTTCTTCGCCCGTATCGCCCTCGCGGAACAGTATTGTGCCTTTGGGAAATAACTTGCCAAATCTTTTAAATAGTTCTTCTTCCATAAAGACTCCTTATCGAGGTTATGCATAGACAGGGGTAATACCTGTCCATCGCGTGATTGTGTATTTCATAGCACACTTGGGGCATCGTGTGCAAAGTTAGTGTTCAAGCCTCGGCACGACATATTTTGCATAAAGGTACGAGAGGATAAAGCCCGAGACAAACAGGAGTGCAACATACTTTGAAGATGATGCAAGAATGCCGACCGTGAGCAGCAGGAACACTAAACCGGTAAACAAAGGAACGATGATCCCTCCTTTTACCCTGAAGATGCGGGCTGTGTCCTTTTCCCTGTACCTCAGCGAAATGACCGAAAATGAGATGATGGCATACATGAGTGTTTCTATGGATGCTGCCACAAGAATGGGGACAAGGAAAGCCTTTGGATGATAGGCAATGGTAACCGAAAAGACGGCTATGATCGAAAATACGATGAGGAGTGCGATCCACGGGGTAAAGTATTTTGGGTGCAGCTTGCTCATAAACTTCGGGAAGCTTCCTTCCCGCGCGAGTGCATAAAGGAGCCTCGAGTTTCCCATGACGCCTGCGTTAAAAGAAGTCATGGTTGCAAGGAAGCTGATACCGGCCATGATATAAAGCCCGGTTTTTCCTGCAAGTGTTTGTCCGAAGATCAGGTGCGGGATCGGTGAATGGACAGCCTGGCTGAGTGGTAATATACCCATCGTGGCGTAGGCAAAGAGCGCAAACGTTACCGTCAGCAGTCCTACGGATATGGGCAGGGAGTATGAAAGTACTGATTTGCCGGAGGCCACCTCTTCTGCAAGTGGTGTCGTCCATTCAAAGCCTGTATAAACGAATATGGCTGTTGCAACAGCAGTACCGAACCCCCCGATTCCTGACGGCGCAAAGGGTACGGATGCAACGCTGAAGCGTGATGAGAATATCGCATAAACAGACAATCCTATGATGCCCGCAAACATCACGTACGTAAGTATGTCCTGTAGTGCGCCTGCTATCTCGACACCGAGGATGTTCATAACGATGGCGACGATGAGGAATATGAGTACCCAGAGCCGTGCCGACAGGGCGGGGGACAGGGCGTGGAGTACGGCGGAGAATATATACGTTTCGGCCGAAGCTATAATTATGGAAAAGAACACATAGAAGATCGTTATCGTGAGTGAAGGGGTATCGCCGAAGGCCTTTTTCGTATAGACCCGCACACCGGCTGCAGTTGGATACATGCCTGCAAGTTCCGCAAAAGAAAGGGCGACCAGGCCCGTAACAAGACCGGCACCTATAATCACAAATACGATTGCCCATCCACCGACCTGAGAGGCGGCCTTTATCAGTGCGGGAAAATCGCTCGATGCAAGTGCGATGCCCGCACTCGCCGATACGAGCGTTCTCATGTGAAGAGCTTTTTTCAGCTGCGGCATGGCTATTTCCAGACAATATCGACTATGGAGTCAAGGACCATCTGGTCCTTTTGTGAGGCGAATACCTTTAAGGTGCCGTCAAGATACAGCCTCGAGGGGTTCGCCTTGCCGGTAAAGATATCATTGATGACGTCCGCGTTTGCGGATAAGGTTATGTCCGCATTCGGAGTGTCCTCGAGTTTCACGTCAACCACCGACCCTTTCTCTATCTTCAGGGTAGCAACAGTTTCAGGGTCTTTTGTCTTGACGACCATGAGCTTTGACCAACCCTTCAGGATCTTCTTCAAGGTCATGTTTTCATTGACTTTTTTTACAAATGTATTGAGCGTGTTTATCAGTGTTTCCAATGCGACCATGATACCTCCTTACATCTCTTCAATTTCGATATCCCGTTTTTTCAGTTCTTCTATAAAGTGTTCCGGCTGTATGCATGCTTCTGCAGGGATTACGCCGGCCTGCTTGATCATGCCCTTCGCCATCATCTGTGCCCCGATGGATGCCGGTATGCCGGTCAGCCTGCTCATACTATCGATGGCGCCCCATGAGTATGTTTTTGGTTTACCGCCTTTGGTCCCGTGAACGTTAACGCGCAGCCCCGATACCGGCAGGGGCTTGTCCTTGGAGCCGAATATGTTCGAAAGCACAACGAGGTCTCCGCTCAGAAATTCGCTGACTGCATGGAGCTTCTTTTCCGTTGATACTGCATCGGTATCAACGAGGAACTTGCCGAGCTTGTTTATGTCCTTAGGGAGCAGGGTACCTTTTAAGGTAACATTGCATACGCCCTTGATATACCGTGGTATGGTAACGGGCTCGGGATGTCCCACGTAATAGGCATTTTGTATGCCTATTGGATCCGGGAACTTTACGTCTTCATTGCCCGACAAAGCATTCACGTCGATCCACTGGTGGTCTTCATAGCTCGGTGCCGTGCCCTGGATTACATGGAACACGTGCTTTGTGACGGCAAGCCCTTCGGAATCGGCAATAGAACCTACCCAGTAAATATTGATTGATTCAACCGTATCGAGTTTATCGGCTCCGTATCGCGCGAGCACGTTTGTTATGCCGGGCGTCCAGCCCATACCTATCAAGGCTGTGACGTTGTTTGAACGCGCCATATCGCTGTACGAGAGCGCACGTTCGGTCGCATCGTGGTCATCGCATATATCAACATAACCGGTTCCGGCTTCAATCGCCAGGGGCAGTATGACCTTTTCGTATTTGTAAAAAGGTCCGACACAGTTGACAACGACAGTTGCGCCTTTCAGTATCCTCAGGACATCGTCGCGTTTATTCACATCGCACGGTTCGATCGCAATATTGGGAAGGCCTATCGATTTTGCCTTTTTCTCTGCCACATCTTTTCTGAGATCAACGATGATAACCTTGCTCTCAGGTGAGGACCGGGCAAGGTCGACAACAACCTCGCTCCCCATATCTCCAGCGCCACCGAGTACGACAAATTTCATACAGCCTCCTTTTGTGAGTGAGCCATATTCATGGTTTGCAGTGTATCATATTCCTTACCATCTCTGTGGCAGGGAAGGCAATATAATTTTAAGGCTCTTTCTCATAGAGTGCGGGAGCGGCTTGGATAAATCTCCCTCCTCCGCCAAAAAAGAGAAGTGATGTCATACCGTATGGCACCGTTTGTTACCAGAGGGTATCTCCGGCATATCATAGAAAACTCTTTGCACCGTATCATATTGATGCTATGAACCATATTCAGGATAAGAATCAGACCCGATTTCCCTATAAGGAGGATTTATGAAAATAAGGTTTATAATCACGGCGGGTTTAATCGCTTCTCTGATGACCGCTTGTTCCAGCAGCAGTACAACGCAATCTTCACCGGTTCAGCTAAAACATTACGAGACACCGACAACATTTACCGTTCCTCCAAATCCTGTTTTGAGTACTCAAACTCCGGCATCGTTGGATTATGCAGTATTTACCCGGTATTATTACAAACCGGAACCTGCACAACTCAAGGCAATCCTCGTGCTCATGCCCGGGCTTTTGGGAGGCGCCGGTGATTTTGATACCATGGCGAAGACTATAGTCCAGATGGGAAAGGGCGATATCGAGGTGTGGACTGTCGACCGCCGCTCCGTACTCCTGAATGATTTTACCGGCATACAGGCTGCATGGAACAACCATGACCCCTCTCTTGCCTTAGGCTATTATTTCAGCGGGGTATCGATTGACGGTAAAACCTTTGCAGGCGTGCCGCCCACAACATCGGTATCCTACATGTCTGAATGGGGGCTTGATATGACCTTGCGGGACCTCAATACCATCATATCGCTTATTCCCCGGCAATACCGCAAGACAAATGTGTTCCTCGGAGGCCATTCTCTTGGTGCATGGATTGCACAGGATTATGCAGGCTATGAGTTCAGCGATCCGGTAAATTCTCCGGAACCTGGGTATGATAACATCGCAGGTGTTATCCTGCTTGACGGCGGAGGCTCCGGTCTGATGCAGACCGTGACAGCGTCGCAGTACCTCTCAGGTACCGGCATGTCCGAGAACATATCCGGAATGAATTTTACCATGCCGAGCCTGGGTCAGATCCGGCAGAATCCGGCTAATGTCATGGTCGTGAGCCTGATTGGCTCTGCTATGGGCTCGCTGGGTGCTGCTGTAGAATCCATGTTGTTGAACATGTTCACCTTTGTTCAGATCGAGGGCATGTATGCATTGCTTCAACCCAACCAGTTGTCGCCCATGCTGCGGATTCCCCAGTTCAGCCTGATTGCCACAGCCCTGCTGGGCAATACCCAGTTCAAGGCAACGAACCAGGCAATGCTCGGATTTGCAATGGACCGCAATTTTAACCCGATCAGCATCATGTCTGCAACCCTGGGCAGCCCGAACGGTCCTTTAACATCAATGCCGAGCATGTTCTTCCCCGGCATTACTATTTCAGAGCCTACGGACAAAGGAACCATGACTTACACATGGAACAGCCAGAACCATATAACAAGCATCACAGACCTCGCGGCCGTGCTTTCAAATACCTCTACGACCATGTCCGAGCGGTATTTCCCGACCCGGTTGCTGCTGGACACCATGGTCATGGGGAGCGATTACGGGCCCACGCAAACAACCGATTGGAGATATCAGCAGGGCATGCATGTACTCTACACGCCAAAGATGGATGCACCGGTCATTGCATTCGGCGGAGGCGCCGGTGTCGAGCAGACTTCAACCGATTTTTATCAGTACAGAGATCTGCTCCCGCCTGCACGCAATTGCAGCGGGCAGCCGCGGACAGCGTGCGGTTTCGACATTCATATCATGCCGGATTATACACATCTCGATGTTTTACTCTCCGATCCGGCATTAACCGGCAATAATGTCGATGCGATGATTTATAACTGGATCATGAGCCATACAACCGGGACGATCCCTGCGTCCGCTTTGCCATAAACGGGGGGAATGCAGTTTTCGGATCAAGGGCGAGCAGGGGCTGGGCCGTATATCTGTGCCAGCCCCTGCTGGAGGGTGATACTTGTTTTTAGCCCGAGGAGATCCCGTGCCTTTGCAGTATCATAGGTGTGATGCCTTTCGAAAAATTTTACCTTGTTCATAAACGGTCTTTTACCCTGTATACTGAATGGTATATCGGCAACCCCTGCCATGAGCTTGAGCGGCCATAGCGGTATACGGATTATTCTGCCTTTGTGTGTAAATGTCATTATAAGCCGGTAAAGGTTTATCATCTCTATGGTTTCTCCGGATGAAACATTGAATATATTATTGTAAGCGTGGTCATTGTTTATTATGGAGATCAAAAAATCCGTTAGATCGTCGATATGGATCAATTGCCATTGAACAAGCCCTTTGCCTGCAAGCGGCAATATGCCGAGTCGAGAGAGTTTCATTATCCCGGACAAAACATGCGGTTCATCCCGGCCGTATACCGCTGATGGCCGTATAATAGATATATCCAGTCCGCCCTTCATAGAGTTTCTTGCCACTTTTTCCGATTCTATCTTTGAAATACCATAATCATTGTAAGCGGCATACGGGAGTGCCTCGGTCAACGGATATGGCCCGTCATTGCCGCTTATGACAGCTATGGAGCTCAGGTAGATCATTTTATGAATATGCATGTCCCGTGCAACCCCGCATACCGCTTCTGTCCCGCGTACATTGACCAGCATCATCTCCTTTTTGCCACCGTTCACGACAGCAGCACAATGGTAGATCAGGTCGCAAGATTCGAAGGTTTCTTTGAGTACGTTTTTATTGAGGATATCGCCGTAAACTTTTTTTATGCCCTCCGGAAGGAAGGCTGCCTTCCCGGGGGAATGTATAAGTCCGGAAACATCGTGTCCCTGCTTTGAAAGCTTTTGTGCGAGTGATCTGCCGATAAACCCTGTAATGCCGGTAATGGCTATCTTCATTCGATGGTTAGGTCCTTATAAGTGGTTCTTGCGGACTCACTTTGTTGTTACAAACTGGTCAAGGACCAATTCAAGATGTTTGGTGTCAATGGGTATGTCCTTTAATTCGGACCTGTTGACGATATGGCCGAAGGTGGTTTCAAGAAAGATCTTGAAATTATGAATCGTCTTTCTCAGTTCAATGTATTTGAATTTGTTGAGCAGGTCCTCTTCTTTATAGACGCCTATCCTGTCGAAAAATTTCTCGAACTCCTCATGATCGCTGTATCGCACAAGGGAAAAACTTATGTCCTGAAAATAATAGATGTATTCCTTTATCATGGTAAACAGCGTCTGTATGGTATAGTTGTGATTTACGCCGTTGTCCGTGGTGTTCTGCTCAAAGAACTCGAGCACATTCTTGAACAGCCAGATGTCCTCGCGCAGCCGCAAAGACTGCTCTATCTTCGATACGAAATCCGGGAATATGTCCGTACCTTTTATGGACAGGTCAAACTTATGGGCGACCAGGATGATCGATTGCTGGATAAAATTGGCAAGGATGCCTTTTGCGGAGTCGATTGCCGCACGCAGTTTCAGCAGGTTTCCTATCTCTATGGCATCTTTCAATATCTGTCCGAAGACCTTTCTGATCTCGATACTGAGCTGGAAAGACAGGGAATCTATTGTTGCAATGATGCTCTCGTCGTACTTGCGGTTCCCTTTATGCTTCAAGAACTCATCGTCAAGGAATTTTGTAATCATTTTAGCTTCGGCGTTGATCAGGGTAAATAAAAGGATCGAAGCCCTCAACTCTTCGATATCCTCCGACTCGTTGTTGATGTGTCTGAGATACCGGATAAGCCTGAACAGCGACAGAAACACAATAGATATTTTCAATCTCAGATTTTCATTGGTTATACCGTTCACGATGGTCTTTATATTGCGGTCGCGGATCTTATCGTATCTTTCGAGGAACGGTTCCAGTTTCAGCGGGTTGAAATACTTGTTCAGGGATATCTCCCTGCTCGTAAGCTGTCCAAGGTTACTGTACATAGTGTAGGAGACCTTTTTCGTGTTCGCAACGGTTTCGTACAAAGCACCAAGGTTCAGGAATGTTATGTAAAGCAGGTAAAGGCTGTCGCGCGGAGAAGATTGGTTCAGGTACCATTCGATAATCCTGTCACGGGCGTAATCGGCCAAAAGGCGGTTTTCTACATAAGCCTGAAAATAGAATGCATTGGCCGAGTGGTCTACCAGTAAAAGCCTTATGATGGAAACTATGCGCTTTGCAGAGCCGGACAATATTTTAATCTCATGGTAAAAGTTTTTTGAGATGATCTGCTCTTTATTGGAGACGGCAAGGTTGTCGATGTTAAAAAAACGTTCGGTTGCCTTTAAAAGCATCTCAAGCTCATCGAGCAGCCGGTCTTTACCTTCTATGGAAAGGGTTTCAAGCCATTTATCTCTTTCTATCGATATGGCTTTTTTTATCGTGAAGTCTGCTTTAGTATCCATAGTGCTCATCTTTCAATGTCCTGCCCAACAACGACTTGATGGACTCTTGTGCGTTTTTACCCCGATGCAGTATTTCATATATCTCTGCAGATACCGGCATATCAATATTCAATTTTTCGGCGATCTTTTTAACGGACACCGATGTTTGTACTCCTTCTGCTACCATGGTCATGCTCCCCAGGATGTCCTTAATGTGTTCACCCTTCCCGACCCGGAATCCGACAGTCCTGTTCCTGCTCTGTTCATCCGTTGCCGTGAGAACGAGGTCTCCGAGTCCGGACAGTCCTGAAAATGTTTCTCTCTTTGACCCCATTTTCATACCGAGCCGTATGATTTCGGCAAGCCCCCTCGTTATAAGGGCTGCCCTGGCGCTCTTGCCGATATTGGCTCCATCACATATGCCTGCTGCAATCGCTATGACATTCTTAAGACTTCCTCCAAGTTCAACCCCGGTCACATCATCGGCCGCATAGAGCCGTAAGGTCTTTGTACTCAATGTGTGCTGCAGTTCCCTCGCTGTCTCGATGTTGTCAGAGGCTATTGTTACTGCTGTCGGCATACCCGCTATGACCTCTTTTGCAAAACTCGGTCCGGAAAGGGCTGCACAGGTGATGTGGCTGCCCAGCGCGTCATGTATGATTTCCGTGGGACGCATGAGCGTCGAGGTCTCGATGCCCTTTGCGGCGCTCACGAGAATAGCGTCTTTTTCCAGGGTGGGGCCGGCCAGCTTCAGCACGCCCCTCATGTATTGCGAAGGAACTACCAGAAGGACAAGCCTTTGTTTCCGTATTACCTCCTGAATGTCGGTGGAAGCCCGGATTTTTCCGGAGAGTACAATCCCGGGCATAAAATGCGTATTTATATGCCGGGTGTTTATGGCATCGCAGAGCTCTGTTTCTCTGGTCCAGAGAGATACGGCATACTCCTCTCCTGCCAGCGCCTGCGACAGGGCTGTTCCCCAGCTTCCGGCGCCGATGACAGCGATCTTCTTTTCCACGTCAAACTCCTCCAAGATACGGAAACGAAAAAACTGCTTTTATTATCTATGACTAAATAAAATTTGCAAGCAATAAATTAACACGAAAAATGCAATTAGGAAGTTTACTTATTCGCTCAATCCCGCGATCCTCAACGGATTTTCAAAGCATACCTTTATTTGACGCGGGATTATCGCTCATCACCTAAACGTTCTTATTTTTCAAACGCATTTTTCGGGTTAAACATAAAGCATGAAGGAAAAACTCTTTCTTCAATAAAAAAGATCAGGCTTTTATGTTTTGAACGGCATTGACTATATCGGCATCTTTTATTTTTTCCTGATGCCCGTCGGACAGGCGCTTTAGCGTTACATATCCTTCTTTCAATTCATCATTCCCTATGATGGCAACCGAAAAAGACTGCAGTTTATCCGCACGCCGCATCATGCTCTTGAGGGTTTTTTCCCCGAATCCTGTTTCACAGGTTCTTCCTGCCTGTCTCAGGAGGAGTGCTACCGCAAGCGCCTTTTGCTTGCTCTCTTCTGTGAGGGGTATAATGAAAACATCGGGGCCTTGAGTTGAGGGCGTATCGATCAGTCCTGCAATACGTTCTATTCCCATGGCAAAGCCGATCGCAGGGGTGTGTGTTCCGCCGAACAGTTCAACGAGATAGTCGTACCTCCCACCTGCAAGAACAGCATTCTGTGCTCCGGCATCTTCAGCGGTAAACTCGAATACTGTCCTTGAATAATAATCAAGCCCGCGAACAAGACGCGGGTCTATGAGAAATGACAACCTGAGACCGTCAAGGCCGGTCTTTACGGTATTGAAATGTGACGAACAATCACCGCAGAGGTAGTCTGTTGTTTTCGGAGCATCCGCCGTAGCTGCAATGCAGCTTTGTTTTTTGCAATCCAAAACACGGAGGGGATTTGTATCGATCCTCCTTTTGCAATCATCACACAGGCTTTCTTTTATGGTACCGAGAAAGGATTTCAATACCTTTATGTACCCGGGCCTGCATTCCGGACATCCGATGGAGTTAATCCGTATGGTTATACCCTTTACCGGCAGCGCATTGATGATCGTGTCTGCGAGTTTTATAATCTCTACGTCTATAAAGGGATCGGCAATGCCGAGGCTTTCACACCCCGCCTGATAGAATTGCCTGAATCTTCCCTTCTGCGGCCGTTCGTGCCTGAACATCGGCCCCCGGTAAAACCACTTCTGTACGGGGTCCTGTTTGTCGATACTGTGCTCAAGGTATGCCCTTACTGCCGAAGCGGTCCCTTCCGGTCTCAACGAGAGTGATTCTCCCCCCGAATCTTCGAAGGTATACATTTCCTTTTCCACGATGTCCGTGCTGGTACCGATGCTTCTCACAAATAAATCCGTTTTTTCGAGCAAGGGTGTGCGGATCTCCCTGAAATTGTAAAGATTGAAATACCGAACCGCTGTGTCTTCAATGGATTGTAGTTTGTAGCTTTCAGGGAAGAATATATCATTGAACCCACGGATTGATTGAAACCTGTTATCCATGCTGCTCCCTCAAATCAGTCTTTTGATTTTTTATATTTTAAGAGTCTGTAGTTTATGCTGTCGACAAGCGCGATCCAGCTTGCCTCGATGATATTCTGAGATACCCCTACCGTACCCCATCTGTTTGTACCATCTCCGGATTCTATGAGCACCCGTACGGAAGCGTCGGTCCCTTTTCCTGAAGATATGACCCTGACTTTAAAATCCAGCAATTTTATATTTCTCAGTTCGGGGTAAAACTTCTCCAGGGCTTTTCTCAGGGCGTTATCCAGAGCGTTGACCGGTCCGTTGCCCATTGCAGCCGTGTGCTCGAGCTTTCCGTCTACCTCGAGCATAATGGTTGCTTCCGCGATGGTCGGTTCATCTTCTTTTCTTTTTTCGTCTATAACCCTGAAGCCCACGAGTCTGAAAAACTTTCTGTTCCTGTTCATGGATTTATTGATGAGCAGTTCCAGAGACGCTTCGGCAGCCTCATACTGATACCCTTTGTTTTCAAGCTCTTTTATCGTTTTGACGATCCGGGATGCATCCGCGGCATCGTAAAGTTTTATGCCGAGCTCTTTGGACTTCATCAAAACATTGGCTTTGCCGGACAGGTCGGACACAAGAATGCGCCTGCTGTTACCCACAAGCGCAGGGTTGATGTGTTCGTAGGTCTTCGTGTTTTTTACGATGGCATCCACATGAACGCCGGCCTTGTGCGCAAAGGCGCTGTCTCCGACGTAGGGCAGGTATTGGTTCGGCGGCAGGTTTGCGAGTTCATCCACAAGCCTTGAGATCTCCTTCAAACGCCTGATATTCTCTCCGAGCACGGTAAAGCCCATCTTCAATTGCAGCGGGGGTATGATGGAACACAGGTTTGCGTTGCCGCATCGTTCCCCGTAGCCGTTGATCGTACCCTGTATATGACGAACGCCGCGGGTTACCGCAAGCAGCGTGCTTGCAACCGCAGTTTCAGAATCATTATGCAGATGGATACCGAGCTTGCCGGGGTTTATGAGTGTTTTGACATCTTCAATGATACGTTCTATGTCCCACGGCATGGTGCCGCCGTTTGTATCGGCAAGCACGATGCGGTCTGCGCCGCCCTGTTCAGCAGCGAGAATGGTATTCAGCGCGTAATCCTTGTTATTTTTGTAACCGTCGAAAAAGTGCTCGGCATCGTAGATAACGCCGTTCATGTGCCTTTTTAAAAATTTTACGGAATCGAATATAAGTTCAAGGTTTTCGTCGAGTGAGATGCGAAGGGCATCCCGTACATGGAGGTCCCAGCTCTTACCGAATATCGTGGCATAGTCCACGCCAGATGCTACGATTGCCCTGAGGTTTGGATCGTTTGCAGCGGTTATGCCTTTTTTCCTTGTGCTCCCGAATGCGGTAAGATGAGTTCTTTTCAGTTTTACAGTAGAAGCTTTTTTAAAAAATTCGATATCCCTCGGATTTGAGCCCGGCCATCCGCCTTCCACATAGTCAATCCCGATCTCGTCAAGAGCATTGAGGATGATGAGCTTATCCTCTACAGAAAAGTTGACACGTTCAGACTGGGATCCGTCCCTTAAAACAGTGTCGTAAATTTCTATCTTTTTTGAGGTCACCATAGATCAGTACCCTGTCCCTGCCGGCAGTTGAAAACCTTTGAAGAACGGACCCGCTGCAGCTCTTGCTTTGCCGCGATGATGCGCTCTTTTGTACTACTTTGCCTTGTCAAGTCCGAATGCCTCGTGTAACACCCTTACCGCCAGTTCCGTATATTTTGCCTCTATAACGCAGGATATCTTTATTTCCGAGGTGCTGATCATCTGTATGTTTATGTTTTCCTTTGCGAGAGCGGAAAACATCTTCTGTGCGACGCCTGCATGGCTTCTCATACCGGCACCTATGATAGAGATCTTTGCTATGCTCTGATCGGACACCACATTTTTGGCATTGATGTCCTTGGCGATATCTTTTATTATCTCCATTGCACGCTTGAAATCGCTCTTGGCCACGGTAAATGTCAGGTCCGTATTGCCTTCGGTGCTGATGTTTTGAACGATCATATCCACGTTTATATTCGCATCGGTCAATGGCTTAAAGAGCTTTGATGCAATACCCGGCTTGTCGGGTATTTGTACCAGTGTTATTTTTGCCTCATTTTTGTCATACGCTATACCGGAAACTACTGCTTCTTCCATATCTTTATCCTCCGTTACCAATGTTCCTCCACTGTCTGTGAAGGTAGATTTTACCATTACCGGGACCTTGTATTTCATTGCAAATTCTACGGACCTGGTTTGCAGAACTTTTGCGCCAAGGCTTGCCATTTCAAGCATTTCTTCGAACGAAATCTTGTCAAGTCTTCTTGCCTCCGGCACAATGTTGGGATCCGTGGTGTATACGCCGTCTACATCCGTGTATATCTCGCATACATCCGCTTTGAGGGCGGCTGCGAGAGCAACCGCGGTCGTGTCCGATCCGCCTCTGCCGAGGGTTGTTATATTTCCTTTCTCATCAATACCCTGAAAACCTGCGACCACGACAATCGAGCCTTCCTTCAACGCCTTTCGTATTTTGGCATCCTCAATCTTCAGGATACGGCTCTTTGAATAAGCAGAATCCGTTATTATGGGTATCTGAAAACCGAGAAAGGATTTCGCCTTATATCCCATTGCATTGAGTGCTATGGTGAGAAGGCCTATGGTTACCTGCTCACCTGTTGAAACAACGACATCGTACTCTCTCAGGTCGGGTATCTCAGCCGTCTTATTCGTGTAATCTACGAGCTTGTTGGTCTCGCCCGACATAGCGGAAACAACAACGATAAGATCATCCCCCTTGTCCTTTGCTTTTGCGACTTTTCTTGCCACGTTTTTGATTTTATCTATATCGCCTACCGATGTGCCGCCGAATTTTTTAACCACTAATGCCATATTTCCTACCTCTCTTGAATATTTTACTGTTTTCTATCTCACGCAAAATCTCTTTTTTACCTTTTATTCGTATCGATCTGCTGCCTTTTTTAATACTGAAAATTAAGAACAAATCAAGATAATTTGCAAGAGATTTAAACTTTTCTGGCCATTCTACCAAAAGGAAGCCTTTATCCACGGTTAAATCATAAATGCCTGTTCTGGCTAATTCATCATCCGAGCCGATTCTATAGAGGTCTGCGTGGAATACCGGGACCGCGCCGTTATATTCGTTTATGATGGTAAAGGTAGGGCTTGTAACCGCATCTTTTTGTATCTTAAGTGCCGCAGCAAACCCTTTTACAAAGGTGGTTTTGCCTGCACCGAGCTCTCCTATGAGTCCGATAAAAGTCCCCGCAGGCAGGGCTTTGGCGATAGTGCCCGCCATGTGCATCATCTCGGCCGGAGTTTTTATAAATAGTTTGAAATGTTTCGACGATTTTACTCGCTTATGTTGTTTGGGCATAGAGGTTTCAATACTTCGGTACTGCTTTGAATTTCAGTTTCTTATCCTCATACTCCACTTTAAACTCCACATCCTTGCATTTGTATTGCGAAAGCAATTCATTCCGCTTTGATTCGAGGGTTTTCTTTATACTTTCATACGAATTTATCTTTGCAGATGGATTCAGGGATGTAACAAGACTGACATAATCATGGTAAACCTGCTGATAGCCGTCTGTTTGCCTGGGGGCAGATGCGGGCGTTGGTTCGCCGGCTTTTTTTATGAGCGCAGACTCGGACAGCCGCAGACGTTTATCCCAGAAAGCTTTCAGCGATATAAATCTTGATATGATATTTTCATAGGTGAATTTCTGGCTCACCTTGATGAAGTGGATCTTGCTGAGTTTCAAAATAAGCCGCTCGACGTCCTCGCGCTTCCGCACCGGTTCCAATTTGATATCTTTGGTGAAGTATCTGTCATAATCAAATTTCAGATCCCGTATGCGTGCCTCAAGCAGACTGAGCTGGGCATCTAAGCTCGTTTCCTCTGTAGTGTTTGTATGGAATGCCATTTAAAATGTTTCTTAATACTTTTTTATCTTATTGTAAATTGATTCATGCTTACAGGGTACCTTATGCGCCGGAATCAAGAAAAAATCTTCTTGACTTGCATGCTGTATCTGCTATGAACGCAAATATCTCATAATGTAAAGGAGGGTATATGACGAAAGCGGATTTAGTCAAAAAACTATCCGACGATGCGGAGGTTTCAAAGGCAAAAGCTGAGGTAATCCTGAACGCTTTTATTAAGCATTTAATGGTATTATTGAAAAAAGGAGACAAACTGACCTTGCCGGGATTTGGTACTTTTCTGGTTACCAAAAGGGCGGCAAGGGAAGGTATCAATCCTCAGACAAAGGCAAAGATAAAGATACCGGCAAAACGGGTGCCGAAATTCAAGGCCGGCAGTTTACTAAAAAAAACGGTTGCTAAGTAATTGTATTTTGTTGTGATGGGCACATGCCCCATCACATTCCTTTAATTTCCTCATATATGAGTGAGGGGAATTTTGTCGTTATTAAAAATAGAGGGATATACGTATGAAGAGCAATTAGCGAAATGGGCAATAAAAGCCCGGTATTTATCCTATCCCGTAACGGTATTCCTTGTATTGGTTTTCTTCAGGCATCAGACCCTTATTTATGAATATTTTTTACTCGCTTCAGCCATTGCATTCTCCATCAATATCCTTGGCGATTTCTTTTTCAGAATTATTAAAATCAGACAGGTCATCGGTGTATTTATGGCGATCCTCGATGCGGCCATTACTTCGTTCGCCATCTTTTTGACAGGGGGGTTCCGCAGTCCTTTCTTTATTGTCTTTTTATTGCAGATAATGGGCGTAGGTTTACTGGGTAATGCCTCGCTTACCGTCGTTTTCTTTTTTATTGATACAATTTTTTATTCTCTGTCATCGTACCTGAATCTTTTATTGCGCCGGGGCAGCTTTATTTTTATAAACAACAATATCACCCGTATTGTAATCGATGCCAAACTGACCATGGAAGATTTTATCCTCATCAATGTATCCATTTTTATCATGATTGCGCTGATACTCGCCGTTGTAAACCGCAAGTTGAGTGCTGCCTCGAAAAAGATGTTTTCCGACAGGAAAAAACTGGACTTCTTATTGACGGTCATGGATAAGTTCAGAAAACTCGAACCCCTGCACAGCTTTTTAGATGATTCAACGACCTTGATTAGCGATATACTCGGGTATCGGTACAATGCCATCATATTATTAAACAGCGAGAAAACAGAGCTGTATATGAATGCCCATAACCCGAAGATCGGCGAAAAAGCAAAAGTAATAGAACAGGCGAACGACTTATTCGGGTATGAACTGAAGAATATGCGTTTACCCATGTCAAACGATGAAAACATCGTTGTTCGATCTATAAAAGAAATGACAACCCTCATTACTCATGATGCATGGGATATTCTCTCCGGTGTTGCTCCGGGAGTAACGAAAGAAACAGCCGCCAATATACAGCAGTTAACAGGAAACAAAACCTACATCGTCACACCCATTGTAGTTTTTGGAGATGCGATTGGTGTTCTGGAGGCTGAATCAGTGTCAAGTTCTATGGATGTGGATAATATAGAGTTACTGGAAAGGTTCGCCTCACAGATAGGTGTCAGCATTGTAAACAACCGGCTCTATACGGAAACACTGAATCAGAAGAAAGAGATAGAGGAGCATTATCAGGAAATGAACTCCGTACTGAGCGAACTTCAGCTATCCTATGCAAAGCTCGAGGATTTCACGATAGAACTCGAACGCTCGAAGAACAAACTGGAGGAAATGAAAGGCATTCTCTATCATTCGGACAAGCTCGCCCATATGGGCCAGGTTATAGCGAGTATCACCCATCAGTTCAGCAGTCCGATTTCGGCAATATCCGGCCAGGTAGAATTGCTGATGAAGGATTTACGTGACAAAGGTGTTGGTGTAAATAATGATAGGCTTGAAAAGATAAAACTTGGTGTCGATAAGCTGAATGAATCGGCAAGGAAGCTTATGTTATCCGTACGACAGACAAAACCGGAGTTTAGAAATGTTAATGTAAATGACATTGTTGCCTCGGTTTCAGCATTATGGGAGTACGAGTTAAGAATAACCGGCATCGGACTTGTCAGAAAACTGGACGCAAAATTGCCGAATATTCAGGGCATCCCGGACGCAATAGAACAATTGCTGGTCAATCTGATTTCGAATGCACGGGACGCAATGGGTGATAAAAAGGGGAACATTATTATTTCGACCAGAATTTTCGATAAGGATCATGTGGAGCTCGAGATAACGGATGAAGGCATTGGTATCCCTGATGAATATCTCGCAAAAATATTTACGCCGTTTTTTACGACCAAGCCAGTCGGTAAAGGAACAGGACTTGGTATGGTTATCGTGATGAATGCCGTTGAAGAGCATGATGGCAGGCTTATGGTCAAAAGTGAGTTGAATAAAGGCACAACATTTACTATAATCTTACCTATACTGCATAAACACAATTATGGAGATACAAAAAACTGATATAAGGGAAGTACATATACTGGTCGTTGATGATGAGAGCTCGATTCGGGAACTCTTGCAGGAATATCTGTCACTTGAGGGATATAAGGTAGATATTGCAAAAGACGGTAACGATGCGTTCGAATATCTGAGGAAATTTTACTACGATATCGTTCTTACGGATCTTGAGATGCCCGGTATGAACGGCATTGAACTGCTGAAGAAAGCAAACACGCAGGGGCTGAATCATAAGTTTATCATACTCACCGGTTTTGGTACGGTAGAAACGGCTATCATGGCTTTGAAGCTCGGTGCAGTTGATTATATACTTAAACCGTTCAAGCTCGAGGAACTGGGACTGATCATAAAAAAGGCCATTCAGAGACGCAGGCTTGAGGAAGAAAATATTCAGTTGAAAGAGGCATTATCGCTGTATCAGATCAGCGAGGCAATGGTCCTGAATAACAACGTAAGAACTGTAATAGAGCTGATACTCGAAAAGGCCATGAACGAACTCGATGCCGATATTGTGCTTATTTCCTTAAAGGAGACGATCTCTTCGCCGAGAATAACACGATTGCTGAGATCTTCCATCGATGTAACCGCCGATGAACTTGAAGCAGTCTTTGACAAAGAAAAAGTCTTCAAACTCCTGGAAACGGAACGATATCTTTTGCTCAACGGGGGCCAGATAGCGAGCGTAAGAAAGAGAGAAGTTTCCGGTATAGACATCAAATCATACCTTTCTGTCGCAATAGGCCTTATGAACAGATTTTACGGTGCGTTCTGTGCATTCAGAATCAAAAAAGATATGCCCTTTACCGATGCTCACAGGAAGCTTTCGACTATTTTTGCAGAAAGAATAACATCATTGCTTGAGGTAAAGCGATCGGATGAGGGACTGCAGCTCGCCATTATCGAATCCATAGAATCGCTCGTAAAAGCACTTGAGGCTAAAGAGCCTTATACGAAAGGTCACTCTGAAAGGGTTTCCGTGTACGCTCATGTACTTGCGGAAAAGATGCATCTCGATACAAAAGCGGTTTTAAACATAACTCAGGCAGGCAGACTCCATGACATAGGTAAGATAGCCATACGGTATGATTCGCTCACGAAGAAAGAAGGTCTTACAAAAGAGGAGTATGAGCAGTTCAAATTGCACCCGGTCGTCGGTGCGAATATACTCAAGCCCATGTCCTTCCTTGCGGACATCATACCGCTTATCCTGTACCACCACGAACGGTATGACGGAAAAGGTTATCCCGAGGGTGTTAAAGGAGAAAACATCCCGCTTGGTGCAAGGATACTCGCTATCTGCGATAGTTTCGATGTGATGACATCGGAAAGACCTTATAGAACGGCCCTGGCAAAAGAGCAGGTTATTTCCGAGCTGACGGGAAATAGCGGTACACAGTTTGACCCCGCGCTCGTCCAGTCTATGCTTCTTCTCCTGAAAGATGGGCAGATACCCACGAAAGACGGATTGGAAATATAGGGCGGTTTCGAAAGATACTATGCTGCCGGATAATGTCTTTATAGGGGAGTACACGGATAAAGATAAAAGAACAGGGGTGAGCGTACTCTATTTCGAAGGCGGTGCAGGAGCAGGAATTTATAAATACGGGAGTGCAACAAGTACGAGACAGATCGATTCTCTCGAGGCGTCACACACCGTATCGAGGATAGACGCTCTTACGCTTGCTGGCGGCAGCGCTTTTGGCCTGGATGCGTGCTGCGGTGTGATGCAATGGTTGAAAGAGCACGGCAAAGGGGCGGATGTGCGGGGCATAAAAATACCCATTGTTCCCGGTGCCGTTATTTTCGATCTCAGGTTTTCGGCAGGAATAACGCCTGATTGCACTATGGGGTATTTGGCCTGCAATGCTCTGTCAAAGGACGTACACGAAGGCTCTTGTGGAGCAGGGACCGGTGCAACGGTAGGTAAAATCAACGGTATGGAAAGCGCCATGAAAGCAGGCGCAGGGAGTGCATACCTTATGCTTACCAGCGGTACTCTCGTGTGGGTTTATGTTGTCGTGAACGCATTCGGCGATGTTGTAGACAAGGACAGAAGGATCATAGCGGGTGCACGAAAAGAAAAGACCTCTCAGGAATTTTTGGATACTTCAAAATTTATACGGGGTGCTATCAAAGATTCGAACGTAAAACCCGTTTCCGAGAATACCACGCTTTGTGTCGTTGTTACGGATGCATATTTTGACAAATCGTCACTCATTACCATAGCAAAAATGGCTTCGGCCGGTATTGCGCGGGCATTATCTCCTGCCGGTGCAAGCTTTGATGGCGATGTGGTCTTTGCCGTATCAACCGGCAACAAAAATGAATTTATAGACGTTATCGGAGACGTATCCGCGCAGCTCGTAGAGGATGCCATTAAAAGTGCTGTAATAACCGGAGACGGTTTTGGCATACTGCCGTCATACGGGGATATATGGGCGGGGAAAAAAATATGAAGAAGTTTAATCCGGTTAAATCGTATTCATGGTCTAATCAGACGGTTGAGGACGATCCATGCTAAAGGATAGAATAGAAACATTAAAATTGCTTTTGAAGGACAGCAACGAACATGTCCGGCAGGCAGCGTCCCATGCAATCGAGAAACTGAGCGTAAGAATCGAAATCAACAAATTTGGAGATGCGTTGTCGAGTGATGATGTCCTTGTCCGTTCCCGTGCTGTGTTTGGTCTCTCAACGATAGACGACAGCAAGGCTCTCGAATACCTTGCAATGGCTACGGCAGATAAGGACGCCGGTATACGTACAAATGCAGTCCGCATAATCGGAGAAAAAAAAGGAGTAAAATATATCGATATTGTTGCGAAGCACTTCTCTGACCCCGATAAAAACGTAAGGGCAGAGGCAATAAGGGCCATAGGCAGTATGGGAAATGTTGCTTATCTTGCGCATCTTTTACAGCTCCTCAAGGATCCGGATACCTCCATTGTAGCGGCGGCAATTGTTGCAATAGGCAAATTGAAAGATTCAAGGGCGGAAAAGCCCCTCATGGTCCTTTTATCGCATCCGGCTGCCGAGGTCCGTAGTGCCTCTGCTGCAGCCCTTGCGGAGCTCGAATAGAAATAAACGCATTTTTCGGGTTAATGAATTTATCTTCCTCGCACCAGCGAGGATTGATTTACCGAACGTAATTTGTGTCTATATCTTAACAAGCAATTTGTAATACAGCATACCGACGTATTCATGCATCGCCCTATAGGTATTATCCAACGCCTCGAGACTCGGCATATAATCCATGAAATTATAACACGTCCTGTTTACTTTATAATCGGTCGGTGCCGGCATTATATTGGTCAGGCCGGCATGTTCGAATGCATAAACAGCCCTTTTCATGTGGTAAGCAGAGGTAATCAGAATGATCTTGTGGCACGTCATCTTTGCGCACAAATTTTTCACATCATCGGCGTTCTCATACGTATTTCTGCTTTTTGAATCCGTGTAGATGTCCTTTTCCGGAACACCCATCTGGATCAGGAACCGTTTCAGAACAGGCGCCTCGGGACGCTGACATTGAAAGGCTTTACCGCTGCTGACGATGATTGGCAGCGGCTGAATCCGGTATAATCTGAAGGCATAGACGAGCCGGTGCAGTGCATCACCGGTCGGGGAGCCTTCTCCTTCGAGGTCCGGGGCATTGCTGTGTGTGCCTCCGCCCAGGACAACGTACACATCATGGGATGAAATGTCTTTTATGTTCAACTGAGCATATGTATTTTCAAGCGGTAGCATAAGCTTGTCGGCAAGGGGTCCGAGACATGCCGTGTAAACAGAAGCAGCAAATATCAACATGAGGATACCGATGCCGTAATTCTTTTTCTTGATGAGCATGATTGCCCATAAAAACAGCATGGTGATGGCCAGGCCCGGAGGTAAAATCCATGCAGTGAACAGTTTCGATAGTATAAACATACAGCCTCCTTTAATTTCCTATAGCTTCCCACATAAGTACCGTTTATCCGCCATTCCCGCGAAAACAAGCATTCAGTGTTTTGTTTAATATGTTTTGCTGGATTCCGTATCAAGCGCAAAATGACGAAAACCAGATTGCTTCGCCGCCTAAGGCGGCTCGCAATGATGCTTTTATTGTTTCGTTTGTATTATGTTTTGTACTTTTATTTTAATATAAAATAACGGTAGCACGATCGCATAAACAATAGCAATAGAGATGAGCCATAATGCCATTCCGGTTCTTTTAAATATACCCCCGGGTTTGCGTGATTTGAAAAATACAGATACCTCATAGTCAGTAAAGTTGAAGATACGGGACAGCCAGATTTTTACACCAGAAGTAAACACCGTTGCAATTCTCAGGGTTGCGTCCGATAGCCTTGAGGTAAGTTGTATCGGCAGGTATTTCATGACAACGCTGTTCGTCCAGTAAAGGTAAGCATGGGGCAACCTGGTTATCCTGTTTACGTCTGAAGGTTCGAACGCGCTATCGATCAAGGGCAGAAAAATCCCGGCGGCATGCGTAGGACCGAGAAAAGCTGCTATTTGTTCAGGCATAAGGTTATAGGAGGACGCCATGTAGCGAAGATCGACAATATCTCTTAATCTGAATGAAAAATTGTGGTGAATAACACTATGATAAAGGCCATAGATAAATGTTACGGAAGGATCCGGAAGAAGGAATGATTCATTGTCCCAGTTTACGGAGAAAGCCTTCTCAAATGGATCTATATCTGCAAAATGTATAAACCTGTCATCAAACAATCGCGTGTGGACCTCGAGAGACAGGGTATTGTCGAATGACTGGTAGGGCACTATATGGGATTTTATATTGAAGAGCCAGTTTTGGTTCGTGTCCTTAAATAAGGGGTGCATGTTGTTTTGCTCCATAAGTTCCCGTATTCTCGCGGTATGCTGCTGCTCGATCAATATGTCTATATCAGCCATCGGTCTCAGTCCTATCTCATGATAAACAGATATGGATAGCCCGGCACCCTTTAACAGCAGTATTCGAATGCCGTCTTGTTCTGCCTGTCTCTTTAATAGCTTAACCCGTTTGAGTAACAAAACATTGCGTGCGGTGTTCTTCATGTAGCTTTCTTTGAGCCGGGATACTATACCGTTATACCCGGGTATATTGAGTTGCTTCAGATGGTAATATAAAAGCGGGGAAAGAAACTCTATCGCTGCAAGCTTCAGAATCCTTTCCGGCGCCGTTTCCCCGAGTTTTTGTTTGAGAAACGTTATATGCTCCGTGGATTTAACCGGGGAACATACATCAAGCAATAGGCTTCTGAGCGGGTCGAATAACTCTGTCATGGATAGTGGAATGTTATAAAATGTTCGTGAGCAACATCTTTTTTATCATCAAATACTTCACCGTCGATGGTGACCCAGCTATGCCCTGTGATCGAAGTCTTATCTATGGCATCCTTACGAATACCGGTGTAGATGGTCACGTTGTATCCGGCAGACTTCAGGAATTTATAGAGTAAGAGCGTTCTGTTCCAGCAATGCTGGGGCTTGAACATGCCCTTTATGCTGAGCCACATATGGACGAAGTCTCTTATGGTATTCTTATCGCAGGAAGATTGTTTTTTATGCTGCGACAGGAGAGCGAATAGCTCCTTCAATCCGTGTTTTTTTTCAAGCGAAGGAATAAAAAAGGTATAAACCCCGATTTTGAAAAACAGGACAGTCTTGTTTACTACGGTGCAGGTAATAGGAGGCCTTTCTGCCATGTCGGCTGATCATTCAGATGGACATCATTGGTTATATCGAAACTATTTGAGCCGTTTGCGTTCATGAGAAATATCCTCTCATTGCCATACTGTGTGGATACATAAGCGATATAATTTCCACCGGGAGAGTATGCAGGGTCGAATGCATCGAACTGAGGGTTTGACAATCCTTTCGGCGGAGCACTGCAGTCCACAGGCATGGAGAATACCTGGAGGTGTCCGGTTGATGGTGATGCGGCAAGGAAGATTATTGTTTTACCGTCAGGCGACCACGAAAGAGGGGGCACGACGTTGGCTGTGTTGCATAGCCACTGCCTGTTCGAACCGTCAGGAGCGATCGTGTAAATGCTCATGGGTGCCTCACTGCTCGGTATGGGGTTTGCACCGGGGAATGGGTCATGAATGTATGCGATGGTTTTGTCGTTGGGAGAGTATTTACCGCAGCATGCGCCTGAACCGTCATCGTTGGTTATCTGCGAGCTCATGCCTGTTTTGGGATTGATAATCTCAAGCTCTCGCTGGGTAGACACAGCCAGCGTATAAGAGATGGTGCTGCAATCGTGGCTGTAATCGGGTGCATCCGAATCGGCATTTTGGGTATCGGTAAGCTGTGTCAGGTTGCTGCCGTCAATGGACATTGTGTATATCTGGAACCTGCCTGTCCTATTCGAAGCAAACGCGATACTGTTTTTGCATGCGGTAGGGTAGGTGTCAAAGCACTGATGTAATACACAATCGGATGACGGATCGCTGAGCCGTGTTACTGCCGCGCCGTCCTCTTTCATAGAGTATATGCTGTAATCGCCGTCTCTGGCAGATACGAAGACTATCAAGGGTTGCTGATTTAAGAATGTCTGATAGGTTTGTCTCGAGCACGCTGATGTAAGTGCTGCTACAGCGAAGGAGAGTAAAAACAGGGTTGATTTATGTTGCATGTTTCTCTATTATGTTCAGGGACAATAACCGTTGTATGAGGTTTTTTACACTACTGCCTGCTTTATCCCGGTCTATGGCATAAGCAGACATAATTTCTTCTACAATCCTGTCCTGCGTAAGGTTTGATTCAATCCCCCTGAAGATCACAAGACCTGTTTCATTCAGGGAATAATAGTGCTTGTTCCGCATATCCAGCAGTATTGCCTCGTTATTGTCAAGTTCCGTAACTATTATGTCATCTGGAATTTTGTAGGTCGTCATAGAAATAAGAACGGGGCGATCTTCGATCGCCCCGTGAAAAATCTTTACAATCCTAAATTGCTGAGATTGACCTTGCCTGTTATCACATTGATGAGCAGGTTCACCACGCCTACGTACTGGTTCAACTGTGCATTGTTCATATTTGCAGTTGAATAGCTTATGGTATCGCATGGCGCAGAAGCATTATAGGGTATACCGACATAGTTCTGGTACTTGCTGCACCAGTTGAATTGTCCCACCGTGAGCAGTCCGCCAAAGGTCGGATCCGGGAAGAACATGTACGCATCATTGGGCAATGCAATGCCAATTGTGTCCAGTGTATTTGTTGGAAGTATCTGTTGGAGTAAAGGTCCCAGAGTGGGATCCGTAACCAACATTGCAGCCAGTTGCTTAAATGTGGTTCCCGTTATATTAATTGTAATTAGTTTTGGCGGATCAACAAATGTGCTGCCCGGCCAGTAATGGTATCTCGGGAAAAACGAAGTTGAGCCAGGAGAAAGTACTCCTCCGAGTGGCATTAATACACCCATACTCAACGCGATTCCCAGCGGAGCCGTATTAATATATGCTCCAGCGTAGAGCAGCGAGAACAGAGAACCGTTCCATAGGTCTGGTTGGCCGTTCTTTTCTCCGCAAACGGCATTCCCAATTGTAGGAGCATTTGGTATGGGCCATGGAATTCCAATAGATAGCGGACCTAAAGATAGAGAGGTAAGGGTAGTACACGATATGTCGTCGCCATACGGATCAGGGTTAGTCGAGTTATAGCCAAGCTCAAGGTTATCCGGTACCCTGTCTGTGCCGGTATCACTCCATGCTGTCATGGTTATGCCTGAGAAGCTGAGGCCTGTAAATGGGAATGACTGTTCTTCATCCGTTTGCTCCACAATATCGCCTACCTGATGAAATTGCCCGTCGCCATAGATATTAACAAAACAGGGCTGATTCGATTGCGTGCTATTACATACGGGCGTGCCTGCGTGCCATACATTGTCACCGTTGTCTGCATACCATTCGCCGGAATAAGACGGTGATGTCGGATTTCCGGTGCAAGGCCCGGTTATCGTATACGTAAGCGGTGTGCCGGTTGTAGGATCTGTTGTTATTTTAACTGCATCACAGGTGCCGTTCACGGTGCCATTTATTACATTACCGGGTCCGCTCGCAGAACCGTCCGTGCCGGGAGAAAAGCTTGCCGTTGCTGTCCAGTAGCCTGCTCCATTGTTCTCGCTTCCTGGAACATGGACAAATCCATCTGCAAATGCCTCCGGTGCTGTATACGTGCTTGTGCCGACGAGGGGTGATGTAGACTGATAAGACATCGGTGCGAGTGTCTTCAAGTCGGCAGGTGGGTTACTCAAGAACGCGCCAAGGTCGATGGATGGCAATACCGGCAGTGATATGTAGGCGTCGCCTGTAGAATCAAGCATCTGAGACAAAAGTTGTGGAAGCATACCGAGTAATGGACCGAGCGTACTGCTGGTCGAACCTAAACCGGCAAGCAGAGGCTCCAACACAGGGAGCAATCTCGGCACAAGTACCGGTATTGCAGGTATAATATCCAGCGGATGCTGGCCATTGTTATCAATGATACTTGCATACAGCGCATTGGAAGCGGACTGCAAATCCGTCAGATAGATGAGTCTCGATATGGCTGGCAGTGTAAGCGTCATGCTTGCACTGAGGGGAATGGAAAGTCCGCCGGTAACAAACAACTCATTACTGATCAATTGTGCTGCTTGTTTTTGGCCCATGCCGCTTATTAAGGTAATGATGCCCTTAATTGTTTGATTGGAACCTATGCTCGGGCTTATACCCGGCAACAGTTTTAATATAACAACAACAACCTGGCCCAATACTTCCGAACCCCATGTGTCTCCAGTCGTTGTTGATGTAGGGGGATCGTATTTTCCGTTCTTGTCGTTATCGACATAATTTATGAATCCGTGATTTGAATTATCTCCGGTTCTTGCCATGATTGCACCCATGCTGTTGGAGAAGTTTTTGGCTGCATCGGAAAGAAGATACTGTGCATCGGAGAGCATCTGGGCACCGTTCGAAGTCAGTGTACCGAAGTTGGGATCCGTCAAAGGATTGGGCATGGTGCATCCCGTTTTTGTTAATCCAATCAAGAGGTTTGCAACTTCGTTTAGTACGCCGTTGTACGCGAATAACACCTTGGCACCGCCCTGGATTGTTTCAAACAAGCTGAGCATGGCATCAACCTCGCCGAGGTCGTACGCACCCGACATATCGAGGGTAAAGCTCTGACCCGCGAGAGATGTGATCAACACTCCCATATTGGGGAGAATAACCAGTGTTGCCGTATTAATAGTAAAATCAAAACCCGTAAAAGTGCTCACAGCCTGCAGATGGGCAACTATCGGTGAGATCATATTATCGATAACCGGCCCCAGAAGTGTCTGATATGCCGAAAGGTCTATGGGCTGACAGCCTGATGAAGAACTGCCGGAACTCCCTCCCAGCAGATTGGTAGAACTCAATAAACTTGATATTGTATCAAGTCCATTCCATGTACCGATCATGGCAAGCCCGAAGTTTGCATGCGAATAAATAAAATTGTAATTTGGGTCGCCTTTCCCAAGGTTATTCAGAGCATCGGCGTACAGAGATTGAGCCTGTCCTCTTGAGCCGCTGCTATTCAGTCCACCGTTTTCGATGATCTTGTCTGCATTGAGTGTGTTTTGATAGGGATCCACCTTGCTTGTTGAACACTGCGTTAATAAAAGACTGAACAGAGCGAATACCGGAAACAACCATAAACCCTTCTTTCCCATAATGCACCTCCATTTTTGAATTCAATAGTTTACTTTGCAATAATAGTCAAGTTTTAAATGCGTGCCGGCTTAAACGAAGAAATTGAAGATTAAATATTCAATAATCAAGATTCAAAAGTTCAAGATCTGGATGCGATAAGGTTGCCCATAATCTTATAGGCAAGTTTTGCAGCGAGAAAATCGGTTGTGATCGAATGCGGCTCGGGTGCAAGCTCCACGATGTCGCAGCCCACGAGATGCTTCTTTTTTATGATCATCTTTATCAGATCGATGACATCGTACCACGAAAGTCCGCCCGGCTCTGGTGTACCGACAGCCGGCGCAACAGACGGATCGAAGCCGTCGAGGTCTATGGTTAAATACACGGTGTTCCCGAGTGCGTCCACAACATGCTCCTTCCATAGATTATCGCTGCGTATCATATGCATATAAAAGGTGCGAATGCCCCTCTTTTTTATGAAGTCGTACTCTTCTTTGCTTTGGCTCCGAATACCGGCCTGAACAATGTCCACCATATCTTTTATCCGCGCCATCACGGATCCATGACTGTAGATTGTGCCTTCGTACGCATCACGGAGATCGGAATGCGCATCTATCTGGAGTACGCTCATCCTCGGGGCCTGTTCAGCGAATGCCCTGAGTATCGGGTAGGTTATGGAATGTTCGCCTCCGAATGAAACCAAAAACTTGTTTTGCAGGGGCAGGGCCTTTACCGTTTCATAAATTTTATCTATGGATCGCTCTGACGGTCCTTTATCAAACGCTATGGGCTCCAGGGTGTGTATGCCTTCAAGGTAAGGTTCGAGAGCGAGCTCTTCATCGAACAATTCGAGGTACTGCGATGCCTTGATAATAGCATCCGGGCCTTTTTTCGTGCCCGTACCGTACGACGTAGTCTGCTCGTACGGGACCGGTAAAATCAAAAATTTCGCTTGTTCGATCGGTACGGTGTACCGTAAAAAGCTGTGTCTGTCGAAGATCGGTGCCGCCATCCTAATTCCTTCTCACGGCAGGAGTACTGCCGCTGCTAAAACCGTTGTCCAGTAGCCTTCTTTATCAACGGTTGCGGACTGGGTTATGTTCCGTGTTGTAACGACGTGTCCTTTGATAGTCCAGATCTCTTTCTGTTCGTCCCAGCTTTTGGTTGGATCGAATTCCACACCGAGTGTTGTCGCAAGCATGAATGCGGCAAGATCTTCGGCATAATCCCCTGCGATCTTCTCGGTCTGCCCGAAGCTGTGATGTTCCGAAAGATAACCGTGTATTGTTTCATCCTTGGGATTTGCAAGACCTATGGATGCCGCAGTCAGCCGGTGAGGCTCGTTTGACGTGTTCTCCGATAACACACAGAATACAATCTGCCCTTGCTGGAGGTATTGCAAGCCCTGATCAATGGTGATGATCTTACACCTCGGAGGTATAATACTGCTTACCCGTACCAGGTTATATTCCGCTATCTTCGCATCCCTGAGTGCCATCTCAAAACTTGTTAGCTTCTGGGTATGTCTTCCTATACCCTTTGTTAAAAAAAGTTTTGAAGGTACAAACATACGTTCTCCTTTTCTATCAGTCCTTTCTTTTATCTACCGGAGCAGTTATCATGTCAATATAAATTATATGGTTATTTTTTACCGCCGACGACGATCCGGGGGATCCGAAGAGTCGGCTGCCCGTCCGCAACAGGTACTCCCTGGTTGTCCTTGCCGCAGGTACCGATACTATAGCCGATATCACTGCCAACCCTGTCTATCTCTTGGAGCACCTCGGGACCGTTACCAAGCAGCGTTACACCTTCGACGGGCGGGCCTATTTTGCCGCGCTCTATCGTATGACCTTCCGTGATCTCAAATATAAAGTCACCGGTTACCGTATTTACCTCTCCTCCGCCCATTTTGAGAACAAGCAAACCATTTTCCACGTCGGATATAATGGAAGAAGGATCATCTTTCCCGCTCAGGATAAGGGTATTGGTCATGCGCGGTATCGGCGGGTACCTGAATGATTCTCTCCTGCCGTTGCTTGTCTGCCGCATACCATGCTCTGTCGCGTATTTGAGGTCGAACAGATAATTTTTTAAAATGCCGTTTTCTATCACGATATTACGGCCTGCTTTTGTACCTTCATCATCGTAATGGAAGGAACCCCTCATGCCCGGCAGAGTCGGGTCATCCACAACGGTAATGAGCGGTGAAGCAACCTTTTTGTTCAGTTTGTCCGCATATACAGAGAGTCCCTTGTAAATATGGTCAGCCTCAAGGCCATGCCCCACTGCTTCATGTATCATGGTGCCGCCAGCCTCGCTTGACAGGACTACAGTCATTTTCCCGCCTTTTATGGGTATGCTGTTACTCATCTTTATGGCCCTGTTTACCGCGGTCCTAACGGTCGTTATGTGGGCATCATTATTAAAAAGCTCCATCCCGATTGATCCGCCCAGGGATTCATAGCCGGTGTGGAGTTTGCCGTCCTTTTCCATGATAACATTGAAGCTTATGGTCGTCCGTATCTGTTCGTCTTCAACGGACGTACCCCCGGTAGAAAAGACCGCTATTTTTCTGACACTATCAATGTATGCTCCCTGAACCTGTACGATCTGATTGCTCAGTTTGTATGCCTCGTTTTGAGCGGTTAATATACTATCCGCCTTTCTTGTGAGATTGATGCCGAGGGGATGTTTTACAACCTGCGTGCAGGCCTTTGAAGGTTCAGAAAGAACCACCTGTTTTGTACCATTCTTCCTTTTGAGGTATGCTGAGAGTGCCTTTAACAGATTATGAGCGCCGGCCTGCGTCAGATTCGTCGTCGAGGCATAGTAGACTATGCCATTGTTAAACAACCGCAAGCCCATACCGCTGTCGGTCCCTGCTATTGCCCTGTCGATCTTGCCTGACTCCACCCTTATGTTCGAAAACGTTGTTTCTTCGAAAAACAGTTCGGCAAAGTCCGCACCGGATTTCAACGCGTCTTCGAGAATCGTATCTATAGTTATGCCGGCGTAAATCATACCTGTATCTCCATTTTTATTTCTCCTATCAGAAAGATAGAACCTGTTACAACAATTACACCATGAGCCGGCGTTATGGCAAGAGCATGGTTCAGCGCACTTTGTGAGGATGAGATAACATGCAAACGGTCGGGGCTGCTGAGACGGATTGAACGGATGAAACCGGCAAGCTCTTCCGGAGCCGCACTCCTTTCCCCGGTATATGAGGTAAGTACGAATGTGTCTGCTATCTCTGAAAGCTGGGTTATCATACTCTGCCACTGTTTGTCCTTTGATACGGCAAATACAACAGTGACAGACTTCGTTTGCCCCGGATAAGAAGGAAGCCCCCTATTACTTTCCCCCTGATAAGGGGGATGCAAGGGGGTTAAATAATAATCCTTTACCGTCTTGATAAGTGTTTGAATGCCGGCAGGGTTATGGGCCGAATCGAGGATTACGTCGGGGTTTTTCCGGATTATTTCAAATCTGCCGGGCCACGATGTTTTCAAAAGTCCGTCCCTTATTGAGTTGTCCGCAATCTTTGTGACTGTTTCATCAATCAGGAGGACCGCCTGAATAGCTGCTGCTGCATTGGAGATCTGATGTCTGCCTTTCAGCGCTAATCGTAGTCCCTCTATTGCCCGCCGATCGTTATAAAAACTAAAATCCGCTTCGGTTCCCGAAATAGAAAATGCACTGTCCATGGCATAAAGAATGCCGTGCTTGTTTGCACACTCCACTTCGAGGACTTGCCGTGAAACAGGGTTCATGTCGGTTGTTACAAAGGGTTTTCCGGACCGGATAATACCGGCTTTCTCCCTGGCTATCTCCTGCTCAGTTGTGCCGAGGTAGAGCTGATGATCCAGGGCTATATTGGTTATGACGGATATATCCGGTTGTACGGCATTTGTGGCATCGAACCTTCCGCCCATTCCGACTTCGAGTATAGCGATATCTATCTTTAGCTTGTTAAAATGGAGGAGGGCAGCGGCAGTCATAAATTCGAAATAGGTGAGATCGGACAATTCAGCCCTGCTGCCGATGATATCAAACAACCGTTCGCCGGTGGCATCGAATGACGCTTGGTCTATCATCTCTCCATTGACTTTTATTCTTTCCTGCATGGATACAAGATGCGGAGATGTGTACAGACCCGTTTTGTATCCTGAACTGCGGAGGATAGAATCGATCATCGAGCAGGTAGAGCCCTTACCATTCGTACCGCCCACGATGATAATTTTGTATGCCTTTTCGGGATGGTCAAGATAGTCAAGCATTGCCGAGATGCGTTCCAGCCCGGGCTTTATACCGAATTTTTCCAGCGATTGTATGCGTTCTGCTATAGTCATAGGTGACACTATAATAAGCTTAACCCGGAAAATGCAATGAAAAACCTTGCGTTGTTGAAGACTTTTGAATAAATGACTATGATACTAAGGATGGGAGGTTGTATGTCTTTGCTTGAAATAAAGAACTTACATGTGGAAATAGAAGGCAAGAAGATTATAAAGGGACTGGATTTAACCATAAACCCGTATGAAGTCCACGCACTTATGGGACCGAACGGGTCGGGAAAATCTACCCTGTCGTATACAATTATGGGACATCCCAAATATAAGGTAACAGACGGCGATATACTCTACAACGGCGAATCGATACTCAACCTCGCTGTCGATGAGCGGGCACGGAAAGGCATATTTCTCGGTTTTCAGTATCCCATGGAGGTTTCCGGCGTATCCGTAGAAAACTTTTTAAGGACAGCGGTAGAGGCAAAAGAAAAAAAAGATGTTCCTATACTTGCATTCCATAAAGCCCTGAACAAGAGGGTCGATGCCATGTCCATACCCCAAACCTTTCTGGACCGGTATCTGAATGAGGGTTTTTCAGGGGGCGAGAAGAAGCGCAACGAGATCCTGCAGATGGCAGTTCTGCTCCCGAAGTTCGCAGTCCTCGACGAGATAGATTCCGGTCTTGATATCGATGCATTGAGGCTTGTTTCAGAAGGTATAAACAAGCTTATCAAAGAAGACCGCCTTTCATTGCTTTTGATAACGCATTACCAGCGCATACTCGATTACATCAAACCGCAGTTTGTTCACATCATGGTTGACGGCAAGGTTGTCAAGTCCGGGGGGTACGAGCTTGCGCAGCAGCTTGATAAGATGGGCTATGAATGGGTAAAGGAGGAGTAGATGAGCGCTTCAACGATAGAACCTCTCGATAATGTTCTCGAACAGCCCGTTGATTCAAAATATGTGTTCAGATCCAAAAAGGGGCTGAATGAAGATATCATAAGGGAGATATCAGCCAGGAAGCAAGAACCTTCATGGATGCTGGAAAAACGGCTTGCATCATACGATATATTCAGGGAAAAGCCTGTTCCCACATGGGGACCCGATCTCTCCGCCCTTAACTTCGACGAGATAATATTCTACATCAGGCCCGAGGATTATAAGGCGATGAAATGGGAGGATGTCCCGGATGCGATAAAAAAAACATACGATGCACTCGGTATACCCGAGGCAGAAAAAAAATATCTTGCAGGCCTTGTTGCCCAGTATGAATCAGAGGCGGTTTATACAAACCTGAAAAAGGCATGGGACAGTAAAGGGGTTCTCTTTACCGATATGGACTCTGCAGTAAAGGAGCATCCCGACCTTGTAAAGGAATACTTTATGACAAAATGCGTGCCTGCCGCTGATAATAAGTTTGCGGCGTTGCATGGTGCCGTTTGGAGCGGCGGGAGCTTCGTGTATGTGCCAAAGGGCGTAAAAGTCGACATTCCTCTCCAAACATACTTCAGAATGAATACCAAGTCATCGGGACAGTTTGAACACACCCTTATCATTGTCGAGCCGGGGGCAGAAGTGCATTATATTGAAGGCTGTACGGCCCCGCGGTACAGTGTCAGTTCCCTTCACTCGGCGGTTGTTGAAATATTTGTCAAAGACAATGCACGAGCCCGGTATACCACTATACAGAACTGGAGTACGGATGTTTATAACCTCAACACGAAACGCGCAATCGTTGAAGAGAACGGCATTATGGAATGGGTGGGAGGTTCCATGGGCAGCGGGGTGACTATGCTGTACCCTGCCTCAATATTGAGAGGCAAAGGTGCGCGGGCAGAGCACCTGAACATTGCGTTTGCGGGCAAGGGACAATATAAAGATACCGGTGCAAAGGTCATACTCGCGGCACCGGATACCAGCGCAAGCATTATCTCGAAGAGTATAAGCAAAGATGGCGGCAAGTCCGTGTATCGCGGGCTGGTGAGAATAGGAAGCAATGCAAACGGTGCAAAGGCCCATGTTGAATGTCAGTCCCTTATGCTTGACGACAAGTCCAGCGTTGATACCATCCCTATCATCGAGCAGCTTACTCCGCAATCGTCCGTTGGACACGAAGCGACCGTTGGTAAAATAGATGAGGAACAATTGTTTTATCTCATGAGCAGGGGTATCTCAAGGGACGATGCGGTTGCCCTTGTTGTAAGGGGATTTATAGAGCCCATAGCAAAAGAGCTGCCCATGGGATATGCGGTCGAGTTGAACCGGCTGATCCAGCTCGAAATGAAAGGAGCGTAACATGGCAACCGGTGTTCTTCTGCCAGAGTGGAAAAGGTTCCATCCACAGTTTGTACAACCCGGAATGCTTCACCTGCTCAATGATGGAAACAAAGAACGGTATGAGAAATACATTCAATCTTTTGGAGATGTTTTAAAAGGTAGACAGAGTATCGGAAATATTGACGGATATCTTTCCGGGCAAAACGATCCCCGTAAGCCGGGACTTTCGCTTTCGGCGATCGATCTTGCAAAGGATACCGGCGCCTTACCTCTGCTGTCCGGCCTTATGAAACTGGATACGGGAGGCAGGGGTAAGTTCCATGCAATGGATGAATCCTTCCTTCAGCTTGACCGTATGTATGCAAAGGGATTTTACCTGAATCTCAAAGATACCGTAAAAGAGCCGCTTATCGAATTGGTAAAGGCATCGCAGGACAGCGGCATGCTCGTTCATCATGACCTCATAGTCCTTGAACCAGGGGCGCATATCACCATCCTGAGAATTGCGGAAGGCAGCAATGGCGGTATGATTTCCGACGACGTGGAAATTTACGCAGGTGAAGGTTCACGTATCGATTATATAACCCTGAACCGATCGAAAAAGGGATCGTTTTATACGGCCGTTAAACGTGCACGGGTAGCGGAAGGAGCAACGGTAAACTGGTATCATGTGGATCTTTATGAAGCGAACACAGCGATGAGCGTGCGTTCGATGCTTGCAGGACCCCGTGCCGAAAGCAGAATGACCGGAGTAGTCGTCGCCCAGGGGGAAGCCCAAAAAGACATGTCGTACGAAACATTTCACACGGCTCCGGATACGGTTACATCCGTACTGGTCAGGGTCGCGGTTCTTGATACGGCAAAGGTTGTGTACAGGGCTTTAACGCACATTGCTTCAGGCTCGAAGAGGGCGAAGGTGGAACAAGCGGAGAAGTCCATAATGCTGGGTGAACATGCAAGGTTCGATGGCATACCGAGTCTGTGGATAGACGAGGACGATGTCATTGCATCCCACAGTGCAAGCTCGGGTATGGCTGACGATCAGGTCATGTTTTATCTGAAGAGCAGAGGGATACCGCATCAACAGGCAGAAAAGCTTATCACCGACGGGTTTATAGCGTCACTCCTGAACAAAGCACCGCTCGATCTGCTCAAGGGATTGTATTAACCATCGTTTGACCAAAGAAATGCAATGACCGGTAATTTGTCATTGCAAAAAATGAAACGACGAAGCGATCCCTTTGTATTGACGGATTGCTTCGCCGCAAAACGCTCCTTGCCATGACATGATTACAATCCCGTATGTTGCAAATGTATTTTTGGGTGCTTCGCTAAAATTGAAGAACCCCGTCGAAATCAGCGGGTCACGGCGAGTTCCTATTCAATAATATTGTAACGATGGAATGTCCTCTTCTTCTTTGTTCTCTTGAGTTTCGCAGGCATTACATGTTATTATGTAACTATGGCTGATCAAATCAAAATACTTGTTGTCGACGATGAGGAGAATATCAGGTTTGCCGTTTCCAATATTCTGAGTACGAACGGCTATCAGGTGGATACCGCATCCAATGGGGAGGATGCGTTTCTGGAGCTCAAAAAACAACCGTATGATTTTGTAATCTGTGACATACAGATGCCCAAGATGGACGGAAGGGAACTGCTCAGAGCACTTCAGCACAACGGAATTGAAACGACCGTCATCATGATGTCCGCATACGGCACTATAGACAGTGCTCTGGAATCTATTAAAGCGGGCGCCTATGATTATATAACAAAACCGTTTAAGCCGGACGAGCTTATTCTGACGGTTAAAAAGGCAGAAGAGCGTTTAAAACTGTACCGGGAGAACCTTACCCTTAAACAAGCCGTTGCAAAGGAATACGATTTTAGCGCCATCATCGGCAAGAGCGAAAAGATCCTGAATGTGCTCAATGAGATAAAAAAGGTGGCGGGTCTTAAAACGACCGTACTGATTACCGGAGAAAGCGGTACCGGCAAGGAACTTGTTGCAAAAGCAATACATTATAACAGCGACAGAAAGAACAAACCGTTTATATCCATTAATTGCGGTGCGATACCGGAAAATCTTCTCGAGAGCGAACTGTTCGGATATGCAAAGGGTGCCTTTACCGGTGCTTATGCAAGTAAGCGGGGATTGTTCGAAGCCGCAGACGGAGGGACACTGTTTCTTGATGAAATCGGAGAGATGCCGTTTAGTTTACAGGTGAAGCTGCTGCGCGCCATTGAACAGTCCCAAATATTCCGAATAGGGGATACCAAATCCATTACTATCGATGTCAGATTTCTTGCGGCAACATCGAAAGACCTGTCCGATGAGGTTAAAAACGGTAAATTCAGGGATGACCTTTATTATAGGTTGAATGTCTTCAATATCAAATTACCGCCCCTCAGGGAACGCAGGGAAGATATACCGCTGCTTGCCACTGCTTTTTTAATAAGGAATGCGGTAAACTTTTCGAAATCCATCAAAGGCTTTGACGAATCAGTCATTGACCTTTTCATGAAGAATGCATGGTACGGAAATGTCCGGGAACTCGAGAATGTGATCGAAAGGGCATGTATATTGACGGAAAAAGAGCTCATAATGCCCGAGGTCATACCCGATACGATTCAATCACAGAACAGTATGTTTCCTGCCGGCACCGAGAGCGGGTTTTCTATCAAACAGGCTCAGAAAAAGTATGAGGTTGAACTGATAAACAAGGCATTGAAAGAAACAAGCGGCAATAAAACCCGGGCTGCGCAATTACTCGAAATAAGCCTGAGAGCTTTGATGTACAAATTGAAAGAATATGGTATTGAATAAATTATGGGGGTGGAGATGAAAAATATTTCTTTTATCTTTTTAAGTATCTTCTTAATAGCGGGTTGTCAGAAACGCAATGAACAGGTGAGAACCATGTTTTCCGGTAATGTCAATCCCCAAGTCGAACGTGTTCAGTCTGTTGAAATTCAACCCGAAAACCCTACGGTAAAAAGCACCCTTACCGTTTCCATGCCAGCAAATATGCATTCCACAAACATTGCCTGGTATATCAACAACCAGAATACCGTGTCTGCGGATACCCTTCAGGGTGAATTCAAAAAGGGTGACACCATTACGGCGGTTGTTTCTTATTCGAATGCAAAAGGGACGCAAACGCTGGCTGTTTCTCCGGCTATAACCATACAGGACTCACCCCCGGTTATTACCTCGATCAACCTGACGCCTCTGGACCCGACGATAGCCTCAACATTGCAAGTATCGGTCCGGGCGTCCGATGCCGACGGGGATCCGGTATCATTTACATACCAATGGTATGTAAATGGTAACCCTGTCAGCGATCAGACGGGAGATACCTTTAGCTGCGCTTCTTATAAGCACGGTGATATGGTCTATGTCATGGTAACGCCTTCGGATGGTGAAAAGAACGGGGTAAGCGTTGCAAGCGCTTATGTTTCCATTCAGGATACGGCTCCGGTTATACTATCGAAGCCACCGGATGTCATGACCGGTTCTATTTTCACTTACAACCTGAAGGCCTCGGATATTGATAACGACCCGTTGTCTTATAAACTTGAATCAGCACCCCCGGGGATGACCATCAGCAAGAACGGAGTGATATCATGGAACACAGCGGGCATAACGTCAGCAACGTCCGTTACCGTAAAGGTGGTTGTCGATGACGGATTCGGGGGGAAGGCCTATCAGACCTTCAGTTTACACATCGAGAAGAAGCAATAATTATACATAATTATATATCATTAACGTATATAGTAATAAAATACTTGACATTTTATTTTAAATGTGTGCTTATAGACTACAAGTGAGGTATAATGATGGGCAGGCATAACAATTTAAAATTGATAAGAACCAAGGCATTAATGAGTAAAGCTGAGCTCGCACGAAAGGCAAATATATCCGTCCTTACTATAACAAGAATTGAACAGGGTATGGAATGCAGAGTCGATACGAAAAGAAAAATTATTCAAGCACTTGGATTTAAGATCTCAGAAAAAGATAAGATTTTTCCGGATTAAAGGGTAATAGATAAAGGAGGTTTTATGGCTTTTTTTGGTGGCGGTAAACAACTCATAGGACTCGATATTGGTACCAGCAGTGTAAAACTGATAGAATTGAAAGCTGTCGGTAAAAAAGACTATCAGTTGATGAATCTCGGTGTAGCAAACCTCCCTCCGGACACGATAGTCGATGGAGATATCATCAATACCGCGGCTGTGACGGACGCAATCAAGAGTATTCTCGCAAACCTGAAGATCAAAACGAAGAATACCGCAACCGCAGTTTCGGGGCACTCGGTAATCATGAAAAAGATAAGTATGCCGATAACGACGGACGAGGCTCTCGCCGAGTCCATACAATGGGAAGCGGAGCAGTACATACCGTTTAATATCAACGACGTAAACCTTGACTTTCAGGTGCTTGAACGATCGACTGCCGAGGGTCAGATGAGCGTTTTTCTTGTTGCTGCGAAAAAAGAGCTTATCAATAATTATATAACGGCCATAGGTGAAGCTGGCCTGAACACAACGATTATCGATATAGGCGTTTTTGCACTCCAGAATATGTTCGAGGTCAATTACCCCGAATATGTTAACGATACCGTGGTAATCGTTAACGTCGGAGCAAGCATTACGAATTTTAATGTGGTCAGCAAGGGTATTTCTATTTTTGCACGGGACCTTACGCAATCCGGAGGGAATCAAATAACGGAAGAAATCCAAAAGGGCCTGAATATATCCCGGGAAGAAGCCGAGAAAAGAAAAGTGGGGTCGAGCGGAACGCCCGTTACGCCGGACGTCATGGAAATTATCAAGTCCGCGTCTGACGGCATTTCCGCAGACATACAGAGATCCATAGATTTCTATTTATCCACCGGTGGGGAGAAAATAACGAAAATCATGATGAGCGGCGGTACATCGAAAACACCGGAATTCCTGAACCTGATTGCCCAAAAAACAAGTTTACCTGTAGAGCCCTTAAATCCGTTTAAAAGCGTGGCGGTCAACACAAAGGTTTTCGATGTCAACTATATAAATGAAATCTCACCGATTGTTTCCGTTGCTGTTGGTCTGGCAATAAGGAAGGCGGGTAACTAATATGATAAAAATAAATTTATTAAAACAGCAGTCGAAAAAAGCCGTATCGCAAAAAGAGATCGACATCTACAAGCAGTTACTTGTGGGCGGGATATTCGTTGCCATTTTTCTTGCGGCGATAATTTTTATGGAATTAAACATACGCAATAAAATGTCTTCGGCGAAGGAAAATATTGCACAGTTGAATCAAAAACTGGTGCAGTTAAATAAAACGGTTAACGAGATAAACAATTTCAAGAAAATGAAGGATCAAATAAAGGCAAAACTCGATATCATTACCACTCTTGAAAAAAACAGAACTGCCGAGATCCATTTGATGGACGAACTGTCAAAATCGATCCCTTATGACCCGAGCAGTGTACTATCAAAAAAATTGTGGCTGGTGACCCTCAAGCAGCACGGCGATTTGATCGGTATGGACGGCGTTGCCCTTGACAACAGCACCATAGCGCAATTTATGGATAATCTTTCAAAAGATCCCTATTTTAGTGATATTAATCTTTCTAAAACGGAACAGGTAAAGTCGAACGACCTTCTCCTGTATAAATTTTCCCTCACTTGTAAATTTAATCCGATGCCGGGTAACAGTATTACGGGAACAACCCAAAAAACTTTGCAATAACAGAAGGAGAGGATTATGGATATAAACATAAATACATTGGCAAAGCTGAACCTCCAACAAAAGCTTTTAGTGCTTGGCATTATTTTTATACTGATTTTGCTGTTGGATTTATACGTATGGCCCGGCTACCTGGCCGAGAGGAACACCTATACCGGTTTGCAGGGGCAGGAACGGTCTGTTCAGGCAAAAGTCCTTGAAACCCAGGCAATTGCGGATCATAAAGAAGAGTTTCAGAATGAGCTCAATAAACTCTCGGAACAATTGAACGAAGCTTTGACGAAACTTCCCAACAATCCGGAGGTTGATAAGTATCTGGTTACGCTCAATACCCTGTCAAAAACAACCGAACTGAATGTTATTCAGATAGAACCCAAGGCAGAAGTGGTAAAGGGATTTTATGCTGAAATACCGGTTCAGATACATTTAACAGGGACCTATGATGACATAGCGATGTTTCTTTATAAACTTGCAGAACTGCAGAGGATCATAAATGTTTCTGATTTGGATCTCAAGGTTAAGCAGCAGACCTCCACGGGTAAGACCATGCTTGATGCGGCTTTTTTAACGAAGATATTCCGGTTTGTAGAATCTGCACCTGCTGCAGCTGCAGCAGGTAAAAAAAGATGAAAAGGAAACAAGTATGAAAAGGATAGAATCTTTACTGTTGACAAGTATGTTGATAGTGGTAGCTGGTGTGAGCGGATGTAAGAAAGCACCGGTGCCAAAGGTTGTTCCCAAAAACAACATGACTGTGGTGAATCCTGTGAAACAGATGGCACCTCCGCCTGTTCAAGCTGCTCAGACCCCGAGTAGTACGACGGCCGGGACTTCTTCCTATTATTATAATCCGGCAGGTAAACCCGATCCGTTTGAGCCGTTTGATATAAGCAAAGTAAAACCCACGACAGCCCTCACTCCGTTGCAGCAGTTTTCGCTGGATCAGCTTACCGTGAGGGGAATAATATGGGGACTTTCGAATGCAAAGGCCATAATAGAAGATCCTACCGGTAAAACGTATATCGTCGGTATTGGCACAAAAATTGGTAAGAATAACGGAGTAATAATCCGCATATTGAACGAGAAAATCGTTGTTTTGGAACAGTACACCGATGTTTTTACCGGTAAGGTCAAGACAAACGAAGTTACTATGAAATTAAAGAAAACGGAAAAAATTTAAGGGGGAACAAAATGAGAATAAAAAATAAAACACAAATCATATTATCAAGCTTGTTGATAATATTTTTTATAGGAGCGTGTGCAGGCTCACAACCTGTTCCTGGCGGAGGTGCTAATATCATCGGTAATATCGACATATCAGATCAGGATACAGCTACCATATTGACGATAGAAGGAAGTGCCCCCCCTATTTATACGGTATATAAGATGACAAATCCTTTAAGGGTTGTGGTAGATCTTACCAATGCGGATGTATCTGCCTTATCAAAGAGTATGGTCATTAATAACGGCGTTATAAACACCATCAGTGTAAAAACGTTAAAAGAAGCCGGAAGTTCTATGGGCAGGATAGACATAGGATTGGACAAACTTGTTGATTATAATGCCTCGGTTCAGGGGAATAACGTCGTTGTTAACATTTCCAAAACAGCATCGTCCGCTCAAGCGCAGAGTTCTTTGGGTGAAATTCCACCGGTAGGGACCGGAGCAGAATTGGCACCCGGGATACCTCCCGTTTCTGGTGTTCAACCTCTGCAACCGAATATGCCCCCTGCACTCTCAGAACAACAGCCTTCTCCGGAAATGGCCCCCGTTGCAGGTTTGACTGCTACGCCTTCCGGTGAAGAACAGCCTGTTATAACAGAATCGGCACTACAGCCGACCCAGACTGCAGTTTCGGGCGAAGAGCAACCATTGCCTCCTTTGCCGGGGCAAAGTACTCCGACGCCTGCAGTTCCTGTTGTTGAAGAACAACAACCGGTGCAACCTGCAGGTACGCAGCAGCCTGTTGCATCGAAGATAATAGATATAAAATATAGCACCGTTGACAATAAGACCGTGGTTGATTTTATCGGGAATGGAGATATAGGAAATTATAATGCCTTCAGGCTCAATAATCCTCCAAGGCTTGTTATCGATGTTTTGAATGTCGGTAATCTTTTTCCAACGAACGAAATGCCTGTTGGAACAAACGATGTTGAACGGGTAAGGATCGGGCAATACCCTGACAAAGTGCGATTTGTCCTGGATACAACAAAGTCCCAATTCCCTCCTTATACCGTGAATAAAAAAGGTAACAAGTTAATTGCAACCATCGGATCCGGTGTACAGGAACAGGGCGTTGTCGTTCTTCCTAAACCCGAGGGAGAAATTCCCGGCGCTCCATCCTCTCAGCAGATAAGTACTCCGCCTACTTCCCCTGTCGTCTTTTCTCCGAACAGCCTTGGCATGAAACGCATCTACACAGGACGGCGTATCTCGCTGGATTTCAAAGATGCGGATATCCAGGACATATTGAGGCTTATTGCGGAGGTAAGCAATAAGAACATCATAGCGGGTGATGATGTTCACGGTAAGATTACCATGAAGATGACCAATGTTCCCTGGGACCAGGCATTGGATATAATACTCCAGACGAATAATCTCGGCATGGTACAGGTCGGCAACATCATAAGGATTGCTCCGCTTGCAACACTGAGAAAAGAACAAGAATCCCAGCTTGAGGCAAAACAGAAACAGGAGAAGCTCGAGGAACTCGTAACAAGGATTATTCCGGTTAACTACGCAAAGGCATCCGATCTTGCCGCCCAGCTCAAATCACTCTTGACCTCAAGAGGAACCGTCAGCGTGGATGCAAGGACAAATTCGATCATCATAAAGGACGTGCCAAAAGTTATAACAGAATCGGAAAAGCTTGTGAAGGCCCTTGATTTGCAAACACCGGAGGTTCTGATAGAAGCCAGGATCGTCGAGGCGGATACCAACTTTACCCGTCAGCTTGGCGTACAATGGGGGAATGCTTATCATGCAAGCCCTGCTTACGGCAATGCAACAGGCCTGTCGTTCCCGAATACTATAGGCATCGGCGGAGGCACCATACAGCAGAACTCAACATCCCAGCCATTACCGTTAGCAGGCGGTGTTGGTGCAAGCGGCAATAATTACATGGTCAACCTGCCCGCTGCAGTTGGTTCTGGTTCGGGCGGTGCTATTGGATTCACCTTTGGAAATCTGACAAACAGCTTCCTCCTGGATCTTCAGTTGAGTGCAATGGAACAAACGGGTGAAGGTAAGATCATCTCCAGCCCTAAGGTTACAACCCTCGACAATACGCAGGCTAAGATACAGCAGGGTTTATCGATACCGTACCAGACTGTTTCACAGATGGGAACACAGACACAATTTATAGATGCGGTCCTGAGTCTTGAAGTTACTCCGCATATAACAGCAAACGGCAGTATCATCATGAAAATCAAAGCGGATAAGAACGCACCTGATACCTCCATACTCAGTGCGAGCGGTGTGCCGAGTATTTCCAAAAAAGAGGCAGACACAGAGGTGCTTGTCAAGAACGGTGAAACAACAGTTATCGGTGGAATATACCAGTTTAACAAATCAACGACTATATCCGGTGTACCCTGGTTCTATAAGATACCTTTGATCGGCTGGCTGTTTAAGAATACGACAAAAACAAACCAGACAACCGAGCTTCTTATATTCATTACGCCGAGGATAGTTAATCAATAGTGGTCGGGAAGAGATTGCCAGAAACTTATGAACTGATGACCGGATACTAATGATAAGATACTTTACTGGCGGGGAATCTCACGGCAAAGGCTTGATAGCCATAATAGAGGGATTGCCCGCCGATCTTTTTATAGATCCAAGCATAATAAATTCCTGCTTGTCGAAACGGCAGACCGGGTATGGCAGAGGGAACAGGATGTCTATAGAAAAGGACCATGTGGATATCCTGTCAGGTGTCAGGGGAGGCTACACCATAGGCTCGCCGGTAACCCTTTATGTCGAGAATAAGGATTGGCAGAATTGGGAAGATGTAATGGATCCTATCCATAAGAATACCTCACGGAGGGTTGTAACCATGCCAAGGCCCGGGCATGCGGATTTATCTGGTGGTATAAAATACGATCATCATGACCTGAGAAACGTGCTTGAACGATCGAGTGCGAGAGAAACAGCCGTGAGGACCGCAGTAGGTGCAGTCGCAAAGCTGCTGCTTTCCAATATCTCCATAGAGCTTTATAGTTATGTAGTCTCACTGGGTGCGGTAAGGATAAAGCCGGATGTCCTGCCAATGATAACATTGGGGCATAACTACCTCAGGAAATTAAGCAGGATAGCAGCGTCGGATGAATATCAGATGAATATGCCCGATACAGCGGCATCGAAAAAGGCAATGAAAATAATAGAAGATACGAAAAAACGCGGCAATACCCTTGGCGGGGTGTTCGAGGTCCGTGCAGTCAATGTGCCCGTGGGGCTGGGTTCGTACAGCCAGTGGGACAGGAAACTCGACGGAAGACTTGCAGGGGCTCTCATGAGCATACAGGCGATCAAAGGTGTTGAGATCGGAGACGGTGTAGCCAATGCAGGCAGGTACGGTTCCGAGGTTCATGATGAGATATTCTATTCGGCAAAGAAGGGCTTTTATAGAAAAACAAACAGGGCGGGTGGTATCGAAGGCGGAGTTACAAACGGGGAAGAGATTATACTCCGGGCTTATATGAAACCGATATCAACGCTTTACAGCCCACTGCACAGTGTCGATGTTGTACGGAAGTCGCAGGTCAGGGCAGCGGTTGAAAGGTCCGATGTCTGCGCTGTGGCCGCTGCATCGGTTGTCGGTGAGGCGGTTACTGCAATAGAACTCGCAAACGCTGTCATGGAAAAGTTTGGCGGAGATACGGTTGATGACTTAAAAAGTAATTATAATTTTTATATCTCCCGAATCAAAAAATATTAATGTATGTATGGAGCATGTTATTCTGGTAGGTATGATGGGGGCAGGGAAAACAACGGTGGGAAGGATTATTTCTTATACCACGGGAAGAAGTTTTATAGATATCGATCAACATATAGAAAAACAAACAGGCATGAGCATATTTGAGATCATAACGAAGCAGGGCGAGGACTATTTCAGGAGGATCGAAAAAGACGTGGTTTTGTCTCTTTCTCCCAAACTTCCGTCGGTTGTTTCTACGGGCGGCGGTGCCGTTATGGATAATGAGATTTTCTCTTTTCTCAAAAGTATTGGCAAAGTAGTCTATTTGAAGGTGTCCCCTGAGGTCCTTTTTAAAAGGACTGCCAACACAGAAACAAGACCCCTTTTGAAAGAGGGAAACAGACTGCATAGTTTACGGGATCTGCTCAGTAAGAGAGAACCGCGATATCTTGAATCGGATGTTGTCATAGAATCGGACGATAGTTCACCGAACGAGGTTGCGGATAAAATAATCAAGAGACTGCAATTATGAATAGACTTGTCAGGCTAAAACTACGATCAGCGGAGTACCGGTATGATATACGTATTAACGATGAGCGCCTGTTGCATTCTCTGATGATCGAGCTGGCCTCTCTTCGTTATAGCAATCTCTTTATCGTAACCAATACCGTAGTCTGGAAGCTGTACGGTCCTCGCATAACGGCATCTTTCAAAAAAGCGGGGATTGCCTATCACGTGGTTCTCCTGCCCGACGGCGAGGCGTATAAAAATCTAAAAACAGTACAAAAGATCTATGATGCACTGCTGCCTTACCATGTGGACAGGCGTTCGATTCTCATCGGCATAGACGGGGGTGTTGTAGGATATATGACAGGGTTTGATGCGTCGACATACATGCGGGGAATTCGGTACATCCAGGTGCTCACGACACTGCTGGTACAGATAGATGCTGCTATCGGCGGGAAAACGGGGGTTGATTATGCTCTTGTAAAAAATATTGTCGGTACATTTTATCAGCCGCTGATCGTTTACTCGAACATACATTTTTTAGAAACACTCTCTCATCGCATCTACAGGGCAGGCATAGCTGAGGTTATCAAGTACGGAATAATACAAGAGAAGAGCCTGTTTTCGCATGTTCAAAAACACAGGGCCGGTATTTTAGCTCAAACCCCGCAGACCATGCCGAAGATCGTGTATGGTTCAAGCCGCATAAAGACAGAATTCGTCGAAAAGGATGAAAAGGAAACTTCAGGCATAAGAATGTTGTTGAACTTCGGTCATACCTTCGGCCATACCATAGAGAGATCAACGCAGTATAGAACACTCCATGGTGAGGCAGTTGGAATTGGCATGATAATAGCTGCCAGAATATCCTGCGTGCTCGATCTGTATAAAAAGGATGTGCCTCAAAAGATAGAGCAGGTAATCCGGGATAGGGCACTTCCGGTATCAGTCAATAATCTTGATATTCAGCACTTGAGTAAATCCATAAACTATGATAAAAAAGGTAAAGCGGGCAAGATAGCTTTGATACTTTTAAAAGATATCCGAATGCCGGTGGTATATAAAATGGACAAGAAGATGTTTAAAAAAATATTAATGGAGGTAAAGATATGAAGATAAAATCCCTGCTTACAATGGTAGTTTCTGGGTTAGTTGTTCTTGTTGGATGCGGCCAGAATGTTGCACCATCAACTGCCAAGATAACCGCAAATCCGGCCAGTATAACGCTGAAGGATACCGTGGATCCCTATGTAGACGAGTTTATTTATACGGTTGTTACAGTCCCGGGTGCAGGTTCCACAGCATCAGCTATTCCTATGAATGGTGTAAAAGTAACATATAACGCAGGATTTGCTCTTGGTCAACAAGCAAACAATACAGGTCTCTTTGCTTTTTTAAATCCAAATGGTTCTACATGCCTATCTCCCTGTACGTTAACCACGGATAGCCGAGGGGTAAGTATCATGCATGTAAGGTTTTGTACAACGATTGCGTGTCAGCAAGCAGCCTCAATCGCCCTTCCTTTCACATCAACAGCGGGTCTGCCTCCCACAGCTTCCATTTCATATACGGCGAATATAAATATTGCTTCCGGCAGTGCAGCGCCTGCAGTCGTGACGGTATCGGTCAATTGACCGTGCATTGATTTGATAAACTTCCGGCATGAACAAAAGAAAGGCTGGGGCCAGGGGAGAGGATAGTGCGGTAGCGTATCTGGAAAAACAGAAGTATAAGATACTGGAGAGGAACTACCGCTCCCATTTTGGAGAGATAGACATTATAGCTATGGATAAGAGTCATACCGTTTTTATAGAGGTAAAAAGCAGGGCGACGTCTTTATTCGGGAGTCCTCATGAATCTATCGTAAAGAAGAAAAAAAGGCGTATCACCTTAACAGCGATTGAGTATATACAGAAGAAACATCTTGAGGATAAACCGTTGCGGTTCGATGTGGTCGCCATAAACCCTGATAGCTCCATAGAGTTGATAAAAAACGCATTTGATGCAGAATACCGCTAATACTCCAGGCCGACTCTTTGTCGTTGCAACGCCGATAGGGAATCTCAACGATATAACGTTCAGGGCCATAGATACACTCCGCAATGCCGATATGATAGCGTGTGAGGATACAAGAACATCGCTTACACTGCTGAACAACTATAATATCAAAAAAGAACTTATCAGCTTCCATAAATTTTCCACAAAAGAAAAGGCTGCGGAACTTATCGCTTATTTGAAACGGGGCAGAAATATAGCTTTTATAACGGATGCAGGCACACCCGGCATCTCCGATCCGGGGGCGTTTCTCGTAAGGCTGGCATGGGAAAATAGCATAAAAGTAGTGCCAATACCGGGTCCCTCTGCAGTGGCATCGGCAGTATCCATAAGCGGTATTTGCGAACAGGGATTCGTGTTTCTTGGTTTCATGCCTGCTGCTGTGCGGCAAAGGAACAATCTGATAAATAAATATTTTATAACCGGTTTACCGGTTGTCTTTTATGAGTCTCCGCGGAGATTGTTAAATACCCTTGGTGCTTTACGGCAGAGCATAGGTAATACGGGGGTGTTCGTATTCAAAGAATTAACGAAGATCTATGAAGAGGGCATATCCGGAGTCATAGACGATGTTATGAGGAAACTAAAGCAGGGCATCATCAGGGGAGAGTATACGGTGATTGTGAATGCCCCGGAGTCCCGGCAAAAAGACACAGCATCGATCGTTGACAGAAAATCGCTGCTTGAAGCTGCGGCGCTGGTCACCGGCTTGAGCAAAAGGGAAGTTTACAAAAAGTTATTCACAAAAAAGTAAGATTGCCCTATAATCAATGGTAATGAATTTTACCAGGTTCAAAGATGGTATAAAAAAAATTCTTGAACTGCCTTTTAACAAGGACACTCCTTTTTCAATGGGGACAGAAAGGATTATCTTATTCGTCCGGTGGATTATTATTTTTTTGCTTGTTTTCCTGCTTTTATTAACAACAAACATTGATAGAACAACGATCCGGGTTTTCTTTGTTCTGGCAGCCGTCTATAATCTCTTGTTGTCCATAATACTTTATTTCAGGGTAAGAACAATGCCTTTCCGGGTCATACAATATTTTGCAGTTTTTATTGATGAAATGATGTTAATGGCTGTATTTGTACTTACCGGTGATACAAATAACATCGTTTACTCTTTGTTTTTCTTCCTCATATTCGGTGTATCCTTACGCATGGAGAGCAAGGACAGCTATGTCGTTTCGATGATTAACGCCGTCATTCTCCCTGTCGCACTATATATGTTTCTGCCGTCATACGGTACAACGATTAAAGCCGGAGTTCTGGGTATTGCCAGTGTGATCAACATATTTTCTACGAGGGCGCTTGAAGTAAATACGATAAGATTGAAACGGGAAGTAAGAAATACTGATGTCATGCTTTCCCTGTCGAATGTTATCAATTCGGTTATGGAGCTCGAACCTTTGCTCGAGATCGTTATTTATGAAATTATCAATAAATTTGCCGTTACCGCAGGCATCATTGCCCTGTTTGATACAAGAAAAGACGATTTTGTATACATTGCGTCATCCGGAAATCTGGATATCATAGGCGGATATATTTCCCGCAGCATGCTCGATGACTATATCATGAACAGGGTTATCACCGAAAAAAACTATCTGATAATGCCGGAACAGGACGGCAAGAACACCATGCTGGATTCATGGTTTGAAACCCTCAACGCGGCAAGTTATATCCTTTTCCCTTTTGCCTGCAACGATAATTATACCGGCATCATAGGCCTGTTTGGCAGAAAAGATAACAAGCAGTTTTCGCCGTATTATTTAACCATTCTGAAGGGTATTACATCACAGATTATAACAGGAATAAACCGGGCATTCCTCTATGAGGATCTTCTGCACAATAGAACGATACTGGCGGAACTCTTAGCCAAGATCGAGACGGCACATGAGGACGAACGCAAAAAGATTGTCGGTGAACTTCACGATATTGCAAGCGGATCGATGTATGAACTTATCAATGCAGCGGATGATCTTATCAAGAAAACAAAGGACTCAGGCTCTATCCATAAAGAAGCCATACTGCGCATAAAGTCACTTATTCTGGATTCGCAGCGACAGTTGCGACTTTTTTTGACAACCTTGAGGTCCACAGTGCTTGACGATTTCGGTCTCGTCCATGCTGTGAGAGATTTACTCGGAAGCTTCAAGCAGCAGTACCGGATGGATGTAGAGTTTATCAATGAAAAGAATGAATATCCTCTCATGCCCTTGCAGAAAGAATTTCTCTACAAGATTGCAAATGAGGCATTGTTAAATGTGGCAAAGCATGCATCAGCCACACGGGTTGTTGTCATGTTGTATCAGGAAGGATCCAATATTATTATGTCTGTTTCTGATAACGGTAAAGGGTTTAACACCTCGGAGAAATTCAAGAACAAATACGGTCTTCTTTACATAAAGGAAAGGGTCAATCTCTTTAAAGGCAAGATAAACATTGTGAGCGACTTGGGCAAAGGTACAACAATAACGACAATGTTGCCAATTACCGGGGTATAGATGGTATGAGGCTTGTTATTCCCATCGTCCTCCGGCTACCCAAAAATGTTTTGGAATGTTCTAAATAGGGAATTTACATGGTAAGATCGTTATGAGATACATTATCTTTAAAGGAGGATAAAATGGCAGGAAAAAAAGAAACATTTGTTTCTTTGGCTAAGGTTTGTTGGAGGGGGATGTTTGGATTCGTGACTGCAAGCATTGCTGTTGTGTTGCTCAGCGGAACCGGTTTGGCAAATAGTATGACAACAACAACAGTCCAGTGGTTTCCGGCCCCTGATGTGCTGACGAATGTGTATCATGAAACGCTCCCGCAGGCGGACGTCTTGAAAAACGCATATCAACTTGCATTGCAGGGGAGCACTGCATCAGAGGCTATAGCAAATATCCGGAAGGCAATTACGATGTGCGAATCTTACATTAAAGCCAATCCCGGTGATAAAATCGGTAATGCGCAAGCATACGGTATCATGGCGTATGGATACTTCAACATCGGCGAATTTCAGACGAATACAGACGATCAGCTGAAAAGCTATACGGCTGGCAAGGACGCGTCGCAAAAAGTTATAGATCTTGAGCCCGAGTCATGGGATGGGTGGGCATGGTATGCAAACAATCTTGGCCGTATCAGCCAGTTAAAGGGCGTTATAAAGTCCTTGTTCCTCCTTGACCCATTTAAAAAACATCTCTTTCAGGCAGAAAAACTATCGCCGGACAATCCGTTTATACTCGATGCGATTGGAGATATGTACCGGCAGCTTCCCTGGATAGCTGGAGGCAGTATGGCTAAATCAAAGGAATACCTTGAACGGGACGTGAAGGCCGATCCGAATTATACCCTTGCAAAATTGGATTTAGCTATAACGCTTCTCGAAGACGGGAAAAAAGAACAGGCAAAACAATTATTGACGGAAGTCGTCAATGCTCAAAATTCTTCCTGGCGTGCTCACTGGCTCATCTGGGAAAAGCCGAAGGCAGAGGCGCTGTTGAACAATATGGATAATTACAAAAAGCTGCTCGATAAGTGGCACATGCTGATATGAGGGCTCGTGCAAACCTATTACTTTATGATTGCAAAGAATGAAATAACGAAGAAATCTCTTTTATTTTCCCCCCTCCCTCCCCCTTTTGAAAAGGGGGAGGCTTTTTTCAGCGGGGCAATACAGGTAATGGCATCGTCTCCCTTTGTCCGCGAAGGCGAGGACGTTGGTCATGACGGACGTGCAATTGTATGAAATATAAAACAATACCGGAGATGTTTTATCAGCAGGCCCGGGATAATAAAGACAGAGCTATTATACGATATAAAAATGCCGGGCAATGGATTGATATACGGTGGGAAGAAGAGCAGGAATACGTTGAATCCTTTGCTCTTGGTCTGCTCAAGCTCGGTGTAGCCCCTGCAGAGAAAGTGGCAATACTATCCGAGAACCGCTATGAATGGTATGTGAGCGATCTCGCAATACAGAGCGTCGGAGCAATCGTTGTTCCCATTTATGCTACCAATACGCCCGAACAAATCCGGTATATCATAAACAATTCCGAATCGGTGGCGATCATTGCCTCAACGTCGCAGCAACTGGATAAATTGAGAGGTATCAAAAATGATGTCCCCGGACTGAGGTACATAATAACACTCGATGAACTGCGGTCAAAAATGGACAATACCATGAATTTCAGCAGTATCCTTGCGCTGGGAAGGTCATCCGGGTTAGTGCATGAACTCGAGAAAAAACTTTCCGGCATATCTTCCGAGGATGTTGCTACGATAATCTACACATCGGGGACCACCGGTGATCCGAAAGGTGTAATGCTGACGCACAAAAATTTGTTGTCCGATACCGAGGCTACCTACGAGGTAATGAAAAAAGAATTAGGCGATAATGAGATAATGCTTTGTTTTTTACCATTAAGCCACTCTTTAGCACGGACGGCTGACTACTATGTTCCGATATTCCACGCACGGGGTCTACAGGTGTTAGCAGAGAGTCTGGACAAGCTTTCGGAGAACCTTATGGAAATAAAACCTACAATGTTTATTTCGGTTCCAAGGGTTTTCGAAAAAGTATATGGAAAGGTTATAGCTCAGGTGGAAGCAGACAAGCCCGCGAAGAGAAAAATATTCTCCTGGGCCGTGGCCGTTGGAAAGCGGGCATCTTCTTATTTCCTCGACAACAAACCTCTGCCTTTTTTTCTTTCATTGCAGCATAAACTCGCAACAGTCCTTGTCTTCAATAAAATTAAGAATGCTGTCGGGGGAAGGCTGAAATTTGCCTCGTCGGGCGGAGCGCCCCTGCCGAAGGAACTCGGTGAATTTTTCTTTGCCCTTGGCATTAAAATTATAGAGGGCTATGGACTTACGGAAACATCTCCGGTGATGACCGTTAACCCCCCCGATAAATTTAAATTTGGCACCGTAGGGAAACCGATCCCCGGATGTGAATTGAAAATAGCGAACGATGGCGAGGTTCTGACAAGGGGACCGATGATAATGAAGGGGTATTATAAAAAACCAGAGGCAACGCAGGAAGTCATAGATGAAAACGGCTGGTTTCACACAGGAGATATAGGTTTTGTAGATAACGAAGGCTATCTGCATATTACAGACAGGAAAAAGGATATCATTGTTACTGCGGGAGGGAAGAATATAGCCCCGCAGCCCATAGAGAACAGGCTGAAGATGAGTAAGTACATCGAAGAAGTCGTCATTATCGGGGATAGAAAGCCTTACTGCGTAGCATTGATAGTGCCTTCATTCGAAGTGCTTGAGGATATGGCAAAAAAGGAAGCTATTCCGTACGGTTCAAAGGAAGCCCTGCTCGAACACCCTCGGATTAAGGCGGCGATCGATGATGCTGTAGCAGAGGTTAACAGGGGGCTTGCTCGGTATGAAACAATAAAAAAATTCGCCCTTATCCCTGCCCTTTTTACGCAGGAGACCGGTGAGCTTACACCGACACTGAAGGTGAAGAGGTGGGCTGTGGAGAAAAAATATAAAGACGTCGTAGAGCAGCTCTATGAGATCCAACCTGCAAAATTCGCAACACAATCTTAAAGCAAAGAGGAGGATATATCGTATGAAGAAAGTATCGGTTCTGTTTCTTGTGGCTATGATGGGATATTTGTCAACTCCGGCGGTGGCATCCATGATGAATGCACCGGATGTTTACGGACTCACGGCAAAGGGTATGGGTGTGGGTAACGCAATGACAGCCTACCCGGGAGATATTTCGAATGCATATTTCAATCCAGCAGGATTGGCTCTTATTACCTCCGGTGAGATAAGCCTCGGCTATATTTATGCAGATCCCTATCTTCAGCTGAAAGCAAACGGCAAGACCTATAATGATATAGTTCCTTTAAACAGAATCGGAGAAATAGGATACGTACTGAATCTGTCACGGGTCATGAACAGACAGGTCGTTCTTGCGCAGGAACTTAGTGTGGATAACAATCTCAGAACACTTGCAGAATTTGACGATAGTGCAAGCCCTACCGGTAATTTCTTCAGGTATGGTTATACAAATCTCATGCTGCTGACCTCCATCGGGGCCAATATCTACCGCTGGATTTATGTGGGATACGGCATAGGCGCATATCTTGGTGCAAATACGGCTATGGCGACGAATACGGACCTTGCGGGACACACCAGCAATTCGTCTATCTCGCTTTTGACAGACGGGAAATTTTCTTCGGTAGCGGGTATTTTGCTGACACCGATGGACGGGATGCTGACGGTTGGACTGACCTATCGTGAAGGGCATATCTTCGACCTCGGTCCAATATCTGCAAATGCAAATGCAACGGTGGGCGGCAGTACACTTTCATCCCTTCCGCTCAATCTTTATTTTAAGGATGGATTTGTTCCGACTCAATGGGCATTGGGAGTTGGTTTCAGACCATCCGACCGGCTCCGTGTTTTGTTCGATCTGACATATTATCAGTGGAGCTGGCTTAATAAGCTGGAATCGTCTGGTGATTATGCAAAAACCGGCATCAATCTTAGTATGAAAGATACCTATGCCCCGAGGCTTGGAGTTGAAGTGAAGCCGATAGACCATCTCACCGCCCGGATCGGTTATCAATATATCCCTTCTCCACTGCATGGATCAACAGGTACATCGAATTGGGTGGATTCTCCGCAGCAGGTATGGTCGTTGGGAGCAGGGTATAACCTCACGCCATTAAGCCCCGAGTACCCTGTCAGTATAGATGCTGTTTATCAGTACCATTATCTGAACAAGACCTCATTCCCGTTTTCTTCCGGCTATAGTGCACAGGCATCAGGGGATATAAACGTATTGGGTATTACGCTTACGATGAAGTTTTAGGAGGATACCATGAGGTATGGAATATTGAAAATATGCAGTGCGATCGTTATTGTCCTTGCACTGATCAGCGTTGGAAGCTGCGGGAAAAAAACATCTCCTCCTGCTATTGCGCAGGTCAACCAGACAAGCATCATTAAAACCCTGCCATGGGAGGGTGCGAAGCTTATACCTGTTAATCCAACCGTAATTATAGATTTCTCGAATCCTTTAAGCATGAATAACAGCGGCATGAAGACAAGCCTTGTATCATTGCCGTCGGGACGCAGCATACCGGGGAATGCCGGTATCCAGGCGAACTATTTGTATTTTACACCATCAACTACCCTTGAGCCATTGAGTTACTATAGATTCACGCTGTCCGGCACCCTGTACGATGAAAACAGCAATAGTGTATTTTTACCTGCAAACGGACTGACCTTCTCCTTTGAAACACAGGCAAGCAATACGCCTTTAGCGAGCGTGGGGCCTGCATTGGTGAATATATTTCCTCCTTTGCCGGGTGAGGTGTTTACGAATACGGTATTCAGACTGACCTTTTCCCAGCCATTGTATCAGGGGTCAATTTCGTATGGCAACGACATTATGATAACAGATACGACGTCCCATTCAGTTGTCCCTGTTACCCTTGTGCCCATTCAAAACACTATCGTGCTGCAGCCTATTGCAGGACTTTTAGCAAATCACGTGTATAAGCTTGCAATGACCAATCAGCTTTTGGGCATCAATTTCACCCCTGTTTCTCTGAATTATAACGGTATGGGGAGCGGAAATGTCTTCTCTTATACCTTTACACCGGTAAGCGCAGGTAAAGAGACGTTACTCACCGTGTACCTTGATCCTGCCCTTAACCTTGATAGCTCCGGCAACATTTTGAAAGATAACAATTGGGATGCCCTGCAGTCTTCTGACGTGCCGCTGAATGTCAATATCGTTCATTCCCAGCTTATTGGCAATACGACTGCATATCTTACCGGGTATCTGGACACGTATATGGGCGATGCAGCAGCATCGCCTTCGATGATCCCTGTTATCATACCCGGGGGACAGAGGCTTTATGGCTCCTCCATGTCCGTAAGTCTCGGAGGGGTCATACCTACTCCATTATTATCGAAAAAGCTCAGTATAACCCTGCTCGATAATGTATGTATGTATATGACCGGAAATCCCTATCAGGATATCAATCCTCAGGCACCTCCGGTCATGTACGGTGTTGAAGACATGAATCTGACTGCCCAGGACCCTGTTACCAATGCCGTGCTGAATCAAAATCTTATGGGTGTGCAGCTTACCGGAACGGTTACGGTCGATAAGACAGACGGCAGCCTGATTATAGATTACATGGGGATGACAACGCTGAACATTATGGGTATTGAGAATGCTCCCGTCCTGTTATTCCTCAGATTCCGGTCGGTTCCTGCAGGGTGGGTTGCACCGCAAAGAGACAACACCTTTGTTGCAACGGGTACCATACCGTACAGCGGCGATGACCGGATAGGTACGGACAGCGGCTTTATCGTGAACTTCTCAGGTCCGGTCGATCCATCCAATTTCCAAAGCAGGTTCAGTTTAAGCCCTACCGGTTCTACCATAGGATATCAGACCATCTATAACGGCTCGAGTGTGATTGTTCAGCCTTATAATCTTTTAAATCCATATTATCCCATTCCGCTTGTACCTCAAACCCCGTACGATCTGACAGTGTATAGCGGGCTTGCATCACTGATGGGCACGAGTCTGAATCAGGATGCTGTGATGAGCTTTACGACGGATGCGGCAGAATACGGTGCAACGACAGCAGGTACGTTTGTAACGCCGGTGATCGGTACTGTTTTCCCTGAGGACGGGGGCATGCTCCCGTTGTTTGCCCACCCCTCTATAAGCCTGGATAAATTCATAGATCCGTCGACAGTCGCGTATAATCAGGATGTGTTTGTTACGGATACTACAGAAGGCATACCAGTACCTGGAGGAGTCGAGGTAATCGGAAGGAAGATGCTGTTTATACCATCTCAACCCCTTATCAATGGGGATCAGTATACCTTTGCGGTCTCTCCTGCCATTACCGACATAGACGGAAATACGCTGACGCAGGATGCTGCGATCCATTTTACCGCAGCAGCAACACCGTGGTTCCCGATACTCTCCCAGGAGCTTTCACCTGTTGCAGACAGAAATCAGGATGCATATTTAGACGGGTCAGAAGCTCCAACACCCCAGAATGCCATTCTCATGGGGCAGACCACGACGAATGTAACCTTAAACGTTCTTGGAATCGGAATACCGACGACTGCAACGGTGTATCCGCAAAACCCCTCGTATTTGAGCGGCCAGCTCAATGCCATGATAACCGGTATAGGGCAGGATGCGAACGGAAATCCGCAGCTGCAGTTTGTCGTTGATGGCGGGGCAAAACAGTTCGGCACGAATGTCACGATTCTGGCGATTGTCTTTGGTGTACCGCTTTTGGGGACAGTTTCCCAGACAAATGTCACGGGCAGGCTTACCCTTTCATTACAGCCGCTGACACCTACAACAGCTCAGGGGTGGCCCTGTGGTATGCAGGCAGCCTGCGGGTACATTGCGTATGATGCAGCAGCACAACAGCTTACGGCCGTTACGTATATGGCGGCAAATGCCAATGCCTCTGATGCTCTGGTGCAGCAGATGATGTCACCGTATCAGCCCACGAAGATTGTATTGCAAGGGCCCGTTACCTTCTTACCCGACGGAAGACTTGCCCTGACCATGTCAGGTACAACGATCATGACAACGGATCTCATCAGTACCAATGCATTAGCTCCCGGTTACATCGGTACGGCACATCTACCGACAACGATCTACACCCGTATCGTATCGACCTTACCATCGATCTGGAATTAACTTTAATTTAATAAAAAAAGGATGGCATATGAAAAATAAAAAAGAACGAATGCATAAATCAAAGGTACGGTTCTGTTTGTTATCGCTTATGTTGTTTGTTACGGCAGTAAATTGTGGCAAGAAGGTGAGCTTCTCGGAATTGCAAACACCCCCGCCGGTGGCGAATCCGGCTCTGTCCGCACCAGATAACGTGGATGCAATTCAGGGTAATAAACAAGTAACCATAAGCTGGGCAAATGTTGTAGGGGCAACTTCATATACAATTTATTGGTCAACATTGTCGGGAGTAAATATTACGAATGGTACTAAAATTACAAATGTGACAAATCCCTATACACAAACAGGATTGCAAAATGGAACCACCTATTATTATATAGTGACCGCAGAAAATTCGTATGGTGAAAGTAGCGCATCAAATCAGGTTTCAGCAACCCCGTTATTATATGGTATACCGCCAGCTGCTCCAACCGGTGTTTCTGCAGCGCCTGGGAACGGACAGGTCATCCTAAGCTGGAATCCAATACAAAACGCAACGTCATACAATATATATTGGTCCACGTCATCAAACGTTACTCCGGCAAATGGTACAAAAATAAGCAGTGTTACAAACCCATATACTCATAGCGGGTTGAGTAATGGCACCACATATTTCTATGTTGTAACTGCGCTGAATAGCTATGGCGAAAGTACAGGGTCAAGTGAGGTGTCTGCAACCCCTTCTATGACGCAGACCGGTGTTGTTACAACCTTGCCATGGGAAGGTGCAAAACTGATACCCCTGAATTCGACCATGATAGTCAAATTTTCAAATCAGTTGAATCCAAGTACAACGGGAGCCATAGTAACCCTGAGTTCAGTATCATCCGGGAGTACGGTTACCGGACAAACCAGCATCCAATCAAGCTACCTGTTTTTTACACCCTCTACAACCCTTTCTCAACTCAGTGTATATAGATTTACCCTTTCAGGTTCTCTCTTTAATACCAATGGATTACAGGTTATTTTGCCTGCACAGGGGTTGAGTTTTTCATTTGAAACAGAAGGTCAAGATATTCCGCTTCCTGCATCAGCACCAACACTGTTGAATGTGTTTCCGTCCTTACGAGGCGAGGTTTTTACCACTGCAGTGTTCAGACTGACATTTTCTCAGCCGTTGTCTCAGGCATCGCTTGTTTATGGCAATGATATTAAGATAACCGATACAACCGCAAACACAGTAGTTTCTGTTAAGCTTATACCCATAAACAACACTGTTGTTCTTCAGCCGGTTTCCGGTCTAATCGCTGGTCATGTGTACAGTCTTATACTCACCAATGGGATCCTGGGATTAGATTTGCAGCCCGTATCGCTTTACTATGCAGGCTCAGGGAATGGCTCCACACTATCCCTTCCTTTTATTCCTGTGTCTGCAGGAAGACAGGCGCTTCTTAATGTTGAGCTGTCGCCATCCGTGTCCCTTGATAACGATGGGAATATACTCAGCATGAATAATGTCAATGCAAGCGGTATACCAATGAATGCAAATATCGTAAACTCAAAACTGATCGGCACTTCCATTGCATATCTTACTGGTTACCTCGAGAATTCAATGGGTGATATATCCATGTATCCATCGCTGGTTCCTATTATAATTCCTGGGGGACAGAGGCTTTATGGATCTACTATGAATGTGGAACTTGGCGGTGTGATTCCAACAGGCTTGGCATCAAAAAAACTCAGTATAACCTTGCTTGATAATGCCACAATGTTTATTGGAGCGAATCCGTATCAACCCATCAACCCACAGGCCCCTGCAACAATTTATGGTATTCAGGATCTGAACCTTACTGCTCAGGATCCGGTTACCAATGCCGTTTTGAATCAGAACCTTATGGGTGTCCAGCTTACCGGTACGGTTACGGCAGATACTACAACCGGAAGTCTTGTTATCAATTTGGTCGGTATTACGGAACTGAATATCATGGGTATTGAAAAAGCACCGCTGATACTTTTCTTAAGGTTACAATCTGTACCTGCGGGATGGGTGCCTCCTCAGAGGGACAACACCTTTGTAGCTACGGGGACAATACCGTACAGCGGTGATGGCAGGATTGGTACGGACAGCAGCTTTATCGTGGACTTCTCGGGACCGGTAGATCCGGATAACTATACAAACATGTTAACCGTGAATCCTGCAGGTTCTCTCGGATACCAGACCACCTATAACGGTTCCAGTATCATAGTAACGCCGTATACTGCCTCGAACCCGCTTAATCCTATTCCTCTTGTACCAAAAACACCCTATAGTCTGACTGTCTCATCAGGGCTTGCGTCCGTTATGGGAACGACTACAAACCAAAATGCCGTATTTAATTTCACCACGGATGCCTTGGAAAGTGGAGGTGGATCAACGCCGGTTATTGCCACGGTATTCCCCGAGAACAACGGGTATCTTCCATTATTTGCGCATCCCTATATAAGTCTGAACCAGTTTATAAATCCATCAAGTGTTGTGTACAATTCAAATGTGTTTGTCCGGGACGTGTCGGCAGGGAACAGTCTGGTAGCCGGTGGTGTTAAAGTAACCGGGAAGAAGATCCTGTTCATACCGTCACAGCAGATCGTGAACGGGCACCAGTATACGTTTACCGTGAACAGCTCGGTTGCAGATATAGATGGAAACACGCTTGGCCAGGGTACGACTATCCATTTTACGGCAGAAGCAACCCCGTGGTTCCCGATTCTGTCCCAGGTACTCTCTCCTGTTGCAGACAGGAACCAGAACACATCCATAGACGGATCAGAGATCACGACACCAACCAATGAAATTTATATGGGGCAGACTACTCTAATGGGGCTGGTACAGCTTGTTCCTCAATCACCATCGTATCTCAGTGGTTCGATCAATGCATTGGTGACAGGGATTACAACGGTGAATGGCCAGCCACGGATGCAATTTGTTGTTGATGATGGTGCGGTTTTGTTTGGAACAAACGTAAACATTGTCGCAGCAGGCTTAATTTCACTGTCAACCGGCATGCTTACGCTTTCATTATCTCCTTTGTCGGCATCGCAGGCGCAAGGATGGCCCTGCGGAACACGTCCTGCGTGTGGTTACATTGCGTATAATACATCGGCACAGCAGCTTACGGCAGTTACCTATATGGCATCAACGGCGACTGCTTCCAATGGGGTTACAGAAGCTATGATGTCACCGTATCAGCCTGTATTTGTTGCGCTTTCTGGCCCTGTAACATTCCTGCCCGATGGAAGGCTTGCACTTACCATGTCCGGTAAAACAACAATGACGGTCGGTCTGCTCGGCATTACGGCTAATATACCGACAACCATCTACACCCGTATTGTATCGGCGATGCCCTCGATGTGGAACTGATAATATGAGGTATAAAAGGTTTGAAACAATTGGAAGATAAAATAAAACTCAAGGACATAAGTGTGGATGACCTGATTTCAAGACTTTTAAAGGAATCTCCATCCACACTTTTCCATATTTCCGAGCTGCGGAGGTATTTTGATCCGTTCTACAAAAAGCCCGAGAAGTCGAAGGCGAAACGCAAGTAGCCTGCAAACCATCCAAGGAAGTATAAGAATCATAGATCGAATACCCGTTCTCTTGTAAATTAATTCATTCTGTAGTAAGAAAGAAAAATTAACGTATTTACAAGGAGGGTATGCATTGAAATCATTGATAACCGGCGGTGCGGGCTTTATCGGTTCTCACCTCGCTGAAGAGCTTTTAAGCAGAGGAGAAGAGGTTTTTATAATAGATAATCTGTCAACAGGCAGCATCGACAACATAAAACATTTGAAAGACAACAAGAATTTCACCATGGTTATCGATTCGGTGTTGAATAAACCTGTGCTTGAGGAGCTTATCAGCAAGGCAGACAGGATTTTTCATCTTGCTGCAGCTGTCGGGGTAAAGCTGATTATGGAAAGGCCTGTCGATACCATTGAAACCAATGTTCTCGGGACAGAAAATGTATTAAATCTCGCCAATAAGTATCATAAGAAAGTACTGGTTGCCTCTACATCAGAGGTATACGGGAAACACAAGGATCACACCTTAAGCGAGATGAATAATATGGTCTTAGGACCCACAAAGAAGAGAAGATGGGCTTATGCCTGCACAAAGGCATTGGATGAGTTTTTGTCATTTGCATATCACGAAGAAAAGAAGCTCCCGGTCGTTGTTGTAAGGTTTTTTAATACCATAGGACCAAAGCAGACCGGTCAGTATGGTATGGTTGTCCCGAAGTTTATCAAGAGCGCTCTTCTTAATAACCCTATTACCGTATTTGGAGATGGTACCCAGTCTAGAAGCTTTACCTATGTCAAAGATGCCGTCAGGGCTGTACTCTTGCTGATGGACAAACCAGAGGCCGAGGGGGATGTGTTCAATATCGGCGACGGAAGGGAGATAACCATACTCGAACTTGCAAAGAAGATAAAAAAAATGACCAGCAGTTCCTCTGCGATAACGTTTGTACCGTATGATGATGCGTATGGTAAAGGATTCGAGGACATGGAACGCCGGGCACCCGATATATCCAAGATACGGAAGTTTATAGGGTATGAACCGTCGATCAATCTTGACCAGGTTCTGGAGATCATCATCCAGCACATGAAGAATGGTTAACCCAGGGTAAATTGCGGCAGCGGAGGTATTACTTTATCGTCGTTACAATACTCTGGGCAGACGGTGAAATAACGTAAACCGAATTCGTCAGAACGTCCGTAACATACGCCTGATTGCTAACCGGATCTATGATAACCTGCTGGGGCAATCCGATTCCCAAAAGGGTCTTAATTTGCTGGGCTGCTACCGTATTAAAGGTGAACATATCATTATTGTTCAGTCCGGTTGTTCCAGGGTTTATGTAAAATGATACCCTGTCATTGGCAGCATCAAAGAAAGCCCCGTTTGTTGCGGATGTCGGCTGCAGGCCGGATACAGTTCCCTGCACGGTATAATCCTTGTTCGCCGCGTTATAGAGAACGCTCCATGTTTCCGACTGTGTTGTGCAATCATTGGTGGTTATGGCCTGGAGAGACGGCAAGCCGGAAGACCGCACGCTACTTGTTAATACCACACCCGTATGGGTGCTTGGTATGGCGGGAATATTGCATCCATAATCTATATTGACGAAATCTATATATCCATTGGTATTTGCAACGATACCGAGATAGGAGAAATGATTGTCGTCAAGGAGTACCCGCTGCGGCGATATCGCCATATCATAGGGTATACCCGGTAGTGTAAACTCATAGCCCGCGCTGCCGGTAGCTGTGTTTATCGATTCGACATTATATCCCGTTCCCGTGAATACGGTTGCATAGATCATCGTATCCGCACCGTGATTCAGTGCCTGCATAGCAGTAACGGGGTAATCCGTATTCAATCTTCCTGTCTCTTTGAGTGTTACCGGATCCACGATAGAAACGAATGATTGCCCCTGGTAAGATATGAAAATGTTTTTATTGTCCGGGGAGACCGCAATTGCAGCCGGAGTAAATGTCAGCGAAGTAAATGTCGATGGAGTTATGACACTGCTTACCGTGAAAGATTCGAGATAAGAGTTGTTCTGGTTCATGTCCAGCACATAAAGCATCGAAGTTTGTGTAATAAGCCGTGCTTTAAAAGGATAGCCTTTGAGATTAACCGTACTGGTTGTCTGGTCCGTCAATAGATTGAATGATTCGAGTAACCCTGTCGATTGGGTAAAACCCGCAACATACAGATAACCGTTCTCATACTGTAACGTATTTGGGTAGAGGTTACAGGGCAGTGCATTGAATGTCCCTGTGGGAGTGGTTACCGGCATAACGCTGTTTGTCGATGTATTGATTTCCGATACCGTAGCGGTGAACATATTTGCCACAAAAAGTGTTCTGATGTTTGATGTTGGCAGATAACCGAGTGTCATGGCAGATGGATAGGTAAAATTGCCAGAGGTAGATGATGTTGTACTGCATGCCGAGGCCGCAAATACAAGCAGGAAAGGCAGCACTATTTCGACTAATTTTTTCATTTGAGCGTATTTACCAGTGTAAAATTATTTAAATCAACGGTATCCAGACTATTGTCATTATAGTTTACTACATAGAGGTAGTGTTGATCCTGTGATAATGTCATGGCAAAGGGGCCGTTGCCGACGCCTATGATGCCGACAACTGCCTCGGTATTGGTATCGATTACATATATTTTTCCTGAGGTGTAGCACGCCACGAACAGTGTTGAGCCATCCGGACTTAAAAGCAATGCCTCGGGCGATTTACCAACTTTTATGTAGTTTTCTATCGAACTCGTGGCGGTGTCAATGACAACAATGCTGTCAAGACCTGTGTAGCTGACGAAAAGTTTGCTCAGATCCGGTGTCATTACAATGCCTTTCGTGGCCGGAGTTGCAGTGCCTATACCTGAGCCGGGGTAGTTTGGTATGTTGATCAAGCCTGACGATGCGGTTGTATAGAACGTAAAATTATCTCCTGCGGTATAGCTATGCAGGGGCTGATAGATGGTAAATCCTATGTCGCCATTATCCGCTGTGTAGGGCAATCCAACCCTGGCATGCGTATGCATCTCACCTGATGAAGAACCGCTCACGATAAAATCGGAGGTGGCGGGCGTAAAACTGACTGTCCAGAGTTCGGAGAGCGTCTTACAGGTATGAGTTTGTACGGTGGACATTGTGGCAACATTGCCGGGGGTTACCGTGTTGAATACGGGGACAGAGGCAGAGCTTGGAAACAGTGGATTGAATTCACAGTGATTGTTCATTGAAACAACGGATATGTTGTTGTCCGCTCCCCTTGTTATATAAGCATACTGATCCGGGGGCTGGTTGTTGATAACGACGGGATAGGGGGTTACTACCGAGTTCAATGGAGAAACACCGATGCCGTTGTTGGTGAGAGGTATTCTGTACAACTCTTTTTGCAGATCCGATGAAACTATGGACACGTCGTTTGTAGCAAGATTGCACGCAAGCATTAATTGATCTCCGTTTGTTGTGCCTATGGGCGCAATGGAAACAGGACTTTGATCCACCGGTATCGTTGCCGTAACGGAGTTTGCTGCGGTATCAAAGAGCAGAAGCCTGTTATTCTCCCTGTCGGCGAGCCATAAAAGACCCGTAGCGGGTGACAGATAAGCGCCGGCTACCAGCGATATGTCCGACCCCTTGTACTTAATCGGCGCAACACCGTTATACGAGGGCTGCTGCGGAGACGATAAAGAGATTTTCGAAATGTAGCTTGAGCAGTACCTTGAATCTATGTTGCTGTTAATCACATACAGCATATTGTTCGGCAGCAAAGCAACGGCTACGGGTCCATCCATTGCCTTGACAGGAGGCGGCGTGCAGTGCGGTGTGTAGACACATCCACCCGCAATGAAGGTAAAGATTATTGAAATGACGGCATTTTTCATCAGTACTTCTTTAAGATATAGTACTGTTGACCTATACTGAAAATGTTGTTTACTGTCCAGTAAAGGACAAGCCCTGCCGGAAAGCCCCAAAACAATACGGTCAGCATAATGGGCATAATCCATAGAATTATCTTTGCCTGAGTCTGGTCTGCAGTCGTTGGTGTGAGCATCTGTTGGAAAAACATCGTTATGCCCATGATGAGCGGAAGTATGTGAATGGCAAACTGGAAGCCCATCACATGTAAGGTGCCGATACTGTCGGGTACCGCAAGATCCTTTATCCACCATAAAAAGGGCGCCTGTCTCAGTTCTATGGATGATAGCAGCACCTCATAGAGTGCTATGAATATGGGTATCTGGAGCAGTATAGGCAGGCACCCGCCCAGCGGGTTTATCTTATAGGTCCTGTAGAGATTCGTCATTTCCCTGTACTGTCTCTCTTTATCGTCCTTATACTTCTCTTTCAGTTCGTTGATTTTGGGAGCTATTTTCTGCATCTTACGCATGGATTTGAAACCGACCTGGCCGAGGGGGAAAAGGATGATCCTTATAAGGATGGTCAAAAGTACTATTGACCATCCGTAATTATGCACGTACCTGTCTATGAACCTCAGGACATAAAAAATCGGTTTGGCAATCACATTTGCCCAGCCGAAATACAGTGCTCTGTTCAGATTGAATCCGGCCGCGTTCAGAACATCCATATTTTTTGGACCTAAGAATACCGTATAGGTTATCGAAGAGGATGCCTTTGGTTTTATAGTTTTAGGATTATATATATAGGTGAGCAATAATGGGATCAATCCATTCTGTTCTGTTTCGGTCCTTGTTGCATACAGATGCGCCGCTTCCAATTCACCCGGTATCAATGTTTCGATAAAATATTGGTTCTCCATGCCGAACCATTGGATTGAACCGTCGTATGATTTTGACAGATTCAGGGATTTTGCCTCGATAGTATCCCTGCTGTTGTTGATTAAAATGATACCGTCGGCCACATCATACCTTGAACCAAGTTCTCCCGACAGACCGCTCCAGTTTACCCCGAGCCGTTCGGTGATGGGTTTACCGGACAAGTTTGTAATTCCAATGGTTACGGTAGCTGTGTAAGAATTACCGTAGAAAGTCAGTATTTTTTTTAAGACAAAAGCATGTGTATCGTACGAGCAGGTGATCGTCGCCGTTGCATGCATGTCCGTTATTGTTTCGCCCAGCGCACTGCACGTATAGTCGATGTTCGAGGGCAAGGTAAAGCTTGAACCATCGAAACTCTCCCACATAGGATAAACCACACCTTTTATATTGCCTATCAGATCGACGGAAGGGCTCTGCGGGTTGAGGGTAGTCCTGTAGTTTTTTAAATACCAGTGCACTATTGCGAGATTGTTGGTTGTAAGCTCTGCAAAGTAAAACGGTGTATTAATTCGGATGGTTTTAATCCCCGCGTTTTTCCGGTTCGTCGTATAAAACGACTGAACGTTTTGCCCGACAGCCGTGTTTTCCTGTGTTTTTTGCTCAATACGCGGCTGCGGCGGGACGGCGTTCTTCTGTTTTGGTGCAAAAAACCATTGATAGGCCACAAGAACAAGAAACGACAATACTATAGCTAAAAGAGTCCTTTTTTCCATGTTCAGGGTACCGGATCATTCCCGCCGGCATGGAAGGGATGGCAGCTCAGGATCCTTTTTGCCGACAATAAACCACCTTTAAAAATGCCATATCTTTGTATCGCGGTGATAGAGTATTCGGAACACGTCGGGGTATACCTGCAGGTAGCTCCGAAGAACGGTGATATGAAGAGTCTGTACGTCTTTATAAGAT
>JAJYUJ010000044.1 GCA_021792615.1 bacterium
GGGTTCCTTTCATTCCCTCTGCTCATGATATGGTAAACTGCACCGACAAATTCTATCCTTAATTGTCTCGCCATGCATAATCTCTAACAAATATCTTTCGATTTGTCAAAATGAAAGATTTGACCCCGGATCTGTGTTGCTGAAATAGTTTATTTCGGAAGATAGTTCAGGGGATTCACCGGTATTGCATGCAGCCGTATCTCAAAATGTAGGTGCGATCCAGTCGCGTATCCGGTATGCCCTACCCTCGCAATAATCTGCCCCTGTTTGACCGCTTGACCTTTTTTTACCATATTGACGCTGTTATGGGCATACACCGTAACAAAACCGTTCTTATGTTTTATGATGATCATATTGCCGTAACCCCTTATCGTGTCATTGCTGTATATAACCGTACCATCTGCAACAGCGTAAACCGGGTCACCCTCCTGCCCCTTTATATCTATTCCGTCATGTTTTACGCCATTGGCCGTATTAAACCCCTGCAGCAACTTCCCTTTCAATGGCCATATAAATGCCGGTGCACCGCTATGAGAGGACGGCTGGCTGTTTCCATAACTCTGCACGGTATTCCCGGGAGATGAGCTTTGATTACCGTTGTTGTATGAAATGGCGTGATTTGACAGATTATTGGCTGTTTCTACAGTCGGGGGTACGTACAACTTTTTATCTGCACCAGGGATGAAGAGCTTTTCGCCGGTTCTTAGATCCGTTGCATGTTTCAGGTTGTTTGCCCGCTTAATGTCTTTGAGCGGCACGCCGTAAACCCGTGAGATGTTGTACAGCGTCTGTCCTTTCTGGACGGTGTGATATACACCGTAGGGAACCCCGCATGCCGTTAAAACGACCGCCAGAACAAGGAGAAACACCATGGTCGATAATTTATTTTTCCCAGCCATATTCACCTATCAATTTGACGAATCTGCATCCGCCGAGTGATTCTTTTTTAAAGCTTTTACCCTGTTTTACAACCTTGATCAATTCCTGTGTATGCTCGCTGCCAACCGGTATGATAAGGCGTCCGCCGTCTTTCAGCTGGCTGAGCAGTGGTTCGGGAATCGAGGGTGCAGCAGCTGTTACAATAATACCATCGTAGGGCGCCTTTTTTGCGTATCCCTTGGTTCCGTCACCAATAATGATCATTACATTATGATAACCGAGTCCATCAAGCAATTTCCTTGTCTTTGAAGCTATCGTTCCGAACCTTTCCACAGAATAGACCTTCGAACACAACTGCGCAAGCAGTGCAGCCTGGTAACCAGAACCCGTACCTATTTCAAGAATTGTATCATCGGGTTTTAAATCCAGATTTTGCGTCATAAGCGCAACAATATACGGCTGTGATATGGTCTGCCCTTCGGCTATGGGCAGAGGATGATCGCTGTAAGCCTGGAAGATAAGACCGTCTTCTATGAAGAGGTGACGCGGTACCTTTCTGAAAGCATCAAGGACCCTCTGCGATGTTATCCCTCTGTTGATCAACTGTTCCTGCACCATTTTCTCCCGGTACATGACCAGGGCATCGATATGCTTTTTATCTATCAACACCGGCCTCCCCGGAAACAGCTATACGTTCCATTTCGCCATCTTCTTTAAGAAGCTGTATGCAGTAAGGTCGAGCTGAATGGGCGTTATTGATATATAACCCTCACTGACTGCCTGAATATCGGAGTTTTCTATGGGCTTATCTCCGAGGATGTCGCCGCCTATCCAGTAGTATTTTTCGCCTCTTGGATCGACTTTCTCGATAATGGAATCTCCGTATTGTCTTTTGCCCTGTCGTGTAAACCGGTATCCCTTTATCTTGTTCCCCGCTATATTGGGAACGTTGATATTTAAAAGGACATTCTGCGGCAGAGGGGTTTTTATGATCATTTTTACCAGCTTTAAGGCAATCTCCCGGGCTGATGTAAAGTAAAGCTTGCTTCTGCCTGCAATCGATACTGCAAGAGCAGGAACGCCCTGCAATGTTGCTTCCATGGCAGCGGCTACCGTACCGGAATAGGTGATGTCATCGGCAAGATTGGCACCGATATTTATTCCCGAAACAACGATCTGCGGCCTTACCTTCAGCAGGCCGTTCAATGCAAGATTCACGCAATCGGTCGGCGTACCGTTCACCGCATACGTCTGGTCCCTGCCAATTCTTCTGACACGCAAGGGCCGGTGGAGCGTGAGGGAATGCCCTGTTGCACTTTTTTCGCTTACCGGAGCAACGATAAACACGTTGCCGATCTTTCTCATTTCTCTCGCAAGCGCTTTTAAACCGTAGGAATATACGCCGTCATCATTGGTAACAAGGATATTGATTGCCATTACAGGATCCAGATATCGGGGCGACCCGATTCGAACGGGCGACCTCTCGCACCCCAAGCGAGTGCGCTAGCCAGGCTGCGCCACGCCCCGATGAAATCACGTTCCACTGAACATCTTTCTGAGATCTAATAATTGTTGCTTTATCATATCAAAATTCTTTTTTAATCTTCCATGCCCATCGGATTCATTTTCCTTGCTCTTCTCCAGAAGCCTCTTCTTGGCACCCGACAGCGTAAGACCTTCTTCATATATCAATTTCTTTAAAACCAAAACAGTCTCGAGATCCTTCTTTTTAAAGAGCCGGTAACCGGTCGGTGTAATCACCGGTTTAAGACTGGGAAGTTCTGTAACCCAGTACCGGATAATGTACTCCTTGACTCCCGAGATTTTGCTTACTTCACCGATCTTGAAGTAATCCTTGTTTTTTAAATCATGCTCCATCATCTTTTGATGATGCGACTATTTTATTTTCTTTTAGCAGCTTCTTCAAAGAGGTACCGGCCCTGTACACAATAACCTTGCGTGCGGATATCATCATCGGCTTGTCTGTCTGCGGATTACGACCGAGTCTCTCTTTCTTCGACCGTGCATAAAATGTTCCTATGCCCTTTATTTTGACCTTTTCACCGCTGATGATGCCTTCCTTGATGAGATCGAAGAATGTATCGACAATCTCTGTGGCATCCTTTTTTGAAAACCCAATGTTCCTATATATGATTTCTGCAAGTTCAGCCTTGGTTACCGCCATAAAAGCCTCCTCTATACTTTCAACGTAATCTTAAAATGACCCGTTATGGTATCCATAATTATCTTCATGAGCCGGTCAACCTCATCATCGGTCAAAGTCCTGTCTTCGGCCCTGAAAACAAATCTATACGTTATACTATGCTCCGATATATTATTTTTGTCAACATATAGATCGAACGGAAAAACTTCTGAAAGCAGAGGCAGAGCGAGCGCCCGGACGGCCTGTATAATATGTGCGGATAAAAGCGAAACGGGCTTTATTATGGTAAGGTCCCTTGTAATAAAAGGATATTTGGGAACACCGGCATAGGTGCTGTAAAGAGAAGCTTTTGCGAGTAAGGGCTCAAGAGAGATATCGAAAACAAATATCCGCTGTTTTATCCCATAGGTGTTCACTATGTTCTCCGCCACTTCACCGGCAATTCCTATGGGGATATCTTTACATTTCAGCAGTACGGCATTGTTTTTTGCAAGCAGACCTGAGGGACCTGCTTCTCCGGTAATACCGTCCTGTATCTTGAGCCTTCCTGCTATGCCCTCAACAGCGCCCATGGCATCAAAAATATCGACTCTGTCGTCCGGATACGACCATCCGAGCGGAAATCTCCTGCCGGTCAACAGTCCCGAAATACGGATTTGTTCTTCATAATTGTTTTCCCGTTTGAGGTACACCTTGCCTATCTCAAACAACTTCTGATCCTCAATCTGTCTGAAGATATTATACTGGGCATTTTTAATGAGCATCGGCAAGAGGCTTGCCCGCATGAGGAAGGTCTGTTCGTTAATGGGATTCGAAAGCCGTGCGGCCTCGCCGCCGATTATTGCGTGATCGTCCTCACTCGAGAAGCTATAGTTTATGACTTCATCAAATCCTATGGATAAAAAATAATCCCTAATCAGGGAGGTGAATTTATAATCAGAGGGCAGAGTAACATGAGAAGCCTGCCTTTGCGGAAGTATGGACGGTATTTTATCATAGCCTATAAGCCTGGCTATCTCTTCCCCGAGATCGACCGCCTGCACAATATCCATCCTGAAGGACGGGGGCTCCACCGAGAGCGTTCTCGGATGTACCCTTTTTACGCTGCACTGCGTCGATTCGAGGAGTGATTGAACCTTTTTTATATTCAGTGGAAAACCAACGATGGTTTGCAGGGTGTCGGTTGAAACAATAATTTTACGCTTCTTGTACCGCATCGCACAATTATCAATGAGTTTGTAAACCGTCGCTCCCGTCAAACTGGCAATCAAGGAAGCAGCATAATCCGATGCCATTTTCGGAAGCAGGGGGTCAATTCCCCGTTCGAACCGGTAATCGGCTTCGGTTTTGACTCCCAGGCTGCGTTCGGTCCTGCGGATGACCGGCGCAGAAAAGACGGCACTCTCAAGCAACACCTGATCCGTTTGCTCCGTTATACCGCTGTATTTACCGCCCATGACGCCTGCCATGGCAACAGGGACTTTTTCGTCGGCAATAACGAGCGTATGATGGGTAAGCGTGCGTTCCTGATCATCGAGTGCAACAAACTTTTCGTTGGCCGCTCGCCGTACGATAATGGTGTTCCCTGATATCTTCTTTCTGTCGAATGCGTGCAGCGGCTGACCGACGCCGAACATGACGTAGTTGGTTATATCGACAATGTTGTTGATGCTCTTCTGTTCTATCTTCCCCAGCATGATCCTGAGCCATAAGGGAGAAGGACCTACGGTCACCCCGGATAAAAGCCGTACGGTATACCGCGGGCAGTCGCGGGATGACTCTATTTTGACTTTGAACAGACCGCTGCCGGCATCATACTTTTTTTCGTGCAGCTCATATGACGGATATATAATTTTCAAATGGAAAAGTGTGGCTATCTCCCGCACAAGACCAAGATGACTCAGGACATCGGGTCTGTTCGGGGTAACGGCAACGTCCAGGATCCAGTCGTCGAGTCCAAGGAGCGATCGGACGTCGCTGCCCGGTGAAACGGATTGATCGAATGCTATAACCGTACGGATATTCCCGGGTATTCCGAGTTCGTCTTCGGAGATGATCATACCCGAGGAACGTTCCGATTTTATCTCTACCTCCTGGATCTTTCTGCCGTTGGTGATGCTCGACCCCGGAGGGGCAAACGCCACCCGCATTCCCTGGGCCAGCCCCTTTGCTCCCGTAACCGTCATAAACGACCTGTCCCCTGTCGAAACGGTTGCAAGAGACAGGTTACCGGCATGGGGATGTGGTTTTATATCCTGAATGACAGCGGTTACGATACCGCTGAAATCCGCAGAGATCTGCTTAACCGATTCGACCTCGAGTCCCGATAGGGTGAGTTTATCCGAAAGATCCCCGACAGAGGGCATCTTGTGAAGGAACTGCTGCAGCCACTTGTACGAATACAGCATGTCTATTGCCTCAAAAATCTCAGATCGTTCTCGAAAAACATCCTGAGATCGTTGATGTTGTATTTCAACATTGCAAGCCTCTCAATCCCTATACCGAATGCAAAACCCGTGTAAACGTCCGTATCGTACTTTACTTTTTTAAAAACTTCGGGATGGACCATGCCCGCTCCGAGTATTTCGAGCCAGCCGGATGTTTTGCATACCCTGCATCCTTTACCGCCGCAGAATATACATCCGATATCAACCTCGGTACTTGGTTCCGTAAACGGAAAATAGCTCGGTCTGAACCGAATCTTTGTACCCGCACCGAAGAACGCTTTCAAGAAGGCCTCGAGGACACCCTTGAGATGGGTCATACTTACGCCTTTATCGACGAGCAGTCCCTCTACCTGGTGAAACATGGGTGTGTGGGTAATATCCCAGTCCCTTCGGAAAACCCGTCCCGGCGCTATGATACTCACCGGCGGCTTGCTCTTTTCCATCGTCCTTATCTGCACGGGAGATGTTTGCGTTCTTAAGAGGAACCCTCCGGGGAGATAGAACGTGTCCTGCATATCCCGTGCCGGGTGATCTTCCGGCATGTTCAGAGCTTCGAAATTATAATAGTCGAGTTCTATCTCGGGGCCTTCGGCTATCGAGAAACCCATGGTTGTAAATATGGATACGACCTCTGCCAATACCCTGCTGATAGGATGGGCATGCCCCTGAGGCATGGATCTTCCGGGCAGCGTTATATCGACTATCCCTGCTGCCGGAACTGCTGCAGTCTTACTCTTGAGCTCGATAGTTTTGTTTTCCAAAAGGTCATGCAGTTGTTCTTTTGCAAGATTTGCAGCCTTACCGAAAACCGCCCTGTCCTCAGGGGATAACCCGGAAAGAGTTTTGAAAAGCGCAGTCAATGCCCCCGATGCTCTGCCGAAGTATTTTATCCTGAATGCTTCCAGCTTTTCCGTTGTATCGATGAACGATAACTCTTTTTCTGCCTGCTGCCGTAAAAGATTTAATTGATCGACTATTTCGTTGAGAGGCGGCATGACTCATGCCACCTCTGAACATCGGTACACGTCGCTGATTTCCCGTTCACCGAAAGCTTCGTTTAATGCGGAATACATTTCAATGCCTCACCCTGTATCAGCTTTGCGTGTTGTTTTTAACCTCTACTTTTGTTTCCTCATAAACCGGCTCAATACCGAGCTTGACATCACCGTATTCTTCGTGTCCCGTACCTGCGGGTATAAGCCTTCCCATCAAAATGTTCTCTTTCAGACCCCTGAGATGATCGACCTTGCCCATTATCGAGGACTCGGTCAATACCTTGGTCGTATCCTGGAACGAAGCAGCAGAGAGGAAACTATCCGTACTTAAAGACGCCTTTGTGATTCCGATCAGCATCGGCTCTGCAACAGCAGGCTTACCGCCTTTCGTTATGATCTTCTGGTTCGCATCTTCAAAGGTATATTTCTCTATGTGCTCGCCAGGAAGGAACACGGTATCTCCGGATTCATTTATTTTAATCCTCCGCACCATCTGCCGTACGATAACCTCTATGTGCTTATCGTTTATTTTGACACCCTGATAACGGTAAACCTCCTGGATCTCGTTCACCAGGAATTTTGCCAGTTCTTTTACTCCGAGCACGCGGAGTATATCATGCGGGTTTATCAGACCATCGGTCAGCGACTCTCCTGCTTTTACATGATCGCCGTCCTGAACATTGATATGCCTGCCCTTACTGATATGGTATGTTTTTGATTCACCGATGGAGGGCGCTACGATGACCGTGGTTTTCCCCTTCAAATCGTCACTGAAATGCACGACCCCGTCGATCTCGGAAATAACGGCCGATTCCTTCGGTTTACGGGCTTCAAAAAGATCGACAACCCTCGGCAGACCGCCGGTTATGTCCTTTGTCTTTGTGGTTTCACGCGGTATCTTGGCGAGCATATCACCCGCTTTTACCTTTTCCCCGTCTTTCACGACAAGCTCCGCTTTTAACGGCAGGGATATAAATACGGGCGTGCTGGTACCCGGGATCTTTACGGTAACTCCATTCTCATTCACGATCGAAATATGCGGTCTCTTGTCCGGATCTTTCGACTCTATGATCATCTTTGTCGATCTTCCGGTCTGTTCATTCCACGTCTCTTCGACCGTAACACCTTCCTCTATATCACCGTACCGCACAATACCCCCGGCCTCCGTTAATATCGGACTTGCATACGGGTCCCATGAAGCAAGTGCATCTCCGGCCTTTATTTTGGATCCGTCTTCTATATTCAGATTCGCTCCATAAACAATCTTATACCGTTCCTTCTCCCGTCCGCTGTCCTCGGCTATGATTATTTCTCCATGCCTGTTCATGACTATGATACTGCCGTTTTCCTTTCTTACCGTTTTTAACCCTGTAAACTTGGCAATACCGTCATACTTTGCTTCAAGCGAACTCTGCTCTACCTTTCTGCTGGCAGTACCTCCGACATGGAATGTCCTCATGGTAAGCTGAGTACCCGGCTCACCGATCGACTGAGCGGCTATAACACCGATTGCCTCGCCGATATCGACCAGTTTACCCCGTGCAAGGTCCTGACCATAGCATTTGGCACAAACCCTGCCACCCTTGGACCTGCAGGTAAGGACCGATCGTATAACAACACTTTCAACGCCTGCATCCTCTATCTTCTTTACGAGCTCATCCGTTATCAGTTCATTTGCTTTGACGAGTACTTCTCCTGAGAAGGGATCGACGACATCCGTAAGAACGACCCTTCCGATTATCCTCTCACCAAGCGATTGAACAACCTCACCGTCTACGATGAGCGGCGTTATAACGATACCGTCGAGCGTACCGCAGTCAATCTCTTCAATGATCGCATCCTGGGCAACATCAACAAGCCTCCTCGTAAGGTACCCGGAGTTCGATGTCTTCAGCGCGGTGTCAGCAAGACCCTTTCTTGCACCATGGGTCGATATAAAATATTCGAGTACGTTGAGGCCCTCCCTGAAGTTCGAAAGTATCGGCGTCTCCATGATATCCCCGGATGGTTTTGTCATCAGTCCCCGCATACCGGCAAGCTGTTTTATCTGCTCATCACTTCCCCGTGCCCCGGAATCAGCCATGATGTATATGGGGTTGAAACTCGGCACCTTTCTCGAAACGCCGTCCCGTACAACCTGAACATCACCTGCGATCTCTTTCTTCATTTCGATTGCCACGCTTTCGCTGGTCTTTGCCCAGATATCGATGATCTGGTTGTGTTTTTCACCGGCGGAGAGCAGCCGCTCATTTGCACGTTCTATGATCTGCTGTACCTCTGCGCTCGCCTTTTTGATGATCTCTGATTTTTTGGGCGGTATTTTCATGTCATTTATGGATATCGAGATACCGGCCTCTGTCGCCATCCTGAACCCTATGTCCTTCAACCGGTCTGCGAGCAGGATGGTCTCCTTTTCACCCGCAACCTTGTAACAGAATTCTATCAGGTTCGCGATCTCCTTCTTGCCCATAACCTTATTGATGCTGTCAAACGGGATCACCGAAGGCAGTATGTCTATCAGCAGGCTGCGTCCCACGGTTGTATCGTACCGTTTGCCGTTCAATCTTAATTTTATTTTCGCATGGAGGTCCACAACCCTCAGTTCGTATGCTATCCTGACTTCCTCATGACTTGAGAAATATTTGCCTTCGCCTTTTACGTAGGCACTCGGTTTCGTCATGTAGTAAAGTCCGAGTACGATGTCCTGCGTCGGATTTATGATCGGCTTACCGTTGGCTGGAGAGAGGATGTTGTTGCTCGACATCATGAGTATCCTTGCCTCTGTCTGCGCCTCTATGGAGAGAGGAACGTGGACAGCCATCTGGTCACCGTCGAAATCCGCGTTGAATGCCGGACAGACGAGCGGGTGCAACTGTATTGCCTTACCCTCGACCAGGACCGGTTCAAACGCCTGGATGCCCAGCCGGTGAAGTGTTGGCGCCCTGTTCAGGAATACCGGATGCTCCGTTATCACTTCCTCGAGCACATCCCATACTTCCGGTTTTTCCTTCTCCACCATCTTCTTCGCCGTTTTGATGGTGGTGGCGTACCCGTACTCTTCGAGTTTATTGTATACAAACGGCTTAAAGAGCTCCAATGCCATCTGTTTCGGTATGCCGCATTGCTGGAGCTTCAATTCCGGTCCCACGACGATGACAGACCGTGCCGAGTAATCCACCCTCTTTCCGAGCAGGTTCTGTCTGAACCTGCCGTGCTTGCCGCGGATAGTTTCGCTGAGAGACTTTAATTCTCTCCTGTTCGCAGATGTTACGACCTTTCCTCTCTTACCGTTGTCGATAAGGGCATCCACAGCCTCTTGCAGCATTCTTTTTTCATTTCTTATTATGATGTCCGGTGCATCTATCTCGAGAAGTTTCTTCAGCCTGTTGTTCCTGTTGATGATTCTCCTGTAGAGATCGTTAAGGTCTGCAGATGCAAAACGGCCTCCCTCAAGATGAACGAGCGGTCTGAGCTCAGGAGGCAGGACCGGTAAAACATCGAGGATCATCCACTCCGGCTTATTGCCGGATAACCTGAAGCCCTCGACTATCTTCAGCCTCTTTGCAAGTTTTTTTCTCTTCTGATCCGAATTGGTGGTCTTCAGATCTTTATTAAGGTCTTTCGACAGCTTGTCCGGGTTAATCCGGCTGAGCAATTCCTTGACCGCCTCTGCTCCCATTTTCGCCGTAAATCCGGTAGGACCATACTCCTTCATAAGTTGAAGATAGGTCTCCTCTTTCAGCAGTTCTTTCTCTTTTAACGGCGTATTTTTTGGATCAATCACAATGTACGATTCAAAGTAAACAACCCTCTCCAGCTCCCGTGCGGTAAGGTTCAGAAGGTTTCCTATGGGACTGGGAACGTTCTTGAGGAACCATATGTGCGCGACCGGCGTTACGAGCTCTATATGCCCCATGCGCTCTCTTCTCACCTTCGACTGAATAACCTCTACGCCGCATTTTTCACAGACAACTCCCCTGTGCTTCATACGCTTATACTTGCCGCACAAACATTCGTAATCCTTTATCGGCCCGAAAATCTTGGCACAGAACAAGCCGTCCCTTTCAGGTTTGAACGTCCTGTAATTTATCGTCTCCGGCTTTTTTACCTCTCCATGTGACCAGCTCCGTATCTTTTCAGGCGAAGCGATACCAATCTTTACTGCTGCTATTTCACTTGGATTTTTAGGCTTTTCATGCAGGAAAAAACCTTCTTCCATTGTAACCTCCTCTCCTTACTCTAATTGGTCCTTTTCTATCAAATCTATATCCAGAGCCATGCTCTTGAGTTCCCTGACGAGTACGTTGAAAGACTCGGGTATACCTGGCTCAAAATTATACTTACCCTTCGTTATAGAATCAAAGATCCTCGTTCTGCCTATGATATCGTCGGATTTCACCGTCATCATCTCCTGCAACGAATATGCAGCACCGTAGGCTTCGAATGCCCACACCTCCATCTCTCCGAGTCTCTGTCCGCCGAACTGGGCTTTACCTCCGAGCGGCTGCTGGGTAACGAGAGAGTAAGGTCCCGTGGATCGTGCGTGTATCTTCTCTTCCACAAGATGATGGAGCTTCAGCATATACATAACACCGACGGTAATTCTTGCCCTGAACGGCTCACCGGTCCTGCCGTCATACAGGTTGATCTGTCCGTCTTCCGGTAGATTGGAGAGTTTAAGTAATTCCTTGATCTCTTTTTCTGTGGCACCGTTGAAGACCTCTGTGGTTATCTTAATGCCTTTTTTCATCTTCCGCGCAAACTCCAGGATATCGTCATCGTTCATCTGATCGATATATTTCAAAACCTCGCTGTTCTTGTAGACGTCCTTCAGATATTCCCGTATCTCTTTCGGACTGTAATTGTCTTCCATATATTCCTGGAGCTGTTCTCCGAGGCTCTTCGCAGCCCAGCCAAGATGCGTCTCCAGTATCTGCCCGACATTCAATCGTGAAGGAACCCCGAGAGGATTCAACACAATATCGACAGCCCTGCCGTCCGGCAGGAACGGCATATCTTCTACCGGCACGATCTTCGACACAACTCCTTTATTTCCGTGCCTGCCGGCCATTTTATCCCCGGCAAACAACTTCCTCTTCGTGGCTATGAAGATTTTTACCAGCTTAAATACGCCGACCGGCAGCTCATCGCCGCGCTTCAGCCTGTTTATTTTCTGCTCGAATATGGACTTGATCATGTCTTTCTGTTCGATGGTCGATTCTATGATTTTCGCAACCTTTTCCTGGAGTTTGGAGCCTGCCATGAATGAAACGGACGCCCATTTCTCTATCGGGAGTTTATCGATAACCTCTTTCGTTATCACGTCTCCATGTTTGAGGTGGATCTTTCTTCTCTCATCGGAGAATTTTTCGCCGACCTTCTCATCGAGGAGCAGCTTCATAAGATGTTCCTTCATGGTGTCTTCTATGATGCTCAATTCCTCTTCCTGATCCGTATGGAGCTTCATAAGCTCCTGATCTTTTGTTTTGTCCTTGTCCGGCGCACTCTTCCTCGAAAATATTTTGACGTCGACCACGGTACCATGGACACCCGGCTTCACCCGTAACGAAGTGTCCTTGACATCCCCTGCTTTATCTCCGAAAATAGCCTTGAGCAGCCGTTCTTCGGGGGTAGGCTGGGATTCACCCTTTGGAGTAACCTTGCCGACAAGGATGTCGCCGGGCTTAACTTCAGCGCCTATCCTGACAATACCGATTTCGTCGAGATCCCGCAGGCTGTCCTCGCTGACGTTCGGTATATCCCTGGTTATCTCCTCTCTTCCAACCTTCAATTCACGTGCTGCGCATTCATATTCTTCGATATGAATGGAGGTAAAAACATCGTCTTTGTTTATTTTCTCGCTTACCAGAATGGAGTCTTCATAATTGTACCCGCCCCACGGCATAAAGGCAACAAGCACATTTCTGCCCAGCGCAAGCTCTCCGTTTGCAACCGCAGCACCATCGGCGATGATATCGCCTTTCCGTATGCGCTGGCCAACCTGCACGATGGGGACCTGATTCAGGCACGTCCCTTGATTCGACTTCTGAAACTTATGCAGATTGTATATCCTGATTGTCGGGCCCTTACTCTTGTTACTGTATTGAACAACGATCTTCCGGGCATCCACCGATGTCACGATTCCGTCGTCATCTGCAACGATAACAACACCCGAATTCCTTGCAACATAACTTTCGATCCCGGTTGCAATAAGCGGAGCTTCGGTTTTGATAAGAGGCACGGCCTGTCTCTGCATGTTCGATCCCATCAATGCCCTGTTTGCGTCATCGTGTTCCAGGAACGGTATTAATGCTGCTGCCGCCGAAACGAGCTGTGCCGGAGATACGTCCATAAAATTGACCTCGTCCTTATGGACCATCAGGAAATCCCCGTTCCTCCGTGCTGCGACATAATCTTCGATAATCCTGTTTTTGCCGTCCAGCATGGTATTTGCCTGCGCTATTGTCTTGTTCTCCTCGTCGATTGCCGAGATGTACATAATTTCATCCGTCGCAATGCCGTCCTTTACTACCCTGTACGGCGTTCTTAAAAAACCGAAATCATCGACCCTCGCATAGGTACTCATAGAAGCGATCAAACCGATATTTGGGCCTTCCGGCGTTTCAATCGGACAAATCCTGCCATAGTGGGTCGTATGAACGTCCCTGACCTCGAAACCTGCGCGTTCCCGCGTCAAACCTCCAGGACCGAGTGCGGACAATCTTCTTTTGTGCGTAATCTCGGCGAGAGGATTGGTCTGATCCATAAACTGGGAAAGCTGACTGCCGCCGAAAAATTCTTTTATTGCAGCGGTGACCGGTTTCGGATTGATCAGCTCCGACGGCATCAAGGTCTGAAGGTCGTGCGTAAATTTTTCTTTTACCGTTTTTGACATCCTCAAAAGACCGAGTTTGAACTGGTTTTCGAGGAGTTCACCGACCGTCCTCACTCTCCGGTTGCTCAGGTGGTCTATATCGTCTACCTCCCCTCTGCCGTTCTTCAGTTCAAAGAGGTACTTTACGGTATCTATGATGTCCTCTTTTGTAAGAGTCGTCACATCAAGCGAACTCTCCTTACCCAATCTGCTGTTGATCTTCAACCTGCCCACACGGGTAAGGTTGTACCGGGATTTTGTAAAAAACATATCTTCAAAAAAGAACTGGGCTATTTCAGGCGTATAAGACTCATTCGGTTTTAATTTCGAATAAAATTCTTCTATTGCCTCCTGTTTCTCCTTGATCTTGTCGAGCAGTAATGTTTCACGGATACTGCCGCTTATGGAAATATTGTCGAAATAAATAAACTCCATTTTGTCTATTTTACTATCGACTATCTTCTCGTATACTTCACGGGTGATACTCTCGTTGCATTTCAAAAGTACTTTTCCTTTATCGTCCGCCACATCTTGTACGGACACTTTTCCGTCGATATCTTCATATTTCACCGTCAGGTGCTTTACCTTGTGCGTGATGATCCTCTTCAACAGGTTACGGCTTATCTTGGTCCCGGCAGGAACAAGAATATCCCCGGTTGCCGGATCCTTGATTTCGACGCTGAATCTTCTGTTCAAAAGCAGCTCGGGATCAAGCTCGAGCACGATACTGTTGTCTTTTATCTTGATTGACTCCGTCTTGTAGAATTTCCGCAGTATGTCCTCTTCCGAATACCCCAGGGCTTTCAGAACTACCGTTGCATAAAATTTCTTCTTCTTATCAACTTTGACGTACATGATATCTTTTTGATCAAACTCGAAATCAAGCCACGATCCTTCGTAAGGAATGATGCGGGCCATATAAACCGGTCTTCCGGTACTCTGAATTTTGAGTTTGTCATACTCGAAGAACACACCCGGTGAACGGTGCAATTGACTTACGATAACTCTCTCTATGCCATTAATGATAAAGGTACCGTTTGAAGTCATGATGGGGAGATCGCCAAAAAACACTTCTTGTTCCTTTATATCCCTTACCGTTTTGGTCTTTGTTTCAGGATCGACGTCTTTCAGGATCAGCCGCACCATGATTTTCATGGGCATTGTATAGGTTAACCCTTTCTCCTTGCATTCATCGACATCATAAGCAGGGGGATCCAGTATATAACGTACAAATTCCAAAGAAGCGGTTTCATTGTAATCTTTTATCGGGAAAACGGCATTAAATGCCGCTTGTAAACCGTAATTATTACGCTCTTCCGGATTCGTATCGGTTTGTAAAAACTGACGGAAAGAATTTAATTGTACCTCGATAAGATCAGGGATATCCATCAATGTCTGGAACTTCCTGAAATCTTTTCTCAATACAGTTAATTTATTAAAATCTTTGGCGGCCATAAGTTAATTACCTCCCTCAAGGAATAAAATTGTAGATCAAAACACACCCCAAACTCTGGGAGTACCCCCTGAACGAAAGGACACGGCTTTTAGCCGCGGCCTTCCTCTAAGAGTTTTTAAACAGAATAAAGCATTCCCCCCCTGTATGGCGGAACGCTCTAACGGGGTAAAAACTCTCAAAGAATCTCCTCCGGGAAAGATATGAGATATGAAGCTGTTAATTGTTATTTAATTTCTACCTTTGCTCCGACTGCCTCAAGCTGCTGTTTTATTTTTGCCGCATCTTCCTTCGACACCCCTTCTTTTATGACCTTTGGAGCACCCTCAACAAGCTCTTTTGCTTCCTTCAAACCGAGGCTCGTTATGACACGGATTTCTTTTATTACTTTGATCTTCTCTGCTCCGGCTTCCGAAAGTGTTACGGTAAACTCGTTCTTTTCCTCTTCGGGTTGCTGTGCCTGTTGTGCACCCTGCGCTGCAGGAGCTGCCGCTCCCATGACCGGCATTGCCGCAGCTTTAATACCGAATTTATCTTCCAACGCCTTTACCAGTTCCGCAAGCTCCAGTACATTCATCTTCGCTATTGCGGTCAGAATGTCCTCTTTGCTAAGTGTTACATTCTTCTCCGCGAGCTCTTCCTTTGTAGCCATTTCTACCTCCTAATTTTTTGTTTGTTTATTTTGTATTATTCCGTTCAGAACGGTTATGAATCCGGAGATGGGTGATGCAACAGCATAAACCAATCTCGATATTGGTGAACTCAGGACATTTAGAAGCATGCCGATAAGTACCTCTTTCTCGGGCAGCGTCGAAAGCAATATCACCCTTTCAGGGATGATGAAGTCGTTATCGACAATACCGCCTTTTATTACCAGGAGGGGATTGTTTTTCGAAAACCCCACTATCTGTTTAACAATAAGGGCGGGATCGTCGTATGCAAACATAACCGCTGTTGAACCGGTAAAAACCTTTTCCTCAATATCCGGCAGTATACCTTTCGCCGCAAGCAAGAAAAGCGTGTTCTTTACAATCTTGAGATCACCATGCTTGGCACGGAGTTCTCTTCTTATGTTGGTCAGTTCACCTACTTTTAAACCTTTATATTCGGTTATGAATATGGCTTTTGACTTTAATATTTTTTCCCTTACTTCCGAAACAGCAAGACCCTTTGACTGCTTGTTCATAAAAAACCTCCAATATTCGAGCTTATCTGTACGTCTGGACCGAAATTTTTACGCTCGGTCCCATCGTTGTCGATATATATGCACTCTTCAAAAATTGTCCCTTACTCGTGGCAGGTTTTATCGATTTCAACCTCTCCATAATCGCGTGAAAGTTGTCGGCCAACCGATCTTCCGGAAACGACTTCTTTCCTATAACAAGATGCACCACGCCGCCTTTATCGTTTTTGATCTCTATCTTCCCCGCTTTCGCTTCTTTGACCGCCTTTGCGACCTCGAATGTTACCGTTCCGAGTTTCGGGTTCGGCATAAGCTTTTTTGGTCCGAGTATCTTGCCGAGCTTGCTGACGAGCCCCATGAGATCCGGTGTAGCGATAACCGTATCGAAATCGAGCCATCCGCCAAGGACCTTATTGACAAGCTCATCTGCGCCGGCATAATCCGCTCCCGCATCCAATGCCTCTTTCTCATTCTTGGTAAACACGAGCACTTTTACCTGCTTGCCGAGTCCATGCGGGAGAACTACGGTTCCCCGTATGTTTTGATCGGTCTGTTTTGTGTCTATTCCAAGGTTAACGGCAAGTTCCACGGTCTCATCGAATTTATGACCTTTCAGCTTCTTTATTAAATCCAGCCCCTCTTTGAACTCATACAATTTGCCGTGTTCAACCTGTTTCCTGTCCTCGTTATAAATTTTACCATGCATTCTCATTGTTCAGCACCGCCTTAAATAATTTCTATACCCATGCTTCGTGCAGTTCCCTCGATAATCTTGACAGCGTTATCGATATCGTATGCACTGAGGTCCGTCATCTTCTGTTTTGCTATCTCGATAACCTGACTCTTCGTGATCTTTCCCACTTTGATTTTCTTCGGATCTCCCGACCCCTTTTCGAGTTTCAAAGCCATCTTTATCAATACCGAGGCAGGCGGAGTTTTCGTAATAAAACTAAAACTTCTGTCTGAGTAGATAGTAACTAAAGCCGGTATAATCAAGCCTTCCTGTACCTTGGCTGTTTTTGCATTAAACGCTTTACAGAACTCCATGATGTTTACACCATGCTGTCCAAGGGCCGGCCCTACCGGCGGTGCCGGGTTGGCCTTACCGGCAGGTATCTGTAATTTGACCTTAGCAATTGCTGTCTTTGCCATTCTATTTCTCCTTTAATTCTTTTCAACCTGATTAAAATTGACCTCAACAGGAGTCGATCTTCCGAAAATACTCACCAGCACCCTTAATCTCCCCTTGTCGGCCTTGACTTCCTCTACAACTCCATTGAAACTTGCAAAGGGTCCGTCGATGACCCGTACACTTTCTCCTGCTTCAAAGGATAGCTTCGGTTTTGGTTTTACCGCACGTTCCTGTATTTCCACTTTCAGTTTATTAACCTCTTCATCCGGCACCGAAGGTATCGATTTTATATCCTTACCCCCGCCGACGAACCCGGTAACCATGGGTGTCGATTTGACAATATGGAATGCCTCTTCCGTCGGTTCCAACTGAATCAGGATGTACCCGGGAAAAAACTTTTGCTTCGACTTCCTCTTTACACCATTTACAATCTCTATAACATCTGCCTGAGGAACAAGGATATCGCCAAAAAGGCTATCTTTGCCGATCCCTTTGATCTTGGCAAGAAGACCCGTCTTTATCTTTTCCTCATATCCGGAATATGTATGAACTACGTACCACTTCATCTGAATATCAAACTTATAAGGTAGCTGAACCCAAGGTCTACCACATTAAGATACAGAGCCGTTACAATGACGACCACGATAACAACAAGCGTTGATGTCGTAACCTGTTTCCTTGTCGGCCAGGTGACTTTCTTTAACTCCGCCACTACTTCATTAAAGAAGCCTTTCATTTTTTCCGTAAACGTCAATTCATTTTCCATAATTATTTTCCTGTATAAGTTCAGGTCAGGAGGGACTCGAACCCCCAACAACCGGTTTTGGAGACCGGTACTCTACCAGTTGAGCTACTGACCTATTTTGTCTCCTTATGCGGTGTGTGCTTCCTGCAATGCGGGCAATACTTCCTGAGTTCTATTCTGTCCGGTGTAGTCTTTTTATTCTTGGAAGTCATATAGTTCCTGTTTTTACACTCGGTACATGCCAATGTGATCAGTGTTCTCATATTTTTATCCTCGGTTATCCTTTACTCTATAATCTCCGTAACAACACCAGCACCGACGGTCTTACCGCCTTCCCTGATGGCAAACCTTACGCCCTTTTCCATCGCTATCGGAACGATCAAATCTCCCTCAAGCGTTAT
>JAJYUJ010000075.1 GCA_021792615.1 bacterium
GTCCCGGTGCTGTGCTATAACGTTATAAACCACAAGCCGCACGACACTAAAATGATCGACGATATCTTTGTGACGATGGAGGACCTGGTAATATCTTCTTTTATAATCCCGGGGAACCAGAGGGAAAGCATGAGTCCGAAGAGAAAAACAAACAGGGGGATGGTCCCTCCGAGGACGGCGACCAGCGAGACAAGCCCCAGCGTTATCGCATAAAAATTGCTCACCCTGCCGGCGATATAAATCAGTTCGTTGATATTCAGGATTGACCACGTACCCGCCCCGATATCCCTGATCTGTGCAAGCACCCTTGTCTTGTACAGGAAAAAAAGGATGGTGGCTCCGATGGCAACGCCGAAAAACTCCAGCGCGAGCGCGTCCCAGAAAGTCTGTTTGACGACCACGAATTTGAACATGACCGCCGGCAGGGCCCAGAGTATGCTCGCGAGCAGGACCCACCAGAATGCCTTCCGTATTTTGAAGATTCCTGCGTCCGTCTTGTGCATCGAGACGATGAAGCTCCCGGACAGGATCAGGAGAAAGCCGAGCATCTGTCTGTGCGTCAGGGTCTCTCTGAGGAAGACGGATGACAGAAGCAGGACAAAGACCGGCATGGACTGGAACAGCGGGGAGATCCTCGAGGCGTCCTCGAGGGAGAGGGCCTTAAAATAGGGGATAAGTGCTAATTCAACCAGGACCCCGGAAAGCAGTAAGACACCTGCCTGCAACGTGCCGGTTATGGAGAGCCCGTGGATAAGAACGATTATCAGGGTGAAGAGAAGATCGATCCACCCGCCGAATACGGTCAGTGCAAGCGGGTCCCTGACTCTTTTCTCGATAAGGAATTTATCAAAGAGATTTGAGACAGCAAAAAGTACGTTGGCAATTATGGCAAATAGTATCCACAACATAGATTCAAGTATGCCAAGTTTGTACGGCAGAGGCGCATGTCTGTCAAACAAAGCAGCAGCGGCATGAGGGCGTGTCCGGCATAGAATCGGAAGAAGGGTTACGAGAGTGGATCGGTGAAATCATTACACCTTGAAAGGCTGGTCCTGAAGCAGGGCGGGGTGATCGCAAAAGGATTTCATCGGGTTATAATTTCGTTAGCGGCACCGGCGGGCTGATTGATAGAAAGCTGGGAGTGGGACTTGAACCCGCAACCTGCGCATTACGAATGCGCTGCTCTACCAATTGAGCTATCCCAGCGATGTAATACATTCAATAAGTTACAGACTTTTACTTGCATGTCAATTGTTCACTGTGATCGCTTTTGTGATCACAGTTTGCCCCAACGCCATAATCGCTTCTTTTAGACTTCGTGGCGATTGATGCGCATATCTTTGAGTCGTTTTAAAATCTTTGTGCCCCATTAGCGTTTTGATTGCATAAGGATCAACTCCGCATTGTGTGAGCCAACTACCAAAACAATGTCTCAAGTCATGCCAACGAAGATTTGTTATGTCAGCCTTCTTGCAAGCCTGTTTAAAATGTTTTTGCAGCTTAGTCTCTTTAACTTTTGAGCCATCATGGTTGGTAAAGACAAAAGTGCCATTAAGATGTCGTACCCTGCTTAACTCTCTGAGCGTGTCTCTTACAATCGGCAACATTGGTACACCATAAGGCTGATGATTTTTTGTATGCAGAACCGTGATCCACTCATTGCCAAAATCAACCTCTTTCCATTCAAGCTCCAGAAGATTTGTTTTTCTCAGACCTGTGAATGCTGCTACTGTAATGAGCGGACGTAACCAATCATCAGAGGCATTAAGCAAAGCCTGAAACTCCGTATCTGTCAGAAACCTTATGCGCTCATTGTGAATCGTTTCCATAGGCACTTTTAAGAATGGATTATCACCTGCCCATCCCCAAACTCTTATTGAAACATTGAACATGCGCTTGGCAAGTGCCAGTTCCCGGTTGATGGTAGCGGGCTGTCTTCCCTTTGCTTTTCGTATAAGTTTATAGTCGTTAATCATATTCGGAGTTATCTGTGTCAATATCCGCTCACCGAAAAAAGGCAGCAAAACTTTAAGAGATGTTTTATCCCTTCGCTGACTTGATACAGTTTTCTTTCCTGCTTCTTCATGCATATATTTTGTTGCAAGCTCCTGAAAAGTTTTCCTGATTCCTTGATTGCCTAATCCAAACCTGCCCAGTGCCATCTCCAGTTTCAACTGACTTTGCCGTTGATCCGCCAATTTTTTGTTACTTGTATGTGTTGATTCTCGTACAAGCGACCCATTAAACCGCAGCTGAATCCACCAAAAGTTCCCTCTTTTAAATAGCCCCATAACACCTCCTTTCTGTTTTTAAAGAAGGTCTCGTTTGGTAAATTCCTTGCAGATAAAAACATACCTCACGCACAAAAAAATTACAACCACTTGCTGTCTTTTCATAACTATTTGCTACATTGAAGGTCTTATAAACATACGTTGTTGCAGACAAATTATAATGTCCTGCTTGGCGGGGTATGTAATTACCTACGGACGGCGTCGAGATCGTCGTTTTTTTCAGGCTATTGATACATACGAATAAGACGTCTGGCATAAAATATTATCCCTCTTGACCCTGCTTTTTGAACTTTTCTACAACCTTCTGCTTTTCGGCTTCCGATAGCTGCTTCTTAAACTCCGGATGATGTCTTTTGTTGTAATAGTTGAACCGGAACAGTGGACATTGCGGATCACCGCAATCGGCATCTACAAGCTCGGCATCCTGATAGTATCCCATACACTCATAGCAAAAAGCTTGAATAGCCTGCTTTGCGCTTACAAGTTTTCCGGTTTCAAGCCATTGAATAATAATTGCTTGCCCTTTCCGTAAGGGCATCTTTTTGATTTTTTCAATATCTCTGTTCATTAGAACTTAACCCCTGATAAAAATTGCCGTGTGTCCTGCTGCACAACCCGCAAATAGATCATGCTTGTAAGGATGCTTGAATGCCCTAACAACTTTTGCAAAACAGGCAATGGAACACCTGAGAATAAACAATGAATTGCAAAGGAATGCCGGAGCGTGTGCGGGTGTACCTTATTTATGCCTGCCCTGTTTGCTACAGACTTGATAATTTGGAAAGCCCTTTGCCTTGTAATATCAAATAACTTGTCTATTATGTTTTCTGTTAAAGCATAGCTTGCAAGCTCATTTGATAGTTCTGCTGACATTGGTATCATTCTATATGCAGGTCTGCCTTTTTTAGTCCGTTTTTTTTCAGTCAAAACCTTAACTATAAGATTGTATGTATCTATGTCATTTTTTGTTAGCTTCAGGGCTTCAGTAATCCTGCATCCGGTTTGCCATAGCAGATTTATGAGCAGGTGATCCCGCTTGTTATCCTTACACGCTTCAAGCATTGCGTTGACCTCTGGAGCGGATAGGTAAACTGGTATGTCTTTGCTTTCATACCGTGCCATTGAAAGTTTTTGAACAACAGGCAGGTTATCCATGTTTACAATTCCTATACACTTTGTAAAATTTTATGCTGTTTGTTGTGTTCAAATTCATACTTTTATCTCTTAAAAATGCCTGTTTGCTTTACAAAATACCTACTTTTGTTAAGTCCCCTAAGAAGGGGAAGGCAGGGATAAACACCTGCCTCCCAAACCGCTGTCATTCCTCTGGTTCATCTTCCGGTAGACCTTCTTCTTCGAGTTCGCCCCGTTTGTCGAAGCCAGTTGAAAAGCCAGTTTCAAAACCCTGTTGGTAAGCCTCCTGATAAATCTGCTGCGTGTCTTGAGATGTAATAGGGTTTTTCAAAAGCTCTTCATCCTTTGTTAGAT
>JAJYUJ010000045.1 GCA_021792615.1 bacterium
AACAATATAAACGGTATCCAGAACTTCATAGAGAGCAATTAGCATAGACAGCATGGTTTGTTCAATACAAAATGAAAATTCGCGGATAATCTGCCGTTTTACAGGTCATGGAAATCACCGGGCTAAAGCACGGCACACTCCATTATCTTGCTTGCGCCCCTTGCTTTTTTATACATTGGATTATACATTATTCTCAATCCCGCCAATGACGTAACAGAACAGCGTGTTTAAAAAAAGAGGAGGTTCTATGAAACAAAAGGTTTTAGTGATCATTTCAACGGAGAACAAAGAAAATGCGCTCGGGGCACTGATGTTCGTGCAAAACAGCATAAAAAACAAAAGGTTCGAAGACCTTAAGCTAATACTGTTCGGACCGAGCGAGAAACTGGCTTCAACGGATCAGGCGCTGCAGTCCATCATAGCCGATATCGTTTCGATGAACGGAAGCCCTGTTGCCTGCAAGGCTATTTCAGACATGCACAACATAGGAAAAGAGCTGACATCTCTCGGATTCAAGCTGGAATATGTCGGCGACCCCATTGGTCAGTTTATCAACGACGGCTACCTGCCCATGGTGTTTTAACACAACACACAGGCATTGGCAGAGACGAATGTGACGATACGCCGGTAATCAGCGGCATTCAGACTGTGCCGGCCAAGGAAAGGGTACGGCAAGAAATAAACTCTAAAAAGGAAGATAAGAAATGAGCGAAAAGGTTTTGACTATAGGACACAGCCCGGATGCAGACGATGCGTTTATGTTTTATGCGCTTACGCATAATAAACTGCCTATAACAGACATGAAATTCGAACATGTACTGACGGATATAGAATCTCTGAACAAACGTGCAATGAGAAAGGGTAACGGCGAACAGCCCTTGCTTGATATAACTGCGGCTTCACTGCATGTATATCCCTATATAGCGAAGGACTATCAGATACTGTCATGCGGCGCGAGTATGGGTAAGGGATATGGCCCCATCGTTGTGAGCAAGGATGCGAGGCTTGCGGGCGGTACGGAAATAGCCGTACCCGGAGAGTACACCTCCGCACTCCTCGCCTTAAAGCTCTTTATGACGGATTTCAAATACCGGGTCATGCCGTTCGACAAGATCATGCCTGCGGTCAAGAACGGTGAGGTCAAGGCGGGTCTTATCATACACGAGGGACAGATCACCTATGCCGACGACGGGCTGAACATCATTGTGGATCTCGGCAAGTGGTGGCTCGAAAAAACAGGCCTGCCGCTTCCCCTCGGTATCAACCTTGTCCGCCGGTCTCTTGACGAAAAGCTGAAGCACACGATTAACCAGTCCATTAAGGACAGCATCGCCTATGGTTTTGCCCATGAGGATGAAGCCATGAGCTATGCAGCGAAATACTCCAGGGGCCTCGATATGAAAAGGGTCAAGCAGTTCGCCCTGATGTACGTCAATGCTTATACCCTGGAACCCGGCAAGGAAGGCAGGGCCGGCATCGAAGAGTTCATCAGACAGGCAGCCGCCAATAAACTGATACCGGATGTAAAGGTGGAATTCATCTCGTAAACCGATTCCGGCGAGGGTTTGAATGGGTGTTCGCCTCAATCCCCGCTATTTATAGCGGCGGGTACACAGCGAAGCTGGGTCATGCGAACTATGCGAATAACATGTCCCCTGCCAACGAACAACCCTCGCTGTTTACAGCATGGTTCTTCAATTCTATCCCCCTGCCAGCCGTCCGGCAATGCAGTAGTTCTTCCCGCGAACTCAGTGCATGATCTCCATCCAGTACGTTTTGAAGTCGAACCCGCAGAACGTCGGGCTGGTTTTGTTGTGGCATTGCACGCAGGTCTGCGCTGCATGACGGTTCAAACCCGCGTCCCAGACCTTTTTAAAATTTTTCATCGTGTCCATGTCCGAATAATCGCTTCCCTGCCCGTGGCACGCCTCACACTGCACATTGGGGAATGCTGCAGTACCGCCTGTCGTGTGGCACGACAGACATCCAGGGTCTGTCTTTTCCTTTGCAGGTAAAGCATCATATGCCCTGGCATGTGCGCTTGCCTCCCAGACCTTGAACTGGTTTTCATGGCACATCTTGCACGCCTCAACGCCGGCGTATGTGCGGGAAGCGGCCATTCCGCGGGATACAGAAGATATCAAAGACAATGACAGCACGGTAACAATCATGAGCACTCTTTCAAAACTATTCTTCTTCATACGGTAACCTCCGATCTCCAGCCTCAAACATCATGGATAATCTCAACCGGTCCTTCTTCTTTTTCCTCGACGTGGACAAAGACATTGAGGTACTTTGCCGCATAAGCAAAAGCCAGAAATCCCATGGTCACGAGGAATACGGAGATCATTACCTCACCGAAGGCCGGGAAATACGTTGTTCCCGACGAGGCCTCTACGCCGGTTATTGCCACATCCAGTCTGTTCATGATAAATCCGATCACGACAAACAACGACGTAACAAATAATCCCTTTGCACTCGTCCTCACGGCAGGGATCAAAAGCAGGAAAAACGGTATTACAACCTGCACGAGCGTCTCTATATCGAACATGATGCTTTCGAATCTTGTCGAAAAAATATCGCCAAGCACACCTCTGCCGGCCATATCCAGTATCTTTATGGTAAGGTAAAATGCCATGACAAGCACATTGACCCTTGCAAGGCCATTGAGGAGGTTGAGCTCTATGCCCTTGCCGAGGAACCTCATGCTGAGAAAAGATTCCATCGTCACCATTGCAAGACCGACAGACACCGCAGAGATGAAAAAGAACAAGGGAAGATACGGTGAGTACCACAGTGCGTACAACTTCGTCGGCACTATCAGGAACAGAGACCCAAGCGATGATTGATGCAGGGTCGAAAGAATGACACCCAGTATGGACAGCGGTATAATCAGTATGTGGATAAGGTGATTCAGCCTGTGCAGCTTCAATCGTTCGAAAACAACGGTGCTGAACTCGAGTCCAAGGACTGTAAGATAGAGCATAACACACCATGCGACCTCAAACATCACGGAATGGGGATTCCAGAAGACGATGGGGTGCCATACATCGAACCACTTTCCAAGGTCGTATAGCAGACCGACTGCAACAAGCGAGTACCCTAAAAAGCCGGTGAGTATTGCAGGCCTGAGGATTGGTTTATACTCATCGATACGGAAAATGTAGACGGTCAGCGCAATGATAAATGCCCCGGCTGCAAGACCGACGCCGGTTACCACATCGAACCCTACCCATAAGCCCCACGGGTATTTATTACTCAGGTTCGTGACGGCACCAAGGCCTTTTGTGTACCGTAGAACAGTATAGTATACACCGAGCATCGTTATCGCGGCAATTACAATCCTCCAGAATGTTACCTTCGGCAGTTCCATAAATACCTCTCAATGTTTAGCATCTTTGACCTTTTCTCTTCTGTTCGTTAGCCACCATAATCCGGCGATCATGGCTCCGCCCATCAGGACCTTCGGCGTTAAAAAACTGCGATTTCGCAGCCTGTCCGCCAGCACCTTGAGCTGCTCTTGTTTGATATCAACTGAGGGTAGCTTATACGCGGCAGGTTGATTGAATAATTTCGCTAAGAGTGTATTCAATAGATTCATGGCTTATCTCCTTTACCCGTGAGCTTTTTTTGTTCTTTGTGCTTGATTTCATATTTTTTGACCTCATCCCTGCGGCTCGTTATCCACCATATACCTGTCAATACAACACCTCCTACGACGACGATGGTCGGTACCTTTTCCAGGGCAGCCCATGTATAAACCGGAAGAGGCTTGTCCGGCAGGTTTATATTGAACGGCTCCCCGAGTTTCTCAAACGGAACATTTGACAAATACAGCACCGAAGTACCGCCGACTTCCTCCAGACCATAGAGGCGATCCACATAGGTATGCGGATTGTCCTTGATCCTTTTCTGCGCTTCTTCGATGAGCTGATCCCGATCACCGAATATGCTGGCACCGGTCGGACATGCCGCAGTGCATGCCGGTTCGGAGCCTTCCGCAACCCTGTCCGCGCACATGTAGCATTTCTGTATGTAGGGAACCACCCTGTCCCATTGATACTTCGGCACACTGAAGGGACAGGAATACATACAATACCTGCAGCCGATGCATTTGTTTTTATCGTAGGTAACCGGACCTGCTGCCGTCTTTGTGAAGGCCCCTACGGGACAGACTGATACACACGTCGGATTCTGGCAGTGCATGCACATCCTTCTTACATAGGTACCGGGTAGTCTTTCCTGGACCACGGTATAGGCTGTTGCAGAGAGGTTGTTCTCAAGGTCAAGGGGCAGACCGTTTCGCATCTTACATGCCTTTTCGCAAGCACCACAGCCGATACATTTGGTTGTATCAATGAGAATACCCATCTTGGCCATATATCTGCTCCTTTCTGGTTTTATCCTGTCACATTCTATCCCCGGTTAAAATCATGTATGCGTATGACCCTTTCTAACGGGGTTTACCGAGGAATTCTTCTTCAAAATATTTCACAGCCTTTTCGTCCATACGGCTCAGCATACCTTCCGAAAGACAGCCGCCGTCCTGACTTGTACGCCCGACCTCATACTGCAGTTCATCCTTTACGTAGTGAAGGTTTTCCCCGAGTGCAAATTCCCGGAATCTCCGGATCTCCGCCTTGAGCCATTCGACGGCATCTTCCGCGATCTTCATTGCCTTGAGGTTTGCAGAAAGGTTTGTGGGCTTTACCGACAGTATCCAGCCGCTGTTATATGCACTCTTTGCAACCTCAGCAGGATTGGCAAGCATGAGCTTGTTTATCGCAGCTACTTCGCCGTCGACCGGTGACAGGAACGAAAGCGTTTTATTGCCGGATTTTACGGAAAACGCCTTTTCTCCCTGTTTGAGCGCCTTACCCTGTTCCGGGAACTCTATGCTTTCTATATCTCCTATTACCTTCCGGACAAAGTCGTCAAACCCGACACGTACCTCACCGTTGGACTGTATGTTCACCCAGGTGTGTCCGGGATAAAAGAAGGTACTTACCGGAACCCGGAAGTCGGAAAAATCAAGTTTTATCTTTTGCTCTTCCTGAGCCTTTTTACTCTTTAAACTCTGGATTACCAGATCCAGAACAACGAACCCTATAATTGTTATTGCAACCATTATCGCTACCATTTTAGTGTCCTCCTTTTTTTTATTTTACTCATTCAGCAAGAATGCCCTCATGAGCGGTTTCCATTCTTCTTCGTTGATGACCGAGGCAAGGCTCTCGATCATGATCCCACCGTCCGTCATGGTAATACCGATATCCTGCCTGACTATGCTATGGAGTCTTTCTGCTTCTATCTCCATCCATTGCCCGGCCAGCGCATCGTTTAACAGCCACTTCATGCTATTGCTGGAAACGGCTGCCGCGAGCAGCCATCCGTTATCATACGGTTCCCTGTTCACGATGCCGGCATCCTTTCCGAGAGATCGGTTTATCGCTACTATCGTGCCGTCTACCGGGCTCATCAGGGTACCCGTTTTGCCTCCGCATTGGACATGCATAAACGCCTTGCCGCTGTTCAGAATGTTTGTACCGGATATGAACTCTACATGCTTTATGCTACTCAGCAATTTACTTGCAAAACCGTCGATACCGATCTTTACCTTGTTTTCGCCGTCCTGCTTCACCCAGGTGTGTCCGTAATGATAAAAGTAATTCTTTCTGATTATGAAGCCTTTCACATCTTTTTCCATAACTACTGCAGGATATGCAGGGTTTTCTGCCGTTTCTTTGCTCGTAGCCTCGCCGTATTGAGTGCACTGTTGATACTCTCCTGACAAACACATGCTTTTCGTTTTCATCTGGTCCACGGGGATCATCTTTTTGAGCGGAAATAAAGAGCAATAACCACACACTTGAATTTTCAGGAATGGACACCTTTTGATGTTTTCCATGGCAACCTCCTTTCTCTAACAATTGTATATTGCATACTCTGTGCCACGCAGGCGGTATGAACATGCCACGGTATCATATTGATTTCTTAATTAAAGATAACATACAGAAAAACAAGCATATTTTAATAGTGTCGATATATTAAACAGGTGTGGTAAATTTCTACATAATCATATTGTTGAATTGTAATGACAAACTTGGAAATGCGTTCTATTTAATCCATGAAGGCTTATATGGTACGCAGAGGCATAACATTCAAATTGATAGTGTACATCATCGTCTTGCTTATTTCTATTCTCGGCATTGTGCTGTATCTGAACATCGAGGACCAAAAAAAGCAGCTCCTCAATGAGGTGATACGGGGGGCAACACAGTTCAGCGATACGGTTATCAAGAGCACAAAATATGACATGCTCAGAAACCAGAGGAGCAATGTCTACCGGATCATCACGTATATCGGGATGCAGCCGGGCATAAGCAGGGTACGGATCTTCAACAAGGATGGCTACATCATGGTATCCACGGACCCCGGAGAGATTGGAAAGTTTGTCAACAAAACAGAGGAACAATGTTATGCATGTCACGCTGTCGGCAAACCCCTCGAAAAACTTACTATGCCCAAGAGGACACGAATCTTCAACCTCGCAAACGGAAGCAAAGTGCTCGGCATGATTACGCCCATATACAATGAACCGGAGTGCTCGTCCGCATCCTGCCATGCACATCCCGCGGGTCAGAAGGTCCTGGGGGTACTCGACATCAGTATGTCGCTGAATACCATAGAGCGCGAGATCAAAGGGATGGAAATCCGTTCCGTTATCATAGGCATCATAACGATGTGTTTCCTTTCAATCCTTATGATCCTTATTATAAAAAGCATCATAGACAAGCCTATCAAGACGCTGATCACAGGGACCCACCGCATAGCCGGCGGGAACCTCGATGAGCCGATCGTTATCAATACCCGTGACGAGATGGGAGAGCTTGCGAACGCATTTAACGATATGATGCATAAATTAAGCGAGGCAAAAAACGAACTGCTCAATCTCGTGGAAACACTCGAGAACAAGGTCGAAGAAAGGACCCACGAATTGAAGGCAGCACAGGACAACCTGATCCGGTCTGAAAAACTGGCATCCATAGGCAAGCTGTCCGCAACCGTAGCACACGAGATCAACAATCCGATAACAGGGGTGCTCACCTACATAAAACTCATGCTCAAAAAATTACGCCAGGAAGATACCAGCGACGAAGACATCAAAAAGTACATAGATTATCTGTCCCTTATGGAGCGTGAGACAGAACGGACATCCGGCATCGTAAAAAACCTCCTCGATTTTTCACGGCAGCGGGAGCCCCACTATAAGCTTGTCGATATCAATACGATCATAGAAGAAACCCTGATGCTCGTCCGCAATCAGATAAACCTGCAGGGCATAGAGGTCATCAAATCTTTTTCCGCAATACCGCAGACCATGGCAGATGCAGACCAGTTGAAGCAGGCGTTTATGAATATCATCATCAATGCCTGTGAGGCAATGAAAGAAGGAGAAAAAAGGCTTACCGTAGAAACCGGTTTTGATAATTTGAAAAAGGACATTAAAATAAGTATTAAGGATACGGGGACCGGCATACCCGAAGAGGATATGAATAAGGTATTTGAACCGTTTTACACAACAAAGGAAAAAGGAACAGGGCTTGGGCTGGCAGTGGTGTATGGTATCATCACGAAGCATAAGGGCAGGATAGATATCGTAAGCAAACGAGGGAAAGGAACGACCATAGAACTTACCATACCGCTGAACGAGGACAAGAACCCTGCGCAATAATTGACGGATGACCTATATTTACCTACAACCATACGATGGCTGCGATAATGAACTATTGGATGAAATAGCGAGAAGGCTTATGGATACATTACCTATACCGGTACGGGTGTTACCCTCAATAGAAAGTCCTGTTTATGCATTCGACCCCGACAGGAAGCAGTATTACTCTACCAAAATTTTGCGCTACATCGTCAACAGCCACAGCGATTCCGCACTCAGGACAATCGGCATTACGGCTGTCGATCTGTTTATACCCATCCTTACCTATGTCTTCGGAGAGGCTCAACTGGACGGGAAGGCTGCAATCGTTTCCGGTGCGCGGCTGAAGCAGGAATACTACGGATTAAAACCTGATAAGCGCCTGTACGTCGAAAGATTGTTTAAAGAACTTATGCACGAGCTGGGACACACCTTCGGGCTGACCCACTGTGATCTGTCCTACTGCGTCATGCATCTCTCGAACAACGTTACTGGCATCGACAAAAAGACGGCAACGTTCTGTGAGAACCATAGGGATCAGCTTATCAACAAATTAAAGGAATTGGAGATACCGTATGGCAAGTAAACCAAGCATTATGATAGTTGACGATGAAGAGATTGTGAGAACATCCCTGTCAAGCTGGCTGCTTGAGGACGGCTACGACGTCGTACCGGTAGAGAGCGGTAAGCTGGCGCTTGAGGCGCTGAAAAAAAAGAGCTATGATTTGATGCTCGTGGACCTCAAGATGCCCGAGATGGACGGCCTGGAGCTGATGAAAGAAGTAAAAAAGTTCCTGCCGGATCTGCCGGTTATCATCATGACGGCCTACGCGACCGTCGATACGGCGGTAAAGGCCATCAAGGAAGGCGCTTTCGATTACCTTATGAAACCGTTCGATCCGGAGGAGATCTCGATCACGATCAAAAAGATCATGAAGCAGCAGATGCTCGAGCAGGAGAACATCTACCTGAGAAAAGAACTTGCGAAACAATTCCAGTTCCATCAGCTCTACAGCAAGAATAAAAAGATGCAGGAGATTTTCGAACTCATAAAAAACGTCGCAAAGACCGACGTTACGATCCTGATCCACGGCGAGACGGGAACAGGAAAAGAGCTCATTGCACGGGCACTCCATGCGGAGAGCCTGAGAAAGGACAGGCCTTTTGTTCCGGTGTCGTGCACCTCTCTGACGGAGACGCTGCTCGAGAGCGAGCTGTTCGGACACGAGAAGGGTGCATTCACCGGTGCTTCAACCATGGTCAAGGGTATGTTTGAGATGGCGGACAAGGGTTCCATTTTTCTTGACGAGATAGGAGACATAAGCCCCAAGTTACAGATGGACCTGCTGCGCGTCCTGGAAACAAAGGAGATCGTAAGGATTGGCAGCACACAACCCATACCGGTCGACGTCAGGGTAATTGCAGCCACGAACAGGGACCTGGGTAAAGCGATCGCGAACGGCATCTTCAGGGAAGACCTGTACTACCGGTTGAATGTCATAACGATCGATATACCTCCCTTGCGTGAAAAACCGGAAGACATACCCCTGCTGACGGAACAACTGATCGAAAAGGTCAATAGAGAGACCGGAAAATCTGTAAAAAGGGTAAGTCAGGATGCCATGGCACTGCTTATGCAGTACCGGTGGCCCGGTAACATACGGGAATTGAAAAATGTCATAGAAAGGAGCGTTGTGCTGGCAAAGGAAGATATCATAACGTTGAATGAAGTCGGCCCGTGCTTCGGACGAAACGTGAAGGACGGCATAAGCAGCGGAGGCAGTGCTGATATGTCGCTTGACCAGATGGAAAAGAATCATATAACCTCGGTACTGAAGAACAACAACTGGAATATCAGTACCTCTGCACAGATACTCGGTATAGACAGGACGACCCTGTACAACAAAATCAGGAAGTATAATCTCGGTGAGGACAACAAATAATTCGCGATGGAAAACAAGACAAACTTCTGGAATCATATAGAAGAATTAAGAAAACGGCTCATCATGTCCATCCTCTTTGTGGCTGTCGGGGCAACGGCGGGCTTTTACTTCGCGGCGGACCTGCTCTATTTTATCGAATTCCCCCTGCGCTCGAGATTGCATGTGTCTTTTCACGCCCCCTACGTTTATCTCATAACGGTCGCCAAACCGTTGAAGCTCGTTTATATTACGCCCATAGAAGCTATCTGGACGTATCTGAAGCTTGGTCTGATCGCAGGACTTATTATCACGCTGCCGCTCGTGCTCTATGAGATCTGGCTCTTCATAAAACCGGGCCTTTATCCGGAAGAAAGGAAGTATGTGAGGCTGTTCGTTATCGCCGGCGGGATTTTTTTCCTGATAGGCGGGGGGTTCAGCTTCTTTATCATATTGCCGTTCGCGATACACTTTTTGCTCAGTATCGGTGCCGGCAATCTTGTCCCGATGCTGAGCGTCGGCGAGTATGTGGATTTCTGTCTTCAGTTCATGCTGTCGTTCGGACTCATATTCGAGCTTCCCTTCGTCCTGCTTATCCTCGTGGCCATGGGTATTGTATCGCCCAAGGGGCTTGCGGAGAAAAGGCGGTACGCAATAGTCGGGGCGTTCATACTCGGTGCCATATTGAGTCCGAGCCCGGATGTTTTTAATCAGACACTCGTAGCTGTTCCGCTGATCGTGCTGTACGAGATAGGCATACTTCTCTCGCGCATGTTTGTCAGCAGAAGACAAAAAAACAAAGAACAAGCCGCGTCCTGACAAACGCGGACTGCGGACATCCTCTTGCCATTCCTGCTTTCAGCATTCCTGTCTGTTTGACAATCATGTCAACTTTGCTTGCATTATGGCGTTTTATAATCTATATGCAACAACATTATGAAAAAATTAGTCCAGATCGCAATGAACCATCCGTGGCGGGTTATTATCGTTATTGCCTTGCTTACGGCAATAGCAGGCTACTTCGCAATCGGCGTCCCTGTCCAGGACGATATCATGAAAACCCTGCCCGAACATGACCCCCAGGTAACGCTGTTCAACAATATCGGAAAACGCTTTGGCGGCACGGACTACTTCCTCGTAGTCATGGAGGGTGACAATCTGTTTACCCATTCGAGCCTCGAAAAACTGAAAACCATAACCGGCAAACTCGAATCGCTTCCGGAGCTCAACAGGGTCGAAAGCCTGACCAATGTAGAAGACATCAAGGCAAACCGCGGAGAACTCGATATCTCGAAATTCATGGAACACATCCCGGATAATCCACAGGCACTGGAAACGATCAAACGGGACGCGCTGTCCAACAAGCTGTACCTCGGCAACCTTATTTCACCGAACGGAAAGGCACTTGCCATCCTGTGCCAGATCAAAAAGGACATCAACAGCGAAGCACTGGTCAGAAGGATCGACACGATCATCCGGCCATACCGGGGACCCGAGAGTATCTATTTGATCGGTGTGCCCGTTGATAACGATCTTATCAGCAGGGCGATACATTCCGATTTAGGAAAACTGCTTCCGCTTGCGATACTGCTCAATATCATCATCATGTTTATTTTGTTCCGCAATTTTATCAGCGTCGTCCTGAGGCTTACGCCGGCGCTCATTGCCATAGTCCTGACCGTCGGTGCCATGGGCATAACGCACACACCATTCACCATGTTGTCCGTAGGCATGCCCACACTGCTTATCGCGCTCGGCAGTATCTACAGTATTCACATCATGACACGGTACTACCAGCTGCTCGAACACACGAAGAACAATGAACGTGCATTGAACGGAATGATCAAGGAACTCGGCATGCCCATGCTGTTTATCGGGCTGATAACCTCCATAGGCTTTTTTGCCAACGTATCTTCAACGATCATTCAGGTAAAACAGGCCGGCATATTCGCGGGCATCGGCATACTGTTCTCCATGTTTATATCCGTAACCCTGGTCCCCGCCCTGCTCACCCTCAGGCACAAGGGCAAGGAAGAGCAGCTTACAAGCAAAAAAAGCAAGTTCGATCATTTCCTCGAGAACCTCTCCGGATGGGTTCAGCGGCATAATTACCTGATCCTCGGTGTCGGCATAGGACTTGCGGTACTCGCGATCGTCCGGGTAAAAACCATCAACACGGAAACAGACATCACGAAGTTTTTCAAGGCGGATTCCATTGTGCGGAAGACATCCGCAAAAGCGGTTAAGGACTTCGGCGGTGTGTTTGTGCTCCAGATCCTCGTACACGGCGATATCAATTCCCCTGCCGTCATGAACACCATGGCAAAACTCGAAGCTGAGCTCGGTACCATCAACGGGGTCAATTATCCCTTCAGCATTGCCGACCTGGTCGAGAAGATGAATGAGGTGATGCATGACAACAACCCCGCTTACCGTACTATACCGGACACAAAAAATGCCATAGCCCAGTACCTGCTCCTCTATTCCATGTCGGATCAAAAAATGCTCGATTCGCTCATCACACCCGATTCGAAAGAGGCCATTATCCAGGCAAGGATCGGGAAATTCGGTTTCCATGAGATAGAAAAGATCGTCAGTCAGATCGAGCAGAAGGTACAGCCCCTGCATTCAAAGGAAGTCCATTTTACGCTGTCCGGTTCGCCCATGCTCATCATAACCATCAACAAACACCTTATAGAAAATCAGGAGACCAGCCTCTATATATCCATTTTCGCCGTTTTGTTTCTGTTATCCATCGTATTCCGGTCGTTCATCGGAGGTTTGATCACCCTTATCCCGCTGCTGATAAAGGTCAGCTACAACTACGGCATCATGGAGCTCTTCCATATACCCCTGAATGTTGCAACAGGGCTTATCGCGAGTATGACCATCGGTGTCGGGGTCGATTATATCATCCATTTTGTCATGGGATTCAGGGAACGGTACAAAGAAGGCTCAAGCCATTCCATCGATACTGCCATGAAAGAGGCAACGGTCATAACGGGACGATCTATCCTGAACAGCGCCATCGTGCTGGTCGGGGACTTTTCCGTGCTCACGCTCTCGAGCTTTCTGCCCATGATCTACTTCGGAATACTCTCCGCAAGCATGGTCATCTACAGCTCCATCGTCTCCATCACCCTGTTCCCCGCCCTGCTGCAGGTGGCCCACAAGCACCTCAAATGGCTAAAAAAGTAAGGTAAGAAGATCTTCACACCATAGCGGGCGCAAAAAACATCTGCGTTTTGTCCCGGAATCCGGATTCCTTTCCTCTTGAAGAAGCGAATGCACGGAGCACCTATGATTTTGCCAGCATGATCTTTGGTTTAGTTCCGGAGTTATAACTTTCGGTGCATGATAATAAATTCTATGCTATGCGTGGATTATGATTTTATCCCAGGGGAGGTTTGTATGAAAAAGGTGCTCATAACCGGTGCAACAGGCTTCATAGGTGGTAACCTCGTCAAGGCAAACATCTCAAAAGGCAATCATGTCCGTGCATTCGTCCTGCCCGGCGACCCCGATGAACCAAAGCTCAAGTCCCTCGGCGTTGAAACAGTCCATGGCGACATACGGGAATACGATGCCGTGCGCAGGGCTGCTTCGGGTATGGACATTATTTTCCATTGTGCCGCTGTTGTAACGGACTGGGCACCGTGGAAGCTCTTCGAAGAAATAACTGTAGGGGGCATCGAGAACGTGTGTAAGGCTGGTGTGGACGCGGGTGTTTCGAGACTCGTCGACATCAGCACCAACGATGTCTTCGGCACCAACGAATCCGTGGTCATGGATGAAACCTTTCCCTTGAAGCCATGGGGCGAGCCTTATCCCGACTCAAAGATCCAGGCGGAAGAAATCACCTGGCGCTACCACAAAGAAAAAAAACTTCCCGTGACCATGGTCTATCCCTGCTGGGCATTCGGACCCGGAGACAAGACATTCGTACCCCTGCTTGCGGACTCCATCATCAAGCGTGAGCTGATATTCTGGCGTAAAGACGTGCTCGTCTGGCCTACCTTCATAGAAAACCTTGTCGACCTGCTTTTGCTGATCTCCGAGGACGAACGTGCAGTCGGGAACGGGTATCTTATTCATGACGGTGAATCCGTCACCCTGCAGGACTTTTGCAAAGGCATAGCCGATACCCTCGGTGCAAAACCTATTACTGCCCAAATCCCTTACTTCGCCGCTTATGCGGGTGCTGTCGTGATGGAAGTTCTGTGGAAGGCGTTCAACATAAAAACCAGGCCGCTGCTCACGACCTATACGGTAAAAAACCTCGGCTCACGGCTGAAATTTTCCATAGCCAAGGCAGAGAGGGAACTTGGATGGAAGCCGAAAGTCCCGTTCCAGGAGGGGTTTGCAAAAACGATGGAATGGCTGAAGACACTCGATCTGAAAACACTCAAGCAAAAATAAACCTAAATATCGACAGAGTTCTTTATCTTGATTTGTTTACCATCGGTCGTAATCGTTATCGCACCGCAGCGGTCTGTGCGTAACACATTGATGTTACGCTTGAACAACCGCCGGAGTACCGCCTTTGAAGGCATATGGAACGGATTGTCCCTGCCGACCGGTATAACGACGATCCCCGGCTGAACCGCATCGAGGAACACGGCAGAGGTTGATGTCCTGCTTCCGTGATGCGCAGCTTTCATGATATCGGACTTTAAAGCGTCCTGATACGTTTCTGCAAGCAAGCGCTCTGCATTCTTCTCGATATCGCCGGTGAACAGCACGCGCACATCTTTATAGGTAATCATGGCAAGGACTGCGTCGTTGTTTATATCTTTCCGGAACGAAGGATCGCATGCTTCATGTGGCATGCTGAAAAGGGTAACGCCCACACCGTTGACAGAGAGCGTTTCAACAGTACCGGTGATGGTCGAGACTGCGGCACCAGATTCGTTCACTGCCTCCATAAATGCCCGGTAAACAGCAGTGTCGGGTGCACAGTCGCTCTTATAAACTCTCTTTACCTCCATATTTTTTATAATAAAGCAAAGACCGGCCATGTGGTCCTCCTGCGGGTGTGAAGAAACGGCATAATCAATCCTTGTCCGCTTCAAAGACCATAGATACCTTGCAACAACTGCCTCTCCTGTATCATAGCTGCTGTACGCGCTGCCGCCCGCATCGATCAGCATTGTTTTCCCGTACGGGAATTCTATGAGTGCACTATCCCCCTGCCCCACATCGATAAACGTTATCCTCAGTTCTTTGTTAAACCGTGTTTTTGAAACAAAGGAACCGATATCAACCGTCAAAAGCAGAAAAATAAACAAGAGCAGGGATAATGCCGTTTTAGGTCCCATCCTCTTAAAATTAAGCAGGATTATCATACCTCCATAGTAAAGGAAGATTTCAAAAACGGTTGGAGTCGGGACCCTTATTGAGGCTATGGGCAAGTTCGCACCATGCCTGACGACCTCAACAATTGCATGTATGAGCGCTGCTATGATCACGAACAGGTAATGGCTGAACCACGGCAGAACTAGGCCTGTCGCCGAGGCTATGAGTGAAAGCGGCAGCACAAGGTAGCAAAAGAACGGTATCACGATGAGATTGAGCAGGATGCCGAACAAGGGAAGTGTATTGAAATAAAACGCAATCACTCCGAACAGTCCGGTTGTTACAAAAAAACTTACGAGCAGCATGCCGGTCAGCGACCGGACAATCTCCCTGACCCAATGCTTTTCGAAACGCCGGCTGACGGCCGATACGACGGTTGTTATGACGGGCATACAGGCAATGATGGAGCCGACAGCAACAAACGAAAGTTGGAATGATATGCTGTAGACCGCCGCTGGATTCACGGCCAGGATGAAAATGGCCGCAATCAGTATACCTGTCCACCGCGTTTGGGTCTTGTTGATGAGGAACAGGAAGCCGTATACCGCGATCATGATGCCGCTCCTGACAACAGGCGGATTTGCACCGCTGAGGAAGATAAATGCGGTCATCGGTATCATAGACATGACCAGTGCAAGCTTGGGAATAGCGGTGTGAACACACAGGTACGCCGAGCGGGACAGGAGAAATTTGGTCAGCAAATAAAAAAGATGGGTTATGATTGCAAGGTGCAGTCCGGCAACCACAAGAATATGGATAATGCCGGTTGATGCGAACATCCTTCTGACATCCCGGGAAATATATCCCTGATCGCCTATGACCAATGCGGTAACAATGCCGGACACGGTTTGATCCACTGTGTTTTTAGCTATGACATCCTTTATGCGCAGGCGTGCCCCGTCGATAAACCGCAGTATACCCGGTTCAGCCATTGCCGGGTCAATCGTGATGTCTTCTCTGTTATTGACGTAGGCAACCAAACCGATGCCTTTTTTTGCGAGTGAATCACGATAATCGAAAGACCCGGGATTATTCAAATTCTTCGGCATCCTGAGACGCGTAACCATCCGGACATAATCGCCCCTGAGCAGGTGTACGGCGCCGTTGTTTTTACGAAATGCAAAAAGCTGAATCAAACAGTCATGCCCTCTGCGGGATCCGTCGTGTGACCCGTTATCAAGGCGGTCCGTCTTCAGCAGGATCTTTTCTCTGTCCGGGTATTCCGCAACAGGCCCGGCAATCCAGCCCGACACTGCAACCTTCCGGTTTCCCGCATACGCCAGGACATCATCCACACACGATGTTGAAGACGGAGGAGACGCCCCCATACCGAGAACAAAAGAGAGTGACGAAGCCAGCAAGAACCAGACATATTTGTTCCTTGTAACGACAACCGCATATAAAAACAATGCTGCCATAACGCCATACGCATAAACCGGCACTGCTGGATTCATACCCGACACTACAATACCGGCAACCTGCGCTATAAAGATTAATAATAGCCCCATACTTTTAGTATATACGAATAATAAGCGTACTGCAAACTTATTTTATCGAAGTGTATTTTTTATCGTCAGGGTACGGATTACGGAAGTGCCCTTTCTCATTGGGGTTCGCTCTTCTTGCCTTTTTGTGGAATAATTGGTTTATTGGGATGATATGATAGAAATAAAATCCATAACAAAGGTCTATACGAAGCTGAAAGCTGTAGACAACGTCGATCTCGATATACGGGAAGGCGAATTGTTCTCACTGCTTGGTCCAAACGGTGCGGGTAAAACGACACTGATGAAGATGATCGTCGGCCTTTTGAATCCGACATCCGGAGACGTTCAAATCGACGGGCACAGTATCATGAAAGAGCCGATAGCCGCCAAACGCTTCATGGGCTATATACCCGATCGGCCTTTTGTATATGAAAAGCTTACGGGCCTCGAGTATATTCTCTTTGTTGCAAACATGTATCATCTCGACGGTAATGGTATAGAGAAACGCGCAAAGGAACTCCTTGAGCTGTTCTCTCTTACTGGCTTCTTGAACGAGATGATAGAGGGATATTCGCACGGCATGAAACAAAGGCTGGTGTTTGCATCTGCAATGATCCACGAGCCAAAGTACCTTATCGTGGATGAGCCGATGGTCGGTCTCGATCCCCGGGGTATCAAGCTGTTAAAGGCGATTTTCCGCGGGATGAAGAAACGGGGAAAGGCCATACTCATGTCGACACATGACCTCTACGTTGCCGAGCAGTTATCCGACAGGATCGGGATCATCAATGAAGGAAAGATCATCGCCCTGGGTACAGCCCAGCAGCTCAGGGAACAGGCGGGCATTAAAGGCGGGAACCTCGAAAGCGTATTCTTGAAGCTCACGCATGAAGATATCACCGAGGAACTCGATTTATGATGAAACTGCTTGTCCCGTCGTTCCTGTCCCTGAAAAGGACGTTCTCCCCGGCCCGGAAGAAAAACGGTATGAAGATTGCCGGCATCTTGCTCCTGGCGGCTGGATTCTTTACGGCAGAGTACCTCTTCATAGCGAAGATGCTTGTTTATTTTTCCAAAACAGAACTCATAGGCCGCCTGTTGATAGAAAAAATGCTCTCCATGGCAAACTTCATTTTTTTTGCCATGCTGATCTTCAGCAATATCATTACTTCCATATCCACCTTCTATACCGCTGACGATATTCCGCTTATCATGAGCACGCCAACGACGTACGAAGAATTTTTCTACGGGAGGCTCCTGCATACGGTCGTCAAAAGCTCATGGATGGTGCTCCTGTTCGGACTCCCCATTTACCTGGCGTACGGCACCATACTGGGCGGGAATGCACTTTACTATGTTATCATGTTCACCGGGCTGATCGCCTTCATATTCGTCGCCTCATCGACCGGCGTCATGGTTACCATGATTGCGACATATCTTCTGCCGGCGCGCAGATTCAGGGAGCTCATGCTTTTTCTATCACTTATAGTATTTATCGGCGTATATATAGGGTTCAGGGTGATCAGGCCAGAAAGATTCCTGAACCCCCAGAGGTTCGAAAACGTCATGGGATACATGTCGACACTCAGGTCTTCCCAATCCATGCTCTTGCCGAGCACATGGTTCAGC
>JAJYUJ010000046.1 GCA_021792615.1 bacterium
GAAATATTTGTTAACCCGGACGATTGCGGAACACGCAGAGAGTCGTTTGCCTCCGGTCCCGGAGAAAAAAGAAGACTTATTTCCTGGCCCGTTTTACCTTCATGTACTTATACCCCATGAACCCTGCGATGATCGCGATACCGAGCAGCGCCTGTCCTGTCGATTTCGCTATGAGCCCGTAGGCCAGGGAAAGCACGCCGGTCAGGAGAATGGAATATTCGAACCCGAACAGCCTTACCAGAAGGTTTTGTTTTGGCTTGAGCTCATCCATACTCCCGTGAGCGGGCATGAACTTGAACTGCAAAACGGTCGTTAATTGTTTTGTGAACTTTGCCGAGATGGCAGGATAGGTGGTTTGCAGCCCTTTGTATCTTACGAGGGCTTCTTTTTCGAGATTGTATTTCACGCAGGCGTTTACATACTGCTGGTTCAGCGCCTCATTCGAGGGATCCGTTTCAACATTTTTCCACAATTCCTGTTCGGTCATAATGACAAGCTTAATCATATCTGTATTTTTTTTCAACTGTATTTTTCGGATTGAAGATGGCTGTGCGTAAGAGCAACCTTCTGCTTGACTTTAGAGGACTTCATTGTAAATCTTACTATTTATGAAAAGACTGCTTGCAATAGATTACGGTGACGTAAGGATGGGATTGGCTGTAAACGATGCCCTCGGTATAACCGCCCAGGGTGTCTGCAGCTTCAAAAGGACGTCCTTAAAAAACGATATGGAAAAAATAAAAGAAGTAATGGTGTCCCATCATGTGGAGGAGATCGTTGTCGGCATGCCTTTTATGCCGGGCGGAGACAAAGGGCGCAAAGCAAAAGAGGTGGACGTCTTCATCGGGATATTGAAAGAACATTTTCCGGTACCTGTGGTCGAATGGGACGAACGGTATACGACCGTACAGGCCGAAGAGATACTCGATAGTTCCGGCGTCAGCTTAAAAAAGAAGAAGTCCGTCGTCGATATGCTTGCCGCAACCTTTATCCTGGAAAGCTACATGGAGAATCTGAAAAAAAAGAATGAGCTGCAATAGTATTAGTTGCAATTTTATTATTTTGTATATATAGCAAGAATTTCTAACCGGCAAAAAACAATAAAAGGAGATATGAATGAAGAACAACTATTTGTTTACATCGGAGTCCGTGACCGAGGGACATCCGGACAAGCTTGCGGACCAGGTGTCGGATGCGATCCTCGATGCGGCACTTGCACAGGACAAATACTCGCGGGTTGCCTGTGAGACGCTCGTAACGACAGGGCTTGCGGTTATCGCAGGCGAGATAACCACAAAGGGCACCCTGTTATACTCGGATATTGCCCGTGAGGTAATAAAAGATATAGGGTATAACGATCCTGAGATGGGATATGACTGGAGATCGTGCGGTGTCATCGTTTCGGTAAAACAGCAGTCGCCGGACATTGCGATGGGTGTTAACCGCGGTAAGAATAAGCTCGGCGCAGGTGACCAGGGCATGATGTTCGGGTACGCGACCAATGAAACAAAAACACTGATGCCCGCTCCGATATCGTATGCAAATGCCCTTGCGAAGAGGCTGGCTGAGGTAAGAAAGAACGGTACCTTGAAGTTTTTAAGGCCTGACGGAAAATCGCAGGTTACCTTCGAGTATGAGAACAACAGACCCGTCGGTATCAAGACGGTCGTCATAGCAGCTCAGCATTCGGAGGACGTATCCAACGACAAATTAAAGGAAGGCATTATTGAAGAGGTCATAAAGAAAGTCATCCCTGCGAACCTGATAAGAAAAGAGACTCGCTACTTTATAAATCCGACGGGCAGGTTCGTTATCGGAGGTCCCCACGGTGACACGGGGCTTACCGGCAGGAAAATCATCGTCGATACATACGGCGGATTCGGCAGGCACGGCGGCGGCGCATTTTCGGGCAAGGACCCTTCGAAGGTGGACAGGAGCGGTTCCTACATGGCACGGTATATAGCGAAGAATATCGTGGCATCAGGCCTTGCAGACCGGTGCGAGGTCCAGCTCGCTTACGCAATCGGTGTTCCGGACCCCGTTTCCATTATGGTAGATACCTTTGGAACGGGCAGGACAGAGAACGGACGGCTGGAGAAGGCCGTTGCAAAGGTGTTCATGATGGACCCCGCAGGTATCATAAAAGAGCTGAGCCTGTTGGAGCCGAAGTACAGGAAGACCGCAGCTTATGGACATTTCGGAAGGACGGAAAAAGGATTTACCTGGGAAAGGACCGACAAGGCAAATGCTCTTTTGAAAGAGGTGAACAGATGAAAGGTTACGATGTAAAGGATATAAAGCTTGCACAGACAGGGAAGCAGCGTATTGAATGGGCGTATAAATCGATGGGTGTTCTGCAGCTTATCGAAAAAGATTTCGCAAAGCGCAGGCCCCTCAAGGGACTCAAATTGGCTGCATGCCTGCATGTAACGACAGAAACGGCGAACCTGATGAGGGTCTTGAAAGTGGGGGGCGCGGATGTGTCCCTGGCTGCTTCGAATCCCCTGAGTACGCAGGACGATGTTGCGGCATCTCTGGTAAAGCACTTCGATGTGCCGACCTTTGCCATTAAAGGCGAGGATACGAAGACCTATTACCGTCATATAGATTCCGTACTTGCATCATCCCCGGTGATCACCCTGGACGACGGAGCAGATCTCGTCAGTACGATCCATATGAAGAAGGGTGCACTGCTGGACCGCGTGATAGGCGGGACCGAAGAGACGACGACGGGTGTCATACGTCTCAGGAGTATGGCAAAAGAAAAAAAACTCTCCTATCCAATCATATCGGTCAACGATGCGTACACAAAGCATCTGTTCGATAACCGGTATGGCACGGGGCAGAGTACTCTCGATGGTATTTTACGGGCGACCAACCGTCTCATATCCGGCTCGGTATTCGTCGTGTGCGGGTACGGATGGTGCGGCAGGGGGGTTGCGATGCGCGCAAACGGACTGGGTGGACGGGTTATTATAACCGAAGTCGATCCCATACGGGCGCTGGAAGCTGTCATGGACGGCTACCATGTTATGCCTATCAATGAAGCGGCAAAGCTCGGAGACATATTCGTTACCGTCACCGGAGATATATCCGTGATAACGAAACAGGCCTTTCTGAATATGAAGGACGGCGCCATCGTTGCAAACTCGGGACACTTCAACGTGGAGCTCGATCTCAAAGCCCTGAAATCCATTGCAAAGTCACGTAAAGAAATAAGGGACTTCGTCGAGGAATACGCACTGCCGAACGGCAAGTCCGTGTATGTCCTTGCAGACGGCAGGCTTGTAAACCTTGCGGCAGCAGAGGGGCACCCGTCCAGTGTTATGGACATGAGCTTTGCAAACCAGGCCCTCTCCGTTGCATTTTTGAAGGACAACGCCCGCAAACTTGAAAACAAGGTTTACCCGGTACCCGAAGATATCGACAAGAACATTGCGGTAATAAAATTAAAGACACTCGGCATAAAAATAGATACACTCACTCCCCAGCAAAAAGAATATCTTGCTTCATGGGAAAGTGGAACCTAGCCTCGACAGTATCGTAAAATCCGGTTTCAGGTTTTACCAGCCGACTGAGGGCTGCAGGGTCACTATCGACACGATACTCCTGTATGATTTCGCGTCGAAGTATGCAAAGGGCAGGGCGCTTGAAATAGGCTCTGCCTCCGGTGTTACGAGTATTCTGCTGTCGGAAAGCCCCGGGGTTACCCGGGTGACCGGCATCGAGATAGACCCGGTGTCCTACGGGTTGTCCCTGAAAAATTGTCTCATGAACGATTGCGGGGAAAGGGTTTTATTCCTGAATGACGACATCAATCATTTCAAGGCACTTTTTAAGCCGCAGTCCTTCGATACCGTTGTAACGAACCCTCCTTTTTATAAGTACGGAGCGGGCAGGTTAAACAAAAAGCAGGCGGTCGTCACGGCCCGCCATGATAAGCGCCTTGCGCTCGATATTGTTTTCAAAGCTGCGAGGTACCTCCTGAAGCCGAAAGGTTATTTCATCATGCTGTTCACCTCTTCCAGGATAGACGAGATGTTTTCGAATACAAAAGGATTCTGCATCGAAGTGCTCAGGTTCATACACCGGAGGCAGGATAAGCCAGCCGATGCATTTCTGGTGCTTGCGAGGAAGGGGGGCGGAAGACAGATCAGCATCCATGCTCCCCTGATCGTACATGAGGGGAAAGGATATTCCAGAGAAGTTGCGGAAATGCTGAGCGGCACGAAATAAAGAAATTAAAGATTCAAGATTAAAAACTCAAGATTAAGAAATCAAAGATTCAAGATTAAAAACTCAAGATTAAGAAATCAAAGACTCAAGATTAAAAACTCAAGATTAAGAAATTAAAGATTCAAGATTAAAAACTCAAGATTAAGAAATGAAAGATTCAAGATTAAAAACTCAAGATGAAGAAATGAAAGATTCAAGATACGGAAATTCATGCTTGACTGCTTTGAATTTGTCCTGTAAGTATACTATAAATATAAGCACAGGAGGTTGTATGAAAAATGTTCTGGTTTTAGCGGGGGCAGCGATGTTTTTTATCAGCACAACGGTTTTTGCCGCATCACCCATGGGTCCTGCCATGAAGGGAGAGACCGGTATCATGCGGGTCATATCTGCTGAAAGCCTTCCGCAAACAGGCGCAATGTTCGGGGTGGACGGCTTATATTTTCGTGATACAGACCTTCTGAATACCGCGGGAGACATCAATCAGAGGATAGAAGGCAATGTCAACCTGACCTACGGTGTAGCGGACTGGCTGGAAGTATTCATCAATGGAGCGAATGCAGCCCAATCCATAAAGAACAGCACGACAAACAGGAACGATTTATATCAATCGCCCGGCGACCTTACCGGCGGTTTCAAACTGAGCTTCCTCGCATCGCCCGGTTTTGCAATGGGGGTGGATGCGTTTGCCCACCTGCTCACAGCCCAGGATGCACTCGGGTATCAATGGAATGCGACCAACTTCGGAGCGCGGCTGTTGTGGACGGTCGATCTCGATGCCTCGGAGAACGTCCCGTTCAGGCTCAATATAAATCTTGGGTATAAATGGGACCATTCCCGCTATCTATTACAGGCGCCGGATTATACGCTGGGACCGTATACGTCCGTGGCACAGATGTATTCCATAGGTTTGCCCAGGAGCGAGGAAGAATATGCGCTGGGAATCTACCATGACGACCAGGTAATCGGTGCAGCGGACATCGAACTGCCGGGAACCTATGCAACGCCGTTTATTCAGTATTATACAAATCAGATTATCAATACGGGCAGTAATTCTTCACTGCCCCATCTGAAGTACAACCAATCTCCGCAGTACGTAACTCCCGGGTTCAGATTTACACCTGCCAAAGGCCTTGCGATCGATGCAGCCGTGGATATCGGTCTGACAAAGGTCGAGTCTTTACCATCGTCCATAACACCGGGTACCAACGTAAACGTAAGGTCTGTTCCCCTGTGGGATGTTATCGTCGGTGCTAGCTACACGATACTCCCCGGTCAGACCGTCGTGATACAGAGAGTCCAGGCGCCGCCGCCCCCGGAAAATGGCAAAATAACGGGTGTGGTTCTTGATGCAAAGACCGGGACATCCATTTCTGGCGTCGTTGTAAAATTTGAAGGCACGGACCTGTCCGATATCATAACGGGCGACAGCGGTACCTTTACAAGCTGTCCGATGAACGCAGGTCCTGTAAAACTCGATTTCTATAAAGACGGCTATCAGCCGGCGTCATTGGACGGTACGATAGTGACCGGGCAGACCACCAGTCAGGAAGTCGTGATGAAGAAACTGACCCTTATTGGAGCGGTTGCCGGTGTGGTAACGGATACGACCGGCAAGCCGCTGGCATCAGTGATTACCTTTAACAATACCGCCCTGCCTCCGGCTGCAACGGATCCCACGACCGGCGTTTACTTTGTCAAACTGACACCGGGCAGCTATGAGATGACGGTTTCAGCTCAAGGCTTCATGAGCAGGACCATAACGGTACAGGTAAAGAACATGATGAAGACCATCGTTAACTTTACTCTCGAGCCGAAGCAGACAGCGACGCCGACGCCTCCGCCTCCCCCTCCGCCTCCTCCTGCAGCAGTGAAGAAACCCAGGGTAATACTCGAGAAGGCAAAGAAGAAGATAGAGATCACGGAAGCCATACACTTTGAAACAGGCCGTGCGACGATACTCGAGGATTCATATTCGTTATTGAATGAGATTGCCCAGGTCCTCCAGAGTAATCCGGATATCAGCGTGAGGATAGAAGGATACACGGACAATGTAGGTTCTCCGTCATACAACCTCAGATTATCGCAGCAGCGTGCCGAAAACGTCATGAAGTATCTGATCCGGGACGGCGTCTCGCCGGACAGATTAACGGCGAAAGGTTTTGGTATGATGAACCCCATAGCATCGAATGCAACGGCATCGGGACGGGCAAAAAACAGAAGGGTGGAGTTTACGATAACAAAGGAGTAAAATGAATGTCTGCAGCATCTCAGGTGCTGCAGACATATAACTTTTATGAAATTAGAAGGCGATCCGCAAGGACTGGAAGAGTTGAAACGCATAAAGGAAGAGAACCTCTTTTACCTTAAATTTATCATGAAAGAGGCAAAGAGCAACACGGACAACACTGCCACGTTTAAAGATAAAGCAGGCAGGCAAAAATACAAATTATCGTACGATCCCGCTACAGACGCCTTTACGGTCTCCCCTCTTGCGGGGGATTGACTTTTGTCCGGTAGAGCGCCCAATCAATGTCAAAGGCGTGCTCCTTTGTCGTATTGTTCAGTATGTTTTGATACTCCTTTGATTCGAAGTACCGCCTCAAATCACGGGACAGGGGAAGGATCAGCTCTTCGGCCTTCCATTTGAATGCCTCTCCGTCTTTCAGGTTTTTTACACAGCCGAGGGACACGGCATAAGCAGCGTCGGCGAATGTGTATTTCGACAGGGACTGTTCCAGAGCCTTCAATATGCCCTGCATGTAAGGGTTGTAGAATTTGAACAGCTCGGAATAGATGACTGCATTATGGTAATACTGGGGGAAATTGAGTATCCCGTCTTTATGCAGATAGGTTGCGACCTTTACCAGCATATCGCCCACCTGCCGTGCTATGCCGAGGCCCGGGTATTGCTGATCCGGAAGCTGGGGCCTTTCTTTTTTAAATTGTGCGAGCGGGTTCTGCAGAATAAGCCATTCTATGACCATCATATTGTACGTCCCGTATTTGAATGACGGCAGGTACATGATCTTGGGCCTGAAGACGCTCTCCGAGAGGATGATCTCTATGAGGAGATGCGCCTTGTCTTTTTTGCCGAAGTATACCCTGAGTATGTGCCGGTGAGGATCATCGGTGTTTATATCGAGCAGCAGGTCGGTGAACCCTTTTTCGGCCAGCCCTTGTGAAATATGGGATCTTCTCAATACCTTTTCGACCTCTTCTTTTGTAAAGACACCGAGATAAAGGCTGTAGCCCTTTTTCTCATTGAGCTGGCGCATCAGTTCTGCTTCCGACAAAGAAAAATCGGTCTCGTTAAATGATATTTCCTGTACTGTTTTTAAGCCTTTGGAAGTGATGCGGGGTTTTTTCATACGGCACGAAGTGTGGAGGGGCGGGAAATCCCGCCCCCTCTCTGAGTATTTATTTTTTGAGACCGGATTTTGAGTGTCCCTTTTTTAATCCAGTACAAGGTCATACCAGAACTTCGCTTTGCGGGGTGCTACGGCAACGTGTATGTGTTTGATCTGCGTGTATTCGTCAAACCCGAAAGTACCGAGTTCCCTCCCTACGCCGCTCTGCTTGTATCCGCCGAACGGTGCGATTGCATTGAGGAGATGGTAATCGTTTATCCATACGGTGCCTGTCCTGATTGCTTTTGCCACTTCTATTGCATGCGGGATGTCGCTTGACCAGACGCCGCCGGCAAGCCCGTACATGCTGTCGTTGGCGATCTTTATGGCCTCGTCTGCCGTCTTGAACCTGATCACGGACAGGACCGGCCCGAAGATCTCTTCCTGTGCTATTTTCATCTTATTATCTACGTCGGTGAAGATCGTCGGCTCGACATAGAACCCTTTTTTCATGTTTGCCGGCCTCTTGCCGCCGAGCACAAGCTTCGCCTTCTCATCGAGTCCTGCTTGAATGTAGCCTTCCACGGTCTCCCTCTGTTTTGCAGAGACCACGGGTCCCATGGTCGTTTCATAGTCCATCTGGTATCCCACTTTTATTCCCTTTGCCCTTGCTATGAGCTTATCCATGAACTTGTCGTAGATCTTCTCGTCGACAAGCAGCCGTGTCCCGGATTCACATACCTGACCGGCATGGAGGAATGTACCGAACAATGCACCGTCCACCGCCTCGTCAAGCACCGCATCGGACAGTATAATATTCGCAGACTTGCCTCCAAGCTCGAGGGTAACCTTTTTGACGGTCTTGGACGCAAGCTCCATGACCCTGCTGCCGACAGAGGTAGAGCCTGTGATCGCGACCTTGTCTATCAGGGGGTTGCTTGCGAGCTCTTCTCCGACGACACCGCCGGCACCGGTGACGACATTGACGACACCGGCAGGGATGCCTGCCTCCTCTATTATCTTGGCGAGTTCAAGCGCGGTCAGCGGCGTGTAGCTTGCCGGTTTTAGAATAACGCAATTACCCGCTGCTATTGCGGGTGCTATCTTCCATACAGCCATGAGGAGAGGGAAGTTCCACGGAATGATCTGGCCTGCAACGCCGATGGGTTCGCGTACCACAAAATTCCAGCTCACCGAGGGAAAATTGATCCACGGCAAGGGTTCAAAGAGGTCCTTCTTATAGGCGAGTTCCGCAAAATACCGGAAGTGCTCCACTGCAAGGGGCGTATCTATCATCGAAGCTTTTCGTATCGTGGCTCCGGAACTCCTCGACTCCAACTCGGCGATTTCGGTTTGTTTCGCAATAAGTCCATCAACGACCTTCAGCATCATCTCCGAACGTTTTTTCTGCTCGAGCCGTGTCCATACGCCGCTGTCAAAAGCATTTCGTGCAGCCTTGATGGCCTCACGGACATCCTCAACATCTGCCGCAGGGACTTCCGCTACAATCTCTTCATTGCCCGGGTCCATTACCTTCATCGTCTTGCCTGATTTCGCATCGACCCATTTGCCATTGACAAACATCTGGTACTTTTTCATTTCGAGACCTCCTTTATTTTATTAAAACAAATTATCGTCGTCCGCTGTTTACCGCGAATCTGTTCCTTCAGGGGTAGCCGGTATAGAATACTATTCCTCCTGTGACAGGATTTCAACAGGTGTCTTTGCGAGTTTTTTAAACTGCTCGGCCGCTTCCCTTCCTGCAACATCTTTGAGCGTTCCCCAGTGCATGGGTATTGCAAGTTTGGGGTTTACCGCATGGACGATCTTCACCGCATTGTCCGCATCCGCCGTATAATTTCCTCCAACGGGCACGAGCAGGATATCGGCTTTCAGGGATTTCATTTCTTCAATAAATTCCGTATCGCCGGTGTGGTAAATACTTTCCCCGTTCATGGTTATGATGTACCCGACATTACCGGCGCTTTTCGGATGGAAAGGCTTCGAAGGGTTGTAGGCGTACACCGCATGGATATCTATGTCTCCGAGGCGGATCTTATCACCGGGTTTGACCGTTCGGATATCTCCGGTAAGGTGCTGCTTTACCGATGCCGTGGTTATTATGATGGAACCCTGCTTTGTTATCTTCTGAATGTCCGGGACTGAGAGGTGATCGAAGTGATCGTGCGTGACAAGGATGATGTCTGCTTTTGGTTCGGATTTTTTCAACTGCCATGGGTCGATATAGATTGTTTTACCGTTCGATATTCTGAAGCTTGAATGTCCAAGCCATACAATCTTGTTTTTCATAGCAACCTCCTTCTCAAAGCAATTGCCTGGGGCCGGGATCGAACCGGCATGGAGTTTGAGCCCCGAGGGATTTTAAGTCCCTTGCGTCTACCAGTTCCGCCACCCAGGCATTGCATAGTTTAAATAATATTTTAGGGGCAAAGTCAAACAAGTCGGGAGCGGTTAAACCGGCGGGTTTTCAGTGTAATTCTTCGTTTTTGTTATATAAATCAAAATATGCTAAAATAGCATCATACCATGAAGCCTCATGAAGCCGAAAAAAGAATACGGGAACTCAGAACGATACTGGACCACCACAACTATCTTTATTACGTTCTCGATTCACCGGAGGTCTCCGATGACGAGTATGACCGCCTTTTCAGGGAGTTAAAAGACCTTGAAGCGCGGTATCCGCAGTTTGCAGACCCGAATTCCCCGACCCAAAGGGTCGGCGCAAAGCCGCTTGATAAGTTCAGCCAGGTAGAGCATACGGTCCCCATGCTCAGTCTTGATAATGTCTTCTCAAACGATGAGTTCGATCAGTTTGTGGAGCGGATCAACAGGTTTCTCGGCAGGCAGGAATTTTATGATTTCGTCGGTGAGCCCAAGCTCGACGGGCTCGGTGTAGAACTCGTTTATGAAAAGGGGGTTTTCTTGTCCGGTTCTACGCGCGGAGACGGCACTACCGGCGAGGACGTGACACAAAATCTGAAGACGATCAAGGCCGTTCCCCTGCGTCTGCGGGCGGACGTGTATCCGGTCCCGGAAAAGATTGAGGTGCGCGGCGAGGTGATCATGAACAAGAAGGATTTCCTCAGCCTGAACGGCCGGCGGGAGGAAACCGGGGAGCCCCTGTTCAGCAACCCGAGGAACGCAGCGGCAGGCTCGCTCCGGCAGCTCGATTCCCGGATTACGGCACAGCGCAACCTCGATATCATTTTATACGCGGCAGGCACCTACAGGGGCATTCAATTCGAGACCCATATAGACATGCTTGAGCATTTCAGGGCATGGGGATTAAAGACGAACCCGCACAATAAACTGTTGAAAACAAGGGATGCTGTTTACCGGTATTTCTCGCACATCGAAGAAATGAGGGACAGCCTGCCCTACGAATGCGACGGTGTTGTTTTTAAGATAAATTCACTGTCCCTTCAGAGGTCTCTCGGGGAGGTTTCACGCAACCCGCGATGGGCAATAGCGTACAAGTTCAAGCCGCGGACCGCCGTAACCAGGGTGCTCGATATCATTCCGCAGGTCGGCAGGACCGGCATCCTGACGCCGGTTGCACTGCTTGAGCCGGTCATCATAGGGGGCGCACGGATACAGCGTTCGACCCTGCACAACCAGAGCGAGCTCAATAAAAAAGATATCCGGGTGGGCGACACGGTCGTCGTGGAAAGGGCCGGTGACGTTATACCCGAGGTTGTAAGCGTCGTGCGGGAAAAAAGGACCGGCAAAGAAGTCCCGTTCCGAATGCCCTCTCAATGCCCGGTATGCGGTTCTAAAATCGAGAAGCTCGAGGATGACATTTTTTACCGGTGTATCAATATCTCATGTCCTGCCCAGGTGAAAGAGCGGATACGCCATTTTGCACATCGTGGAGCCATGGACATCGAGGGGTTGGGAGAAAAATGGATCGGTACCCTTGTCGATGAAGGCATTGTACGGGATGTCTCATCGCTGTACGGGTTGAAAAAAGAAGACATCATCGCTCTGTCGAGAATGGGAGATGTGCTTGTGCAAAAGCTTCTCGATGCCATCCGGAGAAGCAGAAGTGCACAGCTTGACCGGTTTATCTTCGCCCTCGGCATACTGCACGTCGGGGAACACATAGCAAAGACACTCTCCATGAAATTTAAGAGTATCGAAGACCTTGAAAAGGTGACAAAAGAGGAGCTTCAGCAAATCGAGGGCATCGGCCCGGAAATAGCCGAGAGCATTTACGATTTTTTTCACATGGAGGAAAACCTCATATTGCTGAAAAAATTAAGGGCACACATCGACATTACGAACCCTTATGAAAGCGCTGTTACCGGACATTTAAAGGGCAAACGGTTTGTTTTTACCGGCGGCCTTGCAGGGCTTTCGCGGGATCGGGCAAAACAGATGGTCGAGCAGAGCGGAGGCAGTGTTACGGAATCGGTTGGCAAAAAGGTTGATTATGTCGTTGCCGGGGATCAACCGGGCTCGAAACTCGATAAAGCCCGCTCCCTCGGATTGAAGGTCCTGTCCGAGGATGAATTCGTGAAACTGGTGCGCGGGCATGAATAATCCGCCGAATAAGCCCGGGCAGTACAGACCCCGGATCCCTGTCTGAATGCTCCCCAGTTTCCCCATACCTTACCCGGATACGACCAATGAGCTCGTCCGCAATTTCCTCTTGGCCGTAATGTCAACACTCGCAAAAGCGGATCGCGAAAGGATAAGCGAGCGAACCAAGGCAGGCCTGGCCCGGGTAAAGCGCTCCGGGAAAAAGCTAGGACGTCCGGGGATTACATCGAGCAAACGTGTGCAAGCCCTGAAGCTGATTAAACAGGGCTACAGTCTTGGGCAGGCAGCCCAACGACTCGGCGTAGGCCGTTCGAGCGTCTTTAATTGGCGAAAAGAACGCGTAGACAGATCGGGTAGGAAAACAGTATAGAAACATTGAAATAGAGTATCAGTTATTCTTGACACCAGTTACCTTACAATATATAATGAATCATACCATAGTAGGGTAATAGGAGATTATTTAAATGATGCTGATATTGAAGGGTGTTTTAAAAGAAGAGCTTGAGAACTCAAAAAGGCGATACTCAGTTTTCAGAGAGGCTTTTGATAAGCTACCCGTTGGGGTACTTGTAAAGAAAAAAGTGAGCGGCCGAGATTACTATTACCTGATGTTCAGGGAAGGTAAGAAAGTTAAGTTTATTTACAAGGGTAAGAATGTTTCCCAGGAAGAGATTCAGAAATATGCGGATGCAAAAAAGATGCGGTCTAAATACAGAAGCTTCCTTATAGACTTAAAAAAAGAGATATCCTTTTTAAAGAAGGCTTTAAATGGAAGAGCAATGCGATCTGTTTCTTAAAGTTTTAACCAAATTTCACAGTTCAGGCGTACTGGATAATGTTGTTCTTATCGGAAGCTGGAGCACATATTTCTATAAAGACTATTTTTCTGCTCAAAATTATTACCCCACTATAAAGACTACAGACATGGATTTCCTTGTTCCACTGCCTATCAAAACTAATAAGAAAGTAGATATTGCTGAACTTCTGCGCCCCGATGATTTTAAAGTAATCTTTAGCAACAGCGGCTTTATACAACTTGAACATCCTGGGCTTACGATAGAGTTTCTTGTTCCTGAACATGGTAAAGGAACTAAAGGACCTTTCATACTTCCTCAATTTGGAATAAGTGCACAACCATTAAAAATGCTCGATATTCTTGCCCAAAATACCATAGCGATTGAGTCGAATGGCATAAAGGTTACGGTTCCCCATCCGGCTGCATACGGTTTACACAAACTCATTGTGTCTCAGAGGAGAACTTCAAAAGAGAAGATGTTAAAAGATCAGGAAAGCGGTTTGTCCGTGCTGCACGCCCTTATTGAAAAAGGGGAATCGGATACAATAAAAACTATGTTCAATAAATTACTGCCATCATGGAGAGAAAAGGTACTTGATGCATTGACGAAATATGATGATCAAGATGTAATGCGTGTTTTGAAGCAAACTGAAAATATCGAAATACACCGTGGCCGGCACCGGTAAAAACTCCCATTTTTGTCTCAATATTTAGGTGTCCAAAAAAGGGGACTTTTTTTGGACAGGGGGCAGGAGCTGGCAGACCTAGCATTGAGGATCCTGGCGGATATTTGTAGGACGAATGGTATTCGATGGCAAGTTATCTATCGTTGACAATAATAAAATAATGAAGCTAAACAAAACAGTGAGGGAAAGTGTTTCGGGGCAAGAATTTGGTTTTGTGAAGTTAAATGGTGGGTTCCATCAGCTGAAAGGTAAGCTATAAAAGATAGGGATTTCCTTCTCTCATAAGACTCATACCAAAAATAGTATAAAACTTTTTTAAGACAGATAAATATGCAAATGACAATGAGTCATTTATGCTATTCTATGAAATACGATTTGTCTTGACAGGATATTGATTCCTTTATAGGGAGGGTATTAATCAGGAGGGTTCTCAATGCGCGTCTCCCATGTCGGGTTTCATAAGGATATTTTCAAACCTTCTTTGTCAAAGTCAACCGCTCAAACGGTACTTAATCTGAATAATCAACTAAGTACCATTCAATCAAAATTACAAGCTCAAGATTTTACCGGCATGACAAAGGACGATATTTTAGGAAGCTTGCTTTATGCCACAGCCATCTCTTATTACGCAGAATACGACGTGATGGATCAGATGCAAGCAAAGGGTATAGGAGTAAGAATTGCGAGAGTGCCATCAGAAGTAGTTTTTTCAGTTACTATGAACGTAAGCTATATGTTTGGTGTAGCAACGAGTATAAGCCCGGCTGGACTAAAGATGGATGTGCAAAGAAACTTAGAACTCACGCAAGCTACAAATGGAGATAACAACAAAGTAATACAATATATGTCTGCAAGTGGCATGAACTCCTCAGCACTCGAGAATGGAGTACCAGAACAGCTATTTTCAACATCTACTAATCCTGTGCAAGGCGTATCAGCAATAAAAGCAATTGAGATAGCTAACAATGAGGGTATACCTATATACATAATAAATCAGTCAAACATCTCCACTGTATTACCACAGCTTCAATTAAGTCCCGATGTAATAAGTGATATACAAGATGCGGTAAATGCAGGGAAGGCAGTGACTGTATCGCAGACTGATATCACTTACAACGGTTGGACAGGGGTAATGATAGCGTCGCCTGTTGTTGGTGCTATATTAACTATCGCATTGGGTGCTATAAACTTATACACAGATATATGTAAAATAACGGGAAAGAATCTAACATCTGATCAAACAAAAATGCTTCTCACAATTGCGATAGGAATATTTGTTTTTGGCGGAATTGTCACAATAGCTTCAATAGCAAATATCCCAATATTAATTGCGGTGTCAGTAATGTGGATACTTTTTAGTACAGTATTGGAGTGGTTCATTGATTGGTATGGAAACATAGCATCACACCCCAATACTGGTTTTATAATTATAAAACGAGAAATTTGTGAAATGTGAAAACTTTAAGAGAGTATTGTCCGATCTTAAAAAGATAAGAGAAGACAGCGACAGAAAAAGGAAAGAAGCTCTGAAGGAGATCTTTGCTGGGGGGCATCCGTTTATAATTTTCAAAGCACTCTTTGTCTTACTGTCTATTTTGATAATAATTTGGGTTTCTTGTTTACTAGTGCCTTTCAATTATATTTTCTGGTCAATATCCAACCGCAAAACCATAAATTTCTGGCTGCTTGTTTTATTCAACTTAATGATTTTGATATTAATATTCCAGCTTTATAAGTTATTTCAATTTCTACCAACCACCTTATTACTTCCTGTGGCCATTTTTTCCTGTATTAATGCAGGATTTGGATTTATGGTTTTTATAGTAGCAAGATATACGCTTTTTACCCTTGGAACGGAAAAAATATCAAGGATAACCATAAACTCATCTGTAGGTTTATATCTTTTCTTACAATTCCTGAATATGTCAATATGGGTGATGCTATTTATGATAATATATTCGCTATATAATGCAAACAACTATTCTGCTGTATTTTTATCGGGAGTAATCGGTTTATTATGGGTAACGATGATAGGATTTTTCCTTATCAAATATCCCGAAGACGCAATAATAAGGAAGATTAGACTATATGAGCTACAACTATGGAATTGGATTAAAGTTGATAGTGGAAAAGACAAATGATAAAGCGTTTAATAAACAAAATTCTAATTTTTTGTCTTATTAATACGGCCGGATTAATTTTAATAAACGCTTTTGCCTATGCCCAAACATCTCAACAAATTTCTAATGGATTGACTTTGAGGTAAGCTGAAAAAAGTAGACACCAAAAGTTAAGTAAATAATAACTTAATGGAGGTGTTAAAATGGAAAGAATACCGTATGGGAAGTACACGAAGGAATTCAGGCAAGAGGCAGTAAAGGTTGTGATTGATGGTGGATTATCGATATATGAGGCGGGAAAGCGGCTATCCCTTTCCCCTTCCACATTAACCATCTGGGTGAAGGCGTATAAATCAGGCAAGCTTTCAGAAGTAGGGAGTACCCAGCGACCATTGAGCGAGCAAGAGATGGAGATAGCTCGGCTGAAACGGGAACTGGCAGAGGTAAAGATGGAGCGGAACATATTAAAAAAAAGCGGCAGCGTACTTTGCGAAGGAGTCGCAGCGAGGTGCGCGATGATAAAAGGGATGCGGCTCGGATATTCAGCGTCTTTTCTTTGCCGGGTTTTGTATGTGTCAGCGAGTGGGTATTACGCACGGCTGAACAGGAAGCCCTCTTGTCGGGAACTGGAGGATACGAGACTGGGAATAGAAATACAGGCAGTGCAAAAGCGAACCAGGGAGACATGCGGTTCCGAGCGACTGCAACGTGAATTAGCGGGTCAAGGGATCGAAGTAGGAGTCTGCCGTATCCGCAGGCTCCGCAAGGAACTGGGTATTCGATGCAAACAGAAGAGGAAATTCAAGGTAACTACCGATTCCAATCATAAGCTGCCCGTGGCACCGAATCGTCTTGAGCAAAGATTTGAGGCGACAGGGCCTAACAAGGTGTGGGTAATGGATATCACGTCTATACCTACAGGAGAAGGCTGGTTATACCTTGCCGGACATAAGGATATATACACGGGAGAAATCGTTGGGCATGCCATGAGTGATCGTATAACGAAGGGCCTTGTCAGCAGGTCGCTATTTCAGGCCGTGGCTTCAAAACGCCCGGCCAGGGGGCTGATGCACCATTCCGACAGGGGGAGTCAGTACTGAGGCAGTTGGTAAAATCAAAGGAGGCTAAAGGTGACACCAAAATTAACAAAGAGTTACAGTATTGCATATAGCATTGCTATGGTTTTTATATTGTTAATTCCGGTTCTGTTATATATTAAACGTTTTGATTTAACGTCAATCAGGGATATAAATATATCTTTTTTAAATTCTTTAACAACATGGTCCGGCATTAGTATATTGTGTTGGTTAGCTGGATTATTCTTAAGTTCAATGACGATATATTGGGAACTATATGACAGTAAATTTACGAGTTCTGGAATTTCTTTGCAAAAACGCCTACAGGCTCTTTGGATTATGGCTTTTATGCCAGCATTGATTGGCTTTTTATTAGCATTCTACACATTTGTTAGTAAGCCTGATATAAATGAAAAATATCTTGGTCTTAAGCTGCTTGCGATATTTCTCGGTTTCTATCCTGTTGCGGTTTATGCGCTATTAAAAGCAAGACAATATACCATGGCACATTCAGCTATGGATAGCAGAATTGTTCCACCAATAGAAATCCCAAAATATCTAAAATCAAAAAAGTGGATGGTTATAATATTTATTGTCACCTGTGTTTTATCTTCTTGGATTGGTGCAATCGTAACTATAGGATATATTTCCTATTTTAGGCGAGGATACAAATACAGATATATATTATACTTATTTTTGTTTGTTTTCGGAATGTATGTAACGTGGCTGGAAGAGCCAATAATTAATCACATGAAGCTCGTTCATGTGAATCAAGCATTAGGATTCCAGGCGTTTGCATTTCATATTACCTACGCCTTATTTTCATCAGTCTTTTACATTTGCATAATAAAAATTATATTACTTTTCAGAAGCGAATCAGTTAAAACCAGTTAAAATAATACTATTAAGCAAAAAAGTTGTAATAGAGAAAAACCAAAATGAGTAAAATTTCGTTTCTAGATGTTTTAGGTGCAGGCTTTATATTTCTTCGTTACATAAGGGCAAATGACAATGTCTTAGTGTTTTTTTTGTCTCTTTTCTTTATCGTAATGGCATTATATGAATCAAAATATAACCTATCGATTGCTATTATATTAAGCTTTACGATATTAATATTTAGCTTTGCAGCATATTTAAAAGAAACAAGATCGGA
>JAJYUJ010000005.1 GCA_021792615.1 bacterium
TCCGATCACTTCGAGTTTCACCTGAAGCGCTATATTTTTTCCGTCTATTATCTGTGCCATTGTATTTCCTGCAATTCCAGTATATCAATTAGAAATTAAGAGTTGTCAATATTTAAAGTTGTGATTACAGTATCTCAGGATAAGACACTGTATGATCCAATTAACCGAAGATACGTATGAACAAATTCTTGCAGTCTGTTTGAATAACAGTTCATCTTCTATAGACTTGACGCAGGCTTCTTTTATAGACCCCTGCGGTATGGTCGGTTTGCTCGAGATTGGTGAATTTTTTAAATCAAAAGATATCGTGAATACTATTCAGCTTCCAGAATTAGAAGAAGTACTTAAATATCTTGAAAGAATGGACTTTTTCAAATTTGCCGACAACTATTTCAACCTCATACCTTCTAAGCCTGAAATACCGGAAAAATACAAGAGGAGTTCTTATTCCGATGTTCTGCTTGAGATTACGCCTATAGAAAAATCGGATGATATTCATTTTATCGTTGGAAAGGTTAAAGAGCGCGCCAATGCAATCCTGAAAAAGCATCTAAATTATGATGAAAAAACAATAAACGACTTTATCGTGGCTCTATCAGAGGTATGTCAGAACATCATTGAGCATAGTGAAAACAGAGGGTTTGTTGGCATACAGAAATACCGCTTCCAACATATCAATAAAAATGTCGTAAAGATTGCAGTAATGGATATTGGCATAGGCTTCAAAAAATCTTTGTCAGAGCGTTTTATGTTAAAAGACGATTTTGATGCTATTGAAAAAGCGCTCATTCACGGTGCTACAAGATATACAGAAGAAGGAAGAGGTCATGGACTTGCTGCGGTAAGGCGTTTTGTGTCTCAGTGGAATGGAAAGCTCTCCATACGTTCAGGGACAGCAAAACTTTCAATCATCCCCGACTGGGCAAGAGGTAAAGAAAAGGAGATTAATCTTACCGAATTCCCCGGTGCCCAGATAAACATTATGCTACCACAAGTGTAGGTAGCAAACTTCCCCAACCTGCAAAGATTTCTCTTGACACAGAGAATAATACATGTTTCAATTGAATCAATTGAATTAGTAGAAGTTGTTTAAACGAAAATTAATAAAAAGAAGAAGACAATGAGCTTTGCAAAATGTGTGGCAAAGTTCGAGGAGTATTTCAATGACCCGGAGTAACACGATAAAATCTTCACAGAACTTGGGTTTAAATATGTAGAATATGGATATGGTGGCTTCTGTTTCGAATGTGAACAGAAACTGCGGCATTAACATTATAATAAATGCACCTTAAAAAATATTTTTTGAATAAAGAGAAAAAGAATATAGTATTTTCTATAGGTATATAAGAGATAACATCATGATCTGGATACTATTTTCTAATTATACAGAAGGAGGTTATTAAATGAAACTCCGACGGGCACGTATAACAAATTATAAATCTATTGTGGAAAGCGGTATTGTCGAGATTGAAGATGGTGTTACTGTCGTAATTGGCAAAAATGAGCAGGGTAAAACAACCTTTCTTAAGTCTCTTGCATCATTCAATCGTGACTGGTCTTACAGACCAGGAGACCTACCCAATCATTTGAGACGTCAATTGGAAAAGGAACCGCCTGAAACTTTAGAAATTGTATCTTTATGGTTTAATTTAGAACCACAGGATCTAACAGAACTTCATAATCTAATAAACGATATTGACCAGATTCAGGAATTAAAATGTGTTCGTTATTTTGATAACCATTATACATATTCACTAATTAGAGGCCAAGAAGAACAGCCAATCACTTTTGTTCCACTTGATGTTTCAAAGGAAGCGTCACAGCTAAAGGAAGTTGCAAAAGCGCTAGTCACAAAATTCAATGCTCATGCTAATCGATTCCCACAATTTGCAGCTAGCAAAGAGCAATATTCACAGATTATTAATACCCTTCTAAATGCTTCTTTGACATCTTCACAGCATATTACAGATAGCGGTGAAACATTTATAACGGCACTTAAAAGTTTACCAGCACAAGATGCTGCAATACAACAAGACATTGCATCCGCATCTTCACAGGTTACCAATATTGTTGCTTCTGCTGCTTCTATTGCAAAACAAGATCAAGGTGAAATATTTCAAAGCAAGCTTCCCATATTTTTATTTCATAGCACGAAAAGCGATGCAATTCCTAATGAAGTCCCGGTTACCGAGTTTCTTGAAGCGCCAGAAAAGATTTCTAGAGGTATGTTGCACCTATGCCGTGCCGCAGGTTTAACTATGGAAGAATTGAAAAAACTAGCTTCATCAGTAGATAGCTCAGAACGGCATAGTTATGAAGACTATTATACAAAATCCCTCTCAGGAGCAATTAATGAGTATTGGAAACAAGAATCTTATAAAATTTATTTTCAAATTGAGAACGGGAAGCTTAATATCTCAATAAGCGATTCTACATATGACCAGCGTATTTTTCCTTCAGAGCGGAGTGAAGGATTTCAATGGTATTTGTCATTTTATACAACGGTCCTCAATGAGATAGGGCCAAACAATAAGTTCATTCTTTTACTCGATAATCCTGGATTAGAGCTTCATATTGATGGGCAAAGAGACATTAAAAACTTTCTTGAAAATAGGATCGCCTTCAATAGTCAAGTAATCTATGTAACACATTCACCATCAATGATTGATCCCTTCAACTTAGGTCAATTACGTAGAGTTACACTTATGGGAGAAGAACAAGGAACCAAAATTGATGCTCGTTTGATTAAAGAAGGTAATGATTTCGATCTGCTAGAACCAGTCCGCGCAGCTATTGGAATGAGCTTGGCAGGTAGTCTTATTGTAAGTGATTATACAGTTCTTGTTGAAGGAGCCTCAGATAAACCAATTCTGGATGCTGCATTTGGTGTGTGGCCGCCGGCCGATGGTCGTAAGGTGCTCATCAATGGGAGTATGTCTGAAAGTAAAGATGGCATACTCGCACGCTTTTATGCTCGAACCCAATTACCTTACATTGTTTTGCTTGATGCGGACTCTGCAGGAAGAAGTATAAAAGGTATTCTCATCTCTAAAGGAATCCCTGAAGATCGAATTCTTATGCTAAATGATATATTCACAGATCGTCAAAATGACTTTGCAATTGAGGATCTTGTAAGCTGGGACTTTTACAGTAAAGCTGTTAAAAAAGAATATGCTGATTGGACTGAGGAGATCAGCAACGATAGCGGCACACAAAAACGTGTAGAAATCTATGAGAAGGCTTTCAAGACCCGAAAGGGAATTGGTTTCAGCAAGAAACGAGTTGCTGAAACCATAGGGCGAATGCTTTATAATAATGAACATGACGATGAGACAAAAGATAATCTTCACAAGCTTCTTCAGGAGATAAAGAAGCGCTTTGGTTCTTCTACCGCCGGTGAAAGATCGTAGCCTATAAAAAAATAATATTAAATTGAATAAATTTAACATACGTATCAAAAATATAAAGGAGATATTATATGGTAAAAGGTGATATTCCTTTCGGCGCTCAGTTTTCACCCAGCCAGATTGATTTATCCAGAGTGATTGATTTATGTAATAAATATGAGGGCAACCGAACAGAATTAGAGAAAGCGATCCAGCAAGAATTTTTCAGCACCAAAGGGGAAAATGCTTATAATCAAGCAAAGCTTGCAATGAATACCGCTCTTGGACTAATTGCTTATGGAATTATAGATAGAAATGGTAACTTAACCGAACTAGGGAAAGACCTTCTTTCATTAAAAGATAATCCCTCTCAATTTTACAAACGTTTTGCTCAGCATATTCTGCTCAATCTGAGGGGATTGGATTTGGTTGAGACATCTCAAGATATGCAAGCAAGGAATGAGCATTTTGATCTTGTAAAATTTCGTGAATGGCTTGAAGAAAGAGGTATCCACGTCCCCCGTGGTTCCGTTGGTATGAGCAGTATGAGATTATGGTTGGAAAAAGCAGGGCTTGTTAAGTCAACTGATTGGCAGATTGATCCTTTGGTATTAAAGTCACTTTTAGGTGCAGGAACAGAGGAAATTGATACTCTTGCGATGCTGTCACAAGAACAAAGGGCGTATCTGAAAGCTTTAACAAATATCTCTGATAAGAGAGCCTTCCCTGCAAATGAAATAGAACGATTGGCTACCCAACTATATGGTGTTAAATACAATGAAAAAATGTTGCCCAAACAAGTATTATACCCTCTGCAAGATATAGGATATATTAAAATCATAAAACAAACAGGAGGACGGGGAGCAAAGCCATTTATCGTTAAACCAACAAAAAAGCTAAAAAATGAAGTTATAGCACCCCTACTTGTGGCTTTAGAAAAACAAACCACATCTGATTTGAGACCGATGTTAAGAAAAGCGTTAAAGGATATTTTAAAGGATCTTATCCATGCAAACAAACACACTAAAGGATTGGCTCTAGAAGCTTTAGCATTTTATTTGATGCGATTGGTAGACTTAACTTATATTGCTACCCGTTTACGGGGGAAAGCTACCGGAGGTGCAGAAGTGGATTTAATATTTGAAGGAACAAGGTTTATTTTCAGCAGGTGGCAAATACAATGTAAAAACACCCGTATAGTCTCTCTTGATGATGTAGCAAAAGAAGTTGGACTTACCTTCAAACTCAAATCAAATGTAATAATGGTTGTATCGACCGGCAGTATAAGTAGTGACGCTCGCAACTTTGCACATTATATAATGAATACCACAAATCTTGATATTATACTTATAGACAGGGCTGATATTGAAAAAATAGGGGAAAATCCCATCTATATTTCTACAATCCTCGATAGAGAAGCAAAGAGAGCTATGCAAATAAAAAAATTGGAGATTAATAAAATATGAAAAAATATAAACCATATTATGAAACTAAATTAGGTTCCGCATATCTCGGAGACGCTTTTGATCTGCTTGATACCATTGATAAAGGCAGTGTTGATTTGATAATGACTTCGCCTCCTTTTGCTTTAAGGCGGAAGAAAGAATATGGCAATGTTGATGCTGAAAACTACGTTGATTGGTTTTTACCATTTGCAGAAAAATTTTATGATGTACTTAAACCTAATGGTAGTTTGGTCATTGACATAGGCGGGAGCTGGTTACCCGGAAAACCTGTAAAAAGCTTGTATCATTATGAACTGCTTCTTGCTCTATGCAAAATACCTAATCGGACGTTATATTTAGCTCAGGAATTCTTTTGGTATAATCCTGCTCGACTACCAACTCCGGCAGAATGGGTAAATGTGAGACGAGAGCGTGTAAAAGATGCCGTTGACAATGTATGGTGGCTTTCAAAAAATCCACATCCAAAAGCCAATAATCGCAAAGTACTGCAACCTTACAGCGATAGCATGCAGGAGTTACTCAAACGAGGATATAAAGCTAAACTCAGACCAAGTGGCCATGATATTTCAACAAAATTCAGTCGTGATAACGGCGGAGCTATACCTCCAAATCTACTTGAAATTGCAAATACAGAATCAAACAGTAAATATTTAAGGGCATGCCGACAATTCAATCTGAAACCTCATCCAGCCAGATACCCTGCTGGTATTCCAGAATTTTTTATAAAATTCCTGACGGAGCCTCATGATCTTGTAGTTGATCCTTTCGCTGGTTCTAATGTTACTGGCGAGGTTGCTGAAACATCCAATAGACGATGGTACTCATTTGAACTTAAAGAGGAGTATTTAAAAGGCTCTCTTTTTAGATTCGAAGAATTCTGCCCCACTGAGATAAAAAGTAATGGTTGCGTAAAAATGCAGCCTGAAGAAAAACCTATCCAATTACCTGTTTTATTCAGGTAAACCTTGCGGATTTACTATGGAAATAAATGGTAATAAAAATAAAACCAATAAGCTTAAATTCATCACTTATTCGCTGCCTCAACCATACAGCGTTAAATATATAGTCATAGTTGCAAATAGAGGCATAACCATAGAAGTCAATCATTTTATATCATTGCAACAAGCCAAAGGGGCTTTCAAAGAGATAGCACTTGATTACGGTTTTGAACCTAAAAAGATAAACAATTCTGATAACTACGATGTTTCTATTTGGAAGTTGACAGAGGATCGATATAAAAGGGTTTTTTTGCATATTTAAGGTTTACGAATTAATAAAGCTATGACCACCTATAACCTTTATAAACTTCTCAAAGAGGAGTTGAACAATGGCTCATCCGACCTTGTTACGAGACCGTCCGGACAGGCGATAAGGGAACGGATTGAGAGGGATATTGCAAAGGAGAAGCAGGGTGATCTTATTGCCCTCGACTTTTCGAAAATAGGGATAATTGACTACTCATGTGCCGATGAGATTGTGGCAAAGTTGATTTCAAGGCTTTGGGCTGGTGAATATGGTGATAGATATGTTATTTTGACTGGCCTTAACGAGAACCAGAAGGAAAATATAGAGGTTGCTTTAGAGAGAAAAGACCTTGCTATTATGGCGGAAATGCAGGACAAAGAAAAAATCCTTGTCGGGTCCCTGAACAATTATCTTAAGGAAACGCTCAATCTGATTATTAAAAAGGGCAGGATAACGGCCAAAGAGCTTTCTGATGCGATGGAACTCGAGTCTAATACGAGCGGGATGAGGCTGTTGAATCTTTACAAGAAAAGACTCGTTAAGAGAATTGATAAAGTAACAGAGAGCGGCAAAGTGTGGATTTATGAGAAGATTTAACTTATGCGGCGCCGTTTGTATTACGTCCTAAACGAATCAAATACCTGTTCAACTTTTTTGATATGCAAAAAACAGAAAGCCTATATCCTTGTTTAAAACCCCGGAATGGGTTATAAAGTTTAGATTAAATATTCAGATGAAGAACTGGCTTTTAAAAAATTGGCATATCGTAATACTTGCAAATGATGCCGTCGTCATATCGGTATCATGGTTTGCCGCATATGTTCTGCGATGGTTGTCGACACCCCTTTTCGGATACGCAATAAACCCTTTCCATATATATGCAGAATCCTACCCGGTGATGCTCGTTTTGTGGGTTGCCACAAACAGCATATTCGGCACGTATAAACCGGGTAAGCTCAAGAAAAATCTCGAGGAAATCCAGGCTGTCGTACGCGGGGTCGTGCTTGCAGCCCTTGTCGTCATGTCGGTTTCTTTCCTGTTCAAAGAGTATGACTTTGCACGGTCCGTACTGCTTATCTTTATCGGTCTGACATTCCTCCTGACCGGCATCTCCCGGGCGATCCTGTTCAGCATACCTAATAAGCTGAGAAAATCGGGATACGGCACTATCCGGTGTATCATTGCCGGAGCCGGCACAACCGGCATACGCGCATTGCAGAGGATCTCCGATCATCCCGAAAAGGGGTACGATGTTGTCGGTTTTCTCGATGATGACCCGGACAAATTAAAGATCAACATATCAAAAAGGCCGATCCTCGGCACAATCGACAATATACGCGAAACGGTGGAACGCTACGGCATCGAGGAGGTTTTTATAGCGATCCCTTCCCTGTCCCACGGCCGTATTATGGAATTGATCATGAAGTGCGAGGGCTTGCCCGTAGGCTTCAGGATAGCCTCGGACCTTTTCGGGGTTATCGCCCACAATGCGGATATAGAATTTATAGAGGACTTCCCGGTATTCGATCTCAAGGAAGAAAAAGAAAACCTGGCATACGCCTTTTTGAAAAGGTCCATGGATCTATTCATTGCGGGTATCCTCATTATCCTGCTTATCCCATTCTGGATCATCGTACCGCTCCTGATCCGGCTGGACTCGAAAGGAGGTATATTTTTCGTTCATGAAAGGATCGGATTGAACGGCGAACCGTTCAGGATATACAAATTCAGGACAATGCATACCACAACAAACCCATACGCCTATTCACCCGGCAAAGCGGATGATACCCGGATAACGAGGATCGGCAGGTTTTTGCGGCAGACAAGCCTCGATGAACTGCCGAACCTCCTGAATGTACTGAAAGGTAATATGAGTATCGTAGGTCCAAGACCTGAAATGCCGTTTATCGTCGAAAACTATGAGGAATGGCAGAAAAAGAGACTTACCGTTAAACCGGGTATAACCGGTCTGTGGCAAATTCTCGGCAGGAAGGACATCCCGTTGCAGGAAAACCTTGAGTACGATTTTTATTACATCAAGAACAGGTCCTTTCTTCTGGATATAATAATCGTTCTGAAAACGATCCCTGCCATTCTCTCGAGAAAGGGTGCATACTGATACCATGCCGGACAATATAAATGAGCAGTTGAACAGCGAACTGATGCCCCTGCTCAAGAGCATAACCAATACCAATAAAAACCTCGTCGTAAAGAATTACATCATAACGCTGCGTTCCCTTTTGAACGAGTTTCATAAATCAGGCCTTGGCGGTTATGATTTTGCGGTCATATTCAGCGACTATCTCGATTTGCTCATGGAAAGGCTGTACGCGCTGTCGGGCACCAATCAGAACGCTGCATACACCCTGGTTGCCATAGGCGGATACGGCAGGAATGAATTAAACGCTTACTCGGACATCGATCTCCTTTTTTTGTATCAGGACACGCTCTCGGAAGGTTTTCAGAACAGCATGCTGTATCCACTGTGGGATACGAAACTCGAGATAGGTCATAGTTCAAGGACCGTAGACGAATGTATAGAAGACGCAAAAAACGATTATACCTTTCTCACCTCATTGATGGACCAGAGGTTCATTGCGGGGAACTTCGGCCTGTTCGATTCCCTCCATACGCAGCTGTGCGGCCTGGTAAGGGGATCGCCCCAAATCTTTTTTCAGGAAAGGGAACAGGAACTTTATGCACGGCGCGCAAAATATTCGACACCGGTTTACACCCTTGAACCGAACATAAAGGAGGGACCCGGCGGGCTCAGGGACGTTCATACCATGCTCTGGCTCACAAGACTGTTTACGGATATTCCGGACATTACCGAATTCAAAAAATCGCCGTTTTTCGATTCCGATACGTATGAGCAATTTATTCGCAACTACAATATACTGATGAGACTGAGAAACGAGATGCACTTTTTAAGCGGCAGCAAGAATGACCGGCTGACCCTCGAGGTACAAAAACATCTCTCGACGTTTTCGGGTTATGAAAACGAAGAAGATGTCCTGGGGGTAGAAAAGTTTTTAGGCAATTTTTACGAGACCACGCACCGGATAGCAGAGCTTGCGGACGATTATATCCGGTACCTCAAAGAAAGGTATATCCTCCCCGGGAGCACGGAAAATACGGAATTCATAGGCGAATACTACATGATAACCCATAAGCAGCTCATGCTGAAGACCGGGAGTACCGACATCTACGAGAGGAAACCCGGGGAATTGATACATACCTTCCAACTACTCGTGGACCATGATGTAAAACCCGCGATTGCACTCAAAAACACCTTAAAAAAGGAGGCATTCCGGCTTCAGGAAGAGGAACGGATAGGCGCGTTATTCCCGTCATTTATGTCCCTGTTTGAGAGCAAGAACTTAAGTAAAATATTGTTTCTGATAAATGATTATGGCATCCTCGGCATCATTATAAATGAATTCAAAGCAATAGCCAACAGGATACAGTACGACATGTATCATATTTATACCGTCGGCATACATTCCATAAAAACCGTGGAAGAGATTGAGAAGATTCGGGATGGGAACAACGATAAATTCCTCAAGTCGCTGTATGAACAGGTAAAAAACAGAACCGTGCTTCTGCTTGCCGCGTTCCTGCACGATATCGGCAAGGGACACGGTAAAGACCACGCGAGGAAAGGCAGTGAAATGGCCTACAACATTGCAATCAGGCTCGGTGTTCCTGAGGCAGATGCCGAGCTCGTATCCTTTCTTGTCAGAAACCATCTGATCCTTTCCGACACAGCCCAGCGACGGGACATCAACGACGAGAAATTGATATACGAATTCTCCAAGCTTGTAAAAAGGCGGGAAAATCTCAAGATGCTCTACCTGCTTACCGTTGCGGACCTGCGCGCAGTATCATCAATCGTCTGGACAGAGTGGAAGGGGGCACTCATCAATGAACTCTATAAAAGGTCCGAAGAAGCGCTTGAGCAGGGTCTTGATATGGCAAGGCTCACAACGGAGAAGTATCATATCGCAAAAGAGCAGGTAAAAACAGACTTGAAGGGTATTGCCGATAACAGTATTATCGATGAGTTCCTCGACGGGTTCAAGTCCCGGTACTTCACGACCTATTCACCGCAGGAGATTCGGGAACACTTCGATCTCATAAACCAATTCAAGACGGACGGTATCCTTGCCGTAGCAGGAACCGTCAATCCGCAGCACGGGTACACGAAGATCAGCGTTTGCACTACGGACAGGCCCGGAATTTTTTCTATAATAGCAGGAGTATTATCGTCAACAGGGGCAAACATCATGGACGCGAATATCTCCGTGAGAAAAGACGGTATCATCATAGACGTTTTCCGTGTCGAGGATGTGGACAAACTCCATCCCTACCCTGAATACAAATTGCAGAAATTCATCAACGACCTCAAGGAATGCCTGTCCGGAAAGATCGCGGTTGAGTCCCTGCTGTCCGCACGGTTTAAGCCTTCCATACTGAAAGACAAGGTCATCAACAAACAGCCGACGGAGATCATCGTCAATGACGAGGTTTCCGACATATATACCCTCATTGAGATATATACGCAGGACAGGCAGCGGCTCCTGTACGATATAACCCGTACTCTCTCAAAATTCGATCTGAATATCGTCGTAGCCAAGATTACGACGAGGGTCGATCAGGTAGCGGATATCTTTTATGTCGAAAAAATCGGCGGTGGAAAGATCTCCGGTACACGGGACACAGAGACACTGGTTTCAGAATTGCGATCGATTATCGACAAAGAAAACAACGGTCAGCCTATCGATGGAAATTGATAACGCTATCGACACCTTCATAAATTATATAGCCTCTGAAAAGGGCTTGTCCAGAAACACCATTTCTTCCTACAGTACGGACCTCAAGAGATTTTCGGATTTTTTGCACGGCGCAGGCATAACGGATGTTTCCGGCATAACAACGGACAGGATCCTTGTTTTTCTCAAATCCTTGAAAACAAGCCGGCTGTCCTCATCTTCGGTCGTACGGTATCAGGTGACCATACGGAACTTTTTCAGATTTATGCTCAAAGAAGGAGTTTTGAAAAAAGACCCGGTCCATATACTTGAACTCCCGAAAAGGGACAGGAAACTCCCGCAGGTGATGAATGAATCGGAGATCGAATCCCTCCTGAACAGTCCGTCGCTGATACAAGATAAGAAACGTCAGTTACGGGACAAGGCCATGTTTGAGGTCATGTACGCAACAGGACTGCGCGTATCCGAGCTCGTTGGCTTGACGCTGAATTCCATCGAAATGACCGTGGGATTTATAAAGGTGAAAGGCAAAGGCAGCAAAGAGAGGATCGTCCCCATAGGTGACGCTGCAAAAGAAGCGGTTGCCCGCTACCTCGAAGAAGGCCGGCCGGCCTTCTTACGGCGTACAACCGATGCCCTTTTTTTAACTCAGCAGGGTGAAGCCTTTTCGCGGCAGGGATTCTGGAAGCTCCTGAAAACATATCTCAAGAAGACAAACATAACAAAGCTTGTTACACCGCATACCCTGCGGCATTCCTTTGCGACACATTTACTTGAACACGGCGCAGATCTCAGGTCTGTTCAACTCATGCTCGGACATTCGGACATTTCAACCACGCAGATCTACACGCATATCAATACGGAGATGCTCAAACGCATATACGACAAGTACCACCCCAGGAGCTGAACTACCGGCTATGCCTTTTCCGGGCTAATCGTGCTCTTTGAACGCCTTTTCCTGTTCCGGATCGTGTTTTCTGATCCACTCCATCAGCATTGCAGCGTGCTCTTTTTCCTCGTCCCTGTTGTGGGACAATATTCGCTTGAGACCGGGATCTTTTGTTGCTGCTATTCTCTGCTGGTACCAGTCTATCGCATCAAATTCCTCCGTCAGTGAAACACGCGCCCTTTCAAGGTCCTTCGATACATCATCGAGATTGTCCCAGTCGTTGTGTGTAGAAGACATGGATACCTCCTATTTCAATTCCTTCCTTGTGTAATCAAGGATAGCCCTTGCCACAACGAGTCTCTGGATCTGTCCGGTACCTTCAAACACGTCGTAGACCTTTGCGTCCCTCATCCATTTCTCCAGCAGGTGTTTCCGTGAATACCCTTCGGGTCCGTAGAGTTCTATTGCCTTCTGCGTAACTTCATCGACGACCGTACCGGCCTTTGCCTTTGCCATGGAGGCTTCTTTAAGATTCGGCAGACTATGATCGAGCATCCATGCCGCCTTCCACGTGAGCAGCCGTGCCGCACTGATCTTTGCCTCCATATCCTCGAGCACCGTCTCTATATATCCTCTTTTGTGGAGAGGTTTGCCGTAATTTATTTCAAGGCCGTTCTTTACGACAAAATCCTCGTATACCAAGTCGAACGCGGAACGCGCAATGCCGATTGCCATGGCTGCAACCATAGGACGTGTTGCATCGAACGTTTGCATTGCACCTTTGAATCCTTTTTCTTCTTTCTTCTCGCCGCCAAGGAGGTTGTCCTTGTGAACGCGGCAATCTTCAAGCACGACCTCGGCCGTGTCCGAAGCACGTATCCCGAGTTTGTGCTCGAGCCTGGCCATCTTGAGACCCGGTGTTCCCTTCTCCACGACGAACGCCTTGATACCCGATCTGCCGAGATCCTTGCCGAGCGTTGCCCAGACAACATACAGGTCGGCCATATCGCCGCCCGTAACGAATATCTTGGTCCCGTTGAGTATATAATAATCCCCGTCCTTGACTGCCGTTGTAGCAACTGCAGAGGCATCGGAACCAAAACCCGGCTCTGTCAGTGCCATAGCTCCGTAACTCGGCTTGGGGCCGTTCAGAACCTTCATAAACCGCTTCTTTTGTTCCGGGGTCCCTGCTGCCATGATCGCAGCGCCGCCGAGACCGGGCCCCGGAATTCTCAGGGTAAGTCCCGGACACCCCCATGCGATCTCTTCTATTGCAATGGCACCGAGGAGGTTCATTTCCATCTTCGGCCGGTCGTGCTTTTCTTTATGCTCTGATTTTTCTTCCGAGTCACCGCTTGCATTGGCAGTGGAAAAACTGAATCCCAGTGACCGGAACATCTCATGGGTCTTTTGTATGAATTCCGTAGGTTCTACGTGTTCCTCTTCATCGTATTTACGCGCTATCGGCCGCATAACATCGCGTGCATAGTTATGGGTAAATTCCCTTGCCATCTTCATTATAGGTGTGAATTCAAAGTCTATCATGTAAGCCTCCTTATACAATCGCCATAAATTCTGATACTGCAAATGACCGTGCATCCCGGTACCACATCTCGACCGGATGTTCCCGTACGAAGCCATGGCCGCCGAGGATCTGGGTTGCGTTCCTCGTTATGAACATGGCTGTATCCGCGGCATACCGTTTTCCAAGGGATGCCTCCTTGTACGCGTCCATACCTTTATCGAGCATCCATGCGGATTTCCATGCCATCAGACGGATCGCATCGATCTCCATTGCCATCTCAGCAAGGGTGAATGCTACCGACTGCCGTGAAGCGATCGGTTCTCCGAAAGCAATGCGCTCTTTTGCATAGGCAAGAGCATATTCGTACGCCGCCCTGCACACGCCTGTCGTAAGCGCTATGGAGGCTGTCCTCGCCCGCGCGAGAAGGTTCGCAAAACCGCCGGAGAGCTTCAACACCTCATTGCGCGCCACCCTTGAACCGTCCAGCGACAGGGTAAACTGTTTTAAAGCCCTTAATCCCTGGTTTTTTTCTCTTTCCTTGACGGTAAAACCACCTGCAGGTACTATGAAACCGTCGATACCCGCAAGCCCCTCACCGCTGCCCTTTTTTGCAAATACCAGGGTTGCAAGTGCGGAATCGGCAATCGAGACAAACGCCTTTTCTCCGTTCAGTACAAAATCGTCACCGTCATCCGCTGCGGTTGTTTTTAAGGATTCGATATCAAACCGCACGGAAGGTTCGACAAGTGCCGCAGTAAAACCCTGGAATTGGTCCGGCTTGTTCATCGTGAAATACTTTTTTTTCTGTTCTTCCGTACCATACAGCATCAAGGGTATATTCATCAAAGACGGTGCCAGGATATTCACGGTCATCGAAAGATTGCCATAGGCGAGTTCTTCGAGTACGATAACGCTGTCCAGCGCGGAAAGCTGCCCACCTGCCCCGCCGTACGCCTCGGGGATGTATCCGGTCGTTAATCCCAGCTCATGTCCCTGTTTTATAATATCCGCCGGTATCTCACCCGATTCATCTGCCGGCCTGTCTTGCTTTCGCATGATTGTTAAAGCAAAATCCCTGCACGTATCCCTGAGCAGGGCTTGTTCTTCGCTTAATTCAAAAGAAACCATAGTGCCTCCTTTGTGCTATTATGAGATGTATAAATATCTTTTTGATTAGGATGTCAATAAACTTTAATATATAAAATGAACAAAACTGGATAGCCGCTTTCGTTGGTATAACGAAGAATCAAACGCAGGTAAAAGCGAAAAGGTACTTTTCGGTAAACCGATAGGTGACTTAACTATTATAAAAGCAAATTTTCTTATTATAAATTTTTGGTCAGGCCGAGCACATCGCCCATGGTGTAGACGCCGGGCTTTTTCCCCGCGATCCATTGAGCCGCAAGCAATGCGCCCTGAGCAAAGTTCTCCCTGCTCGTTGCCCTGTGCGTTATCTCGAGCCGTTCGCCGGTACCGATAAACATGACAGTATGCTCTCCCGCAATATCTCCTCCGCGCAGGGTCTGAATACCTATCTCTCCCCTCGGGCGGGTGCCTATTTGTCCATGGCGTTCATACCGAGCCACATCCGCAAGCTGTTTGCTGCGGGCATGGGCAATGATATCGGCCAATTTCAGGGCAGTGCCGCTCGGTGCGTCGATTTTATTCTTGTGGTGTGCCTCTACAATCTCGGCATCAAAACTGTCATCTATCGTTCCTGCCGCGAGTTCCACAAGCTTAAAAAGCAGGTTTACCAGTACGCTCATATTGGGGGACTGGACGATGGCGGTTTCTTTTCCTGCCTGATGGATCATTTCCGTCTCTTCTTTCGAAATCCCGGTTGTCCCGATGACCAGGGATATTTTTTTCTTCCTCGCATACCCGAGGATTGCCATGGTCGAAGCAGGTATCGAGAAATCTATAATACAATCAACGTGCGCCGTAATACTTGCGGGATCGTCGGTAACCATGACCCCGGAATTTTTACCCTGAATGAGCAGGCCGATATCAACGCCGATGGACGAATGGCCCTTCCGCTCTATTCCTCCAACGATACGAAACAACGGGTTCTGGGACAGAAGCCGTGCTATCTGCAGGCCCATCCTCCCCATAACGCCGTTGACGGCAACGGCAACCGGATCAGCCATTGATTAGCCCCAGTTCTGTCATGGTGGTCTTCAGCTTGTTGAGGTTTGGACCTGCCATGGGCGTAAGAGGGAGCCTTATTTCATTGGAAATCCAGCCACGCAGATGCGCTGCAGCCTTCACGGGTATGGGGTTACTTTCTATAAACATGGCATTGTGCAGCGGCCATAGCTTGAGGTTGATATCTATTGCTTTCTGCATGGTACCGCTCTTATACGCCCTGAACATCTCCACCATCTCGGCGGGTACTATATTCGATGTAACGGATATTACACCTTTAGCTCCGATGGCAATACTCGGAAGGGCCGTAAAGTCGTCTCCGGACAGTACGATAAAGCCTTTCCTGCACAGCTTCATGGTCTCGGTGACTTGCTGCAGGGATCCTGTTGCCTCTTTTATGCCGATAATATTTTTAATCTCCGAAAGCCGTGCAACGGTTTCCGGCAGCATATTGACGCCGGTCCTGCCGGGTACATTGTAAAGAATGAGCGGGATATCGACTGCTTCGGCAATCGCGCGGAAATGCTCGAACATGCCGTTCTGCGTCGGCTTGTTGTAATAAGGCGTTATCGTAAGCGCTGCGTCCGCTCCGGCTTTTTTCGCATGCGCCGTCAGCTTAATTGCCTCTTTTGTGTTGTTGGATCCTGTGCCGGCTATAACCGTCATTCTGCGGTTCACGAGCTCAAGGGTATAGTCGATGAGCATCTCATGCTCATCGAAGTCCAGAGTTGCGGATTCCCCGGTCGTCCCGCAGGGAACAATCCCGGAGATACCGGCTTTTATCTGCATTTCTACAAGCGATTGGTAAGCCTTTTTATCGACCTTGTTGTCTTTGAAAGGTGTAATGATGGCCGTAATTATACCTTGGATCTCTTTTGTGTCAGACATCTATCTCTCCTCTGAAAACTTCTTCGGCGGGACCGGTCAGAAAAACATGGTTGTCCTTGGTCCATTCAATTTCAAGGTCACCGCCCCGTAAATGTATCAATACGTTTTCCCTGCTTTTATTGTTCAATACGCCTGCAACTCCAACCGCACATGCACCTGAACCGCACCCGAGCGTCTCGCCGCTCCCGCGTTCCCAAACACGCATCTTCAGTTCGTTATCGTTGATCTTTTCAACAAACTCCACATTGGTTTTTTTGGGGAACATCTTGTTGTTTTCAAGGGCCGGACCGTATTTCTCGACATTAAACTTGTCTATCTTGTCCATAAATATCACGGTATGCGGATTACCCATGGACACACAGGTGATCTTGAAATCCATGTCCTCTATCTTTATAGCCCTGTTGATGACCCTTCCGCTCAGCCGAACCGGGATAAGCTTGCCGTCGAACACGGGCTCTCCCATGTCAACCCGTATCTTATCGCCCTTGATTACCGGTTTTTTTATGCCTGCAAGCGTTTCAATTTCAAGTTCTCTTTTTTTTGTGTATCCGTGCTCTACAAGATACTTCGCGACGCAACGAATGCCGTTGCCGCACATTTCGACCTCTCCTCCGTCGGCATTAAATATCCGCATCCTGAAATCCGCGGTTTTCGAAGGCAGTATCATCAACAACTGGTCTGCACCTATACTGAATGCCGGAGTGCACAGCCTCTTAATCAGTTCGGAAGAAAGCTTTTCTTCCTTTTTCAGAGAATCTATGATGATAAAGTGGTTGCCGGTTCCCTGCATCTTCGTAAATTTTATAGTCCTTTTAGACATGGTTACTCCTTATTTTTATAAAGGAAGGGATCCTTTCGCCCTTTATAAGATCGTTATTCGTTTCTCTTTTTCGTATAAGATAATATTCTTTATCATCGACCAGAACCTCTGCTGCCCTTCTCCGCGAATTGTAATTGGATGACATTGAAAATCCATACGCGCCTGCACTCATCAGGGCTATGGCCCGGCCCTGTTCGAGCAAAGGCAGGTTCCGGTCATGCGCAAAAAAATCACCCGATTCACATATAGGGCCGACGACATCCTGTTTGAAAAGTTTCGAACGTGTTTCATCGACAGGAAGTATTTCGTGATAAGCGTCATAGAAACTTGGGCGTATTAAATCGTTCATACCTGCATCGACAATCATAAATTTTTTCATTCCATTGTCTTTTCTGTATAACACCTTTGCTGCGAGAATACCAGCATTACCGGCAAGGACCCTCCCCGGTTCAAGAATAAGCCTGCCATCAAAATCTTTTAACGTTTTTTCTATTGCTCCCGCATAGTTGTCGGGAGACGCCGCTCTTTCATCTTTATAGGTTATGCCAAGTCCTCCGCCGATATCCATGTAGCGTATATCTATCCCGTCTTTTCTGATTTCTTTTATAAGTCCCTGCACCCGTTTTAAGGCATCTATGACCGGTGATACCCCGGTTAACTGGGAACCGATATGCATATCGACACCGACGACCTGCAGGTGATGTTTCGACCTGGCTATGGTGTATGCCTCACGTGCATACCTGATATCGATGCCGAATTTGTTCTTTTTCATGCCGGTTGATATGTAGGGATGGGTATGGGGGTTTATATCAGGGTTAACCCGGATGCTGACAGGAGCTTTTACACCCATCAAGCCCGCTGCCTCATCGATAGCATCGAGTTCTTCGATGGATTCGGCATTGAACATGAGAATATCTTCGGTCAGGGCATAGATTATTTCCTCCAGTGTTTTGCCGACACCGGAATATACGATCTTTTTGCCGCGTATACCGGCACGGACAGCCCTGAAGAGTTCTCCGCCGGATACAATATCAGCACCCGCGCCCAGTGATGAAAAGAGTGCAACGATAGCGGTATTGGAATTTGCCTTTACCGAGTAACAGATTAACGGCTTTGTTCTGACAAATGCATTCTTGAAAACATTGTAGTGGCGTTTCAATGTTTTCGCACTGTATATGTATACCGGCGTTCCGGTCTTTTCTGTTATAGCCCTGACACTGACATTTTCGCAGTACAGTTCTCCGTTTTTATAGCCAAAATAATTCATTTCTGTCTCCTGTCCACCCCGGCAGAAAGGCACGGCTTTCTGCCGCATACTTTCGCCCGGGGGTTCATAATGAATGCCGTTACATCTGTTTTTTCTTTTATAATAGACATTGTCCGATAAAGCTACAGTTTTCGCGACCGGTATAAGGTGTTTATCGCATTATCTCCGTCTTAATTGACCCGGCATTCTGACGGGGTAAACTATTTCATAATATTCGGACGGTGCACTTTCATTATGTTCCTCAGAGTTATCGACAGCCGTCACATAATAGGTATTAGGGCCTCGCGGTGCGCTTGTGTCCACATACGTTGTTCCTGATACCGGCTGTGCATTCAATTGTTTGAAGAATTTGTCTTTTCCCGATCTCCTGTAAATGTAATAGCCGAGTATATCCGACTCTGTGTTCGGCTCCCAGCTTAAAGCAATGCCATTTTTCAACGGCGCCCCTGCAAGGCCGTACGGCCTTGCGGGTGATACAAGATCAACCGGCATCGCCATTATCTCGGAAGACGGAACACTCTCAACCGCGGTATTGCCTATCTTCGACACGCTGGTAACCTCATAGAAGTAAGGGACATTATCCTTCAGATCTCCATCGATATAGGTCGTGCCCGATATCAGCGCCGGATTTATCGGGAACAGCGGGAAATTCCCCATCTTCAGGCTTCGGTAAATATTGTAATAAACCGTTCCCTTTATTTTCGTACCGTCAATGTATGTACCCGGCTGATCCCATGACAGTTCTATAAAATGGGAGCCGGATTGCGCCCTGATATCGGACGGGGGCATGTACGGTTTATCCCAGAAGACAACGACGGGGACAGACGGATCGCTGACGATATCGTTTTTCGTAACCGTAAAGACAAGATAGGTATAGCGAAAACCATACTCTATATCCGTATCCTTGATATTCATGAACTGTTCGCCCGGTTGATATTCATACCGCCACTGTTTGTATACCTCTTTCTCGTCCGTATTGGCCTGACTGATGGGGATACCCGCGCGTACCATGTTGAATCCTTTTATATTTTTCAAGACGGAACCGTCCGTATTTTTATCGGGGATCTTCCATAACAGCATGATGCTCCTGCCCCGTGCTGTTGCAGTGATGTTGGTGATGGCCACCGGTTTTGCAAGGGGATAGGGCACGGGAGGTGCCTTCAGGCCGCACCGTGCTGTGAGCAAAGCAAGCAGTATCAGCAGGAGCTTACTCCCTATAATGCGCCTAATCTTGACTGCCGGTTTATGTATATGTGCGCTACCCATAAATGTATCCTTTTCAATAGTACTTTTCTGCACGAACGAGATAATCTTCCCCTTCTTTCTTGCCAGGGGAAAGAAGCGGTTTACATCCTCATACTGAACAACAAGATTTATTTGTATAGCACAGAATTGTGCTATTCTCTATGAAAAAGGAAGTGGATGTTATTTTAACTACACCCCTGCCTACGTTTCTCAACTGCTTCTCAAGGCACTGACAACGTTCATTCCTGAAGCGCGGACAGCAGGCAAGAACCGTCCCCGCGCCCCCACTATCCGGGCCATTTCGAGGGTATAAAAATGAGAGCAGTATCCCGAATCAAGAACGGTCATTCCCTCCCGGATAAACGGGGCAAATATTGACCGTGGCCGTTGCAGCCATCCACGGACCCTCCTGTCAAGCGCCCCGGCCCGTTCAACGGGGGCACACGCGGTTCTTATCGTGTTTCATGATTTCTCCTTGAGCCCTATATTCAATTTCAATGAGCTTCCCGGGGAAAAACCTGTTCTTTGCAGTAGATAATGGATTATGCTGTCATACCGCATGTGGTTTTGATTGAACCTTCGCCTACTGATTACTATATTCGCCATACTCGCAGCCGGCATTTTTTATTGCAATATGATCTATCAGTATCGTTTGGTTTCTCTTCTTTTTTAAAAGCTTTATTTCTCCCTGCCCCGTTCCACCGTTCCAGAGTTTGTTGTGCAATTTTTTCCCGTTTGGTGCCTCGTAGTTTATCAGGAGCATTTCATCTTTGCGGCACTCCAGCGTCAACTCCATGACTGATTGCCTGTTGGCAGCATGCACCTGCCATGTATTCATTGATGTGCCTTCCTTGAAGCTAAACGAGATACGTGTGCCCGTCCAAAATTTTGAAAAGTTATAATCATACATTTTTCCCTCGTAATACATCCCGCCGAGAAGCTTGCCCTGCAGCCCGATGCCGAATACTCTGGGCGTTCCCCCGCCCATCTCGACAGCAGAATTCGACAACACTTTCCCTGTGATAAGGCTTCTCATGTTACAGCTGCTGATCCACAACCAAGGCGAGGTAAAATCCCTTCCCCAATTTTTGTCTGCATAACCGTATGATTTTTCTGCAATGATGTCATACACCTCTCCATCAAACGTGACTTCTCCGCTGTACTCCGTCTTGATACCTTCGGCATGCCAGAACATTTCAAAAGCATTGATGGTACGGAAAAACCCCGAGGCACCGTAGCCGACATTGTAAGCAATTTTCTTCTGAATGGACAAGTCCCATTGCATACTGCCTGCATCACACATATATTCGGGATGCTCTTGAGCTTCGTGTGCGGATACTTCACAGGAGCCTTCCATGTGGGTTTCTGTCAGCGCACAACTGCCGATTTTTATGTTCAGTTCATGGGAAGGACAGGAGAAATCACTGATAGGATAAAAATTGTGGATTTGCTTTGCATTCTTTCCCCAGGCACCAACCTTGATCAGGGCGTACGAGGGTTTGACGTCCTTTGCACGGTTTTCCGGAAGCTGTCCCAGAACCACACGCGTACCACCGAGAGCAGGATTGATGACAAAATATTCTATAAAGAATGTCTTTTCCTCACCGGTTTTTCTATTATACCCCGTAAAGTTATGCCACCACCAGTCATACCCTTGCCGGGAAAGAGCACCCTTTAACATGAAAAGGTCCCGGCTCACATCACGTTTGTTCATTGCGGTCACCTCCTTATCATATACGAACAATGACGGTGAATTTGCTATATCTTTTTGAGGAGACTCTCGTAGTGCTTGATCTTTTTTTCGAGCTTTTCCAGAGCAATCCTCACCTGTTTTTCTGCAGTACCTCCGGGCACAGCCCTGCCGTTGATGGAAGCCTTGATATCAAGTGCATGCCGGATGTCGGGCATGAACAGGGGAGAAAAGGTCTTAAAGGTCTCATATCCGAGTGAAGCCACATCGACGCCCTTTTTTATGGCATACAGTACTATTCTGCCGGTAACTTCGTGTGCTTTCCTGAACGGCATGCCCCGGCGTACCAGATAGTCTGCAATGTCCGTCGCAAGGAGGTTGCCATGGGATAATGAGTCTTTCAACCTATCCGTGTTGAATGACAACCCTTTGATCAACGGTGCCCATACCTCGAGGACAAGTTTTGCAGTATCCACCGCATCGAATACCGCAGGCTTGTCTTCCTGCATATCCCGGTCATACGCAAGCGGCAGGCCCTTCATCATAGTCAGTAAATTTACAAGAGAGCCGTACACCCTGCCTGTTTTTCCCCGGGTGAGTTCTGCGACATCGGGGTTTTTTTTCTGCGGCATAATGCTGCTTCCCGTTGTAAACGCATCCGGCAGGGAAACAAATCCAAATTCATCGGTCGACCAGAGGACGATCTCCTCGGACAGCCGGGAAAAGTGCATCAAGAGCACACTGACGGTATAAACCACGTCAATGGCAAAATCCCTGTCGGAAACTGCGTCAATGCTGTTTGCGCTTATCTCTTTGAATTTCAGGAGCTTTGCCAATGCCTCCCTGTTGACGGCGTACGGGGTGCCTGCAAGCGCTCCCGAGCCGAGCGGCATGACCGAGACAGCATAGTAAGCATGCAACAACCGTTCGATATCCCTGTTAAACATTTCCGTATATGCGAGCAGGTGGTGACTGAGCAATACGGGCTGGGCATGCTGGGTATGCGTAAATCCCGGCATAGGAATGCCCATGTATTTCGAAGCCTGCGAGCTTAGAGCGGACTGTACATCCAGCAGCTTTGCAACGATACTCCTTACCTCATCGATCGCGTAAAGCCGGAATGCCGTGACAACCTGGTCGTTGCGGCTCCGGCCGGTATGGAGCTTGGAGGCGGTATCCCCGATGATTTGTTGCAGCCTTTTTTCGATCGCCGTGTGGATATCTTCGTCCCGTTCATCGAAAACAAACCGCTTTGTTTTGAATTCAAGTTCGATCTTGTGCAGGCCCTGCTTGATGCGGTTGTATTCCGAAGGATCGATTACACCGGCATGCAGCAACCCTTCGGCCTGTGCACTGCTGCCTTGAATGTCGTAGAGCGCAAGCCTTGAATCCACAAGCAGGGAGTTCGTAAACCTATTGACAACCTCTGCAGGCTCCTGTTCAAACCTCCCGCCCCATAGCTTAAAAACGTTGTTCTTTTTCTGTTTTTTATCTTTTTTCATGACTTGTTTATACTACATGAACAGGGACGGATAAACAAGTTTTTTGTGGTTACTGGGACGTAATGGTAAACTCGACCCGCCTGTTTTCTGCCCTGCCTTTTGCAGTCCTGTTGTTCGCAATAGGCGAGGCCATGCCGTAGCCTTTTGCCGTCATTCGCCGGGCATTTACCCCTTTACGGACAAGATAGTTCATGACTGCCTCGGCACGGGCCTGGGAAAGCCTGAGGTTCGTCGAAGGTTTGCCGATATTATCGGTATAGCCTTCGATACGGATCGATATCCCGGGATTTTGTATAAGCAACCCGGCAAGTTCGTTCAATATGCCGAATGAAACAGGCATGATCCTCGATTTACCGAGCTGGAAAAAGATCTTCTCGGTTATCACGATCCTCTTTTTGTCTTTTTCTATGAATACCCGCTGCTTGTTCATTGCAACAGGCGGCGGTGCAGATTGTTCCGTCTCCAGAACAAAATCAACCGCTGTCTTGAAACCTTTGTCTATATGGATGTCCTTTGCCTGCGCCTTATACCCTGCCATCGAAGCAGACAGGGTATAATCGCCTGCCGGAAGTTTTATAAAGAACCCGCCGGTTGCAGCATCCCCGGTGACCTGTTGGCTTATCTGAGGCATACCGACAGCACGGGAATACACCGCAGCACTTATTGTTGCCGTCAATGGTTTGCCCTCAAGATTTGTTACCCTGCCATAAGCAGCACCAATCGTGGATTGCTTTTCCAGTGCAATGACTGTGGAAACTGTCGCTCCCGGCTGTACGGTCACCGTGACCGTGCTGGCTGTATACCCTTCTTTATATGCAGACAGGGTAACACTGCCGGGTTTAAGGCCGGGTGTTGTAAAACTACCGTTGATCGGGTCCGTCGAGAGATCCGTCAAGCCCGTATTTACCATCCGGACAATGGCCCTGCCCAAAGGAGCTGATGTTCCTTGATCGACCACCCTGCCCTGTATCTTGCCGGTATAGGTGTGTTCAGGAGACGAAAGCGGGATAAATCTCTTCACTACCCTGACGTTTTCCCGTTTGTTAAACGTATACGTAACCATACCCACGACATACGGTATATCCCGTATACCTGCCTCTGCACTGATGATAAAATCATCTATTCTTATATTCAGCCCGATGGGGATGTATATGGTAGGAAAGGGCAGGTAGTATTTTCCTATTTGGTTCTCCAGGTCTTTGGCCTTTTGCGGATCAACACTCGGGTCGGTAGGCAGGCCCCAATGATACAGGTGGACAATCCCCCAGCCCATGCCGATGCCGGTATAAAGATTTACAGGCCAGGAGGGAAATGCCGTAACAATCTCCGCCACATCAAACATAAACATATCGGCATGTGCTGCGGTAAAATCCTGTGTGTTGGGAAGTGTACGGTAATGGCTGTATGCAAGGCTGTACCTGCTCGAGAAAACCCCTTTGGGCCCGTCGCTTCCATAAGAAATGTAGCTCACCCCGACGGTATATCCTTCCATGTTATAGGTACTGTCCGTAGTTTTGAGTGCATTTCTTGCAAATGAAGGCAGCCCTGTCCAGCCGGAACTTACAGAGATGCCGCTACGTGCGACAGGATCCGCCATGACTCGGGGTACCAAAACCATGGAAACCACACCCATAAGAAACAGTACTAAGACATAACGGTTTTTTTTCATGAAAGCGTCTTTTATGTTTATCACAATTCTATTTTGATTTTGAGTTGGAGGCCTTCTGCCTGCTGCGTGCTTTCATTACTTCCATCATATTGTTATAGAGAAAAACTCCCTGTTTATTGCCGTCTGCCTGCGAACCTTTCAGTTTTTCCATGCTGCTGCTGGGCACATAACAATCGTACAGTTTCCAGCCTGCAGTGTCTCCGTCAATGCGTGCATCATAGCAGTTCCAATCTTTCACTATCCCGTAATACCATGAAACATCGGGCATGGTGTTGAGACAGCTTCCCATCACGGCCCACTGGTCAACATCACTCATCAGGGAAGTGCGCTGACAATCCCGTACATCCGCGCTGACCTGGGGATTGTCCGGTATTTTATAGTAAAAAGCATGGAGTGCCGGCATACACCCCGACACTATCGAAAATATACCCGCACCGAACAGAAGAGCGAATAAACTTTTCACCCTTTTACGAATCCCTGCACCTTTTTGAATGAATAAGCCTCTCGATTCCATAACTTGCCTCCTTATGAATTTATGAGAGCATAAACTCGCTAAAACCTCAAACGGGAAAGTATATATTGGACGAATCTATGCTTGTCAAGGCTCTGGAGGAGCCCATGGCAGAAACATTACTTCATCATACACCAGCACCCTGCATCTTTTCCCGGTCGATGGTATCGGGCGTAACCCCTTCTTTTGATAAAACACCTTTGATGACCCGCTGGGTTTCTGTCTTCGGCAGTTCCTGCATAATGCGAAAATAACGCGGAATGGCAAACAGGGCGAGGTGTTCTTTCAAAAAGGAGCTCACTTCTTTGACATCCAGCTTCCCGCCTTCAACCGGTACCACGGCAGCCATAACATCATCCTCGCCAAGCTCCGAAGGTACGCCGTAAACCGCGCATTCGAGGATGCCCGGGTACTGCAGAATTGCATGTTCAACCTCATAGGCGGAAATGTTCTCCCCCCTGCGTCTCAGAGATTCCGTTTTCCTGCCGATAAAATAGAGATATCCTTTTTTGTCCGCATGGACGAGGTCTCCGGTATGCAGCCATCCGTCCCTGAGTTTCGACGAGGTCGCCTTTTCGTCCTTGTAGTATACCACGTCCTTATTGGCTTTTTTGCCGGTGAAGAAAATCAGCTCGCCGGACTGTCCCTGCCGTACGTCCTTGTTCTCATCGTCAACGATCCGGTACTTTGCGCCGAGCGGCTTGCCCATACTGCCGGCAGGCGCCTGCCCGTAGTTCATGACGATGATACCGCCGCCGTCCACCGCACCGTAACCCTCGATCAGCTGAACGCCGAACCGTTTCTCGAACGGCCCCCACATGTCGGACGGGCACGCTGCAGAGAGCACGTGTTTCACCGAGTGATTGCGATCGCCGGCTTGCTGCGGCTGTTTCATCAAAATCGGGATGATACCGCCAATAGTGTTGAATACCGTCGCTTTGGTTTCGCGTACCTCGTTCCAGAACCTGCTCGCACTGAATTTCTCCCTGAGCGCTACCTGTGCTCCGACGTTCATGGCTGCAGTAACGGTGAGCAGGATCGCGTTCGCATGGAACAGGGGCAGGCAGGTGAAATACACGTCGTCCCTGGTGAGGAGCACGCGGTTGATAAGCTTCATCTTCCGGACGTTCGTACGTCCGTAAAAGGTCGGTACGCCTTTCGGAAGGCCGGTCGTGCCGGACGTGTAGAGAAGCATGCACCGATCGCCTTCCCGCGCGCTCACCCCCGGCTTCGCGGTGCTGATGCCGGGACCGTACGCCTCGTCCAGCACTTGCCGGGACAGAGAGGATGCCGGGACCTGTTTGTCGGCACCGTTCGCGGTGATAACGAGCGGAGGCGAAGGAAGATCGCTTTTTATCTTTTCGTAGTACTGCAGGAGTTCCTGATCGATGCACGCATAACGCGCATCCGAGTGCTTGAATATATGCGCGAGCTGGGTCGAGCGCAGGGCTATGTTCACCGGCACCGCACACATACCGAGCTTTTGCGCACCGAAGAATACGTCGAGCCATCGCGGTGAATTCTTCATCACGATCGCGATCGCCTGACCGGGTTCTGCACCGAGTCCCCTCAAATAGTTTGCGACCCTGTTTGCGTTCCCGTCCATCTCCGCATAGGTATATGACCTGCCATAGAAGTCCAGAAACAGCCTGTCTCCGTGCCGGGCCGCGCACTCTTCTAATAGCCCTGCGTGAGAAACATCGTGCGCTATGGTCAGCTTGCCCCGCGACCGGCTCAGGCGGATGGTATCCCCCAGCGTGCCGCGCCTGAATTCTTCCCATCCCAGCACAACGGCCCCGGCGAATAATTTCCTCAGAAAGGTAGACGTCTTCATGTGCGATACTCCGGTCTGCCTACTTTTCCAGGATATGGATACACAGTGCGGCCTCTTCGTTGCCGAGTGCTCCGCCGCCGTTCTCTGCCAGCGCAATGTGCGCGTCCCGGACCTGCCGTTTCCCCGCCTCGCCCCTGAGTTGCGTAACAAGCTCGTTGATCTGCGCAAGGCCCGACGCACCGATGGGATGCCCGCGTGAGAGCAGCCCCCCGGAGGTGTTGATGGGTTTTTTCCCGCCGACCCTGGTCTCTCCCCGCTCCGCGTATACGCCGCCTTCTCCCTCGGGGAAAAATCCGAGTGCCTCGGTCTGGTGCAGCTCGCCGTACGCGGTCGCATCGTGCACTTCGGCAAGGTCTATGTCTTTCGGACCCAGCCCCGACTTCTCATACGCAATCCTGCCTGCCCGTTCCCCGATGTCCGGCTCGTCCTGGGTTCGCGTCCGTCCGGATGCAAGCACCGATGCCCTGACCTTCACCGCCCGCGCCAGCATGCCCAGCCGTTTCACGACGTCTCCGCTGGCGAGAATTGCAGAAGCGGCACCATCGCCGATCGGTGCGCACATCGCCCTCGTGAGGGGATAAGAGACCATGCGGTCGTTGAGGACATCGTCAACGGACACGTCGAAGGTATACTGGGCATTGGGATTCATGGTCGAGTGCCAGTGGTTCTTCGATGCTATGACGGCGAGCTGCCGCGGCGTGCTGCCGTACTTCTTCATATGTGCCCGTGCAGCAAATGCGTAGACATCCATGAACGGCGAGTGATCGGCACCCGCTCCCTTGCCGGTGCCATTGAGGCCCGTGAGCAATTTTTTTACATTTCCGTAGCCCATGCTCTCGCCGAGAATGACATACGTTGCAAACATGTCCCAGTAGTTCTGCAGTTTTCCGCGCATACCGGCCTTGTTCTTTTTCGTCCGCGGCCTCGTGACGCCGGCCGGTACGTTCTTCGGTACTTCGAGCATCTCCGGTGCTGTCTTCTTAATATATTCGATCTGATCAAAGATACCGCCCACATCGAGCCCGCTCATAAACCCGGCGAACATCAGGTACTTATTCATCGCGTAAACCTTTTCCACGCCGATCGCCAGGGACACGTCCGTCATCCCGGACGCGACGTCCTTCCATGCGCTGTGAAAGGCCGTTGACCCTCCGGCGCATGCGTTTTCGACATTGGTTATGGGTATACCCTCTATGCCGAGGGGCCGCAGGGCGACCTGACCGCGGATACAGTGCTGGAAGTTCCTCATCCCCCAGCCAGAGTTGGAAAACCATGCGGACTGGATGTCCTTTTTTTCGATACCCGCATCCTTGAATACCCCCTCGATAGTCCAGGCCGCAAGTTCCTTGATGCTGTTATCAAGGTACCTGCCGAACTTAATGGTGTGCGAACCGATTACATAAACGTCTCTCATCCTAAAATCCTCCTAAAATTTGCGCGGTGGTTCGGCACTGCCGCGGTCGAGATAATAGAAATGTTTCGTGAATTTAATGAATTCTTTGATCTCTATTGAATGCTGCGGACATATTGCAACACAATCCCCGCATGATATGCAGAACGGCAATTCTTCGACCATGCGCGCTTTTTTATTCACGACTTCGAGGGAATGGGCCGGACACGGTTTGATACAGTAACCGCATCCGTCACAGGTGTTCTGATCGATAACAACAACCCCGAAGGTAACATCCCTGCCGAGCTTATTGAAGCTCTCGATGTATATTCTTTTCTTTATCGTTAAGTGTTCAGACATAGTATGCCTCTCAGTAAACGACTTTAAAGGTTCCATTCTCGCCGAACCAGTCGATCGCCTGCGTTTCCCGGCTGACATTCCCGTCGGGAACCCCGCGCGGATAGCCTATCGCAATAGACGTAACAAGCTTGTACGGATAGCGGATACCAAGACGTTTCCTCCACTTCGCGTACATCTTCAGCGGCGTCATAAAACTGACCCAGCATGTCCCCAGACCGTAGCTGTGTGCGGTCAGTACCATGTTCTCTCCTGCAATACCCGTGTCGAGTGACGGGTCACCCGGCGAACGCTTGTCCGCAAGCAGAATGAGCACGGTCGGCGCACCATGCCATAATCCAAGTTTTCCATCGGCGATAAGCCGCATGGCTCCGAACGGTACCGGATGGAACATATTCGGCAGAAAGCGCATCAGGAATTTTGCAACCCATTCCTTATGCTTTGTCCATGAACCGAGGTACCATGCAAACCGCATTACCAGTTTCAACTTTTTTATCACATCATCTTCCATTTCTTTGATCATCTTCTGGTCCTGCACCACGATAAACTTCCACGGCTGTCCGTTGCCGGCGGATGGTGCAAACCTGCCTGCTTCTATAATCCTCCGGACGATGTATTCCGGAACTTGTTTGTTTTTCTCATAAAACCGGACGCTCCTGCGGCTGTAAATAACGTTTTCGACGGAATTAAACGCATCACCAGGCTCCGGGAAGCGGGTACCCGTCTCAGGTGCAATTCGTGTATCATTCAGGTGTATCATAGGTATTCTCCTTGCGGCACAAATGTATTCTTTGTGATCTTTATTGACCTTTCGCCATCGCACTTACCAGTCCGAGCTTACGCAGGGGGAACAGCCCCAGCAGCGCTTGTACCTGCTTGGCGTCCCGGAAACGCTTCTCCTGACCATAGTCTTTCATGTAACCGTTACCACCCAGGATCTGTATGCCGTCCGTAGTCAGTTTGCACGCCAGCTCGGACAGGTGCAGTGCAGCGGCACGGGCTGAGAGCCCCCACTGCGGGTCCTGCTGATCCACAGCCATCGCAGCCCCGGAAACTACCATGTCCGCTATCCCGGCCTGTACGGCCATGTCACCGAGCAACATGCGCAGTGCCGACCAGTTGATAATCTCCCGGCCGCCCTGAAAGCGCTCCTGACTGTAGGAAAGGGCCTCCTGAAATGCACCCTTCATGATACCGCACTGGATGGCGGCAACTGCCGCGTGCATTCGGTCGGAAGCATGATCGAAACAACGCGCTCCGTCGCCTTCCTTGCCTACCGGTCTTCCTTCAACCCCTGCAAGTGTAAGATCCACGCCGGGACATGCATGCAGACCCAGACTGAATATGGGCTCGCTCTTCGTAAGTCCCTTTCCTCCCTGGTCGATGAGAAAGAACGTATACCCGTCCTGACCTTTGATGCGTGCCGGTACCAGAGCATGACCTGCCATACCGCCAAGAACAACGTATTCGATCGTGCCGCTGAGACTGTAGGTACCACCGGTCCTGACGGCATCGAGACGGGTTTGGGTCTCGCCGGGGTTGCAGAAAGCCGGGTAAGCGATCAAGGTGGAGCGGGCATCGGTTGCCTGTCCCATGATGTCTTTCAGGGTATCTTTACCTCCGGCCGCAAGCATAATCTCCTGGGCAAGGACATTGGTAAAAATAATACCGCTCAAGCTGGCGTCCACCGCACTGATCCGGTCGAGGATGACGCACAGGGCACCGATGCCCTGCCCGGCACCGCTGCACTCCTCCGGTACGGTTATGCCCAGCAGCCCGGCTTCGTAAGCCCTGGCCACCACGGGATCGAAAAAAGGTCCGAAGGGGTAGCTGTCGTTGACCTTCCGGTTAGCCGTGAGTTCTCTGACTGCGAAATTGTGTGCCAGGTCTTCAAAAGGTTTTAATTCGGATTTTATCGTCGTTAACATGGTTACCTCCGCCTATTCATCAAATGAACGGGCCTGCGGGATGGAACTCCCGATCAGGTTATTGAAAAGGTTGATACGGTTCAACTGATTGGTGCCTTCGTAGATCTGCAGGAGCTTGGAGTCCCGCAGGAACTTTTCGGCACCGCGCTCGTGCCGCAGTCCGGCCTGTCCCATCAACTCAACGGCCATCTGGCTGTTCTTTACTCCCATGTCTGTTCCTACGATTTTTGCCAGAGACGCCCACCCGGAACAGCGCTGCTGCACCTCCATGGACTGGCTGTCCACAAAAAGCCTGCGGAATATCCGCTGTGTGATCTCAAAGTCCAGGAGCGGGCTTATCAGGTAATTAAAAATGAATTTCGGCGCGTACTTCTGGTAATAATAGACCGGCTTTCGCTGGAGGATATTGTAGATGCCCCCCGGCAGCCCGTTGGCATAGTTCGCCTCGGTATAGCTCAGCCTGCCGATGACGACGTTCTTGTACATCTCCGCCAGCATTGCCTGGGCCCACTCATGGTTGATGAGGAGCTTTCCGTCGACCTCGGTCTCGCCGGCGAACTTGAGGGCCGTCTCGTATGCCCCCCTGGCCACGCCGGTACCGAACGCCCCGACTGCCGGCCTGGTGACTGAGACAACAAAATGGATATACTGCTCTATGAGGTCCGCAATCGGCCGTGTCCCGAAGCCCTCCCGTATGCGGGAATCTCTCAGGACATATTCATCCGGTATAAAACAATCTTCAAAGATCAATTCGCTTGCTGGGCATGCCCGCTGGCCCATTTTGTCCTCGTGCTTGCCGAAGGTAAATCCTTTCGTACCGGTCCTGACCGCAAACGTCACGGTATTTTCCGAGGCCTTTTTCAGGTCCGAATAGGCTATGAGGCAGCACCATTCGGAGACATGACCCATGGAAATGAAGATCTTGCTTCCGTTCACGATATAACCGCCCTTGACCTTCTCGGCGTGGCAGTTCAGACGGGCACGGTCGATCAGCTCATTCTCTTCCACATCCGTACCCGCGCCGGGCTCTGTTAAAGCAAGGGAAATGATGCACGGTTTGCCGGTCTTTTGTCCCCTGACCACCTCCCTGAATATCTTGTTGGCAAGGGACACGTTCCATGAAGCGAGGATCCCCGCCACACCAAGATAGTGGACAAAGACCACGTTTGCTATGCCTACGCAGGCCGAGGAAAGCTCTTCGACCACATACGCGCTGGCAGGCATGTTGAACCCCTGCCCGCCGAACAACTTCGGAATAAACATGGTGTAAAAACCCCATTCATTGGCCTTTTTGACAAGGTCCCAGGGCAGGTACTCCGGGTCAGCATGCGTCTGCCGGTCAATCTCGAGTGCATGCGGCCGGACGACCTCATCGTTGAATTTTTTTGCCAGGGCAACGGCCTTTCGGGTTTCTTTCAGCATACCCCTGGGTAGTTTCGGCATGGCCTGCAAACTGAACAGGCTTTCATCGAAGCGCGATTCACGGTCCGGCAAAGATTTACTTCCTTCCGGTGAAATCATAACTCCTCCTTTATCCTCAATCGTCGATGAGGTTCCTCGGCGGAAACAGGACCATCTCATTGACCGGTATATACTGGAACACAAGCGGTTTTTTGCTCAAACCTATACTGTTCAGTTCCATGGCTATTTTGTGGTCATTGCCGATATCGAGCACCGCCGCATTCCTGTCCATGGTCTGCTTGAATTCGATGGGATTTGTATAGATGTTCGCGCAAAGGGGTACGCCGTCTTTCACGGAATAAGTCTTGAACCTGAGTGTCTTACCCTGTGAAGTGCTTTGTTTTTTGCCCCGGAGTGAAAGGATCTTTTTGCCGTTCTCGGAAAGCGTACATTCGAGATACTCCTTTTCCCTCTTGAAGGCTATGTCCGCAATGAATTTTGGATAGCCGTAAAGCTCCACACCGGCATATCGGGCTATCTCCGTTGTAACAGGCAGGTGCCAGACATATGCATGGAAGCAGTGCTTGCCCATATCCGATAGTATCGTAATGCCCGGCACAGGCTTTTTACCGAAACCGATTATAATGGAGATGCTGAACTCATTGTACGGATCGATGTCCGTTTTACGGTACTCGAACGCCGAGAATCCGACAAGACACCTTCCGGGGAATACCTCTGCAGGATGCATATCCGGATGCGGCAGGTATTTCTTCACCTTTTTTGTCGAGGCTGTGAATATTGCCGTCATGGCGGTGTTGTCGTAATAAAATACCGGGATCGTGCCTTTAAACCCCGATTCGTTCTGAACCTCCCATTGAACAATACCCTTGAACAGTTCTCCTTTCATATGTTCCTCCTTATTTTGCTTTCAGGCTATCCACCATCTCGATAAACGCCTCTTCTGCCGTTTTTGTCGGCCTCCAGTGCAGATCTTTTTCGGCCTTTGCATTGCTTATGTTCATCGGATACCTGCCGAGTTCGACCCAATGGCTTGAAAAACTCATAATGCCGAGCTTGAAATTCAGGTCCGCAAGTACCTTTGCGATCCTGTAGGGAATGCCGATCGCTTTTTTATCCAATATCTCAGACATCCTCTTGATAGTCAGGGCACCGGTGTGGATATTGAAAGCACCGGGATGGTCCTCGATAATGGCTGTAAAAAATGCACTGCTTACATCACCTTCATACACCAGCGGCAACCCGTATGTATTCCCCCGCACGTACGTTATCACCGGAAACTTAACGACATCTGCGAAAAAGTTGTTGACATTTTTGCCGCAGAAAATGGAAGGGCGCATCCTCGTAAGGATCATGTTTGGATTTTTTCTTTCAAACTCATCGAGCATCCCTTCAACGATCCGTTTGGTGTCTGAATAATAGGAAGCTTTATTCCCCTGAAGGGGAGAATCCTCGGTAATCGTATAATCACGATCAACACAACCATACGCTGCAACACTGCTTGCGATGACCAGTTTCCCGGGTTTATTTTCCTCACAGGAGGCGAGGAGATTTTTTGTTCCGTTGAGATTGATATCATAGGTGAGCTTCTTGTCTTTTATCTCCTGAACAATGAAGGTCAGGTGAACAATGGTATCACAGCCTTTCAGCGCGTTTCCCAGGGCATTATCCCGCACATCGCACCGGACAAAGGTGAGCTTCTTATGCTGGAACAAAGGCTCCTTCAGATCGATACCGGTTATGGATTCGACCGCATCGCTGCGTACGAGGGATTTTGTGAGGAGCGTGCCCAGATAGCCGGATATACCGGTTATGCCTACCTTCATGACCCGCTCCTTTCTCTGTGAATGCCGTCGAGCGTAAAACTTACGAGAATTTTTACCAGTTCATCCCGTTCATATCCATCGTAAATATACAATTGTGCAACCTGCGAAAGCATTCCAACCATCGCCCATCCAATGGTTTTAGCCTCCAGACGCTTCATGGGCCTGATGAATCCAAGCTGGGACGCGGTCAAAACCCTTATGCTCGTGTCTTCTGCAATGTTCTTATAGGTCTGCCATAAAATACCCGCCAATTCTTCATTGTGGCTCAAGCCTTCGCGGAAAAGGATCATGAAGTGGCTTCTGTAATTGTCCACATACTCGAAGAACGAACTGTATATGGCGTGCTGTGCGGTGGTTATGTCCCCGGGGCCGGCTGTCCTGCCTTTAAATGACTCCAGTTGTTTTTGAAACACATCCTCTATGTAATTTCTCAACTCAGAGCCTATTCGTACAACCGCTTCGCCGAACACATGGGATTTGTCTTTGAAGTACAGGTAAAACGTTCCGGTACCAACACCTGCTTTCTTTGTAATCATAGGAACGGTTGTCTTTCTGAATCCCTTTGCCCCTATTACCTTGATTGCCGCATCTATCAAGCGCCTCTTGATAATCTCTTTTTTATTTACCATATCGATCCTCTCGGAAACGCATCGAACTTACCTGAGCAGGGTGGGAAGCATCTTGAACAATGCCAGAGGGTTATTGACCTGCGTGTAAACCGGAGGGACCTTCTCACCTGTATTTAAAAGATTACTCACTGCTATTTTCGCACATCTGATCGAAGACTCGACCAGCATGACGCATTCTCCGCTCTCGGTAAACTGCCCCATAAAAGCAAGGTTGGTCGATCCTTGCGGTACTACCTGTGGCCTGTCGCTCCTTTTTCTCGGCAAAAAGTGACTCATGACATACGGCAGCATCGCCGGGACACAGGTCGAATTCTTGAGGATGAGCGGCAGCTCTTTATCAAACCCAAGATGGCCGCACACTTCCGTCATGATGTCCTCACCGTTGCATTCGGACATCTTCTTGTTTACATAGTTTCCCTTTTCAAACGGCATAAATCCGCATGCGGCCCATATATATCTGCCATTGGGCTGATTACGGAAGTGCGGCTGGGCGGGGACAAGCACCGACGAATGCCAGTTGGACTCTGTTAACGTTACCATGTTTGCCTGGCCAGGCTTGTTTCCGGTAAACTTTTCGTACAAATTTATAAATGTCCGGTCCCTGCTGTCTACCATGAAAATCATCCACGCGGACTGATCTCTATGACTGTCGAAATTAGCAGGATTGCCCAGTCCGGAACCCGGACGTTTTTTTACGATATTTTCCCAGAGTGTCCATGAGCCGTCCAGTTTCCCGCTTTCAAGGGCTGCCGGTTCCGTTACGGAACCCCGTCTCAAATCTGCAACCATCGATCCGTTGGTGACGAATACAAAGTCATTGTCTCCGACATCAATCTTTTCGTTTTTTCCGTTTCTTGCATAGTAGAAGCGTTCAACGGTCAACTCGTCCTGTACCGGTTTAAAATCGAGGTCTGTTACCTTGCACCGCATCTCAAAATGAACGCCTTTTTCTTCCAGCCATTTCCGCATTGGCTCGGTCATTGAATTATAATTATTGTACGGTGTGACCACTTCCGCCCTGCCGCTCACCATTTTATGGACATCCTGCATAAATCTGCGCGCATAGCGCTTCATCTCAACAAGATCATTCCAATACTCGATGGCAAACATCGAAGAAAAAACCTTCCAGAAATTGGTAGTAAAAAAGGTGGGATCGAACCATGAGTCAATCCGGCGGTTCTCGATCCGGCTTTCCGGGATGTATACCAGCTTTAACAACTTGCCCAGATGCTTCCATTTCAACCCCATGGACTCCGCATTATCGGTGCGTTGATGGGCATGGATTAAGCGCGATCTGGCGTTCTTTTTGTGTTTATCGTTATATTCGAAAATTTCATCCGTGACCGATTTATCCGGTTGATCCAAAGAAGGTATCTCCGATAAGACATCCCAGGTACAATTGTAGACCTTACGATGAAACTTCCAGTCGCCGAACGTAAAGTAACTCGTATCAGGCGTGCCTTCACCGTATAAACTCCCGCCAACACTTTCCCGTCCCTCAAAAATATGGATATTCTTCCCCGAAACGTGTGCATCCCTCACAGCAAAAATAGCTGCGGACAAACCGGCCATTCCGCCTCCGGCAATATAGACCTTCGTTTTATCCGTTACAGCGGGGACCCGTCCGACAACACCTTTCACCTTCATAGTACGTTACCCTCCTTGAGCTGAAATTAAAAAAATATCTCTGAAAAATATCTTTCAATAAGCATCTCCCTGAAAGCGCCCCCACTAAAATTAGCTTTTTACACATATTCCATGCGATGTCAAGAAAAATATATTCAGTATTATTGATTATGTTATATCCATATTTTACATGTAGTTACATTATATATATGAATATTATTTCATATTTATTTCTCTTTTGTGAATTAACTTATAAAAAATATGCGTTTGATAAATAGGAAAGTTTATGCAATGAACGAGGGGGTATCCACCCGGCAGTGAAGGGGCGAGCGTCAAATAAAGGTAGTCTTCGAAAATCCGGGAAAAGAAACACAGAAGTTCTGTCATTGCAGGCCGACGGGCACACAGCGAAGCTGGGTCGAGCAATCCCTATGCTTGTAGATTGCTTCGTCTTCCCGCCTCCGGCTGGACTCCTCGCAATGACAAGCTTACAGAGGACTTAAACCTCGTCTTAACCCCCCTTTTCCCACTTATCAGGGGGGGTACTTTCACCTGTCAAGGGAGAATGAGGGGGTTACGGATCGCGGGATTGAGCGAATAAGTAAACTTTTCTCCCGTATGTTCCGGGTAACTATTACGTTCCCTGCACCTTGCGGCCAAGGCGTTCTCTCTGACGCATCTCGCCCTGCTGCCATCGCTCGCGCTCTTCATCTGATACCAGCGATAGACGCGGGACCTCTACGGGACGTCCCTCTCCATTCAGTGCAACGTAGACGATATACGCCCGGTTCGTTATTCTTCGTCTGCCGGTTAGGATCTCTTCCGCTTCGACCACAACCTCTGTTTCCATGGAGGTGCGGCCCACATATGTAAGACGTGCACTGAAAGTGACAAGGTCACCTATATGGACGGGCTCAAGAAATGTAAGGGAATCCACGGCAACCGTGACAGCCGGTTCCCTTGCATGACGTGTGGCACACATAGCACCGGCATCATCCATAAGCTTCATGAGCACACCACCGTGTATATTGCCGAGGTTGTTTGCGTGCTCGGGCTGCATAAGCTGGCTCAAAACGAGTTCAGAATCTTTAACCTTTTTGGCTTCCATAGAAAGTATCCTTTCTCTTTTTTATCATTTAAAAGCCGTTCTACCCTTTTCAGTAACGGTTTTTGTTTAAATATAATCCTCAAAAGTGAATTGGGAAGACTGGCCCTCGTGAAAACGGGGTGAAGGAAGGTTGTGCTCAGAATACTCTGTAGTAAAAAGAACTTGTTTTTGCGGGCAGAAACGAATAACTCTGTCATCAGTACGGACAAACAAACCTTTGTATAGTATGTTCCGGGTTACTCTTCGATATTATATAAATTCCACCCTTTGCATTTTTTCGCCAAAGCGGCGCATTTCCCCTATGACAAATGCCTTCTGCCGCTGGGCTCGTATTGTGGTTAAGGCCTTTTGAGCGCTGTTCTTGTCCACAACGAGTACCATACCGAGTCCGTTATTGAATGTCCTTATCATCTCCATGTCATCGACATTGCCGAGCCCCTTGATCATCTCAAAGACCACTGGCCTGTCCCATGAATCCGTTTCAATAACAGCACTGAACTGTTTCGGGAAGACGCGCGGCAGGTTTTCGGTTATACCGCCCCCTGTTATGTGCGCCGCTGCCTTTATGAGCTTTTGTTGTACCAGCTTTTCTATGACCCGCACATAGATGATCGTCGGCTTGAGCAGCTCTTCACCGAGGGTGCACCCGAGCTCATCGATATAAGCGCCGAGCTTCATCTTTTTCTTTTCGAGGAGTACATACCGTGCCAGGGAATAACCGTTGCTGTGGAGCCCGCTGGAGCCTATGCCGATCAGCACATCCCCCTGCCGTATCGCAGACCCGTCTATGATCCTGTCTTTCTCGACAACGCCGGTCACAAATCCTGCAAGGTCATACTCGTCGTCCGCATAAAAACCGGGCAGTTCCGCTGTTTCTCCTCCTATCAATGTACAATCGGCCTGTTTACATCCGTTCACGATCCCCTTCACGATATCCGTAACGATGTCGAGACGGATCTTCGATGTGGCTATATAATCGAGGAACACCGCGGGCCGCGCTCCGTTCACCACGATATCGTTCACATTCATGGCCACGAGATCGATGCCGACCGTATCGTGAATGTCCATCTCAAAGGCGATCTTGAGTTTTGTTCCCACACCGTCGGTCGACGTGACTATCACCGGATGCCTGTACTGCCTCCTGTCTATCTCAAACAGGCCTGCAAAACCGCCGATGCCCGACAGTACGCCTTTTTTGATGGTACTCCGCGCCAAAGGCTTTATCCGTTCGACAAAGGCATTGCCCTTGTCTATACTGACACCGGCATCGCTGTACTTCATGTTAATCTGCTTTCTTTCTCAGAAATGTGGGAATATCGAGTTCATCTTCGTCATATCCGGTCAGCATGACCTTTTTAACGGATTTCACAGAATCGATCTCGTCTATCTTTTTATCCGTGCGCTTAAACGCCGGGATATCCCTGTCTCCGTTGTTGTGGATAACCGAAAGCTTGCCCGGGTACTTGTCCTTCGTATTCCTCTCTCCGAAGCCGGTCGCAATCACCGTAACATTGAGGTTTTCACCCATATTGTCGTCAATGACCGTGCCGTAGATCACATTGGCATTTTCATCGACCTGTTCCTTGACAAGCTCGCATGCCTCTTTCACTTCGTTGAGCGTAAGGGACGCATCGCCGGTAATATTGATCAACACACCTTTCGCACCGTTTATGGATATATCCTCGAGCAAGGGGTTCGATATGGCTTCCTGAGCAGCATCCTTTGCCCTCTTCTCACCGCCGCTTTTCCCGGTACCCATCATGGCCATACCCATCTCGCCCATGACCGTTTTTACATCGGCAAAATCAACATTCACGAGCCCCGGGATTGTTATGATGTCCGATATGCCTCTGACGGCATGAACGAGCACATCATCAACCTTCACGTAGGCTTCGAGTACCGTGGTCTTATTATCCGAGATATTGAACAACCGGTCGTTCGGAATAACGATCAGGGTGTCGACATACTGGCTCAGCTCTTCGATGCCCTTTTCCGCCTTTGAAATTCTCTTCTTCCCTTCAAATTCGAACGGCTTGGTCACTACGGCCACGACGAGCGCACCGAGAGACTTGGCGAGCTCCGCTATTACCGGACTTGCGCCGGTCCCGGTTCCTCCTCCCATACCCGCGGTCAGGAAGATCATGTCGGCACCGGTCAACGCATCTTTTATCTTCGCCTCATCCTCCAACGCTGCTTCTTTCCCAATGTCCGGATTTGCACCAGCACCGAGCCCTTTCGTCAATTTGGCGCCGAGCTGAATTTTGTAGGTCGCCTTGTTTCTCGTCAGCACCTGCATATCCGTATTGGCAGCAATAAAGTCTACACCTTTCATTCCCTGCTTTATCATTGTATTCACGGCATTTCCTCCGCCGCCGCCCACACCAATCACCTTGATCTTTGCAGAATGATGATACTCATTACTTAACTCAAACATTTTATCCTCCTTTTCTAACAAACAATTTTGAAGCTATATTCGAAAAAAACTCTCTGATACTTCTCAGCAGATCTATGTCCCTGCCGTTGTACGCCCTGACATGTGTATGTTTACTCCCGTAGATGACCAACCCCACCGCTGTTGCGTACGACGGGTCCTTCACGACGTCCGTAAGCCCTCCGACACCGAGGGGAAAACCGATCCGTACCGGCAGATTGAATATCTGTTCACCGAGGTCGACAATGCCGTCCAGCAAAGAACTACCGCCGGTCAGGACAACACCCGCCGAAATAAACTCCTTGAATCCGGACTTCACGAGCTCCTTGTCGACGAGAGACAGGATCTCTTCGACCCTGAGTTCTATTATCTCTGCGAGCGTCGAGCGGGATATTGTCCTCGGCTTCCTGTTGCCGATACCCGGGACTTCGACCATCTCGGCCTTGTCCACGTTTGTCCTCAGCGCAGTGCCGTATTTTATCTTGATCTTCTCGGCTTCATGGATGGGCGTTCTTAAACCAACGGACACGTCCTTGGTGATGTGTTCGCCTCCAAGGCCTATAACACTCGTGTATTTTATGCTTCCGTCGTAGAATATCGCTATGTCAGTCGTGCCCCCGCCGATATCTACGATAACGACACCGAGGTCCTTCTCTTCCGGGTTCAACACTGCTTCACTCGAGGCTATGGATTGAAGGGCGATGTCGGAAACGATAAGTCCCGACCTGTTGCATGCCTTTATGATGTTCATCGAAGACGACATGTTCGCAGTCACGATGTGCACCTTGGCTTCAAGCCGTACGCCGGACATTCCGGTCGGGTCCTTTATACCTCCCTGATCGTCGATTATGAACTCATACGGTATAACATGGATGACCTCCCTGTCCTGGGGTATGGGCATAGCCTTTGCGGCATCAACGACCCTCTTGATATCGCTTGCTTTCACTTCCCGGTCTTTTATCGCGATCACACCGTTACTGTTGAAGCTCTTGATGTGATCCCCGGCTATGCCGGTGTAGATACTCGATATGTCATAGTCGGACATAAGCTCCGCTTCTTCGATGGCCTGCCGAATTGCCTTGACCGTCGCTTCGATATTGATGATGTTCCCCTTGCTCAAGCCGTGAGACGGCGACACCTTCCCTATACCGACGATATCTATCATGCCTTCTTTCAGCTCTCCCACAATCGCGCATATCTTTGTTGTGCCTATATCAAGGCCAACAATCATATTATCCTTTTTTGGCACTGTTGTTCACCTCCTTTAATGGATTCGCAACACCTGTGTTGCCTGTCAAAGAATGGCTGTTATGCCCCTGTCCATCCGTGCCGGACAGGACGCCCTGCTTATAACGGAAAACCCCCATACCGGAAAAACGCAGATCGACACGGGAAAACAGCTGCATCCTGTCTCCGAAATGCCGTATTAAATCGTTCAACTTGTCTATCCTCGAAACAAGCTCGTTCCTGCCGAACTTGATTAGCAGTCCGTCTGTCGTGATTACCGAATACCCGGTAGCGTCGACGTGAAGCTCCGATATATCCTTTCCGACGACAATCGAATTCCGGTCGAGTTCCTGTATAAAGGACACAGCATCGGCGACGGGCTGCAGCGGTACGTCCATAAAGCCGGGGTTTCTGAACACAAAACCGGTAATAACCGGATAATTGGTTGAATCGTTTTCGTTCAACTGCTTGAAAATGATGCCGTGATCATCAACATAGTACAGCCTGTCCAGCAGGATCATACAGTATGCCTTTCGCTCGGTAACCGTAATATCGATCCTGTGCGGCGGCGACTTTCTTATGGACACGCTGTTTATCCAGGGTATGGACAAAATGTTCTTTCTTATGGTTTTCAGCGGAATGGAGAAGATATTCTCTCCCATGCTCAGTCCTGAAGCCTTTATGATCTCCATCGGCAGAACGTGTTCGTATCCTCTGACACTCACCTGTTTCAGGGCAAATATTTTCGATGTGCTGACAAAGCCCGCAGCTTTATTGTACAAGACATAGCTGCCGAAACACAGACCCGCGACGGCAAGGAGAGAGCCGGAATATTTCAGGTAGGAACGCATCCCGACGCGCCTCTTAAGGCGCATGTGCGATGCGTTCTTATGCCGCGCTTTGAAATCAAAACCCACGAATTCACTCATTCAATTTTTCCTTTTAACGAAGCAGATTGCAGTATGCCTTCAATAAGGCCTTCATAATTCATACCCTTGCTCTCGGCTATTTTCGGCACGTAGCTCAACGAGGTAAGTCCCGGGAGCGTATTGACTTCCAGCAGATATGGCCGGCCGGCAGATGCAACCTTGAAATCGATCCTCGAGTAAAAGCTGCATCCGAGCAGTGCATGCGCATTCAAAGCGGCCTCTTCAATAGACTTGACCACGCTGTCCGGAAACGATGGAGGGATATTGAACACCTCCATTCCCTCCGTATACTTGACTTCGTAATCCAGGAACTCTCTTTGGGATCCGCCCTGAATCCCGATCTCCATGGATCCGAGGACTTTATCGTCATAAATCGCAACGGTAATATCCTTGCCCTCTATGAATTTTTCTATGAGCACACGGCGGTCATACTTGAAGGCCCCTGCAAATGCCGCGGGCAGATCTCCGGGCGCCGTTACCTTGCTGATCCCGATACTCGAACCTTCGCAGGCCGGTTTTATGATGTATGGCAGGTTCATACCACTCTCTTTTATCAGTTGCGCATACTCGATAGGCTTGTTCACGGCAAGGTATTGCGGCGTCAGTATGCCTGCACTGGTAAGAAGGTGCTTCGTAAAGATTTTATCCATTGCGACCGCACTTGCCGTCGTACCGGAACCTGTATACGGAATACCCATCAGTTCCAAAAGCCCCTGTACAACGCCGTCTTCTCCCCATTTGCCGTGGAGTGCGTTGAATGCTATCTCTATGTTCATTTCTTTCAGTTTTAAGGGCAGGCCCCGGTCTACTTCCACCGTAACCGCATGATACCCGAGTGCGGTCAGCGCATGAAAAACCGCTTCGCCGGTCATCTTCGAGATGCCCCTCTCTGCGGACAGGCCGCCGAGCAAAACGCCGATCTTCATTTTTTTCGTTACCGTGTTCTTCATTGTTCACCTATAATAACGACTTCCAGTTCAAGTTTTACCTTGGTTTTCTCTTTTACTTTCTCCATACCCGCATCAATAAGCGTCATCACGTCTTCCGCATGCGCATTCCCCGTATTGACGATGAAATTCGTGTGGAGCTCCGAATACTTCGCTCCCCGTACCCTGACACCACGCATACCGGCTTCGTCCAGCAGCATCCAGGCCTTTGTCCCATGAGGGTTCTTGAATATCGAACCGCTGCTCGGGTAGTTGAGGGGTTGTGATTGCGTTTTTTCTTTAAGGACGGCCGCTATTTTTTTGCTCACGGCAGCCTTATCCGCCTTGCGGAGGTTGAAAACGGCCGATACGACGATGCTGCTCGAAGAGAGTTCTTTGCATGTTCTGTAGCCGAACCCCATTGCTTTTTTATTGAGTGTCCTTGTCTTGCCCGTCCTTTCTATAAAAGTAACGGTCTCTATGACATCCGACAGCGTGCCGTGCCCGGTACCGGCATTCATGACGATCGCGCCTCCGGTTGTGCCCGGTATGCCGGCGAGCGGTTCCATGCCGGACAATCCGTTTTCCTCACAGTACTTAACGAGCCCTGCGAGAGGCTTGCCTGCCCCGGCTCTTATGCGCAAAACGGATTCATCCTCAGAGACAACTTCAATAGAATCGAACGTGCCCTTCATCCTGAGCACCGGATTCTGAATGCCTCCGTCCCGTACGATAAGGTTGGTTCCGGCACCTATAACAAAGTATCGCTGCTCGTTACGCTTGGCCCAATCTATGAAATTGAATATATCGTCTTCATCGCGCGGCGTAACCATGCACGCACAGAGGCCTCCGACCTGCATGCTGGTATATTCTTTCATCGGGACATCGAACAGGACATCACCTTTTACAATCTCTTTTATTTCTTTAAAATCAGGCATTCTTTTTTAACCTCTTAATAAACGCATCTCCGACCGTTAGTATATCACCGGCTCCCTGGGTTATGACCATGTCGCCCGGAACAACGATTTTTTCCAGCGCATCCACGATCTTGTCCTTATCCGGTATGTACCGGACGTCCTTGTACCCCATATCCTTCATGGCGCTGTAGAGCTTATACGCGTCCACACCTTCTATAGGCTCTTCTCCCGCAGGATATATGTCCGTGATAATGAGGACATCGGCCTGATAAAATGCCGTAAGAAAATCGTTGAACAACAGCATGGTCCTCGTGTACCGGTGCGGCTGAAAAACGACAATGAGTCTGCGATTCCAGCCGTTTTTCGCACCCGCAAGCGTGGCCTTGATCTCTTTCGGATGATGACCGTAATCGTCCACGACGATGATATCGTTGATGTTCGCTTTTATCTGGAACCGTCTCTCCACACCATTGAATTTCTCTATCCCTTCCCGTATCTTTCCAGGCTCGAGTTCAAGCTCAACACCGGCGGCAATTCCCGCAAGCGCATTGTATACGTTGTGTATGCCCGGCATATGAATGGTGAAAGAGCCGAAAGGCTTGCCCCGCACGATAACGGAGAAATCGCACGCTCCGCCTCTCTGAACCACATTGTATCCCTGAACGTCTGCCTGTGCGGACAGGCCGTACGTCATCCTTCTCACCTTGAGTCTCGGCATAATGGATGCGACGTTTTCTTCATCGAGACATAAGATCGCAAGGCCGTAGAAAGGTACCTTGTTGATAAATTCCACGTACGCATCCTTCTCCTTCTCAAACGTCTTGTAGTAATCCAGGTGTTCGGGGTCTATGTTCGTTACAATCGCGATGGTCGGGGTAAGCTTCAGGAAGCTGCCGTCGCTTTCATCCGCTTCGGCGACAAGGTACTCGCTCTGGCCGAGTTTGGCGTTGGAACCGAATATGTTGACCTTACCGCCGACGATGCTCGTAGGATCGAGCCCGCCCTCCGCGAGCACCAGGGAAACGAGGGAGGTCGTCGTGGTCTTTCCATGACTCCCCGCTATCGCAACGGCATACTTGACCCGCATTAGCTCGGCAAGCATCTCTGCTCTCGGTATAGCGGGTATGTTATGTTCACGTGCGTAGACGAGTTCGGGGTTGTCGTCTTTTACCGCTGAGGAGAACACAACGACGTGTGCGTCTTTTGCGTTCACCGCCTTATGACCGATCATAATTGCAGCACCGAGGGCCTGGAGCCTTTCCGTTACCTTGGATGATTTGAGGTCGGAACCGCTTACCTCGTATCCTATATTCAGGAGAAGCTCGGCTATCCCGCTCATGCCGGCCCCCCCGATACCCACAAAATGTATGTGCCTTATTCTTTTGTGCATGTTTTTGCCTTTCCTGCCAGCGTTATCATTGCATCCACAATGTCTGACGCTGCACCGGGTTTTGCCCATTTCATCATCGCTGCGGACATGTCTTTCATCCTGCCTTCGTCGGCGATCAGGTCGTGGATATGTTTTACGAGGAGTCCCGGTTCTGTAGTTGAGGCAGGTATCGTAACAGCTCCGCCATGAAATAAAACTTCCCTTGCATTGAGCGTCTGGTGATCCGAGGCAGCGGACGGGTACGGTATGAGGATGGACGGTATCCCGTAAGCTGCAAGCTCGAACAGGGTGGATGCGCCTGCCCGTGATACCGCAATATCCGCCTGCCCGAATACCGGTGCCATATTGTCTATAAAATCAAACACATCCGCCTTGAATCCAAACCGGTCGTATGCGCTCTTGACAGAGCCGCGGTCCGCTGTTCCTGTCTGGTGTATGAACCTGACCATGTCCCTTATATCCCTGAGGCCGTCGAGCCCCTGCACCATCATCTCGTTTATCTGGTGCGCGCCCTGGCTCCCGCCGAGTATGAGGATGGTTTTTACCGCTGCTGCATGCGACTTCCGCTCTTGCATTGCGTACCGGACCGGCAGGCCCGTCAACCGCGTCTTGCCGTCAGGCAGGTACTTTTGGGATGTTTCGAAGGATATAAATATCTCTTTCACGAACCTTGCAAGGACCTTGTTCGCAAGGCCGGGTACGGAGTTCTGTTCATGGATAGCGGCAGGGATACGCATCAGGATTGCCGTCATGACGATCGGAAACGAGGCATACCCTCCTACACCGAGTACGGCATCCGGCATGAATTCCCGTATTATTCTTTTTGATTCTACCATAGATTCGAGCAGGAGGAATAGAGACGACAGTTTTTCCCCGGCTGTTTTGTTCTTGAAGCCCTTAACGCTCAGGAGCCTCCGGTTACCCGGAGGAAGCGTCCATTTTCTGCTTTCTATACCAGAATCCGATCCAACATACATATAGACAATACCTTCTTTTCTCTTTATGATCTCATTCATAACTGCCTGTGCGGGGAAAAAGTGTCCACCGCTACCCCCACCTGCTATTATCAGCCTCATCGCTTCCATCGTTCACCCTTCTTGATAAATTCAATATTATGCCAACCGAGATAAGCTCTGCCGTCAATGAACTGCCGCCGTAGCTTATAAACGGCATGGTAAGCCCCTTTGTCGGCAGCAGCCCCAGCGTAACCGCTATGTTTATAATCACCTGGAGGGCAATAAATAAGGTCAATCCATAGACCGTTGCCTTCGTAAAGGTGCTCCCGGAACGTGCCGCTATGGAAAAAGCCCGGGTGATCAGAAAGATGAATACCCCGATCACCGCCGCTACACCGATAAACCCGAGCTCTTCCGCGATAACCGAAAAGATAAAGTCCGTATGTGCCTCGGGCAGATAAAACAACTTTTCAAAGCTGTTGCCGATCCCGACACCCGTTATGCCGCCTGCACCGTAAGCAAGGGTGGACTGCACAATCTGGAACCCGCCCGTTTGCGCATGCTGCCAGGGATCAAGGAATGCCTTCACACGGTTCAGCCTGTACGTGGAATGCATTACGAGTAACACGGCAACAGGTATGACGGGAATAATGACCAGAGCCAGAGACACAACGCTCGCACCCGTCAGATAGAGGATCGAGAACACCACGGTCGTGATAATGACTGCGCTTCCGAAATCGGGTTCCCTCAGGATCAGCACCAGGACGACGGCCGTGTAGATCAACGGCAGTAAAACAGGCGGTGCATTGTTGAGTCTCTGACCTTTTTCTTCGAGCACATGGGCTATAAGCACTATCAATACGGGCTTTGCGAATTCCGACGGCTGGAGCGTAAATGCACCGAGTCGCAGCCACCGGTGTGAGCCGCTGACGACAACACCGATATGCGGTACAAAGACAAGGACCAGCAATAAAATGATAAACCCGTATAAGATGTTCGAGTATTTTCTCAGCAAATCGATGTTTATGACAGCGGCAAAACTTCCCGCGAGCAGCCCGAGGACGAGATACACAAGCTGACGCTCAACAAAATAGTACTTTGTGCCGTACGCCTTCAATGCATAGATCGAACTTGCACTGAAGACCATGATCACGCCGAAAAGGCATAGTGCCAGGGTTGCAAGTATGATGCCGCGGTCATAGTCCTTCATGCGGAGCCTCCCCGTTTATTTTTATAACCGCGGATGTAAACATGTCGCCCCTTTGCTTGTAATCGAGGAACATATCAAAGCTTGAACAAGCAGGGGACAGGAGTACACTATCACCGCGCCGTGCATCGTGGACCGCTGCAGCAACCGCGGATTCCATCGAATCAACCGGCGTTATTCTTACAAGGTCATGGAATGCCTTTGTGATCCGTTCTTTCGCTTCACCCATGACGATGAGCAGCTTCACCTTTTCCCTGATGAGCCCCGACAAAGGACTGTAATCACCTTCCTTGTCCCTTCCTCCCATGATTAGGATCACCGGGGCAGACATGGTTTTCAGTGCAACAACCACTGCATCGACATTCGTGGCCTTTGAATCGTCATAGTATTTTATACCCCGGATATCCGCCACAAGCTGAATCCTGTGAGGAAGACCTTTGAAGCCGTTTATCGTTTCCTGGATAACACCGTCCGGCACATCGAGCAGTTTTGACACGATAATGCATGCCATCACATTCTGGACATTGTGCTTGCCTGTCAAAACCGGGTTATTCAGAGTAAAGGCAGTTTTATATCCGGACCCGTCAATAAAGAGTATCTCCCCGTTTTTATAATAAGCACCCCTCCTCGTCCTCTTGCTCGTGGTAAAACAGTAGGGCCTTGACTTGATCGTTCTCTTCCCTTTTACCGTGTATTTGTCTTCGGCATTGATGACCGCATAATCGTCTATGGATTGGTTCATGAATATCCTGAGTTTCGCCTTTGCGTAATCGTTTATGTCTTTATACCGGTCGAGATGATCGTCCGTGATGTTGAGCAATCCCGCTATCCATGGTCTGAAGCTGACGATACCCTCGAGCTGGTAGCTTGACAGCTCGAGAAGGTACAATCCGTATTCGCTGTCATGCTCAACGAGCTGAATAAACGGTGTGCCGATATTCCCCCCGACTCCGGCCTTTTTGCCCGCATTGTTCACTATCATGCCGAGCAGGGTAACCGTGGTGGTTTTCCCATTGGTCCCGGTAATGCCGATGATTTTTTTCTCCGTGAATCTGGACGCAAACTCGATCTCGCTTATCACCTCCGCACCTTTTTGCCGGGCCGTTTGAATGCCTTTCAATGCCATAGGCACACCCGGGCTGACAATAACAAGTTCTTCGTTGTCCAGCGCATTGCCGTCCCAGCCGCCGACCATGGTTATCGCGGATTTCATACTGTCGAGGCCGTTGATCTCCGAACCGGGTTTCCGGTCATAGCAGGTAACCCGGGCACCTCTCTTCAGGATAAAGCCGGTAACGGCAAGACCCGTACCGCCCATGCCGATAACCGCTGTTTTTTTGCCCCGTAATTCCATCATCACCTCAACTTGAGCGTTGCCAGGCCGAGGAGTGCGAGCAAAATGGATATGATCCAGAACCTAACCGTTATTTTCGGCTCGACCCATCCCTTCAATTCAAAATGGTGGTGAATCGGCGCCATTGCAAATACGCGCCTGCCGATCAATTTGAAGGAACTCACCTGTGTTATTACCGAGAGGGCCTCAATCACGAAAACACCTCCGATAATCGCAAGCAGTATCTCCTGCTTGAGTATAATGGCCACGATACCGAGAACACCTCCCAGTCCGAGAGAACCCGTATCACCCATGAATATCTCTGCAGGGTAGGTGTTAAACCACAGGAATCCCATAGAGGCGCCGATAACGGCGCCTGCGAAGGTTGCTATTTCTCCTGTCCCGGGAATGGCGGCGAACATCAGATATTCGGAGAATTTTACGTTGCCGAGCACATAGGCGAACACCGCATACACGCCGAAACAGGTCATAACAGGGACGATTGCAAGGCCGTCCTGCCCGTCGGTGAGATTAACCGCATTCGATGTCCCTATGACGATAAAGAGGAATAACACAAAGTACACCCAGCCCAGATTAACGACGAATCTTTTGAAGAACGGGAATGTGAGCGTATAATTCAAGTCGTCAAACCGTAAGAGCAAATAGATAACCGCAATGGTCAGGACCGTCTCAAGCACCAGCTTGTAGCTTCCCTTCAGCCCCTTTGAACTCCTGTCTTTAAGCTTTTTATAGTCATCCGTAAAACCGATGGCTCCAAAACCCAGGAGTGCGAACAGGAGTATCCATACATACACATTGGCGATATCCATCCACAGTAAGGTCGAAACAAGAATGGACAGTATCATCAAGACCCCGCCCATGGTCGGCGTTCCTTTCTTGCTGATGTGGTTTTTGGGGCCGTCGGACCGCACAACCTGTCCCATGCCTATTCTCGTCATGAACTTTATAAAGGGGGCCCCGAAGATCATGCTGATAACCAATGCGGTTATCATCGCACTCAAGGTCCTGAATGTTATGTACTTTAAAACATGAAATATAATAAATTGCTTTGCCAGTGGATATAAAAGATATTCAAGCATCTTTGCTCCTCATAATACTATCGTACCCGCTCAATACCTGCTCCAGTTTCATGCTCCTTGACCCTTTTATATAAATCACGGTACCGTCTTTCGATAACGATACCAGTTCCCGGACAGCGGACTGGATATCGCCGGCCTGGAGAGCATAAATCTGTTTTTTCCCGGATGAACGGATACCTTCAAACGTGTTGTCCGAGAACCTGCCCATCAAAATAAATTTGTTTATACCCTGTCCGGCAAGATACAGGCCGAGATCGAAATGGTGCTGCGCCGTCTGCTCGCCGAGTTCGAGCATATCTCCTATAACGGCTACGATCCTTTCTGCCCCGTACCGCTCTATAGCTGACTGGAAACCACCTTGCATCGAATCCGGGTTGGCGTTGTACGTATCATCGATAATCGTTATGTTATTTTTATAGGACATGCTGTTGCCTCTCCCTTTGAATACCGTAAACCGCTCGCACGCCGAGCGTATGGCGTCCCATCCTACCTGCAAGTGTCTTGCACACAGCATGGAGAGAGCCATATCGTAAAGATAGTGCTTGCCTGAAACCGGCGTGCTGAAGCTGCGCTCTTCGCCTTCATACAGAATCCTGAAATCCATGCCCTTATCCGTAAGGTTGTAAGAAAGTATTCGCAGCTGGGCATGCCCGGAAAAACCCGCCGTGATGACCCTGCCCTTAAAGCGATTGGCTATATCCATGACAAAAGGATCGTCTGCATTCATCACCGCAGTCCCCTGCTGTGACATGGCGGAAAACATCTCTGATTTTGCCCGTGCAACGCCCTGGAGGTCTTTGAAAAATTCAAGGTGCGCCCTGCCGATGTTCGTCAGAATGCCTATGTCCGGGGAAGCTATACCGGCAAGGTTTGCCAATTCTCCATACCTGCTTGTCCCGAGTTCCAGCACCCACACCTGCGTGTCCTGCTCCATGTTGAGTATGGACAGGGGCAGGCCTATAAGATTGTTGAGATTACCCTGTGTCTTCCCGCACCTGAACGATTCCGACAGAAGCGCATACAGCATTTCTTTTGTGGTTGTTTTCCCGTTGCTGCCGGTGACGGTTATGACGGCCGGCTTGTACCGTTCCCGTAGAGCATGCGCCAGCGCTCCAAGGGATTGGACCGTATCCGGAACGGAAAAAACAGCGGTCTTACCGCTGAATCCGCCGGCCAGATGCTCCAGGCTTTTATTGAGCACGACACCGGCAGCCCCCTGACGGACGGCATCGTTCGCAAAGGTATGACCATCGAATCGTTCGCCTTTGATAGCAAAGAACAGCATATTCTGAAGAGGCTTCCTTGTGTCCGTCGATGCACCCTGAGCGCACCAGTCCGTGCCGGCATGGGACACCGTTATGTTTTTTAACTTCTGCATATCCTGCATATCTATCTTCAATGTTTTATTCCAAAATAATCATGGACGTTTTCCCGGTCGCTGAAGTGAATGGTTTTGTCTTTGAATATTTGATAGTCTTCATGTCCTTTGCCCGCTATGAGCAGGACATCGCCTTTCTCGGCTATCTCCAGTGCTTTCCTGATCGCCTGTTTCCTGTCCGCAACCACGGTATAAACCTTTGAATCGTAACGTCTGCCGGAATCCATCGATTCGACTTTCGGTGTATTTGTTATGCCTCTCTCTATTTCCGAGATAATGGTTTCCGGCTGTTCGGAGCGCGGGTTGTCGGATGTTATGACGGTTATATCCGCAAGCCGTACTGCAATTTCACCCATGATCGGCCTCTTGCCCTTATCCCTGTCTCCTCCGCACCCGAACACACATATTATCCTTTTCTTCTTCAACCCGCTCAATGCGGTCAAAACCTTTTCGAGCGCATCAGGACTGTGCGCATAATCCACGAACACATAAACATCCTTGGGGTTTTCTACCCGTTCCACCCTTCCCGGCACATGCTTCAACGCTCCAATCCCGTGTTTGATGTGATCGATGGATATGTTCGACACGATGGCAGTGGCAACCGCTGCCATGATATTATAAATATTGTAGGAACCCACAAGGGGTGACTTCAGGTCTATGATACCTATGGGGGTTGAAAGTTTCATCGTGATGCCGTCGAGCGATGCCGTTGACTCCACCGGCCTGATATCTGCCTGTTTTGAATTCCCGAATCTGAGAATATGGATGCCCCTTTTTATCCTGAGCTTGTTTATCCAGGGATCATCGCTGTTCAGGATGGCAAATTTCTTGCTCTTATGGCTTGCGACAAGCAGTTTCTCGAACAAGAGCGATTTTGCGGCAAAATAGTTTTCCATGGTCTTGTGATAATCAAGGTGGTCCTGCGTAAGATTGGTGAAGATTGCCACATCGAAGTCGATGCCGTTTACCCTGCCCTGTGCGATTGCATGCGAGGATACTTCCATGACGAGATCGGTCGCCCCCTGCGACAGATACTCGCTCATCATCATATTGAGGTCCAGAGACTCGGGTGTTGTATTGACGGCCTTTACCTTCTTATTCATATACCGGTAATTGATGGTGCCTATCACCATGGGTTTTTTTTTGGCTGAAGCGAGTATGGATTCTACAAGATACGTCGTCGTCGTCTTGCCGTTCGTACCGGTTATCCCGACTACAAACAAGTCCGCAGCCGGGTTATTATAAAACTCCCTTGATAGTAGCGACAGTGCACTGCGGGGATCATCCACAATGATCTGTACTGCCCCGTCCATTGAAGGGTTGTATGTCTTTGCAACGATTGCAACCGCACCGTTGCGGACAGCTTCCTGCTCGTACTTTACGCCGTCCTCTTTTTCTCCGGGCATTGCTACAAACAAATAATTGTTGTGCACTTTCCTTGAATCATACGCAATGCCTTTGATTTCTCCGGATACATCTCCATGAAGAGATACAACATGGATGCTTTTCAATAGTTTCTTTATGTCCATACTCATCCCTTCGTCGCCTTCATGGAGTGAGGGCCGTCCCGTTTGCCGCTATACACGGACTTCTTCGCTTGCGGGATATACCGTGTGCCCGATCGCACGACGCGCCCGCCCTGCATACCCATTTTCATGGAAAACAACACCCGTACGGGTCCCCCGGAATACGGGGTATAGGATCGGGGGCTCTGATCAACGGCATAACCGGAACCTTTTATCACGACATCGCTTATGCCTGCCTGCTTTGCTTGTTTTAGCACGGCCCTCATTGTTTTGCCCGCGAAATCGGGCACGAAGCCCGTCTGGGTTATTCCGTTGAACTGCGCCTGTTCTATATCCACGGACGAGGGCTCGCCGGAAGGCATTGCCATGATATTCAATTTCGAAGGAACACCGAGATACGGCAGCACCTTTTCCGCCACATCTTTGAAAACCGGTGCAGCGCTCGATCCTCCGTAAGGATTTTTTTGAGGATCGACAAGCATGATAAGCATAACAATCTTTGGATTGTGTGCGGGTACAAATCCGAGGAAAGATGCAACAAACCTGTTTTTATAATACGTGCCCGTTAATGGATCGGGGATCTGTGCTGTTCCGGTTTTACCCGCCACCGTATAGCCGTTCATCGCCGCATTGATTCCCGTTCCTCCGTCATTGACGACACCGATCATCATATCGGTCATGATCCGTGCCGTATGCCCGGATATGACCCTTCTTCTGATGACGGGCTGAAACGTCTGGACCCTGCCGTCCGGTTTCCTTATCTCTTTTATGATCCTCGGTGCAAGCAGCAACCCTCCGTTGGCTATTGCAGACATTGCCGTAACAAGCTGAATGGGGGTTGCGGATACACCCTGGCCGAACGGTATGGTATCTATGGAAACGCCAGACCATTTGTCCACGGGGTTCAGTATGCCCGGGGATTCTCCCGGCAATTCAATGCCGGTCTGGCTGCCGAACCCGAATTGTCTCAGATACCGGTAAAGACTGGTACTGCCCAGTTTCTCCCCTATTTTCGCGGCACCGATGTTGCTGCTATACTTGAGAATATCTCCGATGCTGAGCATGTTGAAATCGCCTTCTGCGTCCTTTATGACTATGTTGTACACCTTGTAGTGGCCGTCCTCACAGAATATTTTTTCATTCGGGGAAATCACGCCGGCATCAAGGGCCGATGAAATCACAAACGGCTTGAATATAGAGCCAGGTTCATAGGTATTTTCAACAGCCGTATCCTTGAACACGGACATGGGATAATCCCTGTACACATTGGGATTGAAGTCCGGTATGCTTGCCATTGCAAGTATCCCGCCTGTCGCGGGGTTCATGATGATACCGATGCCCTTCTTTGCTTCCTGCTCTGCTACGGCTTTCTTGAGCGCCTCCTGCAGTATGAACTGGATGTTCAGATCGAGAGTCGTCACGACACTGTCTCCGCTCGGTGAAACATCGTCGGTGAGGTCACCCGTATAAATGGGGCTGTTGCGTCCATCGACATCGATGACCGCCGAAAACGGGGTGCCGCTTAAATACCCGTTCAGGGACAGTTCTATACCCGCAAGACCGTTGGAGTCTATACCGACAAAACCCAGTACATTGCTTGCAAGTTTAAGGTCGGGATAATACCTTCTGTATTCTTTCAAAGAGTATATACCCGGTAAATGGTATTGCATGAGTTTGCGTGCCGTGTCCGGATCGACAAGTCTTTTTATCCAGACAAACTGCCGGTCCGATTCCAGTTTTTTGAGAACGGTATCCGCGTTAAGCTTGAGGATGTTACCGGTAATGATCGCTGTCCTGCTTTTGTTTTTTATCTTTGCAGGGTCCGCATAAAACGAGTCTACCAGCACACTCTGTGCAAGTATCCTGCCGTCCCTGTCCATGATTAAACCCCGTGCCGGAAGAAGGGTGACCTCTCTCGAATACTGCTTTCTCGCTAACTCCGCATACCTCCTGCCCTTTATTACCTCGAGGTAAAATGCCTTTGACAGCACAACTGCAAAACCTGCCATGATACACAGGTATATAATGAATAGTCTTACGAGATGTTGTTCATGTATACGCTTTACCGAGTCCATCCTACCTGTCTATTGATAGTAACTGTTTGCTGTCCGGATAAACCATATTCAACCTCGTTTTCGCTATCGTTTCGATCCTGCTCCTGCTTTTGAGCGTGGCTATTTCAAGATTGTACTTATCGATCTGCTCGGTCAAGTTCTGTGTTTGTAAAGCCAGCGCGGACATCCGGTAACTTGCCGCTATGAAGTTTATCCGGCTCCATATCAGGATCAGGGTAAAGAAAAGGATCACCGCAAGCGTTATGAGGATCTTGAATGGAGCTATACTTATTGCCGGTACTGCCTGATAATCTATTGCTCTGTTATCTGCATAAGCTTTCATATACTATTACCTCCTAAGCTATCCGTTTTATGGCCCTCAGGCGTGCGCTCCGCGCCCTGGTGTTGTTCCGTAATTCTTCCGCATCCGGCACTGCCGGTTTGCGGGTAAGTATTTTGAATACCGGCTTTGCAAGAAGCGCAAACTGCCTGAATGCCTGTTTGACAATTCTGTCTTCGAGAGAATGGAACGATATGACGATCAGCACGCCGCCTACATTCAGAAAGTCTCCTGCCTTTTGCAGAAAGGCCTTCAGGTTTTCCAATTCATCGTTTACAAATATCCTTATTGCCTGAAATGTTTTCGTGGCCGGATGTATGCCGTGACGGCCGTGGACGGTACCCGATATTACCGATGCGAGTTCTGCCGTATTTTTCAGGTGTGATTTTTTCCTTGCATCAACAATCGCTTTTGCAATTTTTCTGTACTGTCTTTCTTCGCCATATTCTTTTATAATTTTTGCAAGCCTTTCCTGGGCAAACTTGTTGACGACTTCGTAAGCGGTAATACCTTTTGACCTGTCATATCGCATGTCGAGCGGTCCCTCACTTGAAAAGCTGAAACCACGGACGCTATCCTGTATCTGGGCAGTATTAAACCCGAGATCGACGATAATACCGTCAAATTTTTCACCGCCCGTTTCTTGTACAATATCTTCGATATCCCTGTAATTGGCCTGGAGAAAACGTGTTCTTGCTTTAAATGCATCCAGATTTTCCTTTGCCCTGCTCAGCATGGTGTCATCCGCATCCGAACAAACGACAAAGCCTCCCGGGACGGACGCTTCAAGGATAGCACGTGCATGCCCGCCCTCACCGGTTGTCGCATCCAGATACCTGCCGGTATCACGTGGATTCATGTAGTCGATGACCTTGTTTAACATTACCGGTATGTGCATCTATACTCCCAACTGAGCAATGCCTTTTTTGATATTCGAGAAGTTGTTTTTTATCCTCTGGTGTTCCTGTTCGAAGGTTGCAACATCCCAGATGGAAAAAATCTCGTCACCGCCTGCGATGATAACCTCTTCCCCGAGGTGTGCTTCTTCCCGGAGGTATGCGGGGATAAAAAGCCTCCCGAGGCCGTCTATCTCATATTCAAATGCATCACCGTAGTGGAACAGCTTATAATCTTCCACAACATCCAGCGTCGGCGGTAATGCCTTGATCCTTTCCTTGCGCAGTTTGAATACCTGATACGGGTATACCTCGAGCCAATTCTGGTTATTTGTCAGTATTACCCTGTTATCGTACTCATCGGTCAGTATTTTTCTGAATGCCGATGGCACGCTGACGCGCCCTTTTTTGTCAATCCTATGTCTGTATCTCCCAATAAACTCCATACAATTTTGTTATACTCTTATGCCCCTTTATACCACTTCATACCACCATATAATTAAATGTCAAGTTCTTATTGATAAAAAAACAGGGTACGGAACGCCAACAAAACTGGAATTGCTATTGAGGAATCGAACGACCGCCAAAAGCAGCGGTTTCAATAATCCTAACTCACCTTTACGATTTGTTTACCGAGGTTTTCACCTTTGAATAGTCCGATAAACGCCCTGGGTGCATTTTCAAGTCCCTCGACAACATGCTCTGCATATTTCAATTTCTTCTGCGAAACCCATTGTGCAAGCTGTCGGATACCTTCATCGCTTCTGTCTGCATAATCCATCACGATGAACCCTTTCATCAATGCGCTCTTTACCAGCAGGTATGACTGCACCCTGGGGCCGGTTTCTGGCTTGGTCATATTATACTGGGATATCTGTCCGCACAGAACAACGCGTGCCTTATAGTTGAGCAGCGGCATAACGGCGTCCGAAATCTCTCCCCCAACATTATCGAAATAAATATCGACCCCGTTCGGACAGACATCTTTAATCGCTTTCTTTATGTCCGGGGCCGTTTTATAGTTTATTGCCGTATCAAACCCGAGATCGTGAACGAGATAGCCGGTCTTTTCATCCGAGCCTGCAATCCCGATGACCCGGCAGCCTTTTATCTTTGCAATCTGACCCGCCACAGTTCCCACCGCTCCTGCCGCACCGGATACGACAACGGTTTCTCCGGACGATGGTTTACCGATATCGAGTAAGCCGAAGTATGCCGTAAGCCCGGGCATGCCGAGTATGCCGAGTGCCGTTGATACGGGTGCGATCCCGGGATCGAACTTTCTGAGTTCCCTGCTGTCCGCCCCGTTGTAATCGCGCCAGCCCAGGTTGCCGGTAACGATGTCACCTGCTTTAAGATCCGGAGACTTGGTCTGCACAACCTCCCCAACAATGCCTCCTGTTATGGCCTTTTCGAGCTCGAAGGGGGAAATATAGGTTTTTACGCCGCTCATCCGCCCCCGCATATACGGGTCGACGGAAAGGTACAGGGTCTTGACGAGCACCATACCGTCCCTGCACACGGGCATCTCCGTTTCGATAAGACTGAAATCTTCTTCCCGCGGCATACCCTCGGGTCTTCTTATCAAGATTATTTCTCTGTTTTTGTTCGTCGTCATGTGCATTCCTCCTTTGCACAGAATATAAGTACTCGAACACCCTCATTCCAGACACGGGAACAACCGGATGTTATAACGAGTCGTGCTGCTTGTTGATTTACAAACCAAAATGCTTTATATAAAGTAACTTATTAAAAATGGAGCATGGAGATGGATATTGAACGAATAAGAAAAGATTTTCCGGTACTGTCCCGCATGGTAAGGGACAAGAAGCTTGTATATCTTGACAACGCCGCAACCACGCAAAAGCCATCGGTCGTCATAGATGCGGTAGCCGACCTTTACAAGAACTATAATGCAAACGTTCACCGGGGCGTATACCTGCTTGCAGAGGAATCGACACAGGCTTATGAAGATTCACGGGAAGCTGTGCGCAGGTTCATCAACGCGAACAGCACCAAAGAGATTGTTTTTACCCGCAATGCAACCGAGGCACTGAATCTTATAGCCTATACATGGGGAGAAGCGAACATCCATGCCGGCGATGAGATCGTTGTGAGCATTATGGAGCATCACAGCAACTATGTACCGTGGTTCAGGCTTGCTCACAGAAAGGGTGCCGTTATCAAGATCGTGCCCTCAAGGATGGATGGAGAGCTTGATATGGACGCTTTCAAATCCATGCTGTCGGATAAAACCAAACTTGTCGGTATTGTACATATGTCGAACGTTTTCGGCACGATAAACCCGGTAAAAGAAATCACGGCGCTTGCGCACAAGAAGGGTGCCGCCGTCGTCGTTGACGGTGCACAGAGTGCACCGCACATGAAGATTGATGTCCGGGACATTGATTGCGATTTCTTTGCCGTATCGGGGCATAAGATGCTCGGACCGACCGGCATCGGCGCATTGTACGCAAAAGAATCATATCTCGAATCCATGGAGCCCTTCTTAAGCGGCGGCGAAATGATCCTGAAGGTCACACTTGACAGCGTCGTGTACAATGAACTGCCGTGGAAGTTTGAAGCGGGTACTCCGAACTATGAGGGAGCGATCGGGTTAAAGGCTGCAATAGGGTATCTCGAAAAAATGGGGATGGACACTATCGAATCCTATGAAAGAGAGCTGACGGCATATGCACTCGAAAAGATGAAAACGGTGCCGGGAATCTTTATCTATGGTCCTCTGCGTGCGGAAAAGAAGGGGGGCATCATTGCATTCAACATCAAGGGCGTTCACTCGCATGACATCGGTACGATTCTCGACAGCGAGGGTATAGCGATAAGGGCCGGCCATCACTGTGCACAGCCGCTCATGATAGACTGCGGCGTATCCGCAATGGCAAGAGCGAGTTTCTATTTCTACAACACGAAGCAGGAGATAGATTCATTGGTTGCCGCGTTAAAGAAATCAAAGGAGATATTCGGTCATGTCGCTTGAAGAACTCTTCAAAGAAATTATCATAGAACACTATCAGCACCCGAAAAACCAGGGACACCTTGAGCATCCGGACGCCAAATCGGACGGCTCCAATCCCCTTTGCGGCGATGAAATAGCAATGGAACTCATCTTTGATGGTAACGTCGTACGGAATGTCATGTTTACCGGCAATGGCTGTTCGATCAGCCAGTCCGCAGCCTCACTGATAACAGAAGCGATAAAGGGAAAGACCATCGAAGAAACAAGGACCATCATGAACGAGTATAAAAATATGCTCGCGGGAAAAGAATATAATGCAGACATACTCGGGGACCTCGAGGCCCTTTCCGATGTTAAGAGGTACCCTGCAAGGGTCAAGTGCGCGAGCCTGAGCGTCGCCGTGCTGGACCAGGCGTTACAGCAAAAAAAATAGTACACACAGCATGATGCACTTCATGGGTGAAACCAAGTTCTTTATACGAAGGGGGAACAGAGGATGAAAATAGATTATTTCGGTGATTTGAAAAAGATCAGAAATACTAAACCGCTGGTGCACCACATAACGAACTATGTCGTTATGAATGTGAGTGCAAATATTACACTCTCGCTCGGAGCTTCGCCGGTCATGGCACATGCGCTGCCCGAGGTCGAGGACATGGTCTCGATTGCCGGTGTGCTGTATATAAACATCGGCACGCTGAGCGACCGCTGGATCGAATCCATGCTTGCTGCCGGAAAAATGGCAAACAAGAAACACATTCCTGTATTGCTTGATCCCGTTGGTGCCGGCGCAACACGCTATAGAACGGAAACGGCAAAAAAGATTTTAAAGGAAGTAAAAGTCGACGTTCTCAAAGGCAATGCCGGAGAGATGCAGTCGCTTGCGGGAGAGAAGGTCATGGTCAAGGGCGTCGATTCCACAACCTCCGCAGGTATGGGAACGGCCGGGGCGCTTGCAAAAGAGTACGGATTGACTGCAGTCATTACGGGGCAAGAGGATTATGTATCAAACGGCAGTCAGTCGGCCACAGTAAAAAACGGAACCGAAATGTTTTCGCGCATTACCGGTGCAGGATGCATGCTGGGATCCGTTATCGCAAGCTTCATGGCTGTTCAAAAGGATATGTTTGCGTCAGCGATCGAAGGGCTTGTTACGTTCGAAATTGCAGGAGAAAAGGCAGCGGCACGTACAAAGCTTCCGGGCAGTTTCATGACCGCACTCATAGACGAGATTTCACTTTTGAATGAGGACACGTACAAGCTCTCTGATGTTACTATCAAGTGAATTTTATGCAGATACAGTCACTCTCGTTATGCTATCATTGCCATGAGCCTCAGAGTATGCCGCGCCGGAGCAGTCCCGCGACACGAGCGGATTGCCGGACCCGGCTTTGCTGTGTACCCGCCGATCGCAATGACTCCGTAACGATGCTGAATACCCGCGCCGGGTGAATTCGAATATGCTCGTAAAACCCGAACTCCCGTCAGGCATATACGGCATTACCTCGCGTGATTTTGGAACATCCCACGAGCAATCTGCTCTCTATCTGCTGCAGGCAGGGGTAAAGATCATCCAATACCGTGAAAAGGACGCACAAACACGGACAATGTTCGATGAGGCAATGAAGATCAAACTATTGTGCAAACAATACAATGCCCTGTTTATAGTCAATGACAGAATAGATATCGCGCTTGCCGTTGATGCAGACGGCGTTCATGTCGGGCAGGATGATATGCCTGCCGAGATCGCCAGGAAGTACCTCGGCGATAAGATCGTAGGGGTATCGGTCAGGAATGAAGAAGAGGTAAGGACCGCACAAGCCCGGGGAGCTGATTACTTCGGTGCAGGCGCTGTTTACCCGACATCGACAAAGCAGGACAGCACCTGTATCGGTTTAGCCATGTTTGCAAAGATAGCAAAAATGGCAAAGGTCCCTGTTTATGCTATCGGCGGCATTACCATGAATAACCTCGGGGAATTAAAGCGATATAACATCCGCGGGGCAGCTGTGATTTCAGCCATCCTGAATACCCCTGCCCCGGAACATACTGCCCGGGAATTCATCCGCATCTGGGAATCAAAAGACTGACCAAAACATTTCACGCCGGTTGCTTTTTTTTGCACAATCTTTTATAGAGCAACATGAATACAAAGAAGAGAAGGAGACTGACATGCCGTTCAAATATGCACAAAGACTCGGGATGCTGCCGAAATACTTATTTGCCGAACTCGACAGGATTAAATCCGAACAGATTGCCGCAGGAAAGGACATCATAGACCTCGGAGTCGGTGACCCCGATCTGCCGACATCCGTTGAGGTGGTCGAAGCCCTGCAATCCGCAGCTCAGGACCCGGCAAACCATATTTATCCCTCTTATTCGGGCATGGACAGGTTCAGGGAGGTTGCAGCACAATGGTTTTATGAACGATTCGGCGTCAAGCTCGATTACAAAAAACATGTCCTCTCGCTCATAGGATCAAAGGAAGGTATTGCGCATTTCCCTCTGGCATTCGTCAACCCGGGGGATGTCGTACTCTACACAGAGCCCGGTTATCCGGTGTATTTTGCTTCGACCATCTTTGCAGGTGGAACAGCGTATGCCCTGCCCCTGACGCGGGAGAACGACTTTATACCGTCACTTGAGGACATTCCGGAGCAGATCCTGCAAAAAGCAAAGATGCTGTTTATCAATTATCCGAACAACCCGACATCCGCAACTGCCGGGGAAGCCTTCTTCAAAAAGGTCATTGCCTTTGCGAAGAAACACCATATCATCATAGCCCATGATGCGGCATACTCAGAGATCTACTTCGGGGAGAAAACGCATTCCATACTCGAATATCCCGGTGCAATGGATGTTGCCATAGAGTTCCATTCCCTGTCGAAAACATTCAGCATGACAGGATGGAGGATCGGGTTTGCCTGCGGCAACGAGGAGTTGATAGCAGGTATCGGCAAGATAAAGACGAACATAGATTCCGGTGTGTTCCAGGCAGTTCAGTGGGCCGGAATCAAAGCATTGACCCTTGGAGATGCGCTCACTGAGCCGCTGAGAAAGATATACAAAAAACGCGTACACATGGTTACTTCTGCGCTGTCCGCTGCAGGGCTTGATCCGTTCAACGGAAACTCCACGTTCTATATCTGGACGAAACTGCCCAACAATATCGATTCGATGTCCTTTACGATGAAGCTGATCCAACAGGCAGGCATCGTGGTTTCACCGGGCATAGGGTTCGGCAAGTCCGGCGAAGGTTATTTCAGGATCTCTGTGACCAATAAAGATGAGCTTATCCAACAGGCATGCGAAAAAATAACGAAGGTATTGACTAAAGGTTGACCAGGACATGCAAGAGGGAAGCCAGCTCATCCATGATAAGAAAGAGTTGTTCGTGTCTGCCCGCAAAACACATTCGAGGAATACCTTTATGTGTATGATTTTATTCGTGGCTAATGGATATGATTATGTCCGTGGTTATGTTCCAACTCATGCATGTTCCGGCCGCCTTGCAGTTCGCCGGTAATGAATTTCTCAATGGTATGTTTGATATCTCCACTTACCCCTACAATCGTTTGAATACCGAACCCGGAAAAAAAGTCCACTGCCCTCGGTCCCATACCACCGGCAATTATATAGTTTGCACCTTTTTGGTGTAAGAACTGTGGTATTTCGCCAGGCTGATGGTCTTCCAGCCCTGGATTATCTATTACCTCTTTTTTGCCAATCTTACCGTCTTCAATGTCCACAAGGGTATACGATTGACATCTTCCGAAATGGGGCGATACAAAATCACCGTCCGTTGCTATTGCAACTCTTATCTGCATATTTTCCTCCTTAAATTTAATGCCGTCAGAAACCCGCATTTTATTCTCATGGGGCGAACGAACAATCTTTTTTAGAAAATAAGCATATGTTCATAACTTGTCAAGGCTTTCGGAATTTTATGATTATGAACCAAGCGCGGCAGAAACATGCCGTTCAATCTGAAGACCCTAAAGATAATTTTTATAGTCTATCCATGAAAAGACGTTGTCTTTTGACTCGAGTTCGTCCAGCAGCCTGTGTTCTATCCGGTTGTTCTGTATCTGCTCATAGAGTTTCGTAAACCTCGCTATGTGAGATATAAAACGCCTTTTGGCGTATGCAACCATAGTGCCGGAATTCATGATAAACGGCCAGTCGCTTGACTGAGCAAGCAGCAACTCCCGCAATGCCTGGTTTATTGCCCTGTGCAGTTTGAGGGATACGCCCGATATCTGCATGAGTTCATTCATTCTGTCCTGAGCAATGTGCAGGTGCCGGTATATCCAATCGTTTGTCCCGTTCAGCCATACCTCATGGTATCCTTTATCGCCCCAGCTTGACTGGGAAGGCTGCGCAATCTGGTTCTCAGGGTACTCCTTGAGATACATGGCCGGGGTTATTGATTTTACAGGTCCGTTAATCTCGTGCAGTTTTCTGAAAACCTGTTCAAGAAAATCCGGCCCTTCAAACCACCAATGACCGAACAACTCCGCATCATACGTTGCTATAATAAGCGGCTTTCTGTCCATATTGTCTGCAAGGTATTCGATATGTTTTCCCCGGTTAAATACAAAGTTGCCCGCATGTGTTATTATCTTATCCGCTGCCCGTTGAGGAACGTACGGCTGTTTTTGATCCGTTTTCCCTGTGATCCGGTAATACTTGATGCCGAGGTTCGAACGTGAACCGTCGCTGTGCAAGTAAGGCTTTACATACTCGAAATCGAGGTCATAGCCGACATCCCGGTAAAATTCCCGGTAATCGTAGTCCCCGGGATAGCCTTCTTTTGCACTCCAGACCTGTTTTGCAGACTGAATGTCCCTGCCAAAAAAGTTTACACCTGCCTCAGAGCAAAGAGGTGCATAAACGCCGTACCGCGGTCTGACGGATGCGTTCAATATTCCGTGTGCATCAAGAAAGGTATAGTGTATGCCATGGTGATTCAATATTTTATCAAGTCCTTCTATGTACGCATTCTCAGGGAGCCATATACCTTTAGGTTGTGTTCCCAGATGGCGGATATAGGTTTCAACTCCGACATGCACCTGCGCATCCTGCCATTTTTCATCTACGATAAGAGGGAGGTATGCGTGCGTCGCTGCGGACGTTACGATCTCCACCGGTCCGGCCTCCATAAATTCCCTGAAACCCAGTATGATATTTCCATGGTACTTGTTTTCGAACATATCCCTAAAATGGACAAACCGGCTGTGGTACATCTTCGCAAGAGGATTTATAGCCGGATCATTTGCTGTGCGCACTATTTCTTTTTCGCTTAACTCTATGAGGTTCGAGAGGTACCGCCTGTACCGTTTCATCAAAAGGTCATCACCGAGCATTTCAAGCAGCGTCGGGGTAAGGCTGAGTGTTATGTGAAAATCGATGTTATCTCTTGTTAAACGGTCAAACACATCAAGCAGGGGAATATAGGTTTCTGTTATGGCTTCGTACAGCCAGTCCTCTTCGAGAAAATCATTGTATTCAGGGTGCCGGACGTACGGAAGGTGAGAGTGCAGGACGATTGCAAGGTATCCGGCGGTCATCGCTTTCTTGATGTTATATTTTCCCTGACATAAGGGGCTGCCTTTTCGTACGCTGCGTACGAGTCCATAAATGAATTTGTTTGCCGATCCATAGGGCTTTTACCCGAACCGGTATAATCTATATCAGACGGCCATGCACGCGGCATTCTTACCGTATTAGACACGGCAATGACACGGAATTCGCCTCCGGGTTTGATATAGCCAAGTTCGCTTCTCACGGTATCCGCCGGATCCGGTAAATTAATATACCAATTACTGGAATTACCTACATTGATGCTTGCGTACAAATGATTGTTCTGCCGGTAAACCCGGAGTATCAATGATTTCCCGGCGACGAGTGATCTGTCTACCTCCCAGTAAACAAAGATCCACCACGGATCCCGCGGCAAGAGCATAAGCTTTGATATGCCGGTATACACAGGCAGGACCTCTTCATACGCCGGCTCAACAACCCGTTGCTTCAGAGCAACATGAGGCTTTGGATGCAGTATCGCTGTTCGCTGCTGTTTTTTGCCCTTTAATGTTGCGGATATGGCACGAGATCGCGCAGAAAGTACAATGGCTTTGATGAGCTGCGGCTTCGTCATGGTACGCTTCAGGCTTACCTTAAGCTGCTTTGCAAGTTTTCTTAACTCGATTATAGTCAGTACTTTGAGGTCCTTGCTCTTCATAATTATACCATAATACCTTTACCCTTTTTGTCAATCAGACACACGAAAACTGTGCCCTGTACGTGCATTCCGTAACCAGCCCATCTACACCTCCTTGTTGCATTTTCCGGGTTAATGAGCCGGGTTTTTAAAGGAGTAAATGGTAACCCCTGAAATAAAAAAAAGGCAGGGTAATTTCCCTGCCTTTAGGTTTACCTTCACAATTCAACAAGCTATAACTAACGTCTGAGAAACGTTACGTTCTCTGTTCGAAAGTGAAGGTTGTCTTATAACAAAGATAATGCTCATTGTAAGCACTTTCAAGTTAAGTCTAACCTCTTATTCCCGTCATATATGGCGGGACTTTCTACTGAGATAAAGATTTAACCTTTCGTTCAGACAATACGCTTATCGGTATCGCTACAACAACAGATCTCTTATGTCTTACTGGCGGGGTGAATCTCCCGCCTATACTGATCTTAAACGAATTATTATCTGTATCCGCCGCCGTTTCCTCCGTATCCGCCTTTTCTGGGGCCGTCTCTCTTTTCCATGGGCTTCGCTTCATTTACTTTGATGCTCCTGCCCTTGAAGTCATTGCCATTCAGTTGTTCAATGGCCTTTTTTGCCTCTTCATCGTTTGTCATTTCAACGAATCCAAAACCTTTTGACCGATCCGAATACTTATCCTTAATTACGGTAGCACTCTGAACCGCGCCAATCTTCCCGAACAATCCCTTGAGATCGTCTTCCGTGGTGTCAAACGTCAAGTTGCCTACATACAGTTTCAACATTTTTCTTCTCCTTTGTTTTAGTATGGATCATTTTTTGATAAAAGTAACTAATTTTTTTATACACCGGCAACAGGGAACGAAGTCAAGACTTTATTTTCAGCATGATTTTCTGTTCACCTGCCATGGTTACGGCTGAGCCTGGACACGCTTTTGTTTTTCAAATGCCTTTATAAACGCCCCTACAAACTGCGGATCGAACTGTGTTCCGGAGAATCTTTTCAATTCTGCAATGGCAACCTCAGACGTCAGTCCCTTCCGGTACGGCCTGTCGGTCGTCATGGCATCATAGGTGTCCGCTATAGCTATTATTCTGGCGATCCTCGGGAGGCCATCACCGGAAAGTCCGTCGGGGTAGCCTTCCCCGTTGTACCATTCATGATGATGAAGTATACCAGGGATAATATTTTTTATCTGCGGGATCTTGCCGAGTATGTCGGCTCCGATGGAAGGATGTGCCTTCATTTTTTCAAACTCTGTCTCATCAAGCTTTGCAGGCTTCCGCAGCACACTGTCGTCGATACCAATCTTCCCGACATCGTGAAGAAGCGCGCCCATCTTTAATCTGTCTTTCTCTTCTGCCTCAAGATGTATTTCATCAGCAATCATAAGCGAGTATTTCACTACCCGCTTTGTGTGCCCCCCTGTATAGGGGTCTCTTTTTTCAATCGCTTCTGCAAGGGATTCTACAACCTCGACAAATGTTCTTTTTAGTTCCTCATGCAGTGACGCATTCTCGAGAGCTATAGCCACTTGGTCAGACAGGGATGTCAGAAGTTTAAGATCTTGTTTTGTGAATAGCCCCTCTTTCTTGTTTAAAGCCTGCATGACACCGACGACCTCGCCGCTGGACATCACCGGCACGCACAGTATGTTTTTCGTCACAAAACCGGTCTTTTCGTCAGCCTTCTTATAAAACCGTTCATCCTGCGCAGTATCATTTACAATGACGGGCTGTTTTTGCTGGGCAACCCAGCCCGCTATGCCCTGCCCGAATTTAAGGCGTATTTCCTTGAGGGTCTTTTCGCTGTCACCGAGCGCTACCTCGAAAAATAATTCCCTTTTCTCCTTATCGACCAGCAGGAGGGAACCGACTTCGGCTTTGACCAATGAGATAATCGCTTTCATAGCGCCCCGGACGACAGCCCTTGTATCAAGATTGGAGTTGAGCATCTTCGACAGCTCATACAGCTTTGCCTGCATATCGATAAACTTCTTTTGTTCCGACTCATCGATAAGGTGTTTCATAAAAACAGCAATATGCCGCGATAGTCCGGACAATGTGCGCATATCCTGCCTGTTGAACATACCGTTTTTTTTATTCAGTACCTCAACGACACCGATAATGCGATCCCCGTATTTTATGGGACAAGCGAGAATGTCGCTCGTTGAAAAGCTTTTGTTCGAGCTGACTTCTCCCATCCATGCCGGATCTTTTGAAGCATCTTTGGTAAGATAGTTTTTGCCGGTGATCGCCACCTTACCGACAATGCCTTTGCCCTTTTCAAGCTTTTTCCCCAGAAGGTTTTCGTCCCCGCCTTTTACGGCGATGAAAATCGGGGACCCATCCTCGCTGTCGATGATAAACAAGCTGCCTGCCTTACATGTCAGTTCTTTTATGATGAGACGCAGGAGCTCGCTGTAAATCCTGTCGATAATAGCGGCACCGGTGCTCTGTTGGGGGAGCAGTTCATAGATATCAAGCAGCTCTTTCAAAAAGTTGCGTTCCTGTGTGCTGGTTTTGATTGCTTGAGCAGACACACTCTCTCCTATTTTACCTTCTCGAACAAATGTTTTATCGTGTCCTCTGCCCGTTCATTCACTATTTTTAAAACCATAGATTTCACGGAATCATACTTTTTTACGATATCCTGGAAATCTTCTTTTTTCAGTTTCATCAGCCTGCTCTGATTGAGTGTCTTTACGGTTGCAGTTCTTTCTTTTCCCGTAATGAGAGCGACCTCGCCGAATATATCGCCTTCGCCGAGTTGGGCGAGTATGACATTGTTGCCGTTTTGATCCACCGTACTTACCTGAAGTGCACCATCTTTGACCACATACATCGCATCTCCCCGTTCTCCTTCTTTTACGATGACTTTGCCGGCATCGACGACCATAAGACTAAACCTGTTTACAATTTCTGCTCTTTCGTTATAGTTTAAATCGCTGAAGACAGGCGTCAAGGCAATGATATTGTCCAGGACCCGCTTCTTGTAGAAATCAACCAGCACTTTTGAAACATTTGGATGCCTCTGCGCGACATCCTCCATGTCCTGTTTTTTAAATTCGTAAACCTCAACCATGCTTGTAGCGGCAATGGTTGCCTGCCTCTTCCCTCCCGTAAAGAAGCCGAATTCGCCGAAAAAATCCCCGTCCGAGAGCGTATCGAGCAGGACGTCTTTACCGTCTTTGTCTCTTTTATACACACTGACAATACCGGATATGATGAAATAAATGGAATCACCCTTGCTGCCTTCTTTTACTATGACCGTCTGGTCCTCAAATGTTAAGTCCTTCGCAATCTTGAGTATATCTTTCAATTCTGGTTCTTCAATCTCCGAAAAGATTGGAATCTTTTTTGTAATATCCCTGACTGGTTTATTACCCTCTTTGGACAACTTTTTGAGCAGATTATTTTTTTCCTCCGCAGCTTCTTTATTGGTAGAATCAAAAGAAAGGATTCTCTCAATCGAAGAAAGGGCCGATTGCATATCATTCTGACGTATAAATTTTTTGTATGCCATCATGAAGTTCTTTACAGCCTTTTTTTCTTCATTGATGTTTGCATAACATTCCCCCAGAGAGTTCCAGATCCAGGGATCGTTGGTCTCTATGACGGAAAGCTTTTCGAGCTCCTCGATGGCTTTTTCATAACTACCGTCCATAAGATAGTGTTCCGTATCTTTTCTTATCTTGTTTTTATCCAGCATATTCGCGGTTTCCCTTACCGATCATAAAACCCAAATACAACGTAACCTGAAAAATTGCAACAGCTATGCGTACGGTGCAATAGTATTGAAACATAAAAAATATCACTTGCGGATGTCATTGGTATGGGGTATACAAGCATGCAAGATGCATACCTATAATGAACATAGGAAAAGCAAGCGGGTAAAAACCAGGCTGAGGGTAAATTGCAAGAGTGACGGTATTTTCTTTTCTGACTTTACAAGGGATGTTGGTCTTGGGGGAATGGGGGTAGAAACAGCGACATTGATCAGAGAGGGAACTGTTGTGGAATTATTTCTTCATCTTCCAAACGAAAAAGATCCACTTATCCTGAGTGGAAAGGTTGTCTGGTCAAAATCCACAGATGCTCCGGAGAAAACCACGTCCAATGTTGTTATAGGCATACAGTTTGAGAACATGAAACCCGAACATAACAATAAACTTCATAATTTTATCGAAAATCATACCATCGACAGTTCATTGTCATGAACTGCGGATTATTTCCCGGCAAAACGTAAAAATAGATCAGGATAACTGTAAGCCGGATTCTGTTCATTATGGCTATTTATCTGGGACTGCCATTGCTGACAGCCTCAAGCAGCCGACCCGCAGGCATCGGACGGGCAGCCCTCAAGCGCCTGCTTATTCGGTTTTGCTTCGGATGGGGTTTACAGAGCTGCCCTGTTCGCACAGGGCACTGGTAAGCTCTTACCTCACCGTTTCACCCTTATCCCGCCATAGGCGGGACGGTTTGCTTTCTGTTGCACTCTCCTTATGCCGTCTGTGACGGCACAGCCGCCGTTAGCGGCCATCCTGCCCTTTGAAGTCCGGACTTTCCTCCCTGTTGTACCTGAAGGGTAAGCAGAGCAGCCATCCATTATCCTGATCAAAAGTATTGTAACCTATACTGTAAAAGAGTCAACCCAAAAGATCCCCGGTCTTTGTTCGTCTTCCATTGGCATAACTGAAGGCATCCATTGTTTTACGGCCGGAAGGTTTTACCGATTTTATTATAAGCACTCCGGCACCGGTTGCCACATGAATGCCCTGTTTATCTATAGTTATGATGCTGCCAGCCTGCTCGCTTGATTTATCATTCAACGCCTCGGTACCACGTACCTGTATAATTTCCCCATTATGGGATGTCCACGCACCCGGCCATTCGATCAATGCCCTGACCAGATTATGGAGTTCCACAGCCGGCCTGGTAAAGTCCAGCCTGCCTTCTTCTTTGCTTATTTTGGGAGCTAATGTCGCAAGCTCATGTTGTTGGGCAACAGGCTCAATTTGTTTTCTTTCGAGGAGGTCGAGGGTTTTTAACAGCATGTCCGCACCGAATACCGCGAGCTTTTCACCGAGTGTTATGGCATCATCGTTCGGTGCAATGCCTACCTCTTTTTGCATCAAAACAGGTCCGCTGTCCATGCCCTCATCGAGAAGCATTACACTGACCCCTGTTATAGCCTCGCCGTTCATAATGGCCCTCTGGATGGGTGCCGCACCCCTGTACTTCGGCAGGAGCGACGGGTGCAGGTTTAAACAGCCGAATGCGGGTATAGGTAAAATATCCGGTGGTATAAATTTTCCGTATGCCACAACAACCAGTACATCGGGTGCATGGCGCCGTATCCAGGCGTTTGTTTCGCTATTGTTCCTTAACGTAACCGGGGTCAATATATCTATGTTGTGCTGAAGAGCCATTTGTGCAACAGGCGTAGCCCTGTTTTTAAGACCTCTGCCCGCCGGTTTTTCAGGATTTGAGATGACACCGGCAACATGATGGGATGATTTTATGATGGCATCCAGCGAAGGTATGCTGAACGCGGCACTGCCCATAAATATAATGTTCATGGAATATTGTGTAGACCTTCAACAATAAAAATGCAAATAAAAAGCCCTCCCGCTTACGGCGGGAGGGCATCATGAACAAACTTGTTAATCTTTCTTACAGCTCTTACAGGAACAAAGGTGCCATAACAAGGGTCACCGTTGCCAGCAATTTGATGAGAACGTGGAGAGATGGACCTGCTGTGTCCTTGAACGGGTCGCCAACGGTGTCTCCGACGACTGCTGCCTTATGTGCGTCAGAACCTTTCCCGCCCAATGCACCGGTTTCTACGTACTTCTTTGCGTTATCCCATGCACCACCGCCGTTGTTCAACACAATCGCAAAGAGTACACCGACAATGGTTGCAACCATAATGAAGCCTGCAACAGCCTGTGCACCGTAGCCGAATTCCCTGAATATCAATCCTATGACAATCGGTGAAAGTATAGGCAGGATGCCGGGAAGCACCATCTTCTTCAGTGCAGTTTTTGTAACGATATCGACCGTACGTCCGTAATCCGGTTTTGATGTTCCTTTCATAATGCCGGGGTTTTCCTTGAACTGTGCCCTGACATCGCTGATGACCGAATAAGCCGCTTTCCCGACAGCCGCTATCGCCAATGATGCGAATATGAATACCAGCATTGCGCCAAGTAACCCGGCAACAAATACATGTACATCCGCAAGGTTGATGGTATGCGATAGATGATAAATCTGTTGTGCGGTCTGCCCTATATAAGCTTTTGACTTCATCATTAACTCGCCTACATCATCAAGATACGCATTGAAGAGCAGGAATGCCGCAAGAGCCGCACTGCCGACTGCATAGCCTTTTGTCAATGCCTTCGTCGTATTTCCAACAGCGTCGAGCTTGTCTGTCTTTTTCCTGATCGCTTCCGGTTGATCAGACATCTCGATGATACCGCCTGCATTATCCGTTATCGGACCGAAGGTATCCATTGCCAGAACATACGCCGATGTTGAAAGCATACCCATGGTCGCGATCGCAGTACCAAAAAAGCCACCGCCTGTTATTGGGCCTCCGGCCGGGTTATTGGCAAATTCAAGTGCGCTGCCCTTGAGACCGAAGTAGTAAGACATAATCAAGGCAACGCCTATTACTATGGCTGGCAGCACGGTATTCTCAAGTGCAACCGCAAAGCCGGTAATAATAACGGTCGCAGGTCCTGTTTTTGCCGACTCGGCAATCTCCTTAACCGGCCTGTACCGGTACTCTGTGTAGTACTGTGTGATGAAGACAAACAGAATGCTTGTTACAATACCGACCAGCCCGGCATAGAAAAACCACATATTGTTGTTCAGCAGAAGGTCTGTTGCAAGCCAAAAACCGCCTGCAGCAAGTATACTGGTAAGGTAATACCCTTTATTGAGTGCCTGCATCGGTTCTCCATCTTCCTTTGTCTTTACAACGAGTACGCCAAACATGGCTGCAATAAGACCAAAGGCCCTTGCAAGAAGCGGGAATAAGATGCCGTTGATTCCAAAATGCTGATACAGCGCTATACCGAGTATCATGGCTCCGATGTTCTCTGCTGCGGTTGACTCAAACAGGTCGGCACCCCTTCCTGCACAGTCGCCGACATTGTCACCGACAAGGTCTGCTATGACCGCAGGGTTTCGCGGGTCATCCTCGGGAATGCCTGCCTCAACCTTACCGACAAGGTCTGCACCGACATCGGCTGCTTTTGTATAAATACCGCCGCCGAGCTGTGCAAACAATGCAACAAAGCTTGCGCCGAACCCGTATCCAACCAACATGTATGGTACATGCTGCGGGTTTGCAAGTCCCCCGTAGAGCAGGAACAGTATCGAGATACCGAGCAGACTCATTGCAACAATGGTAATGCCGGAAACAGCACCGCCGCGAAGCGATACCTTCAACGCTTCATCAAGGCTGCGGGTTGATGCTGCCGCTGTTCTCACATTCGATCTGATCGCAATGTGCATACCCACATATCCTGCGAGGGCAGATGAGAAAGACCCGAAGATAAAGGCTATACCTGTTTTCCATGCAAGGCCCGCATTATGCTGTACACCATAATAGATACCAAAGATGATCGCGGCCGTGAGGATTGCAAGCGAAATGATCGTTTTATACTGTCTGTTTAAAAATGCGACAGCACCTTCCTTGATCGCATTGCTGATCTCCTGCATCTTTGGCGTCCCCATGTCCTTTTTGAGGACCCAACTCGCCAGCCAGCCCGCGTATCCCAGCGATACGAGACTGACTCCGACAATGAAAGTCAATATTATCTGAGCTACATGTTCCTGTGTCATACTTCCTCCTTTTAAATTTTTATATATTTTTTGTAAGTACTGACAAAATTGCCTGCCATATCCATACCCTTAACCCTGAGCAGTATCAGGGTAACCTCTACAAATGTCCATCCAAAGAACATATACGTTACCATCTCCCGTGTTGAGGGTACAAAAAATTGTATACACCATACAATAAACATACCACCTGCTTCATATAAATTGAACTTCATGTCAATCAAAAGTAACATTGTTGTACTGCACTGGGCAAAAGTCAGAAGCAATTCCGATCTCTGGTAGGCGTCGAAATGGATAGCCGTTGCACCGCCTACGGCATAAGAATAAACGAACGGGAGCAATGCTGGTAGCAGGGTGAGCTGGTTTATGGTGGACGATGTTATGTTCATGAGGCCCATGGTCGCACCTTCTTTCTTTTTGGCCCAGTAAAAGGCACTCAACTTTTCCGGAAACTCCGATAAGAACGGGGACACCCATTGAATGAAGATAAACTCAGATATACCGGCGGTCAGTGCAATGCTCTTCATACTCCCTATAAACGGGTCTACGGCGAATACCAGGCCAACCCCTCCTATAATGAACAGCAGGATTATCGTTGAAGTCCGGTAAACGCTTTTCATGCCGATAATTTTAGCGGGTATGTATTCCATTTGGGATTGTTCTTCTCTTTCCTTTGAGGGAAGCTTCGTAAGAAAAAACAGATAAACAAGGTATATCAGGAGCATGACAACGCCGTCTACAATGCTGAGACTGCCTTTGAGATATACGATAAAAAGGTACAATACACCTATTCCAAAGAAGACGACTTCTATGGAATGCGCCTTTTCTATGTGGATTGTCGAACCATTCTTGCGCTTCCTGTTGTAAAAATATGACACGAAGAATACAAGCGGCAATCCCACACCGGTCAGCAGTCGTAAAGAGCCCGTGAGGTTGGCAAGCATTAAATGCACCTCTTTATGCCATGCGAGATCCGCCTCAACCATAAATTCCGGGGCTGTCTGAAACCATGCAAGCAATGCAAGTGCAAGTCCCTGCGATATAAAATATTGGGCGGATTCCGCCGACCATGCGATGATCAGCGCAAGCACAACAATAGCGGGAAATGTCCACAGTGCATGCAGTGCACCAACATTTTCATTGCTCATAAAAACAGGGATTATAGAGGAGAACCAGTGCATAGAAAATCGGTAACTTTAAATACGCGGTAAGTCAAGCAAAAAGGGGCTGGACACCTCCGGCCCCTTCCAATAAAAAAGGGCGGGGCAAACCCCGCCCCTGCTTCTGCATCATCCCCCAGAAAAGTGGGAAAGAAGGGGTTGTTTTTATGTGATGATTAAAACAAATAAAAAGGGGCAGGCACCAATGTGCCTGCCCCTGTATTCAATCCTTCTTTTCCCCTCCAAAAAGAGGAGCAGGTGGTGTGTTAACCTTCGCCTCTCCTACGGATACACCCTGTTTATCAAATATACGCCTGATGTTAACAAGCTGCCGTCAGGCATTGTGCTGATCTGATACCTCTGAGGTACAGCAACCACTAAGGATATATCGCCATTCGCAGGGTTTATAAGAAAGATGTTCGTACCGTCTATGCCATAAAACTGTCCGGCCGGTGCCGCAGATATATTGTATAAACCTTAATCCTTCTTTTCAAAGGGTAAAATAAGACATGTATCCTCCCTCTTTGCCAAAAAGCGTTAGGGAGATTTTGAAGGACCACTCCGTAAACAGCGTGGATTCTTCGTCGGTATGGAACAGGTTCATCATAGAGTTCGCCTTGACCCTCCCACCGTAGGCGGGGGGATTGCGGCGAACGCCCATTCATGTTACCCCTCCTATAATAACACCAAAATGTTTATGCCCTCTGAGGAGCTTTCGGGTAAGTTTAGTTGATTTATGCCGGTTGCTTTACTATGATAACGACATTATGGATAAGGAAGAAAAAAACTGGACAAAGATTCTCTCTTTTTACACAGGGAGAAAATATAAAAACATCCACGATGTTTTAAAGGACAAAACCGCTCTCGATATGCTGTGGCTCGAAATTCTTGTGAATGACAATGTACCCTGGGAAGAATATTTACATATACCGGCATTGAGAAAAAATTACAGGAAAGCAAGTATCTGGTATGCCAATTTTAAAACACTTATGGGGATTTGTGGAATACAAAGAAAAGCATTGAAACCGAGCAAGGGTGTGTTTGATATGAGAGAGTACAGAAAGTTTATAGAGGTATTACGTAATGTCTCTTAACTTAGATACAACTATTGAATCACTTAAAGAATTTATCAAGAAGGAACATTTAAGCCTTGAGATAATCATTCTGGGCGGGATTGCAATGGAATACTACGGGGAAAAAAATAGAATGACCATGGACCTGGATGCGGAAGTAAAAGGTTGTGATGCAGACAAACTACATGATTATTTAGAAAGCAAAGGTATTTATTCGGACATAGGGGAAGACATTTCACGCCGGGGTGTTGTCTCTATGCCACCAGATTACAGGAAAAAAGCTATTTCTATTTACCATGACCTTACTCTTACGGTTAAGGTGCTTCATCCATCAGATTTTATTATATCCAAATTAAGAAGGGCAACAGAAATAGACATACAAGACGCTCTTTTCGTAGCACAGAAATATAAATTGAATAAAGAAGAGCTGCGCAAAGATGCAGACCTTGCTATCATAAATTCACCTAAAGACAACGCCCTGTTTATGTTCAAAAAAACAGTAGCGTACTTTTTAAATAAGTTGCAAGAGACACGAGCTATTTCTACGAAAGAGAAAACCAGTATCAAACAAACCGAAGAAGTTAAAAAGCGCCGTGGCCGGCACTATTAAAAGCGGAATGTGTCAACGATTTTGAGACACTTGTCTGTTCCCAAATTTGTAGAATTTAACGTCTCCTTCATATAAATCTTGGCTTGGTTATGACCTTTATCCATTGCATTTTGTTATAGCCAAATTAAGAAGGGCAACAGAGGTGGACATACAGGATGCACTTTTTGTAGCGAAAAAATATAAGTTAAAGAAAGAAGAGTTGAGTCATATTGCAGTCCTTGCTATTAAAAATTCACCCAAAGATATCTCTTTATTTCTCTTTGGAAAAACAGTAGAGCATTTTTTGAAAAAGTAACAATAAGGGCGCACAAAAAAGGGGCGGGGCTTTGCCCCGCCCCTTACAATTACCTCTGAGGTTACCAAGCCTTGTACCTTAAAATTCGTTTGTCTTCATTTTTATTGGAATCTGTTTGCATAGATCCGGTTGTATGTGCCGTCAGACTGATCCCACACAGCGATTGCATTGCCCGCGCTGTCAAAGGACACCTGCGGATAGTAGGCACCGGTCGGACCTGCATCAATAATAGCAGCAACACCCCAGCCCGTGCCAGCAACATACCTGTTTGCATAGATCCGGTAGTATGTGCCGTCATTCTGTTGCCACACAGCGATTGCATTGCCCGCGCTGTCAAAGGACACCTGCGGATTGTTGGCATTGTTCGGATTGGTTTCAATTGCAGCAGCGGTACCCCAGCCCGTGCCCGCAACATACCTGTTTGCATAGATCCGGTAGTATGTGCCGTCAGACTGTCGCCACACAGCGATTGCATTGCCCGTGCTGTCAAAGGACACCTGCGGATAGTAGGCATTGTTCGGACCTGCATCAATAATAGCAGCAGTGCCCCAGCCCGTGCCCGCAACATACCTGTTTGCATAGATCCGGTAGTTTGTGCCGTCATACTGCTCCCACACAGCGATTGCATTGCCCGTGCTGTCAAAGGACACCTGCGGATAGTAGGCATTGTTCGGACCTGCATCAATAATAGCAGCAGTGCCCCAGCCCGTGCCCGCAACATACCTGTTCGCATAGATCCTGTAGTTTGTGCCGTCCCACTGCTCCCACACAGCGATTGCATTGCCCGCGCTGTCAAAGGACACCTGCGGATTGTTGGCATTGTTCGGACCAGCATCAATTATAGCAGCAGTGCCCCAGACCGTGCCCGCAACATACCTGTTTGCATAGATCCTGTAGTGGGTGCCGTCCCACTGCTTCCACACAGCGATTGCATTGCCCGCGCTGTCAATGGACACCTGTGGAAGGTAGGCATAATTCGGGCCTGCATCAATAATAGCAGCAGTGCCCCAGCCCGTGCCCGCAACGTACCTGTTTGCATAGATCCTGTAGTTTGTGCCGTCAGACTGATCCCACACAGCGATTGCATTGCCCGCGCTGTCAAAGGACACCTGTGGATTGTTGGCACCGGTCGAACCTGCATCAATTATAGTAGCAGGGCCCCAGCCCGTGCCCGCAACATACCTGTTTGCATAGATCCTGTAGTTTGTGCCGTCAGACTGCCCCCACACAGCGATTGCATTGCCCGCGCTGTCAATGGACACCTGTGGATTGTTGGCACCGGTCGAACCTGCATCAATTATAGCAGCAGACCCCCAGTCGCCATACAGGGTGTTTAATATAACTACACCGGTAGCACTCCTGCTCTGTGTGTCTGAAACAGTTACCATTGCATACCCTGTCGCATCATACCCGCCTATTGCCTTGATTGTTACCGTAGGGCTTGTGCCCCCACTCTTGATGCCCCAACCGCTTGATGTAGACCAACTGTACGTTAGAGCAAGATTCTGTGCGCTCTGCGCTAAAACAACAGCCGTAATACTACTGCCTGGCAGAGCAGGCAAGCCATAAACATTGGTGCTCTGAATTACCGGCATTGTTGGACCTGCGGGACCCTGGGGACCTGTTGCTCCGGTTGATCCCTTCGATCCGCTGCATCCTGCCATGACAATCATGGCAAGCATGCTAAGAATAATTAGTTTACTAAATATCTTTGTCTTCATTGTAACCTCCTTTTTGGTTAGTTTTAGGAAAGCAAATTAAAATCGTGTATGATATGGATCACGTTATTGTAATTTACGTTAAAGAGGATTTTTGAAATATCAATTTGAGCATCCTCTCCTCCTTTGTGCAAATCTATACCACTCAAAAAGTCACAGATAAGTCACAGATTGTTTTTTTAACCCCATTTGTACCTGAACCGTTTTCCGATTCCTTGCTCTCATCTCCACACTTACAGGCGGGTAACTCTCGATAAAATAGAAGGTTCTTTATATCGATATAAATTGTAACGGATGCATTTAAAATTGAAAAATAGACTAATTTAAACGCTATTGGTTAGTTTAACAGAATAAATGGATTGGCAGCAACATATCAATCTCAAAGAGTTCGTCATTCCTGCCCGTGGGCTTCTTCGAAGATATGCTTGAGCAGGAATCCATTTCTTGAAGAACCACGCCGTAAACGGCATGGATTCTTCGTCGGTATGGAATATATCAATCGCTTAGTTCGCCCGACCCAAGCCCCGCTTGGGTACCCCGCCGCTATAAATAGCGTGGATTGCGGCGAACACCCGTTCAAAATAGTTCCCTGATTTCGCAGAGACGACGTCCAGATTCTTAATATCCTGGAAATGATTGAGTAGTGAGAAACTGGATTCCCACTTTCGTGAGAATGACACAAAACCAGTGTAGATAGATGTACATAACCTCTGTCACAGACGGTGATTCCTACTCTTATTCTCAATGGAGCAGAGATAAGATTGAGAAACGGCATTATTTTGTAAATGAAGAATTATTCGATCAAAAGTCAGTCCACTTTTCAATTTTAAGCAACATCAAATTATAATAGTTCTTAAAACAGATTGTCTTATGCTTTTATCATATACTTTATATCAAGTATGTCTTTCAGATGCCGTAAAAATACGTCCGTAATATGCGCATCGAACTGTGTGCCTGCTTTTGATTTTATATATTCAACTGTTTGATCGACAGGGAGGGCATCCCGGTACGGCCTTTTGATGGTCATGGAATCAAAAACATCCGCCAGTGCGGTGATCCTTCCTTCTACAGGAATACTGTCTGTCTTCAATCCATGCTGATAACCTGTTCCGTCCATCCTTTCGTGGTGTGTAAGCGCTATCTGTCCTGCCATATCGAGTAACTTAGATCCGGAATTGGTCAATAGCGTAGAGCCTATTTGTGTATGCTTTTTTACCTGTTCGAATTCTTCCGCGGTGAGACTTGACGGCTTCAGGAGTATGAGCGATGATATACCTATCTTCCCTATATCATGCAGGGAGCTCGCTATGGATATCTTCTCAACCTCCTCTTTTGTAAAACCCATTCCGTCTGCTATACTCATGACATACTTGCTCACCCTTATATTATGGTTCCCTGTATCATTATCTATATATTCAACCGCTCTCGAAAGCCTGTAGACGATATTGATATTGGCTTCTTTCAGTTCTAAAATTACTTTTTTTAATTCTTTTGTCTTCTCGACAATCTGATTGTTCAGGTTATCTATATGCTTTTTGACATTTAAAAGATTCCCGACTCTCACCATAAGCTCATAGCGGTCTATGGGTTTCGTCAGGAATTCATCCGCGCCTACGGAGAGCGCCTTCATCTTCGAATCTGCATCATTAAGGGCTGTTATCATGATTACGGGTATCGAAGCGTACTGTTCGTCTGATTTAATGCTCTTGCATACTTCTATGCCGTTGAGCTCCGGCATAAAAACGTTGATCATGGCAATATCCGGACGTAGTGTTCTTATTTTTTCCATAGCCTGCACACCATTCGCTGATTTTATGATGGCATATCCCATGGGTGAAAGGGTTGCACTTATCAATTCTATATTCTCCGGTCTGTCGTCCGCGACAAGAACAATAGGCGGATGTTTTATTGTTTTTTGTTCTTCCGCTTTTCCGTACTTCTTTATCGAATCAAGAATATCTTTTACATGGAATGGCTTGCTTATATAATCATCACAGCCGGCCTGGATGAATCTGCTTCTGTCGCCCTTCATCGCTGCTGCTGTAAGGGCTATTACCGGGATATTATTTGTCTTAGAACTCGTTTTTATGAGTTTTGTCAACGTGATACCGTCCATGCCCGGGAGGTTCATGTCCATAAATATCAAATCGGGAATATGATCGTTGATAATTCTCATGGCGGATAAACCGTTACTTGCCTCTATAACGACATAGCCCCGCAATTCGAGTATATCCTTTATTAGCCGTGCGCTTTTGGGATCATCTTCAACAACGAGTATCCTCATGAGAACCTCCTTCCGCAAACCCTGTAAATCTCTTTTAACAGAGTCTGCCTGTCAATTGGCTTTAATATAAACGATGATGCACCAAGCTTTAACGCGTCTTTGCCCTCTTCTATGGATGAAATAATAATCACTGGTATGCCTTTCGCATCGGGATCTGCTTGTAACGATTTAAGGACGATCCAGCCATTTTTCTTGGGAATAGAAAGATTGAGTGTAATTATGTTCGGTTTTAAATCCTTTATCATGGTCAAAGCCTGTTCTCCATCGTATGCAACGTCTACCTCATAACCTGCCTCCTGGAGGTAGCCCTTAATCAGTTTTGCTATGGCATGGTCATCCTCGATAACGAGTACATGGTTGCCGTCTATCCTTTTTTGTGCCTGAGCAGCTTGAGGCGGTCTAAACGGGTGTTTTATATTTGCAGGGATTGTAAATGAGAATCTGCTGCCTTTCCCAACCTTGCTCTCCACCCATATCTTACCACCGTGTAGTTCTATGATCGCCTTTACTATGGAAAGACCAAGGCCCGTGCCTTCGTGAATGGACGGATGCGATAACCTGATCTGGGAAAAAGGATAAAACAGCTTGGACATTGCCTCTTCAGGGATGCCTATACCGGTATCCTCTACGGTGAACATGACGTCTTTATCCGCTTTACTGACGATAAGGGATACACTACCGCTATCCGGGGTAAACTTGATTGCGTTGGTAAGAAGATTATAGAGGACCTGTTTTAATTTCCTTTCATCGGCATAGACCATGGAAACATCCGGAGAGATTACCTCCGACAGGTTGATATAATGTCGCAATGCCCGTTCTTTTACCATGGTGATACTCTGTTCCACGATATCTCTCACATAAAATTCGGAGGGTTCAAATATCATCTGACCGGATTCTACACGCGCAAGATCCAGGATATCATTGATGAGCAAAAGCAGGTGCTCGCCTGCCTCAAGTACGTCTTTTATATATTCTTCCTGTTTTTGATTGAGCTCCCCGAAATTACGTTCGAGCAGCACCTCCGAGAACCCCATAATAGCGTTCAGGGGCGTACGCAGTTCATGAGACATACTCGCAAGAAAATCGGACTTGGCCTTGTTTGCTTTTTCAAGTTCCACATTCCTGAATTCCAATTCTGCCTGCAGTGCTTTTAAAAAGCTGATATCGGTAAAAATACCGATCTTCCCGGTAAGTACACCATCCTCTATAATAGGTGCACCGCTTGTAATGATGGGTATGCTGGTGTGATCTTTTGTGAGTATATTGATCTCGTACGTTGACGGATCGCCCTTGGCCCGTTTTTCAAATTCCGCTGCAATTATTTTTTTATTGTTTTCGTCAAACAGCTCGAAAATCGATCTGCCGGCAATCTCCTCTCTTGTATAGCCCAGCATCTGAGTAAATGCCGGGTTGATATCCACAATCCTGCTATCCTTATCGAGCACACACAAGCAATCGTGCATGTTGTTGATATAAAATTCCTTGTGCTTGAGCTCCCGTGTCCTGTCCTCTACCATAGCTTCGAGCTGGTTCGTGTATATCTGCAGGCTTGCGATCATAGAATTAATGGAATGCTCTATTACCGCAAGCATGCCTTTTGCTTTTGTGTCCGCTCTCTGTGAAAGGTCGCCTTTTTCAACTGACTCCAGTATTGGAATCAGTTTCTGCATCGGTAAAAAGATGGTGCTGTAAAAATAAAACAGCAAAAACAGGAGAACGATGACTACAAGGGACAATAAAACAGTAGTCACGGTAGAAAAATAATGTATGTGTTTGTTGTTTATCGATTCCTGTCTCTGCAAAAAAACATCAAGGTTCTTATGGATATTCGAACCGGCACTATCAACCTCCAACCGGTCGGATGATGCGAATCCTTCTTTAAACCTGCCTATGTCGGCATTGATGCTGTTCAAAATGCGCTTGCAATCCGGATCCGGATTGGCATACAACGATAGCAATTGGATGCCATGTTTTAAACCTGATAAAGAGGTTTGCGAGACGCGCGGAGGAGCAGGTGAATTTACCGAAACAATCACATCATCGATTATATTTCTTTCTGTATGTGCAACTGCCTTCAGTCTATCGTTTTTTTTAAGGATGCTCAGGGTATACGATCTTAACCCTATTACAGTAATCAACAATACTATCAATAAGATTAAGAATATATAAACATGCTGCACATGCTTTTTCAATAGAACCTCTCAATAAAATAAAATATGTGCAAAAATGAACACTAAAACGTATCAGCAAATATCTATTATGAATAAAAGTTATATACTATTACTATTATATGATTTTGTACTATTAAAAATAGTTAAATGCAAGCTTTTTTTGAAATATGTAGTCAATTTTCAACACACCGGTAGTATCGTTTTTCTGTTTATAAAATACCTCTCACTTCATGCCTCTCTATGTGCGATCTGTGATGTTTTAATAACAATGAATAGAATAAATATCACAACAATTTATCCAACACTTTGATAAATAACGATTTTATTTGTGGCATAAAAAATGCTTTTAGTTCTTTCAGTATGGAGGCAAAGATTATGTGGCTTATAAAGTTTACGTTTATAGTGTTCGGCGTGATCTACGAATTACTGCATTATGTAGTAACGAACAGTTATCATGCCATAAACAAAAAGATATCGACCTATTTTTATAAAACGAATAAAGGACAGGCTTAACTTATCTCGTCATCCATGATTTGCTTTTTAATGTTGCCATTGCATAGGGAAATATCCACTGCAGTGTAAATATAGAGAAATAGGAATAAAGAACACCATACAAAAAGTCTGAATTCTTCTCGGCACGAATGTAATATATCATATAAACAAGCGAAATTACCCCAACCACCGAAAGGTACCTGAATATGTTTGCCGGATACAGTATAAGGTTTATGAAAAGGAACGCCATTGCATAATACTGAAACGGGTAACGCAGATTAACGATTATAAAATTAACAAACGGCAGCACCCTGTGTTTTTTCCTGTATTTTTTCAGAATAAAAGTTGAGAGGATGATGGACTCCCGAATGTTGCTTCTTTCCCATCGCAGATACATCTTTGAGAGTTTATTGTAATTCGTCGGGACCTGCGTCCGTACAACGGCACTGTTCTGATAGGTTGTGTAAAACCCCTTTTGCAATATCATATTGGTAAGTGCCCGGTCTTCGCCATACGTGCATACCTCCCCGAGGAACGTCTCATGAAGCCATGGGTCAATAACCTGCCTGATGACGCCCGCCCTGTACGCCGAGAACGCGCCCGGACAGCACAAAACAGCTCCGTAGGTCGACTGGCACGCCCTTGTAAAATCAAACGACAGGATAAAACTTACACCGAGCATTTTTGGCACTATACCTTCTTGCTTGTTTAAGACCTTTACGTTGCCGGCTACCGCACCGATTTGCTCGTTTCTCAAAAACGGTGCAACAATATGATCGAGAGAGCCTTTCTCTATCAAGGAGTCGGAATCTATGGTTATGAATATATCCCCTTTTGCCTTTTTAAATCCACTGTATAAGGCATGACGTTTCCCCATATTGCGGGGTAGTTTTATTAAGGTAACATTGCCGGCATAGCGCGCTTTTGCCTTCTGCATATAGAGAAATGTATCATCCTTTGATCCGTCATCGATGCCAAGTACCTCTATTTTATTGCGGGGATAATCCGATTCCACGGCAGCTTTGATTGCTTTTTCTACCAGCGCACCTTCATTGTATGCGGGGATGATCACACTGACAAACGGTAAACGGTCACCCGGTTGCAGAGCATACGGTTTATATCTTAGCCATAGGACTGTTCTGAAAATCAGATATAAGAGTGTAATTGCAGAATAACTGATAGAGGCATATGTGAAAAAACTGAATATCCTCCCGCGGGCTATGGTAATCTCCCATATCCTCACAAATGAACCGTAATATAGAGAGGCGACTACAAACACCACGATAAGAGACAGTATGCCGGCTTTGAGCATAAAGTCTAAAATATTTGTTACCGTTGAAGTGGCGGATTCCGTACTATTCCCGTTACTTGTCCGGCCGGCGGATTTGTTTGCTGCCACAGAGCCTGTCCCTCCTTTGATTCCGCAGGCGGGTTTTGTATTCCAGCTTTTATTGCAGGGTGTACATATCCGGAATCCGTTTTCTTTATATTTCGAATCCTGTCGTCGTAAGTTTTTTCTTCAGGCATATCACAATCACCTAATATCCGGTCTTGCCAAAGTCAAGATTTTAAGAAAGTATATAAAGTCAATGCACACCACCAAAGACGGCGGATTCGGAAACAACTATTGACATTGCTGTTGAAAATCATTATCAAGAAGGTATGAGACTCAATAAAGACAAAACCGACGAGAATAAAAGAGAACAGCCCGGTCTTAGTCCGTTAAACGCCATGAAATCGGGGCAGGAAGGGACTGTAAAACAGGTCATGGGCGAAATGGGATTCATCAAAAAACTTATCAACATAGGGATACGCACCGGCAGTAAGATAAAGGTTGTCAATGCTTCGGGCGGACCTATCATCGTATCATCCGAAGGAACAAAGTCTGCAATAGGAAAGGGCGCAGCCTCAAGAATTTTTATCGAGGTTTATACGGCCAAAAACAGCGAGATTAACAAACTCTAAAGGTGACGAACGGTGTCCTTGACACAGTCCAAATGCTCCTGTATGTTTGTAAAAAAAGTAAGGGAGGTTACTTATGAAACAAATAACAAACAATAAAGGAACGTTATTTATCGTGTTTATGTTAGTTTCTTTCATAGCCTTCATGAGTAGTTGCGGCGGTGGATCCGGATATGTGCCTGCCGGGAATAACCCTACTGTTTGTTCGCAAAATCTGCCCGCTGACATGCAGAAGCTCCTCGGATGCACACCACAACAAACGAAGCAGCAAACTCCACCGACTAATACTACCCTGCCTCCCCCCATAATTGTGTCAAATGGCGGGACGTATGTGTCAACCTGTACTGCCATACTTCAGGGAGGACCTATACCGGTAGGATTAAATGCACAAAATTACGGACTTGGCGGTGCTGTTGTTGGAGCATCAATCTCGCTCTTTACCTCAACAAGCAACAAGGTGGCAAACCAAACGCCGGATACTACCGTTACATCCGGTGCATCGGGAACGGTAACGACAACACTCCCCACCGGGGTTCTCTTTGCTGTGAAAGCCAGTGCCTCAGGCTATATGGATACTTACCAATTCGGGGAGATTGTCTCCGCTGCGGATGCTAATGCATTAATACCTGTGGAATTGATGTCTGGTACCATAGTGTCTCTTGCGAGCAGCAGTGCTAACGTAACTCAGGATCCGTCATTGGGTGCTATAGTCGGTACGGTAGGCAACTGTGCCGGTGATGCGATTGAGAACGCCATAGTCACCTTACAAAATATCAGTACAGGCGCCATCGTTACACAGGGTATCTTTTATGGAAATCCGCCACTCGGCTTGCCAGACCCTTCATTGACATGGACATCGAGCCAGGGTGATTTCCTGGCGTTCAATGTTCCGCCCGGTGCATATCAAGTGGTAGCAACTGGTGTGCTTTCAGCAAGCGATACGACAACAACGGTTCTCGGCCAGAGCTATGCTGAAGCCATTACCGGATCCGTCAGTATCGTGAATGTCCAGCCTTGATATGCTATACGGAGAGATTATAGACGATTTGAGTAAGCCCCTGTCTTACAGGGGCTTTATTTTTAGAGAATTGTAACCATGAAACATATATCCGTTGTTACGAAAAAGAGGATTGAGCTCATTGATGTTACGACCGATGTGAACGCACTGCTCAAGAAGCTGGGCATTGTGAGGGGTATTTGTTATTTATTTGTACCGCATACGACAGGTGGTATTACGATCAATGAGAACGCAGACCCCGCTGTAAAACAGGACATCCTTGAAACACTCGACAAAATTGCCCCTGCAGACCGGGACTATAATCACAAAGAGGGCAATGCCGATGCACACATTAAATCAAGCATGATAGGCGTTACCCTGTCATTGTTTGTCGAAAACGGCAGGCTTGTGCTCGGCACATGGCAGTCAGTTTTCTTTTGTGAATTTGACGGGCCAAGGACGAGGAGCCTGCTCATAGAAGTTACACCGCTATGAACGATGATTTAAATTTGCTCCACCAGATACGGAAACAACAGAGGAGGCTGATCTGCATACCCGTTCTCCTCTCGATAGAGGACACCGATAATTTCAAGATTGACTATACAACGGATATGAGTATCGGAGGGTTCCTCATCCAGACGGGATCCCCCCTGAAAAAAGGGACAATGCTCGATATTCGGTTCAGGCTTCCTGGTGCAATCAAACTTATCGAAGCCAAGGGCGAGGTAATATGGTCGCATGAATACAAACCGGGGACCGAACCGACTCAGGATGCCCTGCCGGGGATGGGTGTAAAGTTCATGGAACTTGACGAGCAAAGTAAAAATTACCTGATCTCGTATGTGGAAAACGAAAAGGGATCGACGCAAGAGGATATCTTTGTTGAATAATTCGATTCCGCAAATACATAAAATTAAAAACAAGTTAAGCGTCAAAATAAGAAATATTTTTCTTGCAGGGGTAGCTGTTCTTATACCGGTTATCATAACGATCTTCATAATCAGGATCCTCATATCATGGTCTGACAGCCTGCTTGGTATGCTTCCGAGTATAATCAACCCTCAAACCTATATCCATGTACGCGGCATAAGTCTTATCATTGCCCTTATATTAATTTTCATAATAGGACTGATGACCTATAATTACATAGGACAAAAACTGCTGAGTTTCATGGAGGATATCTTTTCCAACACTCCCTTTATCAAAGGGATCTACAACGGGGCAAAACAGATCACCGATGCATTTACAGAGAACAGGAAACAGTTCAACCATGTCGTGCTTGTAGAGTTCCCGAGGGCAGGCAGCTATGCCATAGGGTTTGTCGTCGGCAAGGCAGAGATCTCGAATATGGAAGACCCGGAGAATTTGACTGTATTTATACCGACAGTGCCGAACCCAACATCGGGATTCTTCCTCTTTGTGAAAAAATCGAGCCTCTATGAGCTTAATATATCCATAGAGGAGGCGTTCAAGATCATCCTGACCATGGGTGTCGGCCTCAAGAAGGACATAAGGGCTGTACCGTTTACGCAGCAATAAACCCCGG
>JAJYUJ010000006.1 GCA_021792615.1 bacterium
CTGTATTATTCCGACATTTCTAACGGGGTTTATATGCAATTACCCTGTATGGTTTCCTCATCGGATTTTCGAAGAATACCTTTATCTGACGCGGGATTATCGCTCATTGCATAAACCTCCTTATTTTACAATCGCATTTTTCGGGTTAATACATAAAGCTTGAAAAATGAGCAAAGCTCTGCAGCGGTGCCCACCAAATACCGAACAGAATAGTCGGTATAAGCAAACTTATGATAATAAGTGCCGGAAGTATGCCGACCTTGATCGGCTGGATATCCGCGGGGGCAGTTTCAAGATACATCTTCTTTATCACCCGCGCATAATAATATAATGAAACAACCGTATTGAGCACTGCAATAATCACCAGCCAATAGAGCCCTTTGTCTATCGCAGAGAGAAAGATGACCACCTTTCCAATAAATCCTGCAAACGGGGGTATGCCGGTTAAGGAAAACAAGAATACAGCCATGGCTGCGGACAACCCCGGTGCTACCTGGGACAACCCGCTGTAACTGTTGATGTCCTCTGAATTCAGATTATTGTCAACGACCATAACAACGACGAATGCACCGAGATTCATGAAGAAATAAACCGCAAGATAAAGCAGTACCGAACCTATAGCAGCTTTCGAAATAATGGATACACCGATGAGCATGTACCCTGCGTGTGCTATACTGGAATATGCGAGCAGTCTCTTGATGTTGTTCTGCGGTATCGCAACGATGTTACCGATGGTCATGGTAAACGCGGAAATGATAGCGATAACCGTCAGCCATTTAATAGGACTGACCTGTGCATAATACTGCGTCATGCTCACAGAACTGATATACGCCGTATAGAAGAACCGCAGGAGTACTGCAAAACCAGCGGCTTTCGAAGCCACCGCAAGGAGAGCAGTTATGGGCGTTGGAGCGCCCTCATAAACATCCGGTGCCCACATGTGCATGGGGACCATTGCTATTTTAAATCCAAAGCCAGCAAGGATAAACAGCGTTGCGACATAAACGGTAACGGGCGGATAATTGGAATTTATGAATGTTAATGCAATTTCCCGGAGGTTAAGGGAATGAGAAATTCCGTACAAAATAGACATACCGTAGAGCATGAATCCGGACGCTATAGAACCGTATATGATGTATTTAAGCCCTGCCTCTTTCGAACGGCGAACACCTTTTGTGTACGATACAAGCAGATAAGACATAACGCTGAGCAGCTCTATAGAAAGGTAGATCATCAGCAGGTTCATGGAACTTGCCATCATGGACATGCCGATACCGAAGCCCGAGAGAATGGCAACGAACTCCCACTTTCCTTCCGTGTCTTTCAATTCCCTTGAATTGAACGACATAAGCAAAACATACAGTATCGAAGTATAAGCAATAATCCTGAAAAAAAGACTGAAGGGATCTACGGCAATCATCCCATAAAAAGCCGTATCCAGGGTCAGCCTTTCGTACAGTATTACCGTTGCCGCCAGTGCCCCGATCATACCTATTATACCTATATAAAAAGCCTCGTTGCCCCGTGAACGCTTCATCAGCATTGCCCCTATGAGAGCAACAGAAGCTGTCAGTGCGGCAACGATCTCCGGCGATATGAGAACAAGCGATCTGATTAAATCCCGGTGCATCATATCTTCTCCATCAGTGACCTACCATCATGAGCAACTTTGAAAGTGAAGGCCCGACAAGGTTAAAGAACGGTACGGGATACACACCGAAGAACAGTGCTATCAGAACAAGTGGTATAAGGGTAAACAATTCCCTGCCGTTTATCTCTGCAATACCTTTATACTTCTCATTCGCAGCACCCAAAAAGACCCTCTGATATGCCCAAAGAAAATAAGCCGCTGTGAATATCACCCCTGTAGCCGATATAATAACAATGACGGGATAAACCTTAATACTGCCCAGGAATACCAGTATCTCACCGATAAATCCGCTCAATCCGGGCAAGCCCAGTGAACCCATAAATGCAAGGCTTGTTATACCTGCATAGATTGGCATATAGGTGGCAAGTCCTCCGAAGCCGTTGAGGTCCCTGTGGTGCGCCCTGTCGTAGATAACGCCAACGAGTAAAAAGAGCATCCCGGTGATAATTCCGTGATTGAACATCTGCATAAGGGCACCGTTAAAACCGATAAAGGTCATGGACGAAAGTCCGAGTATCACAAAACCCATGTGACTTACCGAAGAATAAGCAATCATCTTCTTGAAATCCGTCTGTGCCATGGCAACCAGCGCACCATAGACGATATTGATAAGACCGAGGATTGCCAGTCCGATTGCAGTATACCGGGCCATGTCAGGCAACAAGGGAAAGCTTATCCTCATAAGACCGTAGGCGCCCATCTTCAGCAATACACCCGCGAGGATGACACTGATAGCTGTTGGCGCTTCAACGTGCGCGTCCGGAAGCCACGTATGGAAGGGGAATACCGGCACCTTTATTGCAAACCCTATGAACAGGGCAATGTACATGGCGAGCCGTATCCAGAACTCCTTTATAAACGGTCCCTGATTTGCCTGATTCATGAGTGTTACAATGTCAAAGGTATGCCTGCCGGTAGACGGATCCGTGCTGTTGAAATAAAACGCCAGTATGACAACCAGCATGAGCACGCTACCTGCCAGTGTATAGAGGAAGAACTTAATGGCTGCGTACTCCCGCCGGGGACCGCCCCAGATACCGATAAGAAAGTACATCGGAAACAGCATCAATTCCCAGAATATATAGAACAGGAAGAAATCCAGTGACATGAATACCCCGAACATTGCGGTAACGAGCAGCAGGTAAAGGGCAAAATAAGCCTTGTGCGCCTTGTTGATATTCCATGATGCAAACACCGAAAGGAAACCAAGCAAGCCGGTCAGGATCACCATGGGTGCACTTATGCCGTCTATCCCGAGATAATACTGTATGTTAAATGCCGATATCCATGAATATTTTTCTATAAACTGGAATCCGCCGTCCGAAGGGTTCATGATGGCATACAGGTAAAAAGACAGGATCATCGGTATGAACGTGAACACTGCCGCGGTCCACCGGATCCATGCGACCTTATCCCTCGGCATCAGCAGCACGAGGATAAAACCAATCATCGGGGTAAAAACAATCCAGCTCAAAAGATAATTCGACAACATTTCTTCTTCCTCCTATAATAACACAAATGAAAGTAACAGGGCTATCCCTACAATGGCGAAGATGAGATAGTTTTGCACAAGACCTGTTTGCAATTTCCTGAGCACACCACCCGCAGACACAACCCCATCGCCTACGGCATTGACAGCGCCGTCGACAACGACCCTGTCGAATGCTCCGTCAAAATCCGAAAGCTTTTTTCCGAGCTTTGCAGTCCCATTGACAGCACCGTCTATAATGCCGGAATCAAACAATGAGAGCAGGTCTTTTAATTTCATGACACCACCCACGATATACTTGAGGTAGAACTCGTCCACGTAATATTTGTTCAGAAGCCAGGTATAGGCGGTCTTGAAGCGTTCCGCCGTCTTCGCAGGCAGTTCCGTATTCACCGCATAGAAATAATACGCAACACCAATACCGGAAAAGGCTGCAAGCACCGATATACCCATCAGTATCCACTCGAGCGACAGGGAGCCCTCGGGCAGTTTAAACCCCGAGGCAAACACCGGTTCAAGGAATTGGGCAAACACATTATGTACGCCGAAGGCCCCGGGCATGCCGAGATATCCTCCAACTGCTGACAGCACCGCGAGTATCATAAGCGGTATGGTCATTGTCTTTGGGGATTCATGCACATGCTCTGCTGTATGGTGGTCCATTCTCGGTTTACCGAAGAAGGTAAGTATCACAAGCCTGGTCATATAGAATGCCGTGAGTAGAGCACCCATGAGACCGAGCAGCCATATAAACTTGCCGCCGTACGGGCTTATGTACGCACTGTATAAGATATCGTCCTTGCTGAAAAATCCCGCAAATCCCGGCACGCCGGTTATCGCAAGGGTCCCAATAAGGAATGTCGCAGTTGTTATGGGCAGTTTTTTGGCAAGCCCTCCCATTTTCCTTATATCCTGCTCTCCTGACATGGCATGAATAACGCTGCCGGAACCAAGAAACAAGAGTGCCTTAAAAAAGGCATGGGTCATAAGATGAAAAATACCGGCACTGAATGCGCCGACCCCCACCCCGATAAACATATAGCCGAGCTGGCTCACCGTGGAATAGGCAAGTACCTTCTTTATGTCATTCTGGACAAGTCCGATCGTAGCGGCAAAAAAAGCGGTCAGAGCGCCGACAATGGCAATCACCCGTAAGGCATCCGGTGCAAGGACATAGAGAAAATTCATCCGTGCAACCATGTAAACACCTGCGGTTACCATGGTTGCCGCGTGTATCAACGCGCTCACCGGAGTCGGACCGGCCATTGCATCGGGCAGCCAGATATAGAGAGGTATCTGTGCGGATTTTCCCGTAGCACCCACAAAAAGCAAAATGCCGACCGTCGTCAGAATTGCTGTGGGGACAATGGCTATGCTGGATTTTATTGTACCGTAATCAAGCGACCACGTCCCTGTCTTCATGCCAATTGCGGTAAAGAGAAGCAGAAAACCGACAATAAATCCGAAATCGCCAATCCTGTTCACCACAAATGCCTTCATACCTGCCCGTGCATTTTCGATTTTTTCGAACCAGAATCCGATAAGCAGGTATGAGCAGAGTCCTACTCCCTCCCATCCTACAAACATCAAAAGTATGCTGTTGGAAAGTACCAGCAAAAGCATCGCAAATGCAAAAAGGTTTAAAAATCCAAAGTACCGCGAGTACCGTTTATCTCCGTGCATGTAGCCTACGGAGTAAAGATGTATGACCGAACCGACACCGCTCACGATCAGGATCATAACGGTTGACAAGGGATCGACGAGGAATGAAAGGTTTACCTGAAAACTTCCGAGTCCAATCCAGGTATAAACAACATCGACGAAATGCCTCTGTTCGACAGGCAATGAGACAAGATGAACATACGTGATGACAGAGAGTACGAAGGACAGGGTGATGGAGCCAACCGCAATGATATTGACGGCGGCATGCGGCAACTTTTTTCCTATCAAAAGGTTTGTTGCCGCACCGATCAGAGGCAGGAACGGGATCAACCAGATATAATGTTCAATCATATCCAGGTTCTCCAGCTACTCTTATCTTTTTGCGGACATACGATGTCAGCGATTGTTCTCATATACATCATCCCTACCCTTTCAGTGTATCTTCTTTGTCAAGGTCTATGGTCCTGGTTGTTTTATAGATTGATATTACGATGGCAAGGGCTACAGCTACCTCTGCCGCTGCAATCACGATCGAGAACAGGGCAAATATCTGGCCGTTGAGCCCGGTATCGATAAATTTCGAAAAAGCGACAAGATTGATATTCGCGGCATTCAGCATAAGCTCTATACCCATTAATACGGCAATGGCGTTTTTCCTTGTCAGAACGCCGAAAACACCTATAGAAAACAATAAACCGGACAGGACAAGATAATCCGATAAGGTGATCGTTGAAAGTAACATCTAATCCTCCTTCCTTATGCCGTCAGCGGGCCTTTCACCGGACGGTCCGCCGTTGCCTGCTGCTTTCTTTACCTTGACTTCCGATCGTATCAGGTATGCTGCACCGATCATTGCAAGAACCAGAAGGACAGAGGCAAGTTCGAATGGCAGCAGATAACTGGTCATCAATTCCCTGCCGATCGGGCCGGTTGTCGGGGCATTCGCCTTATACCCGATATACAGCCACGGGACCTGTTTGATCGCATAGTAGATCATGGTAAAGGTAACGATCGCGCTGACCGTACCCATGACCAGTGTGCCGAGCTTATTGAAGATATCCACACTGTAAACATTATGCGTCAGCATAACACCAAATACGATGAGTATCAGGACGCCGCCTATATAGATAAGCACCTGCGTTACTCCGACGAAATCGGCTCCAAGCAGTATGTAGATACCGGCGACCCCGAACAGAGTAAAAAATAGTGCAAACGCAGACCTGACAATGTTCCTCAGCAGAACGACCAGCAGCGCAGAACCGACTATCAATGCTGCAAATATATAAAAAAATACCGCCTGTACCGTGTAGGAATTTACGCTCATTGTGCAGCCTCTTTCCCTTCTTTTTCAGCTTCCGTTTTTTTATCTTCCGTCTTGCTCTCCGCGGGTTTTACTTCGCCGAGCCCGAAGTGAGAGATCAAATCCTGCTTTGAGTAGGCTGAAAACTCGTATTTCTTTTCGAAGTAAAGGCAGTTGTCGACCGGGCATGCCTCAACGCAAAGACCGCAGTAGATACACCGGGCATTGTCTATATCAAAGAGAACAGGCCGCAGCTTCTTATTTTCGTCCCTGACCGTCTTCAAGGTTATTGCATCGACCGGACATATCCTTGCACAGGCAGTACACCCTGTACATATATTGATATCGACAAACAGCTTGCCCCTGAATCCATCGGGCGGCTCCCTTTTCACCTCGGGATACTGCTGGGTAACCTCTGTCTTTGGATTTATACCGTACTTGATGGTGACACCCAATCCCGTGAGAACGGTGCTTATCGAATGATACATTTTTTTAAAATATCCTGCCATCGGTTCTCCCTCAGCGGGTAAACACCCTTGCAATAATGTCGTAAACACCCTTATCATGCAGCAGCAATACCCATACGCTTGCCCCTATCAGGTTAAAGAGCGCAATCGGCGTGAGGTATTTCCAGCATAACTCCATAAGCTGATCGACACGGAGACGGGGTAGTGTCCACCGGATCCACATCATGACATAGATGAGTAAAAAGACCTTTGTAAAAAATACCCCGATCTGAAGTACCTCCCTCAGCCATACCGGCATGGGGATACCTCCGATAAACGGTATCTGCCATCCTCCGAGAAACAGCGTTGCGGCAATGGCGCTGACCACGAACATGTCACCGTATTCAGCCATGAAGAAGAACGCAAACCGCATGCCCGTGTACTCGGTATGGTATCCTGCAACAATCTCGGATTCGGCCTCCGGTATGTCGAAGGGCGTCCTGTTGACCTCTGCTATGGCAGCTATGAAATAAACAAAGAACGCAATGAGCGTAAACGGGTTATTGAACACCAGCCACCTGAATATACCCAGACCACCTGATTGGTACGCGATAATGTCCCGCAGATTCAGGGACGCCGGTATAATGATAGCGGCAAGCAGGGATAGAACTATGGGTATTTCATAGCTCACAATCTGTGCGACTGCACGCATACCGCCGAACAACGACCACTTGTTGTTTGATCCCCATGCTCCCATCAGTATCGCCATCGAGACGACAGACGAGATGGCTATCATGTACAGCACACCGACGTTGAGGTTTGCAATAGAGACGTGATCGCTGTACGACAGGGGCACAAATGCGGCAAAAGAAACCGTAAATACAATATACGGGGCTATAATGAACAGCCATCTGTCCGCGTAAAAAGGAATAATATCTTCTTTGAGCAGCAGCTTCACACCGTCGGCAACGAACTGTAAAAGTCCGTAAGGGCCAACCCGGTTCGGTCCTATCCTTGCCTGGATGTCCCCTGCAACCTTCCTTTCGGCATACGTAGCAAAGCCTTCATACAGTAAGGAAACGGCAAGTACAATCGCAGTGGAAACAACCATGATAAGAATGGTTATGAGCAACCGTGTCAGCGGCATGGTAGTGGACATACCCGTAAGAATGCGGTTGATAAGTTCTGTCATCTGTCAATCTCCGGCAGAATGATATCCATGCTTCCTATAATTGCTATAAGGTCTGCTATCATGACGCCCCGTGCAAGTTTGGGGATAATACTGAGGTTTGCAAAGGACGGCGCCCTGATTTTCAATCTGTACGGTTTCGTGGAGCCGTCACTGATAAGGTAAAAGCCAAGTTCTCCCCTCGGGTTTTCTGCACGGACATAAACCTCGCCTGCGGGAGGCTTCAGTACCTTGGAAACCTTTGCAGTATAATCGCCCGGGGCAAGCAGATCAAGGCACTGCCTGACTATTTTTGCCGACTGTTCCATTTCGTAGATACGCATCATGTACCTGTCCCATGCATCGCCAGTCTTGCCCATCTCGCCTTTTCCAACCGGTACATCGAAATCAAGTTCGTTATAGATAAGGTAAGGCTCTTCGCGCCTGAGATCCCACTTGATGCCGGATGCTCTGAGGTTCGGGCCGGTTATACCATAATCAAAAGCATCATCAGGACTTATGACCGCGATGTTTGCCAGTCTCTTGATAAAAATAGCATTATAGGAAAGCAGTTCGTTGTACTCTTTTATCTTGGCAGGAAAATAATCAAGGAACTCCCTTGTTTTTTCGATAAAGCCACCGGGAATATCCTTGGAAACGCCGCCTATCCTGATATAGTTATACGTCAGTCTCGCCCCGCATGCAATTTCGAACAGATCGTTGATAAATTCCCGCTCCCGTATCCCAAAGAGAAAAGGCGTGAAAGCACCCATATCGGAAGAAAAGGATCCAAAGGCTATCAGATGGCTCGAGATTCTGTTCAATTCAGCCATGATAACCCGCAGGATCTGCGCCCTGCGCGGGACCTCGATGTTAAGAAGCTTCTCCACGGTCATTGCATAAGCAAGGTTGCAGTTCATGGAGGCGAGGTAGTCCAGCCGGTCCGTGAATGGAGTGAACTGCGGGTATGTCACGCGCTCAGCTATCTTCTCGAGTGCCCTGTGGAGGTAACCGATGTACGGCTTTACACCGCTTAAGACCTCGCCGTCAGTCGTTACCAGCAATCTGAGTACACCATGGGTACTCGGATGCTGCGGTCCCATATTTACTTGCATGAATTTTTCATCGGCTTTCGTCATCTAAACATCCCATGTATGGTATCGTTTCGGATACACATAATCCTTGCGCAAAGGATGGCCTTCCCAGTCCTCGGGAAGAAGTATGCGTCTGAGATCCGAATGGCCGTCAAACACAATCCCCAGAAGATCGTATGCCTCGCGTTCGTACCAGTTGGCCCCCGGCCATACCTGCTCCACGGTTTGCACATGCGGATTGTTCCTGTCCAGCTCCACTTTTATTGTGATCTTATGTTTCTGTTTCATCGAGTGGAGATGATAGACAACAGCCATCTTGCCCTGCTCTTTCAGATCCACACCGCTCAGACACATCAGTGAGGTGAAGTCCAGGCCGTCTCCTTCCTTGAGAAACCTGCATACATCGGCAATTGCACCGGTTTCAACAAGAACTGAAGGAGGTAAGGTACTCTCAATAAACTGTTTTATCTTACCACCGAATTTTTCCGACAAGATCCCGTAAATCTTCTTTGGTTCCATTATTTTTTCACCAGGTTCTTTTCTTCCATTATCTTTTTCTGCAGTTTCATAATCCCCTCTATCAATGCTTCGGGCTTCGGCGGGCATCCGGGGACATACACATCAACCGGGATGACCTTATCTACGCCTTTCAGGACCGAGTACGAGTCTTTATAGAATGGTCCTCCGGTATTGGCACAACTGCCCATTGCAATGACATATTTTGGAGACGGCATTTGATCATAAAGCCTCTTTACCCTGTCAGCCATCATGTGGGTAATGGTACCGGCTACGATCATGAGGTCTGACTGCCGCGGTGTTGCCCTGAATATTGCCCCGAACCGGTCAAGGTCATACCGCGCCGCACCTGTCTGCATCAGCTCGATACCGCAGCATGCGGTAGCAAACAGCATGTACCAAAGAGAGTTTTTCCTCGACCAGTTGAGAAACTTGTCGACATTGGTAAACAGAATATTGTCCGGTAATTTATCTTCTAACACACCCATATTTTTTCCTTCTTAATGCACCTGTCCAGAGGTGGTATTGGGCATCGTGCCGGAAATGACGGTATCTTCTTCATTTTCTTTAAGGTTATCGAGATCTTTAATCCAGTCAAGATCACCCATATTCCACACATACGCAAAACCGACAAGGAGGATAACGATGAATACAAGCATATCCCAGAACGCTATCCATCCTATGGATTTGAACACCAAAGCCCATGGAAACAGGAACACAGCTTCGACATCAAAAATGACAAATATCAGGGCTATAATATAGAACCGCACATTAAAGGTGAACCAGCCGGAGCCGATGGGATCTTCGCCGCATTCATAGTTGCTCATTTTCACCACATTGGGGTCCGCAGGCCTTATCAGCCTTGCCAATAACATGGTTACGGCAACGAAAATGACACCGACCGCCAAAAACATAAACACACTTGAAAAATCTATCATCATATTTTTTACCTGTATACTGTATACACCTGCTACATTATAAAATAAAACCTTGTCAAGGAATTGTAAAGTTTTCAGGGAGGAGAGAAACCGACTTTAAACCGGCTTTGTGTAAACCAATCTGGGTTCCCGTGCAGCTTTGACCTCATCGACTCTCCTGACCGGAGTTGTATGCGGTGCATCGAGAACGACATGGGGATCCGTTTTACATTCCTCTGCAATGGTTTTCATGGCATCGATAAACCGGTCGATCTCATCCTTGGATTCCGTCTCTGTAGGTTCGATCATGATGGCGCCATGAACAATCAGGGGGAAATAAATCGTAGGGGGATGAAAGCCAAAATCCATCAGGCGTTTTGCTATATCTATGGTCTTGACGCCGTTTTGGTTCTGATATGCGTCATTAAAAACAACCTCGTGCAATGTCTGCGTGCTGTACGGCAGGTTAAAGACATCCTTCAGCATCGCCCTGATATAGTTCGCATTGAGTGTGGCAAACGCGGAAACCTCTTTCGCCCCTTCGATGCCGAGCATGCGCATGTAGGTAAATGCACGCACGATAATGCCGATGTTACCGTAAAAACCGATCATCCTTCCTATCGTGTTTTTGACCGAATACTCCAGAACAAAATCACTGCCTTCCTTTTCAACGACCGGCACGGGGAGGAATTCCCGCAACCGCGATGCAACGCCGATAACACCCGCACCGGGCCCCCCGCTGCCGTGAGGCGTGGCAAACGTCTTATGGAGGTTGAGATGTACGATATCCGCGCCCATGTCCCCGTACCTCGCCTTGCCGAGCAGTGCGTTGAAATTGGCACCGTCGATATACACCAGACCGCCTGCATCGTGGATAAGTTTTGCGATCTCGACTATCTGCGATTCGAAAATGCCGAGTGTATTGGGCACGGTGAGCATGATACCGGCGATGTCGTCATTGATAAACGGCCGCAGCATGTCAGCCTCTATCATGCCGTGACTTCCGGACGGTATGTTCAAAATCTTGAACCCTGCCATTGCGGCGCTCGCAGGATTTGTCCCATGCGCTGTGTCCGGTATGATGATGGTGTGCTTGTTCGTTCTGTTGACCTTGTGATACTTTGCCGCCATCAGCATACCGGCAAGCTCGCCATGGGCACCTGCGGCAAGCTGCAGGGAAAATGCATCCATGCCGGTAACAATTTTCAGGTATTGTTCCGTATTGTATAAAAGCTTCATTATACCCTGTGTCATATGCCCGGGTACCAGAGGGTGGAGCAGGGAAAAACCATCATAGTTCGCTGCCTTTTCCATGAGCTTTGGATTGTATTTCATGGTACACGAACCAAGTGGATACATGCCGGAATCAAGACTGTGGTTCATGTAAGAGAGCCGGGTAAAGTGCCGTACAACCTCGGGCTCGCTTAAATCCGGCATGCCTTCGATGTCATCCCTCAAATATGACTTCGGTATATCGGAAGGGACAGCATAAGATTGTTCATCCGCGCTCCGTGCTTCCGTGTGGTATTCCATGATAACTTTCTCTTTGATAATGGGTTTATTCATGTTCTCATGCCTCCTCGAATCTGAATTTTCTTAGATAAATACTTAACAGTATACCGATCTCTACCATAAAAATGAGAATGGAGCTGCCTCCGTAACTCATAAACGGCAGGGTTATACCCACGACAGGCAATATACCCGTACTCATACCTATATTGATAAAAAATTGCAAAAAAATAGAAAGTGTAATGCCAAAAGCAAGCATGACGCCGAACCGGTCCTTTGCGTACCGAGAAATATGAAATCCTTCAAACAATATAAATGCAAACAAGGCAATTACAATAAGGGAACCGACGAAACCCCATTCCTCGGCAAGTACGGAAAATATAAAATCGGTGTGGGATTCCGGCAAAAAATTCAGGTGGCTCTGGGTACCCTTGAGATATCCAACACCAAACAGCTTGCCCGATCCTACAGCTATCCTTGACTGCAGCAAATGGTAGCCGGAACCGAGCGGGTCCTTGTACGGATCGACAAATGCCAGGATCCTGGTCTTTTGATACCCTTTCATGAAATGCCAGCCCAGCGGCAATATCGTAATGAAGACTACCAGAAACAACAGGAATGTCCTCAACTTGACACCGGCAAAAAGTATCACCGATGCTCCGATAAGAAGTATGATAATGGCTGTTCCGAGATCCGGCTGTTTCAGGATCAAAACGAAAGGAACCATGATATACAGTATCGGCAGAATGAGGGGGGTCAGGGAATAACCGTTATCAATCCAGTGCTCGTCGAAATAGGTCGACAAAACGAGCAGAAGAGAAAATTTTGCAAGTTCCGAGGGCTGGAAAGAAAAAAAGCCGAGAGACAGCCATCGTTGTGCTCCATATGCTGTCCTGCCCTTGACAATGGTTATCAGGATTAAAAGGATCGTAACGGCATAAAGGACAAACGAGAGTTTTTTCCACATCCGGTAATCCAGGTATGCGAACAGAAACATGGCTATGGTTCCAATACCGAACCAGATCAGTTGTTTGTAAAAAAGCGGCGATACCCCTTGCTTACTTCCCTGCATACCCATGGTTGCGCTATAAAGGTTCAGGATAGACACGGCGATCAGCAAAAAAAGCGGCAGGAGGAGATTATAATCAAGCAAAGGAGTGCTTCTCTTCATGGTATGCTGTCCCCGTGCAAATAGAAATCAATCATATTCCTCGCTATCGGCGCACTCGCAAATCCGCCGTGGCCTCCATGCTCAACGAGCACGACGACGGATATACGGGGTGCAGCATAGGGGGCAAAAGCCACAAACCATGCATTGTCCCTGTATATCTCCGGTATTTTCGATTCCGGCACATTTTTGAATGCGCTTTCCCTTATCACCTGGGCGGTACCGGTCTTACCTGCAACCTCGATGTCCTTGAGCCGTGCGCCGGGTGCAGTACCCCCGGGTTCATTGACAACTCCCAATAAACCCCTTCTCACAACATCAAGTATTTTTTTACTTACCCCTAATTTCGATACGGTGTAATCCAGTGTCGTGGCCGTGGGGTAATAAAGCAGGTGAGGCCGCATGACGCTGCCGCCATTCGCGATTGCAGAGTATGCAACGAGCAATTGCAGGGGGGTGACGAGATCGTAGCCCTGGCCTATGGCAATGGGAGGAGTATCCCCGGGATACCATTGCTCATGAAATGTGTCTTCTTTCCATTGGGATGTCGGTACAAGCCCCGCCTTTTCCGAGGGGAGATCGATGCCCGTTGGCCTACCGAACCCGAGCAGGCGTGCATACTTCGCAATCGTGTCAACGCCGAGCAATGTCCCGAGCCGGTAAAAATAGGTATCACATGATTGCACGATGGCCTTATGCATATCGACGATTCCGTGGCCCCCTTTTTTCCAGTCATGATATATCCTGTTCCCTACGACAAAATATCCCGGATCGAAGATAGTTGTTTTCGGCTCTACAACATGCAGTTCCAGACCCGCTATAGCAAGCACGGGTTTATAGGTCGACCCGGGTGCGAACATACCTTGTATGCATTTATTCTCGAGAGGATGATAGGGATCATTTAACACTTTGTTCCACTGGAGAGGCGTCAGATGAGATGAAAAATCGTTTATATCATAGGAGGGCTCGCTGACCATGGCGAGTATGGCTCCGGTGGTTGGATCCATGGCAACCGCACATCCTATATATCCCTGCATAAGTTTCGAGGTGTAATCCTGGAGTTTTGCATCTACCGTCAATGTCAGGGAAGTGCCCTGAACAGGGTCTATGTACGTATAGGTCTTTATTTCTTTTCCCGTCGCATCGACGAGCTTTACAATAGCACCGTCCTTGCCGCGCAATTGATGATCGTACAGCTTCTCTATACCGTATTTCCCAATAAAATCCCCGCTTACGTAGGATGCCCGGGCAGATCTGTTGAAATTGTCGAGCTCTCGATCGCTTATTTGCCGCACATAACCGAGAATATGCGACATGTCCGTTCCGTTCGTATACAATCTTTTCGTCTGCCACTGCACTGTTGTCCCGGGCAAAAACGGTTTATCGGCAAGAATTTGAGAAACCTGATCCCACGAAAGATAGGGATCGATAAGTACCGGCGTATAAGAAAAACCGTCCCACGAAGATAATTTTGCATTCAAGTCATGGACAGACATATGAAGGATGTTTGCTACCGTTTTCCATTCTGTATCTTTAAACTCGGGCGGCGTGATGTATAAGGAATAACTCACGCTGTTATCCGCAAGCAGCACGCCATTCCTGTCATAGATATTACCGCGCGGCGCTATGATATCTATCCTTCGAAGATGGTTGTTTTGGGAATAAAACTCAAGCTGTGCCCCCATGTAAATCTGAAGGTACCACAATCTTACAATAAGGACAAAAACAAACAGGGATATTATTATCAGGAGTATCCTATAGGTACTCTTTATTCCGGGGGACTCGGGATCGTAAACATTAAACTCGTCATTCATCGCCATAACGATTACACCTTCTGGCTTATCAGCCCGGCTTTCAGCCTCTGACTGAGGGACGGGAGGTATTTGAACAAGAGGTAAGCGAATGCCATGTTAACGGGTATCTGTTTTAAAGCCGTGAATAACGCTAAAGAAAACAACAGACCGCGGCTGGAAAGCACGGTAAGTACAAGGACAACCAAAGGATACAACAGAGTAGTGAATGCCGCGATGGTAATGATTGCCACACCCTGCGACCTATCGAAAAACTTTTTGAGAAAGAGCAGCAGCAAAAAAACCGACAGATACGAAAACAGAAAAAACCATACGCTTCCCGCACTGAATATCGAAGCGGCATACGCTATGAGGACAATCGAAGCAACAGCAGAATAATATGCATAAAAAAAAGCCACATAAGCTACCAGCAGCAGGATCATATCGGGAGACAGATAGGCAGGAAGATAATTGTTGAGGAGAGACTGAAGCAGAGAACAGAGCAATATAAAAAAAACCCAGGCTATGTACTTCATGGTTTTTCCCCGGTTATTATCATTACATAATCCAATCTGTTTATATCGATCTCCGGCTGGACAGTTATATCCTTAAAAAGCCATCCCGACGGACTGTTTTTAACAGCGACGATCTTCCCGATGTTGATTCCCTCCGGGAATACGCCGTCTTTCCCGCCGGTCACCAGGACATCACCCTTGTTTACCAGTGCGTTGGAAAGCACATACAGGAAATTGAGGCGGTCAAACCCGCTGCCGTTTACAACACCTCTTACCCTTGTTTGCTCATCAACGCCTTCAATAAAGCTGTTGGTATCCGTGAGAAGCAGTATTTCGGCCACATGATCTCCGAGTTTCACCACCCTGCCGACTGCTCCCGGTGTCGCTATGACCCCGTCCCCCTTCTTAATACCGTCGAGTTTCCCTTTGTTCACGGTTATTGATTTGAATATACTGCTGACGTCCCTTCCAATGACCATAGCGGTAACATAGGACACCGAATAATGCGGCAGAGGGAGGTTCAGTATATTGAGAATATTGTTATACTTTATCTCCACATCTCCGAGCATGCTTAATTTTAACTTGAGCATGCCGATCTGCTTCTTGAGAGCGGTATTTTCTTTTTTGACATGAACAAGATCGATATAGTTCGTCCAGATTTCTTTCAGTCCGTTTGCGCCACGAGCTGCAGTGGACATAACGAGTGCGCCGCCCTGAAAAATGATCCTGGAAGGATAAACAAGCGGTCCCCTGGAAAAAATATCCGAATAGGCAAGCTGAAAAGATACGACGAGAATCAGTATCGCAATAATATGCCGGTGATGTTTGACAAGCCAGTCCCACATAGTATTATCTCTTCGTTACGCAAAAAAATACCGGCACATCAAAAGGGATAAAAGGCCCTCTTTATGCTCCCGGAATACATGCGACGGATAATGGGTTATGTGATGCACCGGATCCTTCATGTAACCAGGACCTTGCCGAGCCTTCCCAGTTCATCGAGTACTTTACCGCTTCCCTTTACGACGCTCGTCAGCGGATCGTCGACAAGGATCACCGGCAGTCCGGTGTGTTCCCGTATCAGCACGTCAAGGTTTCGGAGCATGGAGCCTCCGCCGGAAAGCACGATACCTCTTTCAACAATATCCGCGGCAAGTTCCGGCGGAGTATGCTCGAGCGCTTCTTTGATAACATCGATGATCGATTCAAGAGGTTCCTGAAGGGCCTCCCGTATTTCCTCGTCCGTTATCTCGAGTACCTTCGGTATACCGGTGAGCAGGTCCCTTCCGCGCACGTCAAACTTCAGAGGAGTATTGAGCGGATAGGCGCTGCCTATGGATATTTTTATCTCTTCAGCCGTCGACTCTCCGATCAGCATGTTGTATTTTTTCTTCATGTAATTGACCATGGCCGTGTCCATCTTATCACCGCCTACCTTTATCGATCTCGAATAGACAATGCCCGACAAGGATATCACGGCAACACCCGTGGTCCCGCCGCCTATATCCACAATCATGTTTCCCGAGGGCTTTGTTATATCAAGCCCTGCCCCGATAGCGGCTGCCATCGGTTCTTCTATAAGAAACACTTCTTTTGCGCCCGCGGATTCGGCGGATTCCTTGACCGCCTTCTTCTCCACCGGCGTGAGGCCGAGCGGAATGCAAACAATGATCCTCGGTCTCATCAACGTGTAGTGGTTATTCTGTGCCTTGTTTATGAAGTACTTGAGCATCTGCTCCGTAACGTAAAAATCCGCTATCACACCCTCCCGGAGAGGCCGTATCGCAGATATGTTTCCCGGGGTCCTTCCCAGCATTTTCTTTGCATCATTCCCCACGGCAAGTATTTTTTTGATGCCATGACTGTCCGTATAGATTGCAACAACCGATGGTTCATTCGCAACAATGCCCTTCCCCTTTACATAGACAAGCGTGTTTGCGGTCCCGAGGTCTATGCTCAGATCGTTCGAAAATAAACTTACAAAGAATCCAGTCATCATATCTCCTAAAACCGTTTTAGTCTCAATGCATTGATCTTGATAAATCCCTCTGCATCTTTCTGATTATACACGTATTCCTCTTCGAAGGTAGCCAGTGACTGATTGTAGAGCGAATACGGGGATCTTCTTCCGGCAACGGTTACATTCCCCTTGTATAATTTCAGCCGTACATCCCCGGTCACCCTCTGTTGTGTTTCATCGATGAACTTCTGCAGCGCTATCCTTTCGGGTGAAAACCAGTAACCGTAATAAACCATTTCGGCATAGCGTGTAATCATGCTGTCCTTCATATGGTAAACTTCCCTGTCGAGTGTTATGGATTCCATGGCCCTGTGCGCGTAATGCAGAATGGTGCCGCCCGGCGTTTCATAAACACCCCTTGATTTTATACCGACATACCTGTTCTCGACGAGATCGACCCTTCCGATTCCGTTCCGGCCGCCAATCTTGTTGAGTTCCTGAAGCAGGGCAAGCGGTTTCATCTTCCTGCCGTTCAAAGCCACCGGATTCCCTTTTTCGTACGATACCTGCAGGTAGGCAGGCCTGTCAGGTGCTTTTTCCGGCGGGGTCATAAGGGTGTACATGTCTGACGGGGGCTCTGCCCATGGGTCTTCCAGGATACCTCCTTCGTAGCTTATATGGAATATGTTCCTGTCGCTCGAATACGGCTTATCTTTTGTTGCGGCAACCGGGATGCCGTGTTTTTTGGAATACTCGATGAGCTGTGTACGCGATTTGAATTCCCATTCCCTCCACGGCGTTATAACGCGGATCTTGGGATTTATCGTATAGTACGTCAATTCGAATCTGACCTGATCGTTACCCTTCCCCGTCGCACCGTGCGAGACCGTATCAGCCCCGACCTCTTTCGCCAGTTCCATTTGTGTTTTAGCGATTAAGGGCCTTGCGATAGATGTTCCCAGCAGATACGCACCTTCATATATTGCATCTGCTCTGAGCATCGGAAAAATATAATCCGATACAAAAACATCTTTAACGTCTTTTATGTAAGCTGCTTTTGCACCTGTCTTCAAAGCCTTGGCTTTAATAGCTTTCAGGTCTTCACCCTGGCCAAGGTCCGCTATAAATGCGATGACCTCGCAATGATACGTTTCCTTCAGCCAGCTCAGGATAACGGACGTATCCAGGCCGCCTGAATATGCTACAACAACCTTCTTTACCTCTTTCACTTCTACCTCCTTGGATTATGAAAAGTAACGATACCATTCCTCAACAACATAGTAAGATTCCTCATAAAAAGAAATCTGTCAATACCGCTTAAAGCAAGCAGTTCGTCGACGCTTGAATCGCCGTCTATCATGGAAATAATGTATGCAGACTCTTTTGTTAAATTGATCTTCATGATATCTTCCATGTTTTTTTTCAATTTTACGGCTGAGCCGGTATCACCAACCTCGCTTAAATAATCTTTCAACAACAATCCCTTCGTCGTATCAAGGAATTTCTGCGCTTTCTCGTCTTCGGGATTTTCGTGAATGATCATCTGGAGCAGTTCATAAGCGGGATCGAATTGGTTCTTGCCTATCAACCGTATGGCCTCCTCAAGCAATTCCCTGTAAATTACTTTTTTATCTTCGAACGGCACTTCTTCCTCTATCGAACGGATGTAATCCATCGCGAGTTCGTTGCCGGGATCGGCCGCAAGCACTTTTTTCCACATTTTCTGGGCAGCAACAAAATCTCCCTGGGCGAAGCTGTCGAGTCCGGATTCGAAAATGTGCAGGATCTTTTCGTTTTTTAAAATGTCTTCGGGATTGTTCATTCTTCGTCTTTCAGATCGATTTCGTACAGGTGAGCTTCGTCCGACATGACCTTTATTTCGTCATCGGTAAGCTTGCTGCTCGACATTATCTCGATTTTACTCTCGAGCCCCGTGTCTATATCGACCGCCGATACGTTTACTATCCCGTTATTGTCGATATCGAAGCTCACGTCTATTCTGGGCTCACCTTTTTTCGTCATTCGTATACCGGAGAGTATAAATTCCCCGAGCAGTTCGTTCTCCTCTGCCGATTGGTTTTCTCCCTGGAAAACCCTTATTCTGACAGCGGTCTGGTTATCGTAGGATGTTGTAAAGGTATGACTCTTTTTTACCGGGATGGTGGTATTCCGCTCTATTATCTTTGCGAATTCCCCGCCGTGCGTTTCAATGCCGAGAGACAGGGGCGTAACATCGAGAAGCAGCATATCGCTCGAACCTTCCGAAAGCGCTGCTCCGTCTATTGCCGCTCCTATGGCTACCACTTCGTCAGGATTTACACCCTTATGTGATGCCTTTCCAAAAAATTTTTTTACCCTTTCGACGAGCAAGGGCATCCTGGTCTGTCCGCCGACGAGAATGATCTCATTGATATCGGTCGATTTGATACCGGCATTCTTCAGTGCTTCCTGAACGATGTCTATGGTTTTGCTGATGAGGTCCTCGGATAATTGCTCGAGTTCGTTACGGGTAATCCTCCGGGTATAGTGCCGCGGCCCTGTCTTATCATAAGCAATGAAAGGGAGATTGACCGTCGATTCCATGGCACCGGAAAGTTCTATCTTCGTTTTCTCCCCCGCCTCTTTTAACCGCTGCAGTGCCATTCTGTCCGAACCGAGGTCCGCACCAATGGTCTCTTTTATTTCCTTTATAAAAAGCTGGATAAGCCTGTTATCGATGTCCTCACCTCCGAGGTACGTATCGCCGGCCGTCGATATAACTTCGAACACACCTTTATGAATTTCCAGTATCGAAACGTCGAATGTCCCTCCGCCGAAATCATAAACAAGCACCTTCTCGTTATCGACGTGTCTGTTCAATCCATACGCTATCGCAGCGGCCGTCGGTTCATTGATGATCCTCATGACATCGAGTCCTGCGATCTTCCCTGCGTCTTTCGTTGCCTGCCGCTGATTATCGTTAAAATAAGCAGGTACCGTTATAACCGCCTCCTTCACTTCTTCGGAGAGGTATTCCTCGGCCACTTTCTTCATCTCTATGAGAATCATGGCGGAGACTTCCGGAATGCTGTAGTCTTTACCGCTGATAGTGATCCGGACATCTTCGTTGGGTCCCTGGGTCAGCTTGTACGCTATATTTTTTTTGGCAACCTCGACCTCCTGAGAATCGAACCTCCTGCCGATGAGCCTCTTAAAGGCAAACACCGTGTTGTCCGGGTTGATAACGGCCTGACGTTTTGCCAGATTGCCGACGAGCTTTTTGTTATCCTTTGTTATCGCAAAATACGATGGTGTTATCCTGTAACCGGCCTTATTTGGAACCACGATAGGTTGTTTGTTTGCCATGACTGCAACACATGAATTTGTCGTACCAAGATCTATTCCAATAACTTTACTCATAATCAATCCTCTATTAAAGATTTTATTTCTTGTATCATTGTCTCTGCATGAGAATCAGCAGGCTTTATGTTTTTAATAGTCTCATACACCTTTAAGGCGTTTCTGTATAGCTTAAATTTCATATATATTTCTCCGAGCAGTTCGTATGCCCTTACATTGTTCGCATCGTATTCTATTGCCATCTGGGTATAATCCCTGGCATTCAGCAAGTCATTATGTTTTAGATAATAATGTGCCATGAGTAAAGGTATTCTTGAGTCCCGGACATCCTTCAATGCAGCCATTTCACCCAGGACCTGCTGCAGCATATTTTTGTCCAGCCTTTCCTTCATAAGAGCAATCTTCTGTTCCAGTGCGGATTCAAGGGACCGGGGGTTCTCGATTTTTACCGTCTCCTCACTCTGCACGGATTGCATGGGCTCGACAAAGGGCGGCTCTTGAAACTTTACCGTCTCTTCGGTATTTGCCGATTTTATCGTCTCTTCTCTCCTGACGGACTGAGCGGATGTGATACGCGGCGGTTTTTGATACTCTGCCGTCTCTTCGGTATTCACTGATTTTATCGTACGGGCACCTGTATTGTCCGGTGGTGCAGCCCTCTGCGTCCGGGATGCCGGTGTGTTTGCATTTACCAGTGCGGCATCATACCATTGTTTTTTCTGCGGATCGTAAAGAACTTCATACGCCTCCGAAAGCTTCTTAAAAATTGCGTTGAGTTTGACCTTATAATCGCCTATATTTTTTTTGAAATACCTGTCCGGATGGTAAATCTTCGATAGTTCAAAAAATTTTGCCTTCACCTGATCAGGCTTTACCTGAAGAGGTACGGATAGTATCTGATAAAACGTTCCGTTTTTTACGGTATCGGTCATTTTTTCTATGGCGCTCTTTTCATCTTCACTCAGGTCAACATCGTTATTTTCTTTATTGCCCGCAGGTTCCAACCCGTCGATCAGAAAAACTTTTTTATTCCAGAGACCCTTGATAACTTCAAGCGCCTGGTCATAGGGCAACCCGCTCAGAGAGGCAAGGTCGTCAACGGAACTTACACCATCTACTCTCGACAGCAAATATCCCTCTATCGGCGTCAGCTTCAGAGTGTTGTATGATAGCGAAGAATTCAGTTTTGGCACCCCTTTTATAAATTCCATACGATAAGATCTCTACCTCTCTCCATGAATAAACCCAGGATATTCGCAACCTATCCTATAATCTCAAGGTTATATCTTTTCCCCCTTTTACCGCTTGCGGCGAGAAGGATCGTCCGAATGGCTTTGGCATGATTGCCTTCTTTCCCTACGATTTTCCCGACATCGTTTTTGGCGACCTTCAGTTCGAGTACAACAGTATGCTCACCCTCAATTTCCGTAACATTAACCTCCTCCGGATTATCCACCATGGCCTTCGCTATCTTTTCTATGAGCTCCTTCATCTTACCCTCCTTATTTTTTTATACTCCCTATTTTCTGCCTTTTGAGCATTTCTTCTTTGTACTTTGAATAAAGTATCTTCCATTCCTCGCTTCCCTCCGGAACCCTTTTGGATAATGAGGCTATTTTATCCCTCACTGAGTTATCGATGGATTCATTGAAGTTTTCAAAGTCCGCAAATCCGTTTTTAATAAGGGCGAGTATTTCCCCTCTTCTGGTAGGATCGATAAGGTTTTTTTCCATAAGCCGGCTGACGATGTCATGGGAAAGTTTGCTTATTCTTTCATCACTCAAGCGGCTCATATGATGAGCTTCCTTTCTTTTATAAGCTGCTGCTTGATCATATTGAAAAGTTTGTTGTAATCCAGCTTTCCCGACTTGAGTTCCGAATCATACCTTTCCATAATGTCCTTAACTTCTTCATTCAGCCTGTCTTCCAATTTCATATCCTCTGCAATGATGGCATAAATGGCAAGGCTTATATCTTCCCTTTTGGCCTGTTTCAGGAGCAGATTCTTGTCCACGATCATCTTGGACAAAAAGTCGCTTAATCCTCTCATCTCTTCACTGTTCAACTTCATTTTATTTTACAACCTTTTCTATTTCTTTCTTAAGCAAGAATTTAACCGCTTACACGTACATTTTCTTCCAACCCGGTTTCACCTTTTTCTTGCCGCACTGCTTGCAGATACCGAATATCTCCAATCTGTGAAAAATGGGCGCAAAGCCCGTGTTGCTGGATGCCTTATCTTTTAATTTTTCTATTTCTGCATCTTTAAATTCTGTGACCGAGCCGCACCGGATACAGATCAGATGGTCGTGCTGAACAGAGGGTTCGTCATTGATTTCATATCTGGTAAAACCGTCCTTAAAATCAACCTCACGAGCAAAGCCGTACCTGACGAGGAGTTTGAGTGTCCTGTAAACCGTAACGAAACCTATGCCTGCCCGGATTTTTTTTACTATTTCATACAGTTCGTCTGCATTGAGATGCTTATTGCTTGCAACAAAGGCACGGATAATGGCATTCCTTTTTTCACTGTTTCTGAACCCTTTTTTATCAAGTTCTGAAATGATTTTATTCTGAAAAATCAACTTTCTATCCATAGTATGCCTTTTACCAGAAATACGGTGTATGTCAACTCTGCCGGTCCGTATCATGGAGGATTTTAAAACGTTACCTGCCCTTTCTGCCGGTAATTGTTCAAAGAAAAACAATCACCGTAAACGATATTGACAATATAGTTATTGTTTGTATTTAAATTGTTACAAACCTTAAAAGGAGGCTTTATGATAAAAAGACATTACGGGTGGCGGCCGGACGTACCGGATCAAAGGGATTTTTTGTACTCGAGGGTGGTCAGGATACCGAAAAAACTGCCTGGTATAATCGATCTGAGGGTGCACTGTTCTGCCGTCGAGGATCAGGGTGATCTTGGAAGCTGCACGGCCAATGCACTTGCCGGAAATATCGAATATCTTGAAAACATCCAGGCCCGGAAATTCGAGGATAAAAGCAGGCTTTTCATCTACTACAACGAACGATCCCTGGAAGGACATGTGGGGGAAGACAGCGGTGCCATGCTCAGGGACGGGATTAAGGTATGTGCAAAGTACGGAGCATGTGACGAACGTATATGGCCATATACCATAAATAAATTCGCACTTAAACCGGATAAAAAGGCATACGCGGACGGAAAGAAACATCTGATCGTATCGTATCACAGGATTCTGACCACAGACGAGATGCGTACATGCCTTGCGGAAGGATTTCCTTTTGTGTTTGGTTTCGCGGTTTATGAGAGCTTCGAGACACAGCGGGTCGCAAGCACCGGTGTCGTCAATATGCCCGGAAAGTCGGAAAGGATGCTCGGCGGGCATGCTGTCATGGCCGTTGGCTACGTTGATAAAGTAAAGAGGTTCATTGTGAGGAATTCATGGGGCGAAGACTGGGGTGTGCGCGGATATTTCACGCTGCCGTATAAATACATGCAGACACTCGCCGATGACTTCTGGACCATACGGAAGTAGATAAACCCGGAAAATGCTTAGGTGACGGGAAAGCTAAAAGAACGGGCGATTGAGAAATCAGGGGCTTAAAAATCTAAGCCCCTGTAATTTGATTGTTTGTCGGGAACTAATTCTTGTTCTTGTCTACCAGCTTTTCTTTCTTGAGCCACGGCATCATCTCTCTCAACTTCTGTCCGGTTTTCTCCGCAAGGTGCTCTTCGCCCTTCCTGGTCAGTGCGTTGAATACGGGCCTGTTCGCCTTATTCTCGAGGATCCATTCCTTTGCAAAACTGCCGTCCTGAATTTCCTTCAGAATCGACTTCATCTCGCACTTGACCGCGTCCGATATAACTCTCGGACCACGGGTCAGATCTCCAAATTGCGCGGTGTTGCTGACAGAGTATCTCATGTTCGACATGCCTCCTTCGTAGACAAGGTCGACGATGAGTTTCATCTCGTGAATACATTCGAAATATGCCATCTCGGGTGCATAGCCGGCGTTAACGAGTGTCTCGAAACCGCCGAGCATAAGGGCTGTAACGCCGCCGCACAGAACAGCCTGCTCGCCGAACAGGTCGGTTTCCGTTTCTTCTTTAAAAGTCGTTTCAATAATACCTGCCCTGCCCGCACCGATGCCTGCGGCATAAGCAAGTCCTACCTCTTTCGTGTCTCCCGATGGGTCCTGGTGTATTGCAAGCAGCGATGGCACTCCCCTGCCCTTGGTGTATTCACCTCTGACGAGATGCCCTGGACCTTTGGGAGCAACCATAAATACGTTGACATCCGGAGAAGGGATAATCTGTCCGTAGTGTATATTAAAACCATGAGCAAACGCGAGATATGCCCCTTTCCTGAGGTTGGGTCCTATCTCTTTACTATAAATGTCGGCCTGCAGTTCATCCGGAAGCAGGATCATGACGACATCCGCCTGTTTTACGGCATCCGCAATGTTGTACACCTTAAATCCGGCAGCCTCGGCCTTGGCCCATGATTTACCTTCCTTCCTTCCGCCTATAATAACATTCATCTTGCTTTCCTTCAGGTTGTTGGAATGACCGAATCCCTGACTTCCGTAACCGATAATGGCTATAGTTTTACCCTTTAGCGGTTTCGTATCGATATCTTTTTCGTAATAAACTTTCATACTGCCTCCTTTTATATTTTCATTTTTTTTAATTACTTGTTTTTGTCATTCCGCACTTGATGCGCAATCCGGTTGTTTCTCTTTCTCTGGTTTCCCCTTTTCATGTGAATGACAGGAAAGACCGCTCTGGAACGGAACAATCATATTTTTATTGTTTTACTCTCTATTTGTTGTCTATAGAATTATGCTGGATTGACCGCTGCATTGCAACTTTTCCGGTCCTCACGATGTCCTTCACCCCGAGCGGTTTCAAAAGATTGAGAACTGCACCAATCTTCTCTTCATCGCCCGTGAGTTCTATAACAAAAGTATCGGGACTCACGTCGACGATCTTGCCCCGGAATATATCAACCAGCCTCAGCACCTCTGTCCTGTTTTCACCGGAAGCCGATACCTTTATCAGCACCATCTCCCTTTCTACATGTCCGGTAACCGTCAGATCGACGACCTTGATAGTATTGATAAGCTTGTTCAATTGCTTGATAATCTGCTCGATAATTTTATCTTCACCGTTGGTTACTATCGTCATCTTGGATACGGAAGGATCCAGCGTCTCTGCCACGCTCAAACTTTCTATGTTATAACCTCTGCCGCTGAACAATCCAGCAACCCTTGCAAGTACACCGAACTTATTCTCGACGGTTAGCGATATCGTATGCCTCATTATTCACCCCTATGCTAATAACATCTTTTTCAGAGAAGCCCCGGACGGTACCATCGGGTAGACGTCCTCTTCCTCTTCAACGCGAAAATCGATCAGTACCGGAAGTTTACTCTTGAGCGCTTCCTTCAATACCGGAAGAACATCGTTTTTCTTTTCTACTGCATATCCTTTGGCACCATACGCATCGGCAAGTTTCACAAAATCGGGTTTATGGGACATATCGGTATGCGAGTATCTCTTGCCGTAAAAAAGGCTCTGCCACTGCCTGACCATTCCGAGATAGTTGTTGTTCAGGATTGCCACGACCACATTCACCTTGTACTGCACGGCCGTTGCAAGCTCCTGAATATTCATTTGAATGCTTCCGTCTCCCGCGATGTCGATAACGGTTGCTTCCGGCATGGCGACCTTTGCGCCGATGGCTGCGGGAAAGCCGTAGCCCATGGTCCCGAGTCCGCCGGATGTTACGAAGGTCCTTGGCTTGCCGAACTTATAAAACTGGGCTGTCCACATCTGGTTCTGACCGACCTCCGTTGTGATAATGGCATTGCCTTTCGTCAATTCGTAAATCCGTTCTATGACAAACTGCGGCTTGAGCTTGCCGGTCTCCTTGTAGGTCAGCGGATGAGATTCTTTCCACTGGTTTATAAGCGTCTTCCAGTCCTCACTCTCGCGGACAAAGCCTTTAAGCCTCTTATCCTGTTTTAAAAGCTTGTTCATCTCTGCCAGAATACTTTTTGCATTTCCGACAATCGGTATGTCCACCTCTACGTTTTTACTGATGGAAGTCGGGTCTATATCGATATGCACAATCTTCGCCTCGGGCGCAAATTCACTGATATCGCCGGTTACCCGGTCATCGAACCGTGCGCCGATTGCAACAAGCATATCGGTATGCGTAACAGCCATATTTGCCGCATAGGTTCCGTGCATGCCGAGCATGCCCAGAAACAACGGGTGCTCGCCCGGAAATCCTCCAAGCCCCATGAGCGTATTGGTCACCGGTGCCTTCAACAATTCCGCAAATGCAAACAGCTCTTTTGAAGCACCGGAGCTTATAATACCTCCGCCGGTATAGATAACCGGTTTTTTCGAAGCGAGGATCATGTCTATTGAACGTTTGATCTGGTTTGTATGGCCTTCGTACGTCGGTTTATATCCCGGCAATTCAATATCATCGGGATAAGAGAACTCGGCTGAATCCATGGTGACATCCTTGGGGATATCCACAACGACAGGCCCCGGCCTGCCGGTCCTTGCTATATAGAACGCCTCTTTTATGGTTTTTGCTATGTCCTTGACATTTTTAATGAGAAAATTGTGTTTTGTGCATGACCGTGTGATACCGACAATATCTGCCTCCTGGAATGCATCGTTGCCGACCAGATTTGTAGGCACCTGTCCCGTAAATACAACGATAGGTATGGAATCCATGTATGCCGTGGCCAACCCCGTCACCGTATTTGTAGCACCGGGACCGGATGTTACAAGGGCAACCCCAACCTTTCCTGTTACCCGTGCGTAACCGTCTGCCATGTGAGCTGCGCCCTGCTCATGTCTGACGAGAATGTGCTTTATATCGCTGTGATAAAGCTCATCATATATGTATAGTACGACGCCGCCGGGATATCCGAAGATCGTATCCACACCCTCTTTTTTGAGACTCTCCACAAATATTTTTGCGCCATTCATCTTCATGTGTTCTCTATCCTTTCCTTCGATCTATTTTCAGCATCCCTTTAAAATACGAAGGGCTTCGGGCGTTATGACCTTGCTTTTGCAGCTCCGTCCCTGTTGTGCACGAGGGTTAACGCAGAAGCGCCTGCGAATCACCTCAGTACAGCACCGGTGTTCGCCGATGTCACCAGCTGAGCGTACCGGGCAAGCCAGCCACTCTTGAATTTAGGTTCGGGAGGCTTGAATTCCATTCGCCTTCTTTTAATTTCATCATCATTGATATCAATATCAATAGATTTTTTCTTAAGGTCTATAATAATGGTGTCGCCATCCCTGACCAGAGCGATGGGTCCGCCAGCGGCTGCTTCAGGAGAAACATGTCCTATGGCAAGCCCCCGCGTCCCTCCGGAAAACCTCCCATCCGTAATCAGGGCGACTTTGTCTCCCATACCCATACCCGATATCGCCGAAGTCGGCGACAGCATCTCACGCATACCGGGACCGCCCCTGGGTCCTTCATACCGCACGAAAATGGCATCTCCGGCTTTTATCTGCTTGCCCATGATAGCCTTCATCGCGAGCTGCTCCGAGTCAAAGACCTTTGCCGTACCTTTAAAATATTCGAGCCCTGCTTCTATGCCTGCGACCTTGATCACCGCACCGTCCGGTGCGAGACTGCCTTTCAACACCGCAATACCGCCGCTTTTACTGTAGGCTTTGTCGAGCGATCTTATAACCTCTTTATCGTAGACCGTGCCTCTCTTTGCAAGCTCCAGTATGGATGGTCCGGTAACAGTCGGGTTGTCCTTGAGCATGTCTTTTAACCTGTTTAACACCGCCGGAATACCGCCTGCATATTCGATATCCTCCATCATATAATCACCCGATGGCCGGATGCGGGTAATGTTGGGCGTTTCACTGCTGATCCTATCGAACAAATCCAGGGGGAGTTCTATGCCGGCTTCATGCGCAATCGCAGTGATGTGCAGTACCGTATTCGTGGAACCGCCGAGAGACATGTCCACGCGTATTGCATTCTCAAATGCATTCTTCGTCATGATCTGCCGTGCCGTAATATTGTTTTTAACAAGTTCAACGATTCTCTTGCCGGTTTCAAAAGCAAGGTGCCTTTTCTTCGAGGATACTGCAAGTGCTGTTCCGGCACCGTACAATGACATGCCCAGCACCTCGGTAAGACACGCCATGGTGTTTGCGGTAAATAATCCCTGGCAGGATCCTTCACCCGGACATGAACCGATCTCCATCGCCACAACATCATCTTCCGTAAGCTCGCCCCTGTTGTATTTACCGACTGCTTCAAATGCATCATGAACAAGATCGAGCCGTTCGCCCTTATATCTTCCCCCGAGCATGGGTCCTGCCGTCAAAACGATTGCGGGTATATCGAGCCGTGCAGCAGCCATAAGCATGCCCGGTGTTATCTTGTCGCAGTTCGTCAGCAGTATCATACCGTCAAGCCTGTGCGCGGAAATCACCGTTTCGACGGAGTCGGCAATAAGCTCCCGTATGGGGAGGGAGTAATGCATACCAACATGTCCCATTGCTATACCGTCACAAATACCGGGTATACCAAAGAGAAATGGGTGGCCGCCGCCTGCGTAAACTCCGTTCTCGAGAAATCTCTCCAGTGTCCTCATGCCGACATGACCGGGGATCAGATCGGTAAAACTCGATGCTATTCCGATAAACGGCTTTTCGAATTCAGAACGTGCAACACCGGTCGCATGCATCAGCGCACGGTGCGGTACTCTTTCGATTCCCTTTTTTATTTCATCACTGCGCATGAGGGTCAATTCTCCTTCACGGTATATTTCTTGAGGAGTTCAAACATCTTATCCTTGCCGGAAAGCTTGAGTTTTTGCAGTCTTTTCTTTTCCATTTCTTCTTCCGGCGACAAATGAACCTTTTTTTCCAATTCTCTCAGTTTTTGTTCATAATCAAGATGCTCTGTCCACAGCTTTTTTAACTCGGGATCCCCCTCTGAAAACTTCATAACAAGCAAACGCTCTTTTTCTTCCACTTTTTTTTGCCTCCTTTCGTACTATTCTTAATCCATTACCATATATGCAATGAATGCCAAACTGTCAAATATAAACGGCGGTATAAAACGTGCGGGCTGTAGAAATAAGAAGATCGGGATAAAGAAGGGCCGCTGCCGAATCAGAATTGAGAACCAAGCGTTTCTATTGCATTCCTTACTTTCTCTATCAGGGCTTCCTTGATGTCCAAGGTATACCCCGACATACTGATAGGCTCTCCGACATTGAGGTGGATCAGTCCTGGTTTTATCTTCAGGCTGTGGGGCGGTAAAAGCTCGAAACTCCCCTGTACCGCCATAGGGACAATGGGTATTCCGGTTTCGAGGGCAAGCACAAACCCGCCCTTTTTGAATTCACCCATCTTCCCTGTCATACTCCTTGTTCCTTCAGGAAACACCAATACGGACAATTTATACTTTCGTATTAATTCCTTAGCTTTTTCAATACTTTTCTTGGCACTCTCGATATTTTTTCTGTCAATAACAATGTGCCGCGACATATAAAGCGCCTGTCCGAATATGGGTAGTTTGATGAGCTCTTTTTTAACAAAAAATCTTATCCTGAAAGGAAGGTTTGGTGCCCATGCAACAGCATCGAGATGGCTCTGATGATTGGACATAAATATATATGATTTGTCTTTATCGAGATGATCCAAACCTTTTATGTCTACCTTTATTCCTGCACAGAATCTGATGGCCAGTGCCCATAACCGTGCACCGACATCATAAACCCTGCCTCCCCGGTCAAAGATACCGGCCAGAGCAACAAGGGAACCGATCACTATGGTATTGATGATAATGACAATGACTGTTATAAAGGATCTCATACTGCTGGGTGGTCTCCCTTGCCAAGCCCCTCTATCTCCGAGCGTACCTTATCCATGAGTTCCTGTTTTCTTTCGACGGTATAGGTATCAACCGGTATGGGGTTGCCGACCTTTATGTGTATGGCTCCGGATTTTATCAGCAATGTATGGGTGGGCAGCAGCTTGAAGCTCCCGCTAATCTCGATAGGCGCAATAGGAATACCCGTTTCAATGGCAAGTACAAACCCTCCTTTTTTGAAATCCCCCATCTTCCCGGTCTTACTTCTTGTTCCCTCGGGGAATACGAGAACGCTGAATCCGTATTTTTTTATCCTCTTCTTCGCTTCATTGATACTCCTTTTGGCTTTCTCCGTATTCTTTCTGTCTATGATGATATGCTTACCCATATAAATCGCCTGACCAAAGATGGGAATGCTAAGAAGTTCTTTCTTTGTGAAGAATCTTATTTTAAACGGCAATTTTGCCATAAAAGCAGGCGTATCAAGATGGCTCAAGTGGTTCGACATGAATATGTAAGAAGTATCTTTATCGAGATGTTCGAGTCCTTCAATAGTAACTTTTATCCCTGCCGCAAAGAAGATGATGCTTGACCACGCAATAGATATGAGATCATAGATGCCGCCGGTAAAGTCGAAGAATCCGGTCACGATTACGAGGGTCCCGGCAACGATGGTATCAAGAATAACAACAAGAGCGGTAATGTACGATCGTATTCGCATCGGTATAGATTTCGTTTATCCCTTTTTGACAACAATGGTATCAGCGAGGGTATCGCCGATACGCATACTGCCGAGGTCCGTGTATAAGAAGTAGGTCTCAACGCAGATAATACTCAAGCCGATAAAAATGAATAAGAAAAAGCCGATGACCGGGACGATGAACATCAAGATGGCAAAGCCGAACGGAATGTTCCTCAAGATGGATTTATGAATTGAACAGGGTTTGTTCGTCGTGATATCTATAACCTTAATACCGACAAGCCACTTACCAATAGACCTCCCTTCCATAAGTCCGTCTGCTATCAGGCTGTAAACAAGGCCGACTGCAGGACCTATAGGAGATACTACACTGGCGAGTATCAATGCGAATGCAACATCGATAAACTTGGCTGAAGCCCTCTCGAGGAATGTAGCTTTAGTCATCTTTGCGCTGTCCTTTTTTCGACGTAAATACTACAAAAGCCATCGAAGGCCTTTTCTGACTTTCCCGCATAGCAAAGGTAATCCTGTCCAATTCCCATCCCTTTATACTCCATTCATTCAGCACAGTCTCTATCTCCGTATCAGTCACTGTGCTTATCTCAACGACCTTATACTCTACAGTATCCATAATGCTATAAGCTGCTGCCGACGCTTATCTTTATGCTGCTCTTTTTGGACTTTGGATCGTACCCTTCCGGAACATATATGCAATACGGCTCTTCGTCAAGATAATTACCGGTCTCGTAATAAGCACGAGCCCTGCATCCTGCGCAAACAGCCCTGTATTCGCAGGCACCGCATTTGTCCTTCAACAGTGCGGGCTCCCGCATTTCCTTAAAGACCGTCGAATGTTCCCATACCTCTTCAAATGTTTGTTTTTTCAGATTACCGGCTGCCACAGGCAGGTAACCGCAGGGCTGGACAACCCCGAGTCTTGATATAAACGCAACAGCACTTCCCGCAAGGCACCCTTTTGTCATGGCAGCCATACCGTGGGTTTCAAAACTCAGCTTTATGCCGTCCTTTTTCGCCCTCTGGCGTATGATCCTGTAATAATGGGGAGCACAGGTCGCTTTCAGCTCGATCTCCTTGTGCGCTGTGAACTGGTCGTACATCCAGTTCAGAACATCCTCATACTGTTGTGCGGGCAGCATCTCGCTGTCAGCGATCATGACACCGCAGCCAACAGGCACGAGCATGAAATAATGCACTGCATTCGCCTTCATGTTCAGCGCAAGATTGAATATATCAGCCACCTGATGGACGTTATGTTTTGCAATCGTACTGTTGATCTGAATTTCGACTCCTGCCTTTTGGACAAGCTTAAGACCGTTTATTGCGGCATCGAATGAGCCCGGAAGCGCCCGGAAGCTGTCATGGACATTTGCGTCCCCTCCGTCGATGCTGATCGCAACCCTGAGGATGCCGGCATCCTTGATCTTTTTTGCGATCGCCTCGGTGATAAGTGTGCCGTTCGTGGCAAGTGCGACCCTCAGACCTTTTGAAACCGCATGTGAAGCGATATCAAATATGTCCTCCCTGAATAGCGGCTCTCCGCCGGTCAGAACGAGGATGGGCTTATAAACCTTTGCTATATCGTCTATGATCTTGAAGATCTCCCCGGTAGCAAGTTCGCCCTTCATCTTTTCCGGCATGGCAACCGCCCTGCAGTGGACGCACTTTAAATTACACTGGGCTGTCAGTTCCCAGAATATCAGTCTTGGCACGTGTTTCATGTTCATTCTTTCCATAGCGTTTTCTTCTTTCTTATTGTTGATGTACTATCATACAACCCTGTACCATTGCAAACAGAGTCATTCTTTCTTTAATCTTGAATCTTTAATTTTTAATTTTTAATCTTTAATTTCTTATTTTGAATCTTTAATTTCTTATCTTTAATATGCCCGCCGCCTGCTTTGCGAAGTACGTCAGGATCATATCCGCCCCTGCCCGTTTGATCGAGTACAGTACCTCCATCATCGCGGACTGTTCGTCAAGCCACCCGAGCCGTGCAGCAGCTTTTATCATGGAATATTCGCCGCTCACATTGTATGCGGCAACAGGCAGGTTCGTTGCCTGCTTGACCCGGTAAATAACGTCAAGATAGCTCAACGCGGGTTTTACCATGACAATATCAGCGCCTTCCTCGACATCGGTCAGAGCCTCCGCCACTGCCTCACGGGCATTCCGGTAATCCATCTGATAGGAACGCCGGTCCCCGAACTGCGGAGTCGATTCTGCCGCATCCCTGAACGGCCCGTAAAAACTGCTCGAGTACTTTGACGAATAACTCATGATCGGTATGCCGGTAAAATTATTTTTATCCAGTCCGTTTCTTATTGCCTTGACCATCCCGTCCATCATGCCCGAGGGTGCCACGATGTCAACGCCCGCCTTTGCCTGAGCAACGGCTATCTGGGAAAGGTATTCCAGGGTTTTGTCGTTATCGACTTCGCCGCCGTCGATGATGCCGCAGTGACCGTGCGACGTGTACTCGCACATACAGAGGTCGGCAATAACGAGGATGTCCTTGACCCTCTTCTTTATTTCCCGGATCGCCTCCTGTACAACACCGGTTTCGCAATAGGCATCCGAACCCGTCGTGTCTTTTGTCTTTGGAATTCCAAAAAGTATTATCGCAGGTATACCAAGTTCTTTTACCTCCTGAGCCTCTGCGACAGCATAATCAATGGATTCCTGATAACAGCCCGGCATGGACGGGATCTCTTTCTGGATATGCTTCTCATGGGTCACAAATAAAGGATAGATAAAATCGTCCGCACTCAGGTGCGTTTCCGAAACCAGATTGCGCATCTGCTTTGAGGACCTTATTCTCCTGCCTCTGTGTATAGGGTATACAGACATAAACCAAGCTCCTTTTTATTATGAAATATAATACCATTACTCAATAAAAGGCAATGAATGAGGCACGTCTTTGATAAAATAAACAGGATCAACAACCTATTCACTTCAGTTGCTTTCATCTTTTAGAGAAGGTAATCATGGGGGCACGTGCACTATAGAAAGTTACAGAGAGAGCAGTTTATTGTCCCTGTCATCCTCAGTAATACTTATACACGCCATCGGCAGCGAGATATAAGGTATTATAGTTACTGGTGTCTATTGCGAATCCCAACGGATACTGACTGACGAGAATATATTGAGGCAGATTTGTTGGACCAATCGTGGTTGTAGTATTACCACCATCTAAACTCATAACTACACCCAGGGCACCAACTGAATAAACTATGTTGGAATCTACTGGATTTACATATATATTACCTGACAGTAATGCAGTATTAGTCCATGTAATACCTCCATCCACGCTCTTACCTGCATATAGAGATCCGTTCATAGGAGTACCATATAATGTCTGAGTATTGTTAGGATCTATTGCTATATTTAAAAATGATGACACAGGATTGCTTGCGTATAATTGCCATGTACTACCTCCATCTGTGCTTTTATAGATACCTTCGCTGAACACAAGCACGTACACTATCTGATAGCTCGGATCGACGACAATACTGAGTATCTGACTGGTTCCTGTCATGGTTGATAAAGCCGTCCACGTTAGTCCGCCATTCGTAGATTGGCTTAAAGATTGGCTAAAACGACTGCCGATAGCCTGATAAAGGATGGATGAATTCTTCGGGTCTATGGTAAGAATACTCACAGGAATATCCTCTATCACCTGCCACGATTGGCCTGAGTTTGTGCTTTTATACAATGCACTGTCAGTGCCTACAACACCGGCATAAACCGTGCTTGGATTCTTAGGATCAACCTCCAGTATCGTTACTATATCGGTAGAGCTTGTAAGATACAGACCTGTACTTGTAGTTACCCATGTACTTCCCCCATCTGTTATTTTGTATATTCCATCGCTGAAGCCAGAGCCTGCATAAAGAGTGTTTGTATTTACCGGGTCTATTGCAATGCTGTATATCTGGCGGTCAGAGGGTATGCCTGTGAGATGGTGCCATGTAGCGGATGAAGCTATACCTGTCACGCTTACAGTCGAGGATGCACTCACGCCGCCCTGCGAAGAAACGGTAAGGTTTATGCCATACTTCCCTATCTGGTCTATCAAGAATGTAGGCTGACTTGGATTCGTGCTCAAAAGAGTGGCGTTGCTTCCAACGGGCTTTTGCTCAATCTTCCACCAGTAGGTAAGTGGATAGCCATTCGGATCGTAACTTTTACTTCCATCGAGGGTCACAGAACTCCCAACAGAGATGGTCTGGTTCTGTCCCGCATTCGCAATAGGTAGATTACTATTCCCGCCCCCGCTGCTGCCTTTGCAACCGGACATTAATAAAATAACAATCAAAATGAGAATTTTCTTTATACAATCCATGTTCCCTCCTTATTTGCTAAAAGTGTTACAGGATAAGAGATCAAAAACATATGTTTTTGATCTCAGTGATTAAGGGATACACAAGAATCACTACATTATTTTCGCTTTTTAAAGTAACGGCTACTTCTGAAGGCCACACGTTTTCATATGTTGGACCTAGAACACCTATATCATAAGGTAGTTTCCCTATAGAAACATCTTCTATAACAGCCGGGCCTGAACCAGTTATCAATGCATCTTGCGAGATTAAAGAAACATTGCCAGAATTATACTCGCTTACAAGTCCATAGGCGCACTTATAAGTTAACGCTATTCTTTGTGGATTGTTAAAGCTTGTATCAGTTACTGTTCTTGCTACTATCAATGAATTGGTATTTATAACCGATATACTGTTGGAGCCGCTGTTAACTACGAACAACCAGTTACCGTCTGTAGTCTCAGTCATGCCGTTCGGTGAGATACCTACTCCTATTGTCTTTACAACGGTGTTGGTTGTCATGGAAATAACCGATACTGCATTTCCCCTCGACTCGCTCACAAAAACATATCTATTAAATGCATCGGCAACGAGATGCGCAGGATAATTGAAGCTCGGGTCTGTGAATGTTGTAATAACTTTGTCCGTGGTAGTAGAGATAACAGAGACCGCATTTGTATCTGTTGCTACATAGAGATACCGGCCGTCTGCTGTAACAATTGCATCACCCATGTTATGAAAAGAAGTATTTGTAATTGAATCAACTACGTTGTCGTTTGATAAGTTATCTGAAACCGCTATAACTGATATGCTCAATCCTCCATTGTTGATAGCATAAACCCTATTGCCGTTTTGCCATACGGCAATGCCTACTGGCTGATTGCCAACTTTTATTAATTGAGTAGATTGTCCACTGCCAAGTGTCATAACCGCGTTATCGGTAGTTAAAGTTGTATATCCAAACCAAATTTTACTTCCGCTCCACGTCACTACTTCACTTTGATTATATCCTACAGGTACTTTTGAGATAAAACCAACGCGTGGGTTTCGATCTGGGCAGCCCATTAACAGTAACAGTATCAAAAATAACGTTAACCCTATCTCTAACTTCATTACTCGCATCTTAGTTTTAGTAGGTACAATCATACGCTTCACTATATGTCTCACCCGGAGGCGGTGGATATTTTTGCTCTTCTGCTTTATACGCCTGTGCTTCAAAGAATATATGACAGTATGCAGCAGGAGTTCCCCAATTTTTGTTGTTGATAGCTCCTATTACATAGTCCGAAACGTAAATGGGTATGAACGACGGATCCCATATTCTGTATTGTTTTAAATATTGTACTTGGGGAATATCCTTTTCTTGTTTTGCTTCTTTTAAAATAGGGACTTGTTGTTGTAATAAAATGTTCTGGTAGGTTAGATTATTATTTTTTGCGAGCAGATTTATTATATAAGAAACCGAAGCTATAGAGGAGAGAACACATAGAGATATAAAGATGATGGATAGAAACCTCCATCTCCTATCCTCATGATGAAGCACAACTTTCTCTTCGTTCTGTGCCATCAATTTTCCCTCCGGATGAGAAGTATATTACCAGATACAAAACAGATGTCAATAGTATTATAATTTTTATTTGCTTTTGAGCATGCGATCGTGTCTCTTGCATTCGTAGGCTTGCCGGCAGCAGCTCCCCGTTCAATAAACGTCCGTTATTTCATCATCTCCCTCAGGCCCTCACCAGAAGCGGATCAGCTGGCGGCTGTCTTTTCAGAGGTACATGATAGACTATAGACAGCTTTGAGATCGCCCCGCAGGATCGATTTAAGGAAGCCGTTTTGTCCGGATAGACCTTCTTTCACATCCGCAGGCCTGCCGGCGGACGTCCTTACCCTGCAGTGACACGTTGCAGCACATTGTGCGTATTCCCAACTTGAGATTTTAAATTGAATAGACTATAAAGGTACCCCGACGACAAAGGGGAATTTTATAAGAAGTGTACGGAAGACTTTACGCAAAAGAAATTTAAAGAATTAGAGGAAATTTATATATGGTTGACAAAGAAATTACAGAAATAATTAAAAGATTTGCAGATGTCTTAATAAGAAACGGTATCCGCGTGGAAAAAGTCGTGCTTTATGGATCATACGCAACCGGCAGCGCACATCCGGACAGTGATATAGATCTTGCCATAGTTTCACCGGACTTTGGCAAGGATAGATATGAAGAAGGCACGATGCTGCTACAGGCGGCATGGCGGGTTGACCCGAGAATTGAGCCTGTGCCCATTTCGTCTGAATCCTATAAGAATGATACGTGGCTACCGCTTATCTATGAAATAAGACAAAAGGGCGTCGAGCTGAAAGTAGCATAAGGGGCGGGGAACTCGCGCTAAATTAGAGTCTTGTTACAGCGATTTGTAAATCTTCCTGAATTTTATCAGGCTTTTGAAATAATAGATTGAATCTTGTATCAGTTTTACCGTCGATTTTTTATGTCTGTTCCTCGCGTAAATACACGGTATTTCTTTTATCGTATACCCTGCTTTGTACATCCTGGCACATATCTCCGTATCCCAGAACCAGTGAGGGTCCTGGACGCTGTCAACGATAGACACCAGCTTTTGCCTGTCGAAAAACTTGATGCCGGATTCCGTATCGTGCAGCGGGAGGTCTATAAATACCCTCATGAGCATGTTGTAGCTTCTGCCCGTGAAAATCCTCGCGATGGAATGCAGACCGAGGCGCGACACCCTTTCGCCGATTGCTGCATCGTACCCTTCATGGATTGCATGATAAAAGGCATACAGGTAAACCGCATCTATTTCGAGGTCCACATCTATATAACCGGCGATATCCGCCTGGGCAGCCTTAAACCCGTCGGTCACTGCCCTGCCCCGGCCTGTATTGCGGTCGTGCGTGATTAGCTTTATCTGCATATCCGGATGCTGTTTGATGATGTCCTGCAGTATCTCCGGCGTACTATCCGTGCTTTTATCGTCTACCATGATGATTTCGTACGTGAAATTCGCATGAGACAGCATGTCTTTTAATGCCTGAAAACTCTTTTGCAGGTGCGAAGATTCGTTATAACAGGCAAGTATTATACTGAGCTTCGGTTTATCCATTGAAGATCCGCTTTACCGATTGTATCACCCTGATTACCTCGTGCTCTGTCATTCCCGACGCGAGCGGGAGCGAAAGTGTCTGACGTGAAATCCTCAGGGCGTTCGGGAAATCACCGGGCTTCAGATGATAGGTATCCCTGAAATAGGAATGGAGATGCAATGATACGAAATGAATCCCTGTGCCGATACCCGCGGCATTCAGCCGTTCCCTGGCCGTTTCCCTGTCCATGCCGGCCTTTTCCCGGTCCACGGCTATTGCGTACAGGTGCATCCCGTGGTTACCCTCGTTATACAGCGGCGGTAGTCCGATCGGGAGCTGCTGAAAATGTCTGTTGTACCGGTCCCATATCCATTCTCTTCGCGCACGCTTCCGCGAATATTCTTTCATTTGTGAGAGCGCGATAGCCGAAAGCAGGTCCGGGATTTCAAAATTATAACCAGGTACCAGCGTATCGTACGGCATTGAATGGCCCTTTTTCCCGAACCTCGACCATGCCGTCTTTGTTATACCGTATGACCTCAAAAGCCTGATCCTATCGGCAATCTTTTTATTGTTCGTCGTCACAACCCCACCTTCTGCAGCAGTAATATTTTTTGTGGCATACAAGCTGAAAACGGTCGTGTCACCGATATTCCCGATGCTTTTGCCCCGGTAGGTTGCTCCAAACGCGTGGGCTGCATCCTCAATGACCATCAAGCCATGCTTGCGTGCCAGGCCAATGATAGCGCTCATGTCGCACGGCCTTCCATGCAAATGGATGGGTAGTATGGCTTTTGTCTTTCGCGTTACAGCCCTTTCTATTTTTGCAGCATCCATATTGCCGGTACTGTCGACATCCACAAACCTCACCCGAGCACCTGTATGGATAACCTCGCTCGCCGTGGCGGGGAACGTCATCGGAGATGTGATGACTTCATCGCCCTTCCCGATGCCGGATGCAAGCATGGATAAGAACAGACCGCCGGATCCGCTTGATACTGCTACCGCATACCGTGCTCCGGTAAACTTTATAAAGGCGCGCTCCAGCGCTTCCGTCACCGCCCCCATGCCTATCCATCCGCTCCTGAGTACATCGACCGCGGATTGTATGTCCTCTTTCTTTATGTCAGGCTTTCCAAAAATAACCTTATTCCCCATGTATTTTCCCCGTCAGTTCCTGTATTTTAAAATTCAATCCCCTGTCATTATACGAAGGGTGCGGCTCTTTCAGCGCCATGGCATAAGCCTCCGCTGCATGCCGGTAATCATGCATCTTTTCGTACAATCCGGCAATAATGATGTAATCCGACGACCTGAAAGAGTTCAGATCAACTTTCACAGCCTTTTGATAAAGCGCTATGGCCTTTTCATATTCACCCTCATTGGCGTACACATTGCCGAGTTCCTTGAGTGCAGGCGTATAATCCGGCGCTCTCTCCAGCACGAACGTGGTGTACTCCTTGTCCTTTGCATAATTCCCCTCTTCACCGTATGCATTGCCCAGCATGGCATACCCCCACAATGATTTATCGACACCCGGCATGTAAGGCCTTGTCTGGATCTGCCGCGTCCACAGGGTAACACCGTTCTGCCAGGTCAGATCCAGCATAAAGCTGATGGTTCCGTATGACAGTATAACAAGGAACGCGACCGGCATAAAGAATTTTTTGAACGCGGCTGTATCCCGTGTTGCCGTGATGATTATCCGCGCAAACATCAATCCGAACCCTGCAAGTGATAGGTAGGCAAAGCGGTCGGCGATCTTGATCTGCAAGCCTACGACATTGGATGCAGGCACCATATTCAACAGGATCCATGCAAATCCGAAAAACAATGCCTTGTCTTTCCGAATGAATTTTATGCATGCGTACAGCAGCAGGATAACAAACGGAACGGAAAGGACAAACAAGGGTTCGAGCATACTCCGGTTTGCGGGCTCTATGTACAGTGCCGCATTGTTGAACGGAAATAAAAAGTGGACCGTATATATGACGAACAGCTCCGGCATAAACATCAGCAGCCAATCCCTGCTATAGACAGTTTGGAGCGTACTGGTACCGAAGTAACTCGTCGAATAGCTGTAGAGGTTAATGGTATACAGGGCCATAATGACAACGGGAACGATAAGATATGCCGCGTATTTCTTAAAACTCCTCTCGTCCTCGATGATAAACATGTATGCCGCAAGTACACCCGGAAAAGGAAGGGCTGACGCCTTTGAAAGCAGCGCTGCAAGAAACAGAACGGATGACAGAACGAGATATTTCCCCGGAGACGGCCCCCGCTGCCCCGTACCCGCGGACTGCATGCCCCGTGTCCTGCCCGTACTATGCCTGTAAAAATCCACAAAAAAGATAAAAGCAAGCAGGTAAAAGGTCATTGCCATAAGGTCTTTCCTGCTCGACACCCACGACACAACACCTGCGGTTAACGGATGGAGTGCAAAGATCAGCGCAGACAAGAAGGCAAGAGGGGTATCATCAAAAAGTTTCAGGAAGAGCACGAAGACGAGGATGGCATTCGCTGACTCGTATAAGAGATTGCTCAGATGATAGACGAACGGATGTAAACCTCCGATGGCGTAATCGATCATGTAACTCAGATCGCGCACCGGATAATACTCGGTAAACTTATCGGTATAAACACTATGCGGATCGAATATATGCATAATGCTTCTGATAGAAAGATGCATGATCCTCGGGTTGTTGGCGATCATCATTTCATCGTCCCAGTTGACAAAACCGTCACGCAGGGAAATACCGTGTACCGCAACAACGGTCAGAACAAGCAGGACAATAAACCATATCTGTTTTTTGTCAGCGTTATTGTTCATAAGATGTTCCCTACTATATCCTGCCTGACCCGGAAAATGCAATAAGGAAGTCTGTTCATTCCTCAGGACAAAGAGTTTGAAACGATGCGAAGGAAAATACCGGGAAAATTCCCGGATAGCATTATTCCTGGATATCCAGGGTATAAATGATTTTCGCCTGACTGCCCGCCAGCACGGATTTATCCGGTACGTCTTTCACAACAACCGTCCCGCTGTGCACCACGGCATACCTGCCGATCTTTACCCCGGGAATTACCATGCAGCCGCTTAAAACAAAGCTGTAGTCGCCTACGATCATCGGCATATGACGGTCGGGTAAGAATTTTTTGAGCGGGTGATCGACATGGCTGCCTTTGAAATGCGTGAACAGCATAGTTCTGAAGCCGATGGTCACATACTTTCCGATGGTCATGGTGTCGTACAGATCGATCAGGGCATCATCGTTGATATACGTACAATCCCCTATGGTCAGGCCCGGAAAGGACGCTTTGTGATAATTTTTGAACTGCACCTTCCCGATAAATACGTTTTTCCCGATTTTTGCTCCCAGCATTCTGAGATAATAGACCCGCAATTGCGGCAGGGGTATCCAGTTAAAAAAGAATACGGCAACAGAATAAAAGGCATATTTGAACAGGCCTTTAAACCCAACCTGTTTGATTGCAGCCACCAACAAAGAGCTATTTTCAGAATCCTGCGTCATGGATGTTTATTGCATGGATGTGCCGGAATTGTCAACCCAGGCATTTATCATTGTCATTTAAAGTTGAAAAGTGGACTTATATAAATTATACAAATTTGTTTAGCGGAAGAAATTGATTGCTAGAAACATATCAAACTCAACGAGTTTGTCATTCCTGCCCGTGGGCTTCTCCGCAGATATGCTTGAGCAGGAATCCAGTTCTTCAAAATAGTTCCCCGATTTCGCAGGGACAATGTCCATATTCTTAATGACCCGGTAATGACGGAGGTGTGAGAAACTGGATTCCCACTTTCGTGGGAATGACACAAAACCAGTGTAGATAGATGTACATAATCTCTGTCACAGACGGTGATTTCCTCTCTTATTCTCAATGGAGCAGAGATAAGATTGAGAAACGGCATTATTTAGTAAACGAAGGATTATTCGATCAAAAGTCAATCCACTTTAGAATTTTAAGCAACACCCAGGCATTTATCATTGTTTCCTCAAAGGCGGAAGCGTGCTTCATCAAAAATAAATACATCGATAATTGCATTAAAGAGTTACTTATACTATGCATGATCCCAATATGGAAAACATCATAACCAGGATCAAAAGTTTACGGGAGGATATATCCGGCACATGCCTCAAATCAGGCAGGGACATAAAAGACGTCAGGCTTATCGCTGTTTCAAAGACCGTTGGGATAGATAGGATAAAAGAGGCCGTTGATGCAGGACTCGATACATTCGGGGAGAACTATGTCCAGGAAGCGCTTGAAAAGATCACCACGCTTCCTCCCTCTGTCCACTGGCACTTCATCGGCAATATTCAGAAAAACAAGGTACGGCATATCGTTCAATCGTTCGAGCTTATCCATTCCGTAGGCAGCAGCGACATTGCCGTGGAAATAGACAAACGTGCAGAGCAAAAAGGACATGTCCAGCCCGTGCTGTTCGAAATCAATGTCGCGGGTGAAGCAACAAAATCCGGCTTCCGCCCGGAGCAGTTTTTCAATGCACTGCAGCTCCTGAAAACACTGAAGCACCTGCGGCCGTCCGGACTCATGACCATGCCCCCGCCTGGCAACAGCGAAGCACAGCTGTCAAACTATTTTACCACACTGCGGGAACTCAGGGACAAGCTCCTGAAACAAGGGGTGTTCGGACAATCGTTCAAAGAACTGTCCATGGGTATGTCGTCCGATTTTAAAATTGCTATAAAAGAAGGGGCGACTATGATAAGAATCGGGACAGCACTATTCGGTCCAAGGGGGTAATTATGGATAAAACAATAAGCTTTATCGGTGCGGGAAAAATGGCTGAAGCCATCATAGCAGGCCTGCTCTCCTCTAAAAAGGTCACCGGCAAACAGATCATCATCAGCGATAAATTCGATAAGAGGCGCATAGAGATAGAGGAGACCTACAATGTCAGAACGGTCACAGCCAATACCGTGTGCGTGACCGAAGGAGATATATCTTTTCTGGCAGTGAAACCGCAGGACATGGCCGATGTCCTCGAGCAATGCAAAGAAACACTGGCGCAAAAACTGGTCGTGTCGATTGCAGCAGGAATAGAGATCTCCTTTTTGGAAGGATATATCGGCCAGCAAACACGCATCATACGGGTGATGCCCAATATAGCGGCAACCGTGGGTGAGGGCATGAGCGTTATTATGAAAAATAACGCGGCTGATGCAACGGATATCAATCTTGTAAAAGAGCTGCTTGCGGGCGCCGGCGATGTGATTGAGATAAAGAACGAAGGCCTCTTTCATGCGGTAACGGCATTGAGCGGGTCCGGCCCTGCATACGTATTTGCATTCCTCGAAGCGCTTTCCGATGCGGGTGTAAGAATGGGGCTGTCGAGGGACGTGTCCAACAAGCTGGCAGTGCAAACGGTCATCGGCGCAGGGAAGATGGCAAAAGAATCCGAGCTTTCATTCGCGACATTGCGGGAGGCCGTTACCTCACCTGCAGGGACAACTGCAGAGGCGTTGGCAATACTCGAAGCAAAAGGCGTGAGATCCGCAGTCATCGAAGCCGTCAAAGCGGCGGCCCTGAGATCGAAAGAGATCAGCACCAAATCGTAAATTTACGGAACTGATAACGAACCGTGCGATGGAAAGTGATTTCAGAATGAACGAACGGAAAGATAAAAAGGCCTTTGAAAGACCGCCATGGGACGATTATTTTATAGAGATTGCGAAGGCCGTCTCCTCGCGTTCGACGTGCCTGAGGAGAAAATATGGCGCCGTGATCGTCAAGGACAACGTGATCATAAGCACGGGCTATAACGGCTCGCCCAGGGGCATGCCGAACTGTTCCGACATCAATACCTGTAAACGCAAGGAACTCAATATCCCTTCCGGAGAACGCTATGAACTGTGCGAGGCTGTACACGCCGAGCAAAATGCGATCATAAACGGCACACCCGAGAGGATGAAGGACGCAACGATCTATATTGCCGGGATCGAGGTCGAACAGCCCGGGTTTGCCGATGGAAGGCCGTGCCTTCTGTGCAGACGCATGATCCGGAACGCGCAGATTAAAACGGTCATCTACCTGTCAAAGGACGGCAGGATCGTACAAACAAGCAATATGAACACGCTGGAAGACCCTGTTCCCCTTCGTGGACTTAAATAAGCTCTATTCTGCAATCTCCACGCATTCCCCTCCCGTCAAGTTCCAGACAGAGCGGAACATGGTTTGCCTTTGAACCGAAGAGTTTTCCATGGGAATGAAGAGCGCTCCCACCCTTCCAGTCTTTCCCCCTCGTTCAGGAAAGGATTTCTTACCTGCGATCAGCCCGTGCACGATCAGAACACATAGCTTGCCTTCAGAAATACCTCGGAGTTGCCGATGATATTGCCGAAGACCGTTCCGCTGTCGCCTGCAAAAATGTATCCTCCGACGGCCATGGTTATGTTGTCATACGGCATCCAGTCAAGCTCCGGATAAAACATATAGCTGGTAAGATTATGCTGGGCCAATTCCGTGATAATCGCTATCTGTGCCTTCAGCTTATCGTACAAGAAGCTGCGGTTCGCCATGAGACTCAGGTAATTCTGGAGCTGATTGCCTATTTCATAAAACTCTCCATGGAGGAACTGGAGGTTTGCATAGGTACCGTCGTTGAATGTATAATCGGTACCCAACACATATTTGACGAACGGTGAGGTTGCTATATCGTACGATGCTGCGGGATACGGCATATTCAGGACATAACTGTTGAACCTCACCGGCTGCTGCGGTATGTTCAAAGCTATCTCGCCCCATACTCCGTGGTCCCCGATCGAACCTGCGAAATCCGCACCTATGATAGAAAGTCTCGGAAAATCGAGATTCGCATTTGCTATGATACTGTTTCCCGATGTCGTAATATTTGCAGAGGCGAGCTCGGGCAGTGTGTAGAAACCGTTATAATAGCTCAATGAAATGTCATAGCCATACAAAGCCTTCTTCGCCACCCTGAAGCCGTAACTCAAATCGCCGGGCATTGACTGCGCCGGCTCGGTCAGTCCTATGTTGATCTGATTGAGGTGCAACCATGGAGGTATCGGTTCGGAAGGTATAAATGCCGTTACCCATTTGTCTGAAGGAAGGACCGATGGAACAAACAGGGGTTCTATGACACCGGTCAACGAGATCTCGTGCGGGAAATAATATTCTGCAACAAGCAGAGGTACCGGCAGTTTATTGTTGAAGGCAAAAGGGTCTTCAAGGTCATAAGGGTTCACGTTGTTCGTAACATTCAACTCATCCGCTGTGCCCCAGTTGAGGATCTGTTTGCCGATTTTGACATCGAGGTTCTCCAGTAAAAAGCTGTAAAACTCGACATACACCTGTCTGACGTCGAGATAGGTCGGCGGTTCTGAACTATACTGCTGCAATTGCGGCAGGTAGGTGGTCGGCTGTGTTATGCCGAAGCCCCGGAACCAAACCTCGCCGTAAGCGTACAGTTCGTGTATCCTTTTTGCGGCAGTCAGGGTTACTCTGTATTCCTCCCTGCTGATATTTCCGTTCCCGGTCTCTGCCCGTGTATCCACGAGCAGGCTCCCGGAAACAGGGTTGTCCGCAAACACGGCATGAGATATCGACAGTAAGAGTATCGTCATTCCTGCGAAAGCAGGAATCCAGCGTTTTAGTATAGTCATCATAACTGTTTTGTTCTTCATATATTTTTGGTTAAAAAGAGCGGCGATGGATCACATTGTCCATCACCCCGGATTGTTTTTTCATAGCATCTCCCGGTTTTGTTTGCAATCATCTTTCCGTTCATAGAAACGCCTTTTTAGGGTCGAACAGCCGCATGGTAACGAGCGTCTCCTGCGATGGATACGCTACGGGTTTCAGATTGCTCGCTATGCCCACATTCCATCCGGTCTTTTCCTTAACAGCCCTCACGTGTGCATCGATGTCCATACCGGGCTTTTGCGGATACCGGGTAAAAACAAATTCGTTCTTTTCGTCTTTTTCGAATACCCCCATATCCGTTACCAGCGTACTCACCTTTTTGCCGGGTCCCGTTATATAAGACACCCTGTCGACAAAACGCATCTGGTTCAACGGACACACAACGATGGTTTCCTGCGCCCCCGCAGTAACATCGTTCCCGCCGCCGGACCCGACCAGGAATATGCCGTCACCGACCCTCGTCGAATTGATATTGCCGAACCTGTCGACCTGGCCTGCCCCGATGATACCGATTGTTTTGTTTGAATAACCCCCGACCATCAAGCCGAGTGCATCGAATGCGCTCGTCAGCATTTTACACGTCGGTATGTTCGCAAAATTAAAAATAAAAGGATTCCCTGGCCGCGGGTAATACCCGTAGAAACCTACCTCTGCTATGAGCTCCACATCGACCTTCTCCTGTTTCAACTTCACGGCGGACAGCCATGCCGCGATGTTCGAGTTCCCGATTCCCGCGAGCACGGCCCTGTATGATTTGTCGCGTATTTTCTCTTCAAGGACAACCGATGCCATTGCGGTCATGAGCTCATTTTTCGACGGCTGGTCCGATGGAGATATGGTGTCCTGAACATCCTTGATCTCATCGGCCCATGAAAGGGGTTTTGCCTTTCCTTTCAGATACAGCTGCTTTTGACTGCCGAGCTTATGAAGATACCCGTCATGGTCCTGTACTCCCGTTATCCAGTCGTGGATCCACGTATCGAGGGTGTCCAGGGATTTTGCCGCTTCCCTGAACCCGAGTATAAAATCATAATCTTCGCTGTACCCGTCAAACTCGGAAAACCCGCTTTCTGCCATACCGCTGGGATGTGAGCCGAACTCCATAGGTACAACCGCCTTTACGAGGTACGACGGCAGCTTTGAAAGGTGGGAATATTTGCGTATAACGTCCTCATCGACGATATGCTCTGCCGAAAGAATCACGCCGTTGCGGCTTGCATAGGCGCCATAGAACTCCTCTGCATAGGGCGGTGTGAATATCGCATGACCCGATTTGTCCGCAACAAAGGCATGATACAGGGAAATATCCGGGTTCACGGCTTTCAGCGCACCTATCTCTTTCGACGGCTCGAACGGCATCGGTATTCTTTTGAAACTGCCGGCGTTTTCTGTCTCCATGGTGCTGTCCATAATGGAGTTTACCGGTAAAAAGCCGACCCCCAGTGCACCTGCCATAAGCCTGAGCGTAAATGCAAGAATACTCCAATTCTCGATGTCCACCTGCTTGTTCAGATAGAGGTTTTGAACGACGATGTTCGGGGTCGGAGACGGATAGGGATCCCCGGCGTACGTTGTTATGACCTTTTTTACCATGCCGAGATGCATCATAACGATAATGTGGTTGATGGCACCAAGGGTTATTATGTCAAACCCAGGTTTTGTCTTATAAAACTGCCGGATCAGTTCATAGGAAAGTCCGTACGGAATGCTGTTCGTTATACCGATATGGATTGCCATACCGGGTTTGATGAAATTTCTTATCGCTGCATCCGCACTCATTATCTTGTCCGTGCCGTCTTCCTTCGGAAGACTCGTGAAAGATTCAAGTACATTTTTAACGAATTTGTCCATGATACTTCTCTCCTTGACTATTGTATGTATCTGATCAGACTTGTTCCCGTAGAAGCAGTTTCCCGGCAGCCCCTAACCTTTTTGACGCGTGATCGTGTTCCAGATATCTTCTGCCTGCTTTTTTGTTTGTTCCGTACCGGAGGAATTGTCTATGATAAAGTCTGCTTTTTTTTGTTTTTCCTCGATAGGCATTTGGGCACGGATCCTTTCGAGTATGTGTTCATACGGCATCTCCGGTGTCCTGCTCTGTATACGCTTTATCTGGGCATCCCGGCTGCAAACGACAACAATGACGGGACGTAACCAGCTGTCCGCACCCGATTCAAACAGCAGCGGCACATCAAGGATAATGATGCCTTCCTTATCTTTCCTGAGATTGATTTCATCCCGGATTTTCTCAAACACGTAGGGATGAATAAGCTGCTCAAGCCATCTTCTCTCTGTTGAGTCGCTAAATATGATCTCTGCTATCTTTTGCCGGTCGGCTTCAAGATCGTTGTTCAGTATTTTTTTCCCATACCTGTTTACGACCTGATCATACCCCGGCATACCTTTTGATAAGTATGTCCTGGCGATCTCGTCAGAATCGATGACAACAGCCCCGAGCGATTCGAATATACGGGCAACCGTGGATTTGCCTGTACCTATTCCGCCTGTCAATCCGACAATTTTCATGGCACGAACTTATGTTAAATTGACATATATGTCAAGAATATGAAGAGGATGGAAACAGAGGGTACCGTTAGCAAGGGGTAAAGAAATAAGAGTGAGGAGCGGACAATGATGGTCCGAGGGGACAAGAAAAAGAGTCCAGAGTCAGGATTTTTTACCCGGCATTCCTGACTCCGGACTGCGAAACCATCTTACATATTGTATCCTTCTTCGCCATGCTGGGTGATATCAAGTCCCATGACCTCTTCTTCCTGGGTAACCCTCAATCCCATGGTCCAATCCAGCACCTTCAGAATGATAAATGTTACTACAAAGCCGTACACAATGGTAGCTGCGACAGCGATAAACTGTACCAGTAATTGTTTCGGATTGCCGTAAAACAGTCCGTTTGCACCGCCGGCATTAATGGCAACGCTTGCAAAAAGTCCTGTCGCAAGCGCCCCAAACGTACCGCCGACACCATGCACACCGACAACGTCCAGCGCATCATCGTAGCCTAACTTCGGCTTCAAGCTTACGGCATAGTAGCACAGCATACCGGCAATAAAGCCTATAATGATGGCCGGTATGGGCCCTACATACCCGGATGCAGGTGTAATTGCGACGAGCCCTGCCACAGCACCACTCGCTGCGCCAAGCATGGTCGGTTTTCCGCTCTTTTTCCATTCTGCAGCAAGCCATCCGAGTGTTGCTGCTGCTGCAGCTATGTTCGTTACGACAAATGCGGACCCCGCAAGTGCACCGGCAGAAAGGGCACTGCCTGCATTGAACCCGAACCATCCGAACCACAGCAGCGATGCACCGATAACCGTCATGGTAAGATTGTGGGGCGGGTTGTGTTCTTTACCATAGTTGTGCCGTTTACCGATGATAAGAACAGCGGCAAGCGCGGATATTGCAGAGCTTATGTGGACGACGGTACCGCCTGCGAAATCAAGCGCTCCAAGGTTGTGTATCCATCCTCCGGTGCCCCATACCCAGTGGGCAATGGGATCATAAACCAGGGTGGCCCATAAAATGATAAATACCAGAAAGGTCTTAAATTTCATTCGTTCGGCAAAGGCACCCGTGATCAGCCCGGGCGTTATTACGGCAAACATCATCTGGAACATCATAAATACCTCATGAGGTATTGTAGGAGCGTAATTGGGGTTTGGTGCAAACCCGACATGGTTAAGCCCGAACCATTTCAGGCTTCCTATAATCCCATGGATGTCCGGACCGAAGGAAAGGCTGTAACCCCATAAAACCCATTGGATACTAATAACCGCAAGGAGAATAAAGCTCTGCATGATTGTTGCAAGCACATTCTTTTTTCTGACCATACCACCGTAAAACAATGCAAGCCCCGGTGTCATCAGCATGACCAGTGCCGTTGCAATAAGCACGAACGCGGTATCCCCTGCACTAACCCTGTTCACTGCAGTTCCGGTTGCGTCAGCGTTCGCTATTGCAGGCGTGAGCAGAGTCATAAGGAATAAAGGTGTTTTTGCCATATATTTTTTCATTTTTTCTCCTCTAACGATCTTAAGAGTACAAAATTGTAATGAGCAGTTTATATGCCAGCGCCCGTACGGTCATTCTATGACAATTTTGTTGCACTTAATCTACAAGTTTGTATGGCGGTAACATAAAAGGCCGGGAGAAAAAGGGGGTCAAAGGATTAAGCCGGAAAATGCGGTAAACACCTGCTTACTCGTTTTGTTCAACAGACCGCTATATTTTTTTGTATCTCCGAGTATCATGGAAACATCGATGCTCGTTTTCAAGGTATCCAACTCTGCTTTGTATTCATGAATCCATGCCTTTATATCCGCTTCTCTGGTCTCAATATGAAACTGCAGGCCATAGATAGTGTCTATTCTGAACGCCTGATTCGCATAGAGCTGCGAACCCGCAAGCACAACGGCGTCGCCGGGAAGATCAAAGGTGTCCCCATGCCATTGAAACACCTTCATGGTTGCAGGATTGCCTTTGGCAGCTTCAACTGAAGCAAAAAGACTGTCGTTTGGCGCCTGCGCTGTAAAATGTATATCATACCACCCGATCTCTTTTGTTCCGCCTTTGTATACCCTTCCGCCCAGTGCCTGGGCTACCATCTGGGAACCAAGGCATATCCCGATAACCGGCAGTTTTGCGTCCCGCGCCTTCCTGATAAGCGAGAGTTCTTTTTCGATAAACGGATATTTATCTTGTTCATAAACACCCATGGGACCTCCGAGGATGATAAGAGCGCGGTAATCCGCTGCATCGTGCGGAATCCTGTCCTTCCACGTATCTATATAAATGTAGGGAATACCTCTGTCTGCCAGGACATTTTGTATCGTGCCGAGTCCCTCAACGCTTATATGCCGTATGACTGCTACCGGTTTATTCATCATGGCTACATATTATATCCTTCTTCACCGTGCTGTGTTACATCAAGTCCGGATATTTCATCTTCACGCGATACCCTGATGCCCATCGTTTTATCAAGCACCTTAAGGATTATTATGGTCAGGACAAAGCAGTATACTGCTATCACCAAAACAGCCATTACCTGTGTAAAGAACAGCTTATCGCCTCCGTAAAACAACCCGTTTGCACCTGCAGCGTTGACTGCTAAACTTGCAAAAAGTCCCGTTGCCAATACGCCCAATACACCGCCGACGCCATGAACACCGACAACATCAAGGGCATCATCATAACCAAATTTGAATTTTAAATTCACCGCATGGTAACATAAAGCTCCTGCTGCAAATCCGATAATGATAGCTGCAACCGGAGAAACGAACCCGGATGCAGGAGTAATCGTTGCAAGACCAGCAACAGCACCACTTGCCGCACCCAGCATAGTAGGCTTTCCATTTTTGAGCCATTCAAAAACAACCCAGCCCAGTGTGCCTGCAGCCCCTGCAATATTGGTAACGACGAATGTTGATGTTGCCAGCGCACCTGCCGATAGGGCACTGCCTGCATTAAACCCGAACCATCCGAACCACAGCAATGCGGTACCGAGCATGGTCATGGTAAGGTTATGCGGCATATACCGTGCTTTCCCATAATTATGCCTCTTGCCAATGACAAGGACAGCGGCAAGCGCGGATATACCGGAACTCAGATGAACGACCAGTCCCCCGGCAAAATCAAGGACGCCGAATGATTTTAACCAGCCGCCATTCCCCCAGACCCAGTGCGTTACCGGATCATAGACGATTGTCGACCATACGATGGTAAATACCAAAAAGGTGCTGAACTTCATCCGCTCTGCAAATGCACCGGTTATCAGTCCGGGCGTTATAATTGCAAACATCATCTGGAATACCATAAATGCCTGATGGGGAATGGTCGGTGCATAAACAGGATCAGGGGTAAGTCCTACATGGTTAAGGCCAAACCAGCTTAAACTGCCGATAATACCATGGATGTCGGGACCGAAAGAAAGGCTGTACCCCCAGAGGACCCATTGAATGCTGATCACCGCAAGGAGTATAAAACTGTGCATAATGGTAGCAAGGACGTTTTTTTTACGTACCATACCGCCGTAAAACAGAGCGAGCCCGGGTGTCATGAGCATGACGAGTGCTGCGGCTGCAAGTACAAACGCAGTATCTCCGGAATTTATTGTATGCGCGGTATCGATGGTCCCCGATACATTTGCGAATGCAATTGACGGTATGGATACAACGATAAAACTCATGATCCCTGATAAAATTTTTTTCATCTCTCTCCCCCTTGTGCATTCACGGTCATCATCTCTTGATCTATTCATAGGGTGAAAAAGGCATAGATAGAGACTGACACGGTTTACAAATACTGTTCTTTTCTTATGGTAGAGGGGCGGTTCAGGAACCGCCCCTTTCTTACAAACGCTAATTTATGCGTCGAAATATAAACTAAACTCCAGCGGAACCGGTCTCAGTTTAACCGGGTTAACCTCTGCTTTGGTTTTATATTCGATCCATGTTTCAATAACATCAGACGTGAACACATCGCCTTTCAGCAGGAATTCGTGGTCCTTCTTCAATGCATTGAGTGCTTCTTCGAGGCTGCCGGGTGTGCTCGGTACATTCTTCAATTCCTCGGGTGAAAGCCCGTAGATATCCTTATCGAGCGGCTCACCGGGCTTGATCTTGTTCTGGATACCGTCAAGACCCGCCATGAGCATGGCTGAAAATGCAAGGTAACTGTTGGATGCCGGGTCCGGGAACCGTACCTCTATTCTCTTTGATTTCGGACTCGGTGAGTACATCGGTATTCTGATGGAGGCCGACCTGTTCCTGCTCGAGTAAGCGAGGTTTACCGGTGCCTCAAACCCCGGGACAAGTCTCCGGTAAGAATTCGTGGTCGGGTTGGTAAATGCACAGATTGCCGCCGCATGTTTGAGTATGCCGCCGATATAATGCATCGCAAGCTCACTCATGCCGCCGTATCCGTTTCCTGCAAACAAGGGCTTGCCGCCTTTCCAGATGCTCTGGTGCGTGTGCATACCCGATCCGTTGTCTCCGAAGAGGGGCTTGGGCATAAATGTTGCCGTTTTACCATTTTTGTGTGCGATGTTCTTGACGACATGCTTATACCACATGACACTGTCACCCATGCGCAACAAGGAATCGAATACCATGTCTATTTCCGCCTGTCCGCCTGTTGCAACCTCATGGTGATGCTTTTCTATCTTCAGTCCTACATTCTCCATTGCTGTTACAATCTCGCTCCTGATGTCCGTCTGTGAGTCGGTCGGGGATACGGGGAAATAACCTTCCTTATACCGCGGCTTGTAACCGAGGTTCGGGTTCTCTATCCTGCCGGTGTTCCACTGTCCTTCCACCGAGTCTATAGAGTAATATCCCTCGTTAACGCTCTGGCTGTATCGTATGTCATCGAATATAAAAAACTCCAGCTCCGGACCAAAATAAGCTATGTCACCAATGCCTGTTGATTTTAAATAATTCTCTGCCTTTCTGGCTATATTTCTCGGATCCCTTGTATAATATTCCTTTGTTATCGGGTCCTGTATGTTGCAGATGATGCTGATCGTCGGTTCCTGCATAAAAGGGTCGACCATAGCGGTTGATGCGTCCGGTATAACGAGCATATCACTTGCGTGAATCGGCTGCCATCCCCTGATACTGCTGCCGTCGAAACCCAGACCTTCTTCAAAAATATCCTCATTTAATTCGTGTACCGGTGCCGTAAAATGCTGCCATGTCCCGATGAAGTCCAGGAACTTCATGTCTACATAACGTATCTTCTTCTCCTCGATAAGCTTTAAAACATCTTTTGGTGTCATAGTACCTCCTCTTTTTTTATACAAATTTTAATGCACATAACATGCCATTTCCCGGTGTCAACAATAATATCCGGCTAACGCGATAAAATACATTTTTGTTACAATATAACAACAATTTTGTACATATACAACATTATTGTTGCTTTACTGTATTATTCCCGGTCAATGGTGTGGACAGCTGCATCTACCGCAATCTCGATACTGTATTTCTGTATCTTGTACCCGAGTTGTCTCTGGGTAATACCGAGCAGCCGGGCAGCCTTTGCCTTGATGCCGCCGGTCTTTTTCAGCGCATCTATAATCCTGCTTTTTTCCATGTCCTCTACCATACTGTCGAGTTTGTAATGTTCCGGTATTGTCCGCTGGGCATGTGCCGTGGAGGTTTTTTCAATCTCGCTGCTTATCACCGGCAGCGGGATATCGGTTACGTTGATCACACTGCCCTTTGTCATGATCACGGTCCGTTCTATCATGTTCTCAAGCTCTCTTACATTGCCGGGCCAGTTGTAGTTTATCATAAATTCCATCGCCTGCCCGGACAGTTTTAACGATTTACCATGTTCCTTGTTGAACCGTGTCAAAAAATGCTCGACCAATAAAGGAATATCCTCTTTACGCTCGCGCAAAGCCGGCATAAATATCGGTACGACATTCAGCCTGTAATAAAGATCTTCCCTGAATACCCTGTTTTTTATCCCTTTCTCGAGATCGCTGTTCGTGGCTGCTATAATCCGGACATCCGCTTCGATGGTCTTATTTCCGCCTAACCGTTCAAAACGTTTTTCCTGGATTACCCGTAAAAGCTTTGCCTGTGTCGAAAGGCTTATCTCGCCTATTTCATCCAGGAAAATCGTCCCTTCATTGGCAAGCTCGAACCTGCCCTTCTTGGTTTCAAAAGCACCGGTGAATGACCCTTTCTCATGTCCAAACAATTCACTTTCAAGCAGGGTATCCGGCAAGGCTGCGCAGTTCATTTTAACAAACGGTTTTCCTGCTCTGGGGCTGTGAAAATGGATCGCCCTCGCCACGAGCTCCTTGCCCGTTCCGCTCTCACCCCTGAGTAGTACCGTTGCCTTAGTCGGGCTCACCCGGTCTATGATCTCGAACACCTCTTCGATGCCCGGGCTGATACCTATGATGTTCTCCGGCCGGTATTTGGATTTCAATTCTTTGATCAGGACGGACTTTTCTTGCTCCATATCCTGACGCTGCTTTTCTATTCTCTGGTTCAGGCTCATAGCCTGGCCTATCAGTGCTGCTATCATGGACAGCAGGTTAACGTCTTCCTCAAAAGAGCTCTCATCGGTAAGCAGCTTTTGAACGCTTAAAACCGCTACAACCTTTTTATCTGTTTTGACCGGTACTGCGATATACGATAGATTATCTTTGACGAGCTCTTTGCCTGTTTTATTCATAAACATCGGCTCATCTTTCACATCGGGCAGAACAATCGGCACACCGCTTTTCCCGACCTTGCCGGTTATGCCTTCGCCCATCTTATATCTGCCCTTCTGCCGTTCTTCGTGGGTAAATCCGTACGCATAATGAATGACAAACTCTTTTGTCTCAGGCTCGAAAACAAACAATGCAATCCTCTGGATATCAAGATATGTCGCAAGTAATTTCAGGCTCGAATGAATAGATGTCCCGAAGTCCATGGCAGATGCGAGCTGCTTGCTTATCTCGTACAGCACGGTCAACTGTTTTTTCCTATTGTTCAGTTGTTTTATATAACCATTCGGCGTTTTAGGCATAAAAGGCCTTTTCTATAATCTCGCTTAATCTTTTATTCCTGTCATTCATATCAATCCATAATGCATCTTTTATGCCTTTAAACCAGGTAATCTGCCTTTTGGCATAAGCCTTCGTATGTCTTTTTATGAGCTCCACAGCTTCGGAAAGGTCGGTTTTCTTATTCAGGTAATCGATTATTTCACTGTATCCGACGGTCTTCATTGCGGGGAGATCACTACTATAACCTTTATGGATCAACGACTTAACTTCATCTATCAACCCATCTGAAAGCATTTTATCGACACGTTTGTCTATAATTTCATGATACTGCTGTTTGTCCGGATTATAAAGAACGATGTACACGTATTCATATTTTGTACGGGAAAAGCCGTGCCGCTCCGTATATTCATACAGCGGCTTGTTTGTTGCAGTGAAAACCTCCAGTGCGCGTATCAACCGGTAACTATCGCTTTTTTTTATATGTGCGGCATCTACGGGATCCAATTGTTTGAGACGTTCATAGAGGGCGTCGTTGCCATAAAGCTTTTGCTGCTGTCTGATGGAATCCCTTATCGCCGCATCAAGCGGGGGTAGCGGAGCAAGGCCGTGCAGCAGCGCTTTAATATAAAATCCCGTTCCCCCTGTGACGAAGGGAACGCGGCCCTTGCGGATAATTCCATGAATGCATGTATCAGCCATGGTAACGTACTGTGCAGAACTGAAACGCACCGAAGGTTCAACCACGTCTATCATGTGGTGCGGAACAGCATGTAACTGTGTTTTGCCGGGCTTTGCAGTTCCTATATCCATATACTTGTATACCTGCCTTGAATCGCAGTTCACTATCTCCGCGCCGAATGATGCGGCAAGATCAAGTGCACATCCGGTTTTTCCGGCAGCCGTCGGACCTGCTATGATAATAATTTTTTGTTTGGCAGGCGGTATATCGGGATTATGCGCCATCGCTGCTTTTGAATCTATAGGAGCATTTATATTCTATATCATCCATATCATGTTCATACAATGGGAACGCCCTGCACTGGAGGGGCCTGAATTTATAAATACGGCACGATGTATGACCGTCTTTCCCGGACAGAAAAGGACAATGGACAACAATCTTACAGCACTGGCCGCATTGATCACACGTCCCTTCCCTTAAGTTTATACTTTCCCTGACATACCGCCTCCTGAAGTGTACTAAAACAAACCGTTTTATCTTGTGGTAGAACAGAATCATGGTATTGTTGAGTATGTCCCGTTTCTGGATAACGACATCTACGAATGCAGATTTTGACGATGAGTTTTTTATTTTAATCCCCCTTGAGTCATAAAATCTATCCAACCTTTTGCCGATTGGTCTGTCCCCGGCTTAAGTATTTATCAATTAGCACATATATGCCCGGTAAGGCAATAAGGGTAAAAATCGTTGATGTTATCAGCCCGCCGATAAGAACGATTGCCATGGGCTTGTCTATCTCGGCACCAGTGCCTATACCGAGTGCCAGCGGTAAAACAGCCACGGATGCACTCATGGCTGTCATTAAAACAGGCCGCATCCTCGTTACACCGGCGTGCCGTGCGGATTCTATATCGTCCATACCCGCGGCCTTATTATAAATAATATATTCCACGAGCAGTATCGCTTTCTGAACCGACAACCCGAAGTGGGCAAGAAAGCCTATGATAGAGGAAATATTCAGGCTCGTATGTGTTATGATCAGTGCGAGCACCCCGCCGATAAGAGAGAAGGGTATGAACAAAAGTACGAGCCCTGCTATGGCAAACGAATCGAAGGCAACATACAGGATAATAAATATCAGGGCAGCGATAATACCCATGATAAGTAAAATCCTTTTTACCATATCACTCTGTGTTCTGTATTCACCACCGAGTGCGACGGAATAGCCCGCCGGGAGATTGAGCCTTTTTATCGTTCTCTTTATATCGTTTATCACGGTACCGGTTGATCTTCCCGCAATGTTGCACGAAAGCTGAAGCACCCTTTCCATGTTCTCCCTTCTTACGATAAACGGCGCAGCCTGATAGCGCACATTTGCAACATACGACAGCGGTATCTTCTTGCCGCTACCTGCGTCGATAAGAAGGTTCGAGATGCTTTTCAGGCTGTCCCTGAATTGCGGCATGGCACGGACATATACCTCATACTGCCGGATCCCCTGCCGGTATATTGTCGCAACCCTGCCAGCAAGTGCGGTTTGAATATCGCCTCCGACTTGCTGCGGCGTAACACCGTATATTCCGAGCTTTGCCCTGTTGATATCTATTGCTATGCCCGGCGCACTCTTTGTCTGTTCTATGTAGAGATCTTGAATGCCACGAATCTTTGAAAGCATCGCGTACAACCGCGCTCCGTTTTCATCCAGGACATGCTGATTATTGCCGAATATTTTTATGGCAAGGGAGCCTCCGACAGCTATGCCTGATAATGCTTCCTGGAGCCGCTCTGTCAGAGGTGTCGTAATGATAATGGCTACGTCTTTCGTAGAAGGTACATGGATGCGGATCCAGTCATCAATCTGTGCAATGGTATATTTTCTTTTTGACCACGGCACAAGCTTTAAAAATATCCCTGATTTTCTGATACCCTCGTCCTTGGGGGCATTCTCCGGTCTGCCCATATGGGCAATAACATCTTCAACATCCGGCGCATGCCTGAGAATACCGGAGATTGCCATTGCTCTTTTTGTTGTCTCTGCCAATGCCGTGCCAGGCGGCATGTGTATCTTTACGAGGATTGCGCCCTCATCTATGGATGGAAGAAAGCCTGTCGTTATGAACCTCGATAATCCGATAACAAGGACCAGGGACACGAGCATAAAGCCGATAATATAAAAGGGATGCTTTAATGAGAATGTCAATGCCGGCTTGTAGATGCGTTTCAGATTTCTGTCGACAAGACCTTCTTTTTCCTGCAAATTCGCAGGGGCGGGTTTTAAACCGGCCCCTGCCTTTGGTTTGAGCAACATATAGGCAAGCACCGGTGTCAGGGTAAGCGAGAGAACAAATCCTATAATGATAGATGCTACAACCGTAAAACTGAAGTCTTTAAAAATAGCTCCGGTGAAACCCGGCAGCGTATAGAGCGGCAGGAACACCACAATGATAATGACGGTCGAATAGATAACAGGCCTTCTCACCTCGAGGGAGCCTTCCAGAGTCGCCATGAGCGGGTCATCAGGCTTCATCTTCAGATGTCTGAAGATGTTTTCCGTATCTATGATAGCCGCGTCTATCATGATGCCGAGTCCGACAACCAGACCCCCGAGGCTCATGACGTTAAGGCTCTCGTTGAAAAGCTTCATGAAGATGAATGTTATGATAATGGCTGTGGGAATAATGATCGCAATGACCAGTGTCGTAGAGATGTCCGCCATGATCAGAAATATGATGATGATAACGGCAATCGTACCTATGATAATGGCATCCCTGAGGTTCGTTATTGCGGCATCGATAAGCGTTGATTGATCGTTATACGTATGCAGGGTTACACCCCCGGGCAAGGATTTCCGGATGATTTCGAGCTTGTCACTGACAGCTTTCATAATGGGCATTGCATTCAATCCGTACTGCTTGACCACGGTGCCGAGTACGGCAGGCCTGCCGTCAACCATAGCATTGCCCTGTCTGATATGATGACCTATGCGAATATCTGCAATCGTATCGAGATAAACGGGAACGTTGGCACGTGTTGCGACAACAATATGCGAGATATTGCGGAAGTTTTTTATCAATCCGTTCCCCCGTATGGAGTAGGCAACAGGCCCCTTGATCAGGTACCCTCCTGTAAAGATAACATTGTTATCCCTCACCGCCCTCACCACCTTGTCGATGGGAATGCCATAAGATTTCAGGCGATCCATATTGACGAGGATTTGATACTGCGCAACCTCGCCTCCGATATTTGTGATATCATAGATGCCGGGGATCATTTCGAGCTGATATTTGATATCGTACTCGGCAATGGCCCTTAATGCCTTGGGATTTTCATCGCCGGTCAGATAATACTGGATAATCTCGGACATCCTGTCTGCAGCATTCGATATAATGGGCGGCCTTATCTCTGGCGGGAGAAAGGGTGCGAGAGCGGATATGCGCTGGGACAGCAGTTCAAGCGCCTGAAAATAATTTGTCCCCCAAACGAATTTTACGATAACGACGGACAATCCTATCTTTGATTTCGACCATACCTTTTCAACCCCGAGTAGGCCGCGTGTCGACTGCTCCACGGGAAAAGTAATCTCTCTCTCAACATACTCTGATGGCAGTCCGGGATCCGTAATGAATATCTTAAAAATGGGTGAATTCAGGTCAGGCAGCAATGTCCTGTCAAGCCTGTTGTAGGTGAGTACGCCGCCGATGGTCAGCAGTGTAACCACCAGCAGGATCAAAAGCCTGTGTGTCAATGAAAAATGTATGATCTTCTTAAACATAGTATCTCACATTTCTCGTGGTTGTCATTGTGAGCGAAGCGAAGCAATCTTCCTCTCTACGAGTAGATTGCTTCGTCATTTTATTCCTCGCAATGACCCTTTCATTTTGTTGTCCTTTTCTGATTACGCATAAACAAATAATACATCACCGGCAGAACGATAAGAAGCAGGAATATCGACAGCGAAAATCCGCCGATAATCGCTATGGCGAGGGGCTTGTGCATCTGTGCTCCTGCCCCAAGGCCCAGTGCAAGCGGCATTAAGGCGAGTATTGCCGCAAGTGCCGTCATCATTATAGGACGTATCCTCAGGCTGCCGGCCTTGATGACAGCCTCTTTTAAAGGAAGACCGCTCTGTAAAGCATCCTGAATGTAATGTACAACGAATATGCCGTTTTCAGCCACAATGCCGACGATCATAATCATGCCCATAAGGGATGAGATATTGAGAGGGGTCTTCGTCAAATATAAGAGACCGAGCACACCGAAAAATGACGGCAGGATAACACTGTAGATGATAATCGGCACAGCGAGCGATTCGAACTCAAGGATCATAATGGTAAATACCAGAGCAACGGCCATAAGCAAAACCATGAGCAGGCCCTTGAATGATTCCTGCTGGTTCCGGTAAACACCGCCATAGCTGATGCTCGTACCCGGCGGCAAGGTAAGTTTCTTCACCAATTCAGCCTTGACATCACGCATGACGCTTCCCAGGTCCCTTCCGCTTATCCTGCCGGTAACCGCCAGCATCCGCCGCAGATTTTCCCGGTCGATCTCCGCCTCGCCTCCGATCACCTGAATAGTGGCAATAGACTTCAGAGGGACGACGAGCCCGCTGGGCGTAACGATCTGCATGGATGCAAGCTTCTTTATGGTATTCGTTTCGGATGCAGGCATCAGCACCCTTATATTGATGACCTTTTCCCCCTCCCGCACGCTGGTTGCTACCGAACCCCACAATGCGGTGGTAACATAATCCGATACATACTGCGGCGTAACACCGACAAGCCCCGCCTTCAGATAATCGACATTGACGTTTATTGCAGGACCACTGATCGTAATGCCGTTGAACACATCGACAACGCCCTTTATCTTCGTGATAATAGCCGCTATTTTATTTGCTATGGTATCGAGAACACCGGTATTGTCGGAAAATATTTTTATATCGATGGGCATAGGAGAGCCGGTCATGTCCCCGATCAAGTCCTGCATGATCTGTCCAAAATCTACATACACCTTGCCGGGTTCTGCCTGGTAGACCTTCTGCCTCAGTTCATTGATTACCTGCTCGATGGATTTATTCCTGTGATTTCTCAGACGTATCAGGAAGTCGCCCGTGTTCGGCTCGGTTATGAAAAACCCGAGCTGGGTGCCTGTCCTGCGTGAAAACGACTTGACCTCTCTGATGCTGAGGATGATCTTTTCTATCTTTTTTAGAATCCGGTTCGTTTCCTCAAGCGTTGTCCCGGGCGGCGTAAAATAATCCATGACAAATGCTCCCTCATCCATTGCCGGCATGAACCCTGTCCCTATATGCCGCTCCAGCATCCACGCTCCCGCAACCAGCACGATAATGGCCAGCACAACATACAAAGGTTTGCGAATAATCTTATGCATTGCAGTCTCATAACTGCCGGTCAATGCTTTCATGACCTTCCCTTCTTTTGCCTCTTTTTCCGTATCCTTGAGAAATATCGTAGCAAGTACGGGAGTCAGGGTAATCGAGACAATCATGGAGACGGTCAGCGCAGATGCCATGGTCAGGGCAAGAGCCTTAAAAAATGCACCTGTTACACCGCCGAGAAATGCGAGCGGGAAGAAAACGACGATCGTACTCAGGCTTGAACCGACGATAGCAGGCAGTATCTCTTTCACACCGGTTTCGACCGCACGTTTCTTCGACCCATGCGCATGAAAATGCCTGATAATATTTTCCAGCACAACGATAGAATCGTCGATGATAAGCCCGATGGATGCAGCCATGCCTCCCAGGGTCATAAGGTTCAGGGTCTGGCCAAAGAGCTTCATCAAAACGACCGTTATAATGAGCGTAATAGGCAGCGTGATGGCGGTAATAAACATGATCCGCACATTTCTCAGGAACAGAAACATGATGATAATGGCGATAAGCACACCAAACAGTATCGCGTCACGGACACTCCCGTAGGACTGCTCGATCAGGCTGGACTGATTATACCACGTCGATATATGCAGCGACGGGGGCAATTGAGACTTGAGCTCTTTAAGCTTGTTCTTGAGCTCTTTTGCTATTGCTATGGTATTCGCACCCGGCTGGCGCAGGACGTTCATTAAAACGGCATTATGGCCATTACTGGTTATGCGGATGTATTGCTTTTTCACCGATGTTTCTACCTTTGCCACATCCCGCACGTAGATAGGCACGCCCTTTTTATTCGCTATCAGGGTATCTTTCATTGCCGTCGTCGACGTGAAAAGTCCTGTCGGCTGAACCATGTAGAGCTCATAATCCTTGCCGATGTAACCCGAGGATGAAATGATATTCGTTTCCTTCAACCCGCGGATCACATCATCGAGCGTAAGGTGGTATGCAACAAGCCTCTGCGGATTTACGACGACGTGGTATTCCTTGATCTTCCCTCCCTGCACCACGACCTGAGAAACACCCTTTAACCTGCCGAGTATGGGTCTGAGTGTATAATAACCGATATCCCGTAACTGGACCATGTTGAGTGTATCCGAGGTCAGGCTGAGCCCTATAATAGGGAACTGACTCGGCCGCATCCAGTTTACTGTGACCGATGCGGTTTGCGGTAATTTGGATCGGATCTGGTTTATGGCGTTCTGGGTCAACTGAAGAGACTTGAACATATCCGTACCCCAGACGAAGTTTACGAAGATCTGCATGGAACCGCGGCTTGTTGCAGACCGCACGTCCGTTACGCCCGGGACAGAGTAAACCGCCTCTTCGATCGGCTTTGTCACCTCTATCATCATCTTTTCGATGGGCATGTCCCCGTTGTCCGCAAGAATGACAAGTCTTGGAAAGGTGATCTCCGGAAAGATCGCGACCGGCATGGTATTGAGCAAAATAATACCGATTGCCGCCAATACGACGGAGAGGAAGATTATTCCCTTTCTATGCGTCTCAAAGAATTTAGAAATGTCCATCGCTCTTGACGCTCTCATTCCCGAACTTCGGCGTTATCCCCCTTACATTAGTGGGAGTAAGGGAGTTACTTTTTGCAGCTGTTATCAACCTACTCCGGGAATTCATAACGCCCCCTGCCCCTCTTTTCTTAAGTGGGGTGACGCTGAAGAATCCACCGTATATATCAATCCGTGTCCTCTCCATAGGGCGCTGCCCGTTATTTCGGCTTGTTCATGATGGTATCCGTTACCACCTTTACTGCTGTTCCGCCTGCCAATGCGTAATTTCCCTGGGTGATGACAAGCTGTCCCTGACTCAGTCCGCTGAGGACTTCGACCTTGCCGTCTTCTTCATAACCAGTCGTAACGCTAACTTCCCGTGCGATAAGATCCTGTCCGACGACCATAACGTATTCCTTCCCTGTGTCCGGATCAAAGAGGATAGCGTCTTTCGGTACAATAAGCGTGTTTTTATGGGTATTGCTGATAATATCTACAACAGCGAACATGCCGTCCTTTATCTCCTGGTCTTTGTTGGGAAAACTTACATTGAGCGCTACAGTCTGGGTTTCCTGGGACACGGTGGGGTTGATCGTTACAATCCTGCCGGTGAACACGTCATTCGGAAAAGATAAAAAATGGATAAGCACGGTATCGCCGATCTTGACCTGCTCAAGATACAGGGAAGGCAGGTCCACATGCAGATAGGTGCTCGATAGATCTTCCACCGCTACAATGGGTGCATTTGCCTGAACGAGGGCATTGCTGCTGACATACCGCCTGCTCACATACCCGTTAAATGGTGAAGAGAGCGATAGTATGCCGAGTCTTAAAAAATACTGTTTTTTTGCATTGGGTACAGCCGCACTGCCCCGGATAGCCGCTTCAGCTTCAATAGGCCTCAACCGTGCAACCACACTGCCCCTCCTGACAAAATCTCCTTCTTTGACCAGCAGCTCCGTAACGACGCCCTCTACAGGGGAGTTGATCTCCACCTTCTTTAAAACATCCACCCTTCCCGTTGCCTGAATAAGGTGATTGACGTTCCCGCGTACTACCCGGGCAGCCTTGACCTCGACCTGCGGGGCCTGCTCCGCGACCTGCGGTTTTGAAGAACAGGAAGCAAGGAGGAGTGAGGCAAGCAGGAATATAAACGCTGAAGAACATTGCCGGACAGGTCTGACAAGCCGGACACGTCCGACCTGTCCAATTGAGCCTGACAATGTTCTTTCTTCCGACTTCAGTCCTCCAACTCTCTGTATATTTTTATCTCCCATATATTTCACCTCTCAAAAACTGTAGTTCGTAAAATGCCTTGTAAAAATCAGCCTGGGCAGTTGCCATATCCATCTGGGTAGTCGTCATGAGCTGCCTGTCCAGCAGGACCTCGTAACTGCTTATCCGGCCTCCGCCGGTGTACCGTGCCTCGGAATACTCGAAATTTTGTTTGGACAGCTTTATGTCCTTCTGATAAAGGTTTATGCGTTCAACAGCGCTTGCCAGATTTTTTAAGGCATTGCGATAGGAAAGCTCCAGCTGGTTGACAAGCAATTGTTCGTTAAACTGCACCTTTTCGAGCCGCATTCTGGCTGCTTCCACCCCGTAGGAAACAGCGCCCCACTCGAAAACCGGCAGGTTAAGCATGGCAAGATAAGAATAGCCGCGGTATTGGCCATAGGCCATGGGCTGCGGCTCAGCCAGCCATCCGGCGTCAGCCTCGATACTCAAGGTGGGCAGGTGCTTCGCCCTCTGTGCGCTGACATTATATTTCTGAGACCGTTCTTCATACCGTACGGCTTGTAACGCGGGATTCTTGCTGAATATCTGTTCGTTAATTTCAGAAGAAGCAGATACGGTGAACGGTACCGGTTCGAGCGCCAATACGGTTTGAGGTGTAATGGGAATACCGGTCAAGGACGACAGGGTGTTGAGCTGTGAAAGCAGTTTTATATCGAATGATTTGAGCCTTGCCCTTGTATTGTCAAGCTCTATCTGCGTCCTGAGCACATCATTCTCCGTCACCAGCCCCGTGGAAAGAAGCCGCTTTGTCAACGACAGATAATCCCCGAGACTGTTGATATTCTCCTGAAGGATCTTGATCTCTTCTCCATAGGTTACGGCATCTACAAATATATTCTTGACCGTATAGGCAAGACCGCTCTCCATGGCCTTTTGTTCGTATCGCGCAGATTCAAACGACATCTTCAGTTGTTTTGCCGAAAGCCAGCGTGAAGGGCTGAACAGGTCTACCTGAGCTACTGCCTGAAGTGAGGCAATGCCTCCGTTCGTTACGGCGGGGTCATATCCATAGGCCCTGCCATAACTTGAGGACAGGCTTACCGACGGCAGCAGTAACGCACGGGATTGTTTGTATTCGCTGCTCAACAAACCGGTATTGGCACGCGCATAGCCGGACACGGGATAATTGCGGATCGCCTTCTCGATGCACACCTTCAAGGTAACCGGCGAATCAGCATAACCCGGGCCGGGCGCGGTAACAAAGAGTATTATATTCGTTACCATGAATATCAGGACCAACAGCCCCTGCCTTCTTATTTTCATATCCTCTCGTAAATATTTTATTCTTGTATGCATATATTTAGTAAAATTATACCGTAATCATTAAATTTTCAATAAAATAAGATTAATTTTTTTTAATTTTCCCCTTTTCCCGCTCTGATCCTTTATCCATTTCCCATCACTACTTCCCCCTGCTCTCCTTGTTCCTTGATTATATCTGGAATTGTGCTATTGAAGGAAAGCTATATCAGTGCATGAAGGAGGCACAATACGTGAGATGTTTTAAATGTCTTACAGAAGTACCGACAGGAACAGAAGTCTGTCCGAATTGCGGTCAAGTTCTTATACCAAAGGCAGCAAAGAAGAACAAAGAGACAAAAGACCCTGCCGGTACCCAGATTAAACAAAAAGAGTATCAGATAGGCGACACGATAAAGGACCGCTATGAGGTCAGGGGGGAACTGGGCAAAAAAGGTACGGGATTCACGTATAAGGTTCGGGATAAAGAAAAGAAAAAGACCTTCGTGCTCAAACAGATACATTCTTCACTGATAACTTCGGATGAATCAAAGGCGCGTTTTTTTGATATTATAAAAGAAGTAATCAAGATGAACCTGCATGAGGTCGTCTCAATCCATGATTACGGGGAAGACAATGGAGCAATCTATTTTGTTTCCGAATACATAGAAGGACTCACGCTGAGAAAGCTGCTGGACGTCAGAAAAGAGATGAAACAGTTTTTCAAAGGCGAAGAACTCGAATCCATACTCACGCAGATATGCAAGGCACTTATTACAGCCCATAATCACGGGGTTATACACGGAGATCTGAAACCCGAGAATATATTCATATTGCCCAGCGGTCTTAAGATTACGGAATTCGGTATAACCGGCTCTTTCTCACCGCTCGATTTTACATCGATCCAGCAGGACATGGGTGACGCTTACAAGTATATAGCACCCGAAATCGTTATCGGCGGTAACCTGTCAAAATCAAGCGATATCTATTCACTCGGCGCTATAGTTTATGAGATGCTTACCGGTGTAATACCCGGAAGTGTCGTAAATCCGCTGAACACTTACAACAGTGAACTTCCTCCGGCTGCTAACGATATCGTCCTCAAAGCACTACGTCAGGATCCTGAACAGAGAACTCAATACGTATTTGAATTTTACAAAAATTTACTCGAAAGTCTCGATCAAAAAGCAGGTATTTTCGAAGAAAAGCCGTGGATAACGAAACAAACGGCAGAAACAGAACAGACCGGAAAACTACAAACTGAGGTAGACGAAGAACTACTCATGTACGTGGAGACCGGCAGGACAGCCCCGGCACCTGCATCTGACAAACAAGGACCTGTTTCAAAAGAAGAGAAACCTGCACCACCGGCACCGGAAAAAAATGAAGTACCGCAACCTGAACCGCCAAAACCGTCAACCTCCGCACAACCGGAGCAGGAACAACAACCGGAAAAAGAAAAATCAGCGGAAGAAATCAAAGAATCAACCCGGGAACCGGGTCCGCAGGCCGCAGAAGCAACAAAACAGATTCCTCCTGCTGAACATCAACACGGTAATGAGGAACGTGTCATCGCAAAACCCGCAGAGCAACCCGTAAAAGAAGAAATTTCGGGAGAAAAGATAGAAGCAGAAAAAATACAACCCGCGCCTGAACCTGCTGTCACAGAGCAGCCAAAACAAGAAATGTCAAAACAACAGGAAGAAATCTCCAGGACAATTCCGGAGGTAATTCCGGAAAAGATTGAACAAACAAAGCCTGAACCGGAACAAACCGGGATAGATGATATTGCCAAACATCTGGGGATAATCACCGAAGAGCTCCAGGGCACAAAACCAATTAAACCAAAACCAGCGGGACCTGTTCAGGAAAAGCCTCCTGTTTCTCAAAGTCAGGTTGACAAGTCTGCTCCTCAGAGGGTCGAACCTGCTCCGGCCAGGCAGATACCGCCAAAATCAGCACCGGTGGCAGCTACCTTGGAGACGAAGAAAAAACCGGCAGTACTGTTGATTGCAGGTACCATCGTACTCGCTGCCGCGGCATTAATAGTTACCGGATGGTTTTTGTTAAAATCTCCTTCAAAAGAGGTTTCCGGTGTTACACCTCCAAAAACGAATAAAGCAATCGAGACGAATACGAAACCAGTCACGGCTGCAGAACATGCGGTTACCGGAACTGTGGTACAAGCCAAACCTCCTGTCGAAAGGCAGGAAGTGAAAAAACAGGAGATAAAAAAACCGGTTGAACGGCCGCGCCGGGAAAAAAAGATTGCAGCGGCACCAAAACCATTACCCCCGAAATGTCCTGCCGATATGGCATATATACCCTCGGGCAGCTTCATCATGGGTAGCAGCCCTTCGGACCCGCTGAGGGACTTTTCCGAAAAACCTGACGTACGGACATACGTCCGGTCATTCTGCATCGATAAATACGAGTATCCTGACCAGGAAGGCGTTATTCCGCAAACGAATGTAAGCTTCTATAAGGCAGAAAGGTTGTGCAGGGCTGAAGGCAAACAATTGTGTTCAGAGGATGAGTGGGAAAAGGCATGCAAAGGTCCCTCTTCATTAAAGTATCCTTACGGTAATGTATGGAATTCCGCGAAATGTGACACGCAGAACAAGGATGGAACAAACAGATCCATAGTGCCGTCAGGCACCTACAGAGCATGCGTAAGCGGCTATGGAGTATATGATATGAGCGGAAATGTGATGGAATGGACCGACAACATTTTTTCGCCACAGGATACAACTGATAAGGTCGTCAAAGGCGGATCTTTCACGAAACCCGATTGGGCAACACGATGCGCATACCGGTACAATATGCTTCCGACCTCAACGAGCAATGAGGTTGGCTTCAGATGCTGCAAACCGCCGGAAAGATAAGAACGTTATTGTATGAACACCTCTGCCTCGTATATTTTGATCGCGTATGTGTTTGTAGCGATATGCGGCTATTGGCTTGAACACCTGAAACTTTCATACCTGAAAAGATACGGTACTGTTGTTCCGCCTGAATTTGCAGGCAGTATCGATCAAAAGCTGCTGGACAGCTCAAGCAGGTATACCATCGAATCGACAAAGTTCGGCATCGCTTCATCCCTGTTCAGCAATGTTCTGCTTATAGCGTTTTTCTTTACAGGCATTCTCGGCACCTTTACTGCATGGATCGCTTCCCTCCATCTGAACTTTATCGTGGCTGGTATTGTCTTTTTTTTACTGCTTGTTTACGCAGATACCTTCCTGACAATCCCTTTCAGCGTGTATCAGACATTTAAGATAGAAAAAAAATTCGGCTTCAATACGATGACGGCAAAATTATGGCTCACGGATTTCGTAAAATCCCTTCTCGTATCGACGGTGCTTCTCTCTTTAATCACAGCAGCCGGTCTCTGGCTTATTGAAAAAAGCCCCTTGCATTGGTGGCTGTGGGTATGGCTTTTCTTTCTCATATTCAGTATCTTCATGATGTATATCTCTCCCTATGTGATAGAGCCGTTGTTTAACAAGTTTCGTCCTGTTGAAGATGAAAACCTCAAAGCGGGCATTCAGGAACTGACGGAAAAGGTCGGCGTTAAGATCAGCAAGATCCTCAAAATGGACGCATCGAAAAGGACAAAGCATACCAACGCCTATTTCACCGGCATCGGAAGGGTCAAAAGGGTCGTCCTCTTTGATACACTCCTGAACTCGATGAGCACGGAGGAGATCATCGTGGTCCTGGGACACGAGCTCGGACATTGGAAAAAGAAGCATGTCTTAAAGCAATTGGTCCTTATGGAGGCGATTTCTCTGGCAGTGCTCTACCTGTCCTTTCGGTTGATGCAGGGCAGCCTTTTGCTCAATTGGTTCGGTATCTCCACAAACAGCCAGTTTGCAAAGATAGCGATCCTTATGTTTCTTGGTACGATTGCGGCATTCCCGTTTACGCCGGCGTTTAACCTCTTCTCCAGAAGGCATGAAAGGGAAGCAGACACCTTCGCCTGTGAACTCACCGACAATCCGGACGCCATGATCAGCGCACTGGTAAAGCTTTCAAAGGACAACCTCTCAAACCTCCACCCCCACCCGGTATACAGCGCCTTCTACTATTCCCACCCGCCGGTAACCGAGAGAATACAACACATCAAGGAGTGGAAAAAATCCCGGTAGCTCCCCGTTCCTGCTTCCCCCAATAAGATTCTTCAATTCCCCTTTACCTAGAGTGGCGAGAATTGTATTCCGTCATTGCGATGCGTCATCGGTGCAGAAGCAATCTCTCCCTTCCCTGTCATTCCCGTAAAAACGGGAATCCAGTTCCAACCCAGTTCTTTCTTATTCTCTATGCTCAATCTTTGAAAGCCTTGTTTCGTGATCATCAAGCTTAGCGGAGGGTTTTTTATCCCCGATTCATTCTCTTGCCTTTTCCGCATGCATCATGCTATCTGCAAATCATGCGTTCCAATGCCCTTGTATACGTAATCTCCATCTTAATGGCTCTCTTCATCGGCTGGTCAATGTTCAACCCCCATTTCAGCGGTTCGATGGAATACCTGCTCATGGTTGTATTCTTCGTCATGCTCGCATGGATTATCCTTGTAATCTTCGTCCCTGACCGCAGGGAAAGAAACTATATTTTCTCCATATTCCTATTGGCTCTTTTTCTAAGAATACTCGTCTCTTTTCTTATTCATACCTTACTTCCGCTTGGCTATTTTGCACCGGATGAGCCGGGTACGATCTTGAACGGAAGAATAACTGCAGAATATTGGAGAGGATCTACCACAATACAGGGCGTAAAAGGGAGTGTATTTGATATTGCCGGAATCGTTTTTTATATCTTCGGTTACAACCCAAATATCTTATTTTTACTTGCGAACTTCCTCGGTGCAATGACAGTTCTGAATGCCTATTTTATAACAAAGCGCCTGTTCAATGAGCAGTCAGCACGTTATAGTGCATTGGCAGTAACCATTTTGCCATCACTTATACTCTGGTCTTCCATGCCTTTAAAGGATGTATACTCACAGTTCTTAATTACATCCATCATGCACATGACTTTAAGAGTCAAAGAACGCTTCAGACTCAATAATGTTGCAATTATTATAGCCTTGATAGCATTGATTGGGTTTGTACGGGCATATCTTATGTTCATCGTCTTAGTTGCTATTGCAGGGACATTTATCCCTGTACGCAAAGAAACCTTTTTAAGGAATACAATTATTATTACTATTTTTGCTATGGCATTTGTTGTGTTTTTTTCATCATACTCGTCAAAACAAGCCTCTCTCTTTGGGAATACCCCGGAAACCACATTCCAAACACTGCAACAAACCAGACAAGGCTTTTATTCGGGTGGATCTAAAATGCTCGGACATATCAATGTTGCAAGCCCTGTCAATGCTTTATTGTATTTACCTCTCCTTTTAGCTGCTTTTTTTCTTGCTCCCTTCCCATGGGACGTAACCGGAAGTATATTGCATAACCTTGCAACTGCAGAAAGCATCGTATGGTATTATCTTTTCTATTACGCAATAAAGGCCATTATTCGATCATTTAAAGAAGGCAATTTCGATACATTGCCTGTGCTCGTCATGGTTGGCGTTTTATCTATTGCTTATGCGCTTGCAATCAGTAATATGGGCGCGGCGTATCGTTTCCGTGGACAGGTTTCTGTCCTGCTGCTGGTCTTCACAGGCTATGGACTTTATTTAAGGAAGCAGAAACACCTAATAAAACATGCCCTGCCTGATGAACCAAACTCCCCTTCTTCCCCCTGATATGGGGGATTTAAGGGGGTTGAGAGCCCGGACTGAAGAGTCACCACTGTTCTGTCATTATGATGCTCAGTCAAAGAATCTGCCTTTTCTCTCCGGAATTATAATCTCCGGCGACATTCCTCGCTCCTCCATTCCTTCTTCTTGCCTTTTCTGCAAGCAACATGCTATCTGAAAACATGCGTTCGAACCTCGTTATAAACATAATCTTTATTACAAGTGCCATGGTACTTGGATGGTTTCTGTTCAATCCGAGTTACAGCGATCCTATAGAATACCTTCTTATGCTTGTATTTTTTGTATTGATTGCATGGATTATATTGGTAACTTTTGTCCCTGATCAAAAAGAACGGGGCTACCTTATATCTATTTTCTTAATTGCGCTGGCATTAAGGATGCTTGTATCCCTGCTTGTCCATGCACTGCTTCCCCCGGGCTATTTTGCACCGGATGAACCCGGCACACTCATGAATGGAAGGATGATTGCTGAATCATGGTCAGGCAATGCCATGCCGTATAACTTTCATGGAGGTATATATGCTATTGCCGGGGCTGTGTTTTATATCTTCGGCTATAAACCAAATATCTTATTTTTACTTGCGAACTTCCTCGGTGCATTGACTGTCTTAAATGCCTATTTTATAACAAAGCGCCTGTTCAATGCGCAGTCGGCACGCTACACCGCTATGGTTGTAACCATATTACCGTCGCTTATTTTATGGTCGTCCATGCCATTAAAAGACATTTATTCGCAGTTTGCTATTACATCCATCATACACCTGACTCTGAGGATTAAGGAGCACTTCAGAATAAGCAATCTTATGCTTATTTTATTCTTGATTGCATTTGTTGGATTCATTAGAGAATATCTTGTGATTATCGTTTTAATGGCTATTGCAGCTACCTTTATTCCTGTACGCAAAGAAACCTTTATCCGGAATGCAATTGTTATAGCGGTTTTTGCCTTGTCATTTGCATTGTTCTTTTCATCGTATGAGGCGAAACAGGTGCCCAATCATGGAGAAAAATCAGGAGGTACATTTCAGACACTGCAACAAACCAGACAGGGGTTTTATCAGGGGGGCTCAAAGATACTTGGACACATAAATATATCCAATCCAATCAATGCACTTCTGTATTCGCCTTTGCTCTTAGCAGTTTTTTTTCTTGCGCCCTTCCCGTGGCAGATCTCGGGCAGTATATTGCATAACCTCGCAACAGCAGAAAGTCTCGTATGGTATTATTTTTTTTATTACGCAATAAAAGCTATTATACGATCATTTAAAGAAGGAAAATTTGACGTGATGCCTGTGCTGGTTATGATCGGAGTATTATCAGTTGCTTACGCACTTGCAATATCGAATATCGGTGCGGCATACCGTTTCAGGGCACAGGTTTCAGTGCTTTTTTTGGTCTTTACAGGCTATGGACTTTATTTAAGGAAGCAGGAACATCTAATAAAATATGCCCTGCCTGATGGACCAAAAGTTTCTTCCGCTTATCCGACAACCCCAAATAAGATGTAATACCCCAAGTGAATATCCAAAATCTACTGAACCATCATCCAATGGTATGTGATCAACACTTGCCCGATGGAATACACAATTATTAACCCGAAAAATGCGTCTGAAAAATAAGGAAGTTTATGCAATGAGCGATAAGCCCGCGTCAAACAAAGGTATGCTTCGAAAATCCGATAAGGAAACCATACCGGGTAATAGCATATAAACCCCGTTAGAAATGTTAGAATAATACAGATATTTTAATGAACGGGTGTTCGCCGCAATCCACGCTATTTATAGCGTGGTAAAGGCGAACTATTCGATTGATATATTCCATACCGACGAAGAATTCATGCCGTTTACGGCGTGGTTCTTCAATTTTAAATCTATTGTTGTACAAATTATCGTCTGCTGAGTTTCTAACGGGGTAAACATACAGAGGACTAAAAGCTCGTTCCTATAAGGAAACTTATAGATATCAGGTGGATCGCGGGATTGAGCGAATAAGGAAACTTCCTTATTGCATTTTTCAGGTTAAACAATTTTAGATTTCCCCGCGCTACATTTAATGCTTCTTCACTGGGATCTATACAGTACAAAGTTCCAATGCGGGGAGCTACAAACTTTGCCTACCTAACCGTTTGAAAATAATGGTGTTTTTGAAATCACCATCATCGCAAGTCTTTATAGTACTTTGTTCTCTAACGGGGTTTACAGAATACCGCCTCTCTATTACTTAAAAGAAACCTGATAAGCTAAGCCTATTTTTCGAATATCAAAAGTTTTCTGCAGATCAGGAATAAAATAGTATTGAGCATTATTATCGGCAAGAAACACTGTCCTTTTGTCCTTCAACTCTGCTGAAATATAACGAGTTAGAGCACTACCGCCATCCTTGCCCATAAAAACATATTGATCCTCATCCACGATAGTTACATCTTTTCTTAAGCCGTAAGCATTCTGATAATACCGTAAAACCTCTTCCGGGGTAAAATCCGAGATTAAAATCGCATTTTCTGGCAATGCTGCAAATATTTCGTTTGAATATTTCATAGGACCATAATTTCTATTTTTGTTTGGAACAAGGAAATATTCAACATTATTCCTAAAAGGCAGTGTCCGTGCATGAACAACCATCATCTTAGGATGACTCAATAAATATGCTGAAACGGTATTATAAAAAGCTATTGGAGTAACAAATAATAGGACCAACAATAAAACAGAGACAGTATTAGTTTTGGTAAATGAAAAATGTTTATTTAACCATTTTATCCCGTATCCAATAATAATAGAAAAAATCATAAAACTTGGAACCAAAAGGTTAAAAGCACGCTGTAGCATATAAACGGATGCGAAGAAAACATCTAAAATAAATACTATAGCTAATGAGTAAAAGAATATTTTTTCTGTTTTAAGACTTTCGTATATTCCCATAACACCTATTATGAGACCCCATACAGGGAATTGATAGAACAGGTAAGCCGGATATAAGATTAGTTGTTTAACAAAATGCTGAAATGACATAAAATAGGCTTTTATGCCCAAATTTATTTCCAAAATTATACTTTCAAATGGATGAGTATTGAATACATGTGATGCTGCATATATTTTTAACAACGAAAGAGGCAAAACAAAACCAAAAAGAATTCCAATAAATATTGCAGCTATTTTTCTATTGTTCAATATGATCTTTTTATCTATTGATAAAAAGAAATATAAATATGCCGGTAAAAATACCACTAATAACATGTTTGCAAAAACACTGAGAGCGTACGACAGCGTAAATAAAAACAGATATAGCGGTTTATGATTCTCCTTATATTTGATCATGATGAAAAGTAATATTGCAAAAAAGAAATAGGTTAAAGAATAACTTTCATTTACGACAGACATAAACCAAAACATTTGTGATACAGCAAGTGAAATTACAGCCGCTAATGCGGCAATCTTAGAACCTAATATCTTCTCGCTATCAAGGTAGAATATACCAAGAGTTAAAGACCCCCAAAATGCTGACATGAGATTTTGCTTATAAGCAATATCCCTAATCGGCAATAGATTAAAAAGTAATCCAAGCAGTGTATGAAGGTTGTGTCCACCAACAAAATCGAAAGTGAATTTTTTATTTATAACATAATTTACAAGCTTAGCACTATCTCCCCATGTTATGCCCGGAGATAATGTGTATAAATAAAGGCCAAAGCTGAAAATTGTTACCAATATCCAGAAATATTTACGCATTACAATGATCCGTCTTCTCCACCGACTTTCCTTAAAACCTCCACATATTTGGGTGCCCATACTTTGACAGAATATCGTTCTTCTACTGTTTTCCGCCCAGCCTTTCCAAGACTCTGTCTTAACTCAGGATTTTCTATCAGTAACGTTAATTTCTTAATCCATTCTTCTTCATCTTTAGCCAGAAATCCATTTACCCCATCCTGTATGATCTCTGTATTTACACCAACCGGAGACGCCACGCATGGTATCTCCATAGCCATATACTGCAATGCCTTCAATCCGCACTTGCCCTTTGCCCACTCGTCATCAGGTAATGGCATAATGCCTATATCAAATTCAGCCATCTCTGCCAATTCCGTATTCAATGACCACTTAATGCAATTTGTTTGAATACCAGAAGCATTGTATGTTCCACCTATAACATTCAGTCTGTAATGTTGAGGCAGGTGCTTCCAAATATTATCAAGCAATTTAAGATACATAGCTGTAGATCCGCTGCCTATCCACCCAATCACAAGATTTTGTTGCTGTTTTTGTACCTGTGCAACAGGTTTGTAATAATCCGTATCAACCACAGTGGGTATAACGGAAACATTATTATTGAATAACCTTGAATGCCGGGCAAGATATTCATTGCCGGCAATTATATGCGTGAAAAGCTTCATGATCTTGTCAAACTTCTTCTCGGATTTTACAATTTTTTTAATAAAAGGGCTTATACCTGTCTGGCTTTTAACCGGTATCCATATTGCATCGTCAAAATCAAATATGGTTGGTATACCTTTTCTTGAGATGTATCTTTCTATCCATGGTCTACCGAACAGCATCGCTTCTCTATAAACCACTACAACATCATAAGATTGGATATTGGATAAACTCCGCATCTGCCGTATTATACCATTTATGAGGATGCTGATCTTTGTAAACAGTGAAGAGGTTGATTCATTATATATCCGCATATATTCCCCACCATTAAGAAAAGTACTTATTGTATATTCGATGCCTGCCTTCTTAAAATATGGCAGATATTGATATATACGGAACCTTGGACCGGGAGATTCAATTGGATGCGGTAAAAGTATTAAGATCTTCATTGCTTTTCTTTATTCGTTTTAGACCTCTACTTTGAATTTCGTCCTTTTTATAAAAGCAGCTACATCTTTCACTGCTATCAGATTCTCTAAATGAGAAGATACATAATGAGATGTGTCCTTAATTTCACAAATGTGTTCTTTCCCCACTATTCTAAATATCTTATAGCCTTTTGTGGTAAGAAAGGATAACACATCCTGAGTCCCATAAGCAAATCTGTTGTACTGCCCTTCATATGATTCATAATAAATACAATCCGTTTTATCCAATACATCTCCCGCACCTTTTAAAACAAATAATTCGTACCCCTCTGTATCTATTTTAAGAAGATTAATCCTCTGAATCGTAGAAGGTATCAAATCCTCTAATTTTGAAAGTTTTGTTTTAACAGTTTTGATGTTATTTGATTTGCCTGCCACAATATAGTTACAACCGTCAGACCTCAAATCTGCCAATTCAGCAACTGAATTTTGATCCCCAAGAGCCATACAGAAGGGTTCTATATTGCGGAACTCGTTTAATTTTATATTCTTTAATAGATATTTATTGTATGTTTTGGGATTAGCTTCAAAAGCATACACTTTACCATTCTCTTTTGCCAATGAAGCACTCAATAAGGTTAATTCCCCAATATTGGCCCCAATGTCTACAATTATATCTCCACTTTTGAGATAACTTATAAAAAAGTTTTCGTCGTATTGTCTATCGCTTGGGATTGTATACAGTCCTCTTGAATATGTAGTTGAATAAAACTTTATCTTATATCTTCCACGATCTATCAAAAACGGCATGGAAATCCCTATTTTTCTGAGCAATTCAGCTATAATTAGCTTACATGAATGTTCATGACTTAATAATCTTTGAACTTTCTTTAAAAGTATATTCCCCATATCCTCTATCCTCTTTTAATTTTCTTATTGTATTTTATATAATGCAAGTTACTCTATATTTCTCATATCTTCGCGAGAAATCAACCTCTCATATATCGGTGAGGCTTCATTGACAAGTTCAAATTTGCTAAGACCTTTGATGAACTGTTTCCTTTTAAAAGTCAACATTTGATACAAAGCTGGTATCTTATATTTATCAATGACAGCGGTAATTTTTCCTATCATACTTCCAGAGGCAACATAATCTATCGAAGATTTAAAATATTCAAGTTTGACAGGGGGCGGGTATAGACAACGAAATGAGGCAATACCACCATAGTTATAGAATTTATGCCATGCATCAGAAGTTGTTATAAGTGGGGTGTTAACTTTAATCATACCTTTTGCTGCTTCCTTATGGACTACGTACGCTGTTGCTGCTGCTACATCCTGAATATTAATGGGATATAATAATTTCCCTGATTTTAACGTCTCTGCCCCTTTTAAGGATAATTTTATAATCTGATGAGAGGTATAAAAAAGGGATATAACTTCATTTTTCCCGATCACATGGCTAAGTTCGGTTAATATATCGTTTATGTTTTTGGGCAATAAAGCATCGTCCTCTATAATAAAGGCATATTCTAAATTTTGTTCCACCATTTTATTTAATACAAGATAGTGAGATATTGAACAACCAAGCATTCCGTTTGATGCATAATATCCACTGTGATTCCTTACAGCGTTAATATCACAATAATGAGATATTTCACCTTCGGTTAGTAACTGTCCGTCTACAGCATCAAAAAGCTCATAATCTACATGCAATCTATTGCATTGATCAACCATAAATTCTCTTCTTCGCTTAGACCTTTCTAAACTAATTATGAATGTTTTCATGTATAACTCTTTGAGACTATTTTAATTGGAATTTATAAGTTTTCATATATCCCCTTATACCTCTCAACACCAACTTCCACAGACATCTGTTTGATTACAAATTCTCGTGCACGGTTTTGAAAGTCATGCTCTCTTGTATATGACAGTGCTATTTCAAACGCCCGTTTAAACTCCTCATCGTTAAACCTATAAACAATAGATCCAAGATTATTTCCAAGAATTATTTCTTCCGTATCTCCTACTCCTGAGTTCCCAATCACCGGCAATCCACATGCAAGATATTCCGCAAGCTTGGTTGGAGATGATGACTGTTTTGCAAAACTGGGTTTAATAAAGAATATACCTATATCAGTTGCCCATAGATATTTGTAGACAACATCAGGACTTACAACTTTAATCAGATAATCTGACACTTCCACTCCACTGCTTTCGAGAAACTGTTTCGCATATTTATGTTCACTCTTATTAAGTATAAGAAAGAACGCCTTAGGGTATGCATTTTTTACTGCATTAAAGTACTCTACCATTTTATCAAACATATACCATGTTCCGAGAGACCCGGAGTAAACGACCACAAGTCTATCTGATACATCAAGTTCTTTCCGAATTCTCTCCCTTTCTGGCAGATCTCTTGCAGGAAAACGTTTACTGTCAACGCAGGTTGGGATAACAGTAATTGGAGCATTAATATAAGCAAATGGTTTTAGATATGTACTTATATTATTTGTAAGCACCACTATCGCATCTGCATTTTTAAGCATCTTCTTTTCAGCCAATTTTGTAATTTTGTAGCTTATACTTTTTCTTGTCCATTGCCCTGCATCCACCTTCTCATCAGCCATCATACCACGCATATCAAATATGATTTTTGTACTTATGAGCTTTTTTAAAAGCAATGCCATCATTCCTGGCACATAACTCCGTGCATGAATAATGTAATATGGCTCCTGAGTATAAAAGAGGATTGCTTTTACGATGCCATGCGAGATGTCATACACAGAGGAGAAAAAATGAGGATATTTATGGTATTTCAGGGCAATCCATCCAATACCGGCTTCATCAAGCTGTATTTTAACCTTTTGATATTCCTTTTCAAAATCCTTTTCATAATGGTGCTCAAAAGATAATATTGTAAACTTATAGCCCTGTTTAGAAAGCCCGATTATATACGGTATCACCTGTGATTGTCCCAGCGGCTGACACAGACCATTATAGGTGAAATAAAGTACTCTATTAAAACGCCGGTTGAAATTAACAAAAGGGAATAAAAAGATTCTGACCGCCCATTCCAAAAATCGCGATGTAAATAATATGTTGGGATCAGAGAGTAATGCCTTTTTTACGAAAGGCTTGGCATTGTCCAGATCATTTTTAGAAAAATAAGCTATTGCTATATATAAATAACCGTATGCATAAGCTTTATGTTTGTATTTTTTTATACTTATATTTCTATCACCATCACTAAAGACTTTATTTAAAACAGATAGTTTTGATCTTTTAGCCACCTCCGGAGAATCCATACTACGCCCTGCATGCTGTCTCATAAGAACAGTAGGATAAGGTTGATAGAAAACAGGTGCTTTAAAAGATGCCCGTATGGCAAACTCCCAATCTTCAGAACCGGCAAGCTCCCTGTCTTCATCAAATAATAATGTTTTAAAGAAATCCGCTTTTATAAACAGCGTGCAGATCCATATATCATTACCCTTGATGAGCCTTTTTGTAGCCCATCCTGATAATGGCTTTTTATGTAACGAGACTATATTACCTTTATAATAGATATTATACGCTCCGTGAAGCCACATAACATTATCATCACCATGTTGCATGATGAATTCGTGTGCCTTTTCAAGATGCTCGGGTAATGCAATATCATCGGAATCAAAAAATAATAGATACGTGCCTTTTGCCTCTTCTGCTCCTCTATTCCTTGCTGCACCACGTTCTTTGTTTTCTTGATAGATATAACTTATCCTTGGGTCTTTAAGATACTGCTGCATGAGTTCTTTCGTATTATCTGAAGAGCCGTCATCAATGATGATCAATTCAAAGTCTTTGAACGTTTGCTTGAGAAAGCTTTTGATGGTCTCTCCAATGAGGCGGCCTCTGTTGTAGGATGGTATAATAACTGAAAAAAAAGGATTAGACATATATGTTTTTTATAAAAGAGTGACTGTGTTCGTCAAGCATTATCTCTTATTTTTTCAGCGCCGCGAGCATATCTTTCGGGTTTCATAGAACAATCAATTGTCCAACTTAAACGCGCTTTATGTGTTTCCGAACATGGCAGATGAGATTGACATAATCGGAGATCTTTGGTTAATCTGACTTTTATGAGAGTACTTATAACAGGCGGCAAGGGATTATTAGGCAACAGTTTATTAAAAACATCCCCCTCGAACAGAGATATTGTCTGGACATACTTTAAAAATCCACCCCAAACAAATGTTCCAAATGCAGTATACATGGACCTCAGTAATGAGCATACTATTGAGAATGTTTTCAGTAATTTTATACCGGATTGGGTTATCCACACTGCCGGGAATGGAAATGTTGATTGGTGCGAAAAGAACAAGGAAGAGGCATACAGAATCAATGTTGAAGGTACCGAGAATATAGTTTTTGCCTGTAAACAATACAAAGCGAAGATAATGTATATATCTTCGAATGCTGTTTTTGACGGTAACAATCCACCCTATAAAGAAACGGATCTCGCAACACCGGTCAACTTCTACGGACATACAAAGATTATCTGCGAGCATATCGTAAAGGCTTTTATAGAGGATTCCGTCATAGTGAGACCAATCCTTATGTACGGCTGGGATAGTGAAGGAGAAAGAAGCAATCCGGTAACCTGGCTGATTAAAGCATTAAGGGAGCATAAAACAGTAAAGATGGTTGAGGATATCTACGTAAACCCCTTGTATGTTGATGATTGTGCACATGGTATATGGAAGATTGTAGAAAGTGGAAAAAATGGTATCTATAATTTTGCAGGTAATGAATGCATGAGCAGGTATGAGATGGCACTTCAAACCGCGGAAGTATGGGGATTGGATAAATTTTTAATAGAACCTGTCAAAAATGCATATTTTAAAGACATTGCTCCAAGACCGTTCAATACATGCTATGACACGACAAAAATGGAAAAAAACTTGGGCATAAAACCCCGATCGTTTAAGGAGGGGTTATTGCTTATGAAAAAAGAGATGGAATAATGCCTTTCTTTTCTATCGTAACGCCGACATACAACCGTGCCAATTTATTAGTAGAAACAATCAAAAGTGTACTTGATCAAACCTACAAAGATTTCGAACTCATTATCGTTGATGACGGTTCTCCTGATCATACAAAACAGGCTGTCGAGCCATTTCTATCTGATAGAATAAAATACTTTTATCAGCCAAACAAACGCCAGGGGGCAGCCAGGAATCTCGGGATCATAAATGCAAGCGGAGAATTTATAACCTTTCTCGATCATGACGACCTCTGGTCACCTCTGTTCCTTGAAACCTATTACAAGTTTATTCAGGGAAAGCCCGATACGCAATGGGTGCATGGTCCATTCTTCTGGTTTAATGAAAACTATTACTGGAAAGGCAATGCTTATCCTGTTGAAGGTTGGATTTGGAAATTGTTGCTGAAAGGTAATCTTATAAATACGCTGACAATCGCCGTAAGAAGAAAGCTATTGGAAAATATCAAATTTGATGAGAGCCCTCTCATATGGCCAAGCGAAGATTGGGAATTCAATTTTAGACTCTCAATAGCTTCACCCTGTTATTTTCAGCCATTACCATTACTCTACATGAGAAACCATATAACAAGGACGTCCTCTACAACACAGCTCGTACAAATGGAAAAAGCGTACTTCTTTGCACTTGATAAAATGATACAAAATCCGTTTATGCATGATAAGCCTGCTCACCTAAAAAGCGCGGCATTGTCGCATGGTCACCTTTTTATTGCAGAAAATGCCTATGGGAGAAACCTTCAGGGACAACTGATAAAACATACGATAAATGCTGTTACAAATTATCCGTTTATTCTATTCACTTCAAGATGGTTATCGTTGTTTATCAAAATATTTATTCCGGCATTTTTAAGAAATAAATTGAGAAACCTGAAACAACAACACCTTGCTAAAGAAAATAGAGACTCTCTGACCAATAGCCGGTTGCCAAGTGCGTTAGAGCATTTATAAGAGATTACTCCCCAAGCACTGTCTTGTATATCTTCAGCTTGTCTGCAACCTCTCGATCAAGTGTATTGTTCTGCAATACCCACTGCCGTGCCTCTTTCATCATGGGTTTGTATTTGTCAGGATGCAAGAGAACGTCCTTTGCCGCGTTTGCCATTGCCTTTGCATCCCTATAAGGAACAAGCACGCCATACTTGCCGTCCGCTACACCCTCTTTGTGCCATTCAAAGTCGTACACAACTAGAGGAGTTTCAGCAAGCTGGCATTCTGGAATAACCCAGCCCGCATGCGGTGCTATCACAACATCCGCTGTAGAGAGAAAATCGGCAACCATTGCCGTCGGCTGACTTTCTATAAATAAAACCTTATCGGATAACGCGTGTTTTCTTATTTCTTCTTTAAGGTATTGCTTCAATGGACCGTCTCCCACAATCCACATTACTGTATCTGGAAGATCGTTATTTGAGAATAGCTCTTCTGCTATTAATGATAAATCCTCAGATCGCTTTTCTTGAATCAGCCTTCCTATATAGAGAACAACCTTTTTGTTTATTGAGCTATAGTTCGGTTTTAGATTTACTCTGTTTCCGGGTGGCGAGTAATGAGCCTCTTCCATTGAAAAATGATAACGGAAATATCGATCCCCGAGTTCATGAGGTATTATCCCATCATTCCAATAATTATCCCTGTCTGCCATAACGCCATTTGCATGGAGCAGGGTAAAACGCAAAAGCCTTTTTTCGCGGTCGACGGTCTTCAGTATAGGGAGTTCCAAACGCCCTTCTTCCCAATGTTTATTTTTAAAGTTCGAGCATACCTCTACGACATACGGCTTACCCGTAATCTTTGAAATGGCATAAGCAAGGCTTCCCCGGATAAAAGGCTCTTGTGCAAAAAGTACGCTGATGCTGTTTTTAGCGGTATAACGCCGTAGATATAAGAGATTATACACCAAGGAAAGCGCGGTATTCAGATGTCTTAATTTACCTCTTTGCAGCCATGCAAATCGTTTGTTGCTGAGATATAAGATAGTGTAGGTATCATCGATCTTTTCTGTGCATGGTTTAAAGGGCTTCTCCACCAGAAACACATAATGAACCTTTTTAAAATATCCATTCAGATCCTGACTGAGAAGATCCTTTCTCTTATATTTCTTTACAAAATCAGCATTGGCAATACTTAAAATTAAAAGATGTCTATACTTATTATTTTTCATAATATATTTTACCTATATTTTCTTATTCTACCTTTAAATCGAGAATATTACTTATCTTACATTTCTAAGTAAATGAATATTATGCTCATTTTTTGGGAACGCATATAAAATATATCATGTTTGCAAATAAAGCCTGTAAAATAGCAATCGGTGGGCATAATCCAATATTTTCTTTTATTATTATGCCTTTGATAAACAACTTGAGAGTATCACTATTATTTTTACTTTCCTTCTTCATTATCAATCCATTGCTTTTTGAATATCCAACTACTTTATTGGATGTGTTAGAACTTTCAAATCGTTTCAAAAAGCTATCGATTGTATTTAATTCTCTTAATCCCCATAGAAAACCAATCTTTTTAGAAAAGAGCACTCTAAATCCTGCTTGTTCAAGAATGCTTCTAAATTCATGTTTTTTATATGCATATTGAAAAAATATATATTCATCATATTTTACTTTTGATGCTGGTTTATCTAACCAAACATATCTCTTGCTTTTTTCTATCTTTCCAAGAAAATGATTATTCACATATCTTACAAGATTATAAAATGGAACGCTGATGATTAAATAGCCACGAGGTTTTAAAACTCTATGAGCTTCTCTTAAAGCTACGTAAGGCCCATCTTCAAAATGTTCTACGACACCACCTGAATAATATGCATCAAACATATTATCAGGAAAAGGAAGTTTTGATACATCTCCATTAACAACATAGTTGGAATATTCTGGATAAGATTGTTTAAAGTTTTTTAAAGGATTTATTGTAAAGTCTAAACCAACAACCTTTCTCTTATCATTAGTCCATACAGGTATATATTGTCCCAGTCCACATCCACCTTCAAGAATCATTCCACCCTGTGGAAGAAATCGATCGAAAATCACTTTATCAGGGTTAATATCATAAAAGGATATAGCTTCGTTTATAGAACCAAGAGACCAGTTATCCTCCCAGAATTCCGGGGTATTACCAGAATATTTTACCTGTTGGAACATTTTTAACATTGTTTATTTAATTATATTTTCCACATATAGTTTTATAATAAAAAGACTAAATCAGTAACCTTGTCAAGTTTTTAATAGTTTGAAAGATTATCCACGAACAACACATAATGAACCTTTTTAAGGTATCCATTCAGATCCTGACTGAGGAGATCCTTTCTTTTGAATTTTGTTACAAAATCAGGGTTTGCAATGCTGAAGATCAGAAGATTTCTATCTTTATTTTCTTGCATAATTATTTCTTCATATATACATTTTATACAATAATGTGTCTCGATTATCTCTTTCTTATAACTTTAGCTGGAACCCCTGCTGCAACTACATGGTCTAATATATTTGAAGTTACTACAGCATTTGCTCCGATTACAGCTCCATCTCCTATTATTGTTCCTGCTTTAACAATAACATGAGTTCCTAACCATACGTCATCACCAATTATTATTGGTTCAGACCTCTGTTTTTGCATTACCATGGGTATTGAAGTATCCATACCATGATTCATATCCCGTATTGAACAA
>JAJYUJ010000076.1 GCA_021792615.1 bacterium
GAACAGCGAGTCATATGGCAACTATTGCCCGCGAATACAGAATACCTACGCTGTCCGGTGTTCAGGGTGCGGCAGACATACCCGCGGGTAAGGAAGTGACCGTGGATGCTACCGGTGCTGTTATCTACGCTGGCAGGGAAGAACGGCTTGTTGAAGCGCGTCAGCCGGATTACGATACCATGGATCAGTCGGCCATTTTTGAACTCATCGGCAAGGTGCTGACAAGGATATCTCCGTTGAATCTCATAGATGCGACCGCAGAGAATTTTAAACCTGAAAATTGCAAAACATTACACGACATTACGCGGTTTGTTCACCAAAAAGCCATGGAGGAAATGTTTTACTCCTGCTCGTCGATGGGATGCAAGGAAGAAATAGGTTTGAAGTTAAAAACGGACATCCCCATGTCCATAAATATCACCTATATCGACCGGCCTATGAAAGATTTCCCGGGAAACAAATCGATTGAGGAAGAACAGATTGATTCCATACCAATGACATCGTTCTGGGAAGGTGTAAAAAAGGAGGGGTGGCCTTCAACCCCGAGTGTGACCCTCAGCGGTTTGATCTCCGTTATGTCAACCCAGATTCTGCGTACACAACAGAGCGGCTTTTTGGAAAAAAGCTTTGCGATCCTGAGCAAGGAATATATGCTGCTCGGACTGCACATGGGGTATCATTTCAGTACGGTCGAAGCACTCTGCACGGATGATGCGGACAAAAACTATATAAGGATGCAATATAAAGACGGCGGCGCAGCGCTCGACCGGCGGATCAGAAGAATAAGGATGCTCGCAGAAATCCTGTCGGTCATGGGGTTCTCCAATTTTATCGAAGGGGACTTCCTTGATTCATCGATTCACGGTCAGAGCAGCAGCCTCATAGCAGCAAATCTCCGGATCCTGGGGCGGTTGTCCATGATGTCCAAACAACTCGATATGGCCCTCCCCAACGATTCGATCGCCGGCTGGTACAAGAATGATTTCCTCGTACGGCTGGGACTCAAGAAAAACACCGGGTAAAAACCCTCTATGAATCTATCGATCAACCGTATAAAATCGTTTATGAATCGCCTGCTGGGCTCACGCTATTTTGCGGTGATAACCCTCGTGCTGTTCCTTTTCATAATCGGAACAGCCTTTTTTCTTGTTTATCAAAACGCAAACATCATGCGCAATCAAATCAATGATGATTTTAATCAACAGCAGCTTATCCTCGCACGGCAGGCCGCGGACCAGATTCAAACGAACCTGAACGACATAAAAACCGGCGTCCTCAGTTTACAACAGCTCATCCAAGGAAGCTCTATGAACGCTATCAAGGAGGCAGTGAAGGTTGTCTTCAAGCAAAACCAGAACAAAGGACTTATCGATATCGGATTTATGGACGATACGGGTAATGTTTTCGAGGTATACAGTTTCAAAGATACATTCGCATCAAGGGAGGGACAATTTGCAAAAACTCTGGGGCTGGGCAATGCAGGCACCATGGCACTCGGCCCTCTGCAGATGGTAGAATCGCCCGGGGGTGTGATGGCAATTACCGGCATGTTTTCCGCAAACGTAAATATTCCCGGCACCCGTATCAAAAAGCTCTTTGCCAGAATCGACATTACGAAACTGGTAAAAAATGTAACCAGTAATATTCGTTCCGGCAAGACCGGTTATGCTTGGGTTATAGACGAAACCGGGATGTTCCTCTATCATCCGGAAAAAGAATTTATCGGCAAAGACGCATTCTCTGTCAGAAAAGAGAGAAAGCCGTATATAACGTTCGCCCAGATCAACAGCATCATGAAAGAGCGCATGTTGAACGGAGAGGAAGGAACCGGCATATACATAAGCGGATGGCACAGAGGCATCCACGAAGGCGAAATAACGAAATTGATCGCTTTCACTCCGGTAAAAAGCCCGCTTTTGACTGACGGACACATGTGGTCGGTTGCCGTCGTGGCCCCGATCATCGAGGTTGCGGCTGCAGTTCACTCCATGTATGTACGGCACTTCGCCGCCGAAGTGGCACTGATAGCCGGCATGTTTTTATTCGGGTTTATTGTGATAACCTATCAGCAGGGGATATCCAGGGCATTAAAAGAACAGGTCAGCGAAAAAGAGCGTTACCTGTCGACGGTGCTGCAGAACTCTGTGGATGCAATAATCTTTATAGATAACGATAATAAAGTCCAGACATGGAACAAGGGTGCCGAACTGATCTTTGAATATACGGCAGATGAGATGATCAATCAAAGTTTTCACAGGCTTGTACCCCCGGAGCTCGATGCCGAAACAGAGATAAAAGACATAGAAAAACAAGTTTTGACGCATGGTTATGTGAAGGATTACATAGCCCCGCGCATAACGAAGAGCGGGAGAAGAATCGCGGTCGATATATCTCGCACCCTCGTTCAAGCACGTGACGGTAAGATTATAGGAAGTACCGCTATTATAAAAGATATAACGGATAAAATGGAGCTGGAACAAAGGATATACAATACGGAAAAGCTCGCATCTATCGGTACCCTTGCCGCTGGTGTTGCCCATGAGATCAACAATCCGCTGTCAATAATACTCGGATTTGCCGACCTTCTGAAAGAGAAGTTCAAACAGGGTACGCAGGAATACGATGACCTCAAAATCATAGAACAGCATGCCAGCCAGGCAAAAACGATCGTGGAAAACCTGCTCGGGTTCGCAAGGATCACCGAGGGGTTTGAGGATACGGTAGATGTAAATTACTGCGTAGATACCGTCGTAAAGATCGTAAAAAATACCCTGATGACAAAAAAAATTACCATCGTCTTAACACTGCAGGACAACCTGCCGAAGATACGCGGTGACAGCCGTGAATTCCAGCAGGTAATTTTTAATCTTATCAACAATTCCGTGGCTGCTATGAACGGGAAGGAAGGAACGCTCACCATTTCTGCACACCGGGATGACGAGTGGGTAACCGTTACGATATCCGATACGGGATCGGGCATCCCCGATAAGATCAAATCAAGGGTCTTTGATCCATTCTTCACAACCAAAAAGGTCGGTGAAGGCACGGGGCTTGGCTTGTCCCTGTGTTATGGGATCGTGAAAAAGTACGGAGGCAAGATAAGCTATTCGAGCATTGCGAAAGAGGACCATCCGGATCAGCAAAGCGGTACGACCTTTACCGTTTCCCTGCCTGTGTTTCAGGAGAACGGATCGGGAAAACCCGCTAAAGGAGCATAACCCATGAGATACAATATCCTTGCACTCGATGATGAACCCCACATGCTGGTTCTTCTTGAAAGGATCATCAGGGAGAAAACGCAGTATACGATAATGACGACCAACAATTCGCTTGAGCTCCCCCTGTTGCTTGAGCACGATACTTTCGATTTGATAATAGCAGACCTTAAAATGCCCGGTATGGATGGTATGGACATACTGAGGATGGTTAAAGAACAAAAACGCGGTGAAGAGGTTATCATTATCACTGCTTTCGGTTCGCTCGAAACGGCCGTTGAGGCATTGTCCCTCGGTGTTTTCGACTACATAACAAAACCCTTCAAAAAGGAACAGATCCTATTCACCGT
>JAJYUJ010000047.1 GCA_021792615.1 bacterium
TCAAGATATCCCCCGACACGGGCGAAGATATTCGCCTGTTGAAACGCCATAATACTGCCGGTCAGTGTTATGGTGTTTCTTAACGTTACCCGCTGCGGCGGCGCAACCGTTACAAGGGTCAATGCTTTTGTCTTTACGGTGCCTTTCCTCTCATTTTTTATTCTGAAGATAACGATGACCAAAAGCGCAAGAACACCTATGATTGCAATCAGCAGCTTTTTGTTTTTCATGTTTTTATTCCCTTTTCTGTGTTCGCCGTATACCGTTCATGAGGAAAATCACATTTTTTACAGTGTGAACACATATTCAAATTATGAACGGTGGTTACTAATTTAATTATACGGGAACAAAAGTCAAGTGTTTTTTAAAAAAGAGGTTGAACCGGAATGCACTGCAAAGGTTAAAGGTTGCTGCAGGCGTCTTAGAGTTATTTTGCAGGTTCTTTTACGGACACGACGCAGTCTTCTTTTAAGGTCGAAAACACTACCATGGTGTAGGTCCTGACCACGCCGGTTATTCCGCGGAGTTCCTTGATGAGTCTCTCGAGCGTGGTGGTGTTGCGCGTTTTGACTTTCAGGAGCAGGGTATAGTCGCCGGTAACGTGGTGGCATTCGAGGATATCCTCATTGATGCCGGCAATAGCCTTCTCGAAGCTGTCGATATACTGAGGATGTTCGATATAAACCCCGATAAATGCGGTTACATCAAATCCCAGTTTCTTCTCGTCTATGAGCGTAACATAGCTCTTTATGATCCCCTCTTTTTCAAGTTTTTTTACGCGGTCTATGACAGAAGGGGGCTGTAATTTTACCTTTTTTGCTATGTCCCGGTATGTTGTCCTGCTGTCTCTTTGCAGAATGCTTAAGATCTTTATATCGATACTGTCTAACATAGGTATATCCTTATAAAATTAGATTTTTGCATCGGTTGTCCTTACTAAAAATGGATAATCCTACATTGCTCCAATGTCAAGCAGCAGAGATTATCCCCTTCCATCTTCCGATCGTTTTATTGATTTTAAAAAGATAAGAGCGTAAGGTGATCTGCAGAGGAGGGCAGAATGGGTGCTATAAATAAGCTTTCCAAACAGGAAAGTATAAGGCTTTTTCACGATCACGTTTCCCGGGGCAAAGCGGACATGTTTACCTCCTACGGCATGGACTTTATCTTTGGCAGAAGAGAAGGCATTTATGTGTGGGATATCGACGGCCAAAAGCAGCTCATCAACTGTCACAGTAACGGCGGCGTATTCAATCTTGGCCACCGCAATCCGGAGATCATAAAAACCCTTGCCGCTGCCATGGAAAAGCTCGATATCGGCAATCATCACCTTATTAGCGAACAGAGGGCGGTGCTTGCCGAAAAGCTCGCACAGCTCATGCCCGGTGATATCAAATACACGGTATTCGGGGTAAGCGGCGGGGAGGCCATAGACGCTGCGATCAAGATAGCGAGGGCTTATACAAAACGATCCGGCATTATCTCCGCTCAGGGAGGTTATCATGGACATACGGGGTTTGCACTTGCCGCGGGTGATGAGAAATACCGCAAACCATTCGGTCCCATGCCTCCGGGCTTTTCTCAGGTAACGTTCAACGATATCCCTGCACTCGAAAGGGCGATGAACAACCAGACCGCTGCCGTGTTGTTCGAAACAGTACCTGCCACGCTCGGCATCTCTGTCCCTGACAGGGCATTTTTCAAGCAGGTGAGGGAGCTGTGCGACAGCAAGGGGATTCTTCTTATCATTGACGAGGTGCAGACAGGACTCGGGAGGACCGGTAAGCTCTGGGGCATCGGGCATTTCGATGTTGTCCCGGACATTATCGTTATCGGCAAGGGCTTGAGCGGCGGCATGTATCCCATGACGGCAACCTGTTTCAACGAGAAGCTCGAAACCGTATTTAAGGACGATCCCTTTATCCATGTGTCCACGTTCGGCGGTGCAGAGGTCGGCTGTCCCGTAGCATTAAAGGTCCTGGATATGTCATCGGATCCGGCATTTTTGAAACATGTTCAGACCGTTGCATTGTTATTCGAGCAAGGCTTCAGCCGGTTAAAGTCAAAGTACCCGAAACTCATCGTTTCCATCAGACAGCTCGGCCTGATGATGGGTGTGAAGATGGCGAACGAGATGTGCGGGCCTGTAATGACAAAATCATGTTATGATAACGGCATACTGAGCATCTATGCAAACAACGATACGTCCGTGAGCCAGATCATGCCGCCCCTGGTCATATCGGAACAGGAGACCGGGGAGGTTTTATCGAGGCTCGATAAGGCATTCGAGCAGGCGAATACATTGCTGGATTTGTAAAGGCCGGTAAAAAACAGGAGGGTGTCCATGGCACTGCGTATTGACAAGGAGCTCCTCAAAAGGTTTGAGGAAGGTGTAGATCCCGCACATCCCGAAAAGTCCGTCATCCCTGCCCGTATCCTCGGTTATGGAGAGATCAGCACGGTGTTTGAACTGGGCCATGAGGGATAGGAGGGCATAGCCTACAAGCGTATGCCCATATTCGATCAGCAGCAGGTCGAACATTACACCGGTATATATCACGAGTACAACGAACTGCTTTTGAATATCGGGATCGATGTCCCCGAATACGGCTCGGCAAGTATTATGACGGACAGAGGGGATATAGTGTTTTTTGTCGTTCAGCAAAAGCTTATGCCGGAGTCACTCGGCAATAAGATCATCCACAGCGTTCCCGACGATATGGTCTTACAATTGGTCCTGCAGGTGTTGAGGAACCTGAAGAAGGTCTGGGACTTTAATGGCACCGGCACCGGTATAAAAATCGGTATAGACGGTCAGATTTCAAACTGGGCAGTAAAAAACTTCGATTGCGGAAACCCTGCAATAACAGACCAAACGGGGCTTTTTTATATAGATACAAGCACTCCGCTGATACGCAAACAAGGAGTAGAGATGCTCGAGTCCGAACTCTTGCTGAAAAGCACACCGTCCTTTTTACGGTGGATGGTTAAGTGGTTTTTCCTTCAGGAAGTACTGGACCGGTATTACGACTTCAGGCTTGTTGTCATGGATCTCATCGCAAATTTTTATAAAGAAGGCAGAAAGGACATTGTCCCCGGGCTTATCGGACTCGCAAACAGGTTCTTTGATGAAGAGGCAAATCGCCACACGATAAAGCCGATAGAATTTAAAGAGGTCGCAGATTATTATAAGAACGACGCCTTTATATGGACGCTCTTCCAGAAATTAAGAAGGTTCGACCGGTTCTTGAAAACGAAAGTTTTTATGGGGCGTTACCCCTACATCCTGCCGGAGTATATCAAGAGATAAACGCCGGGAAGCAGCGCTAAAATCCCCGGTCATTTTAATGAGCTTAAACCAGTCTATCTCCCCGTGCTGCCCGGCAAAAAGCCGCCAAGGGTCATAGAATCAAATTCGGTTATTTTGTGAGTTATTACGACTATTCCCTGTTTTCTTTCTCATTTTCTGGTCGGTAGTAAAGTAGGACATTCCCGGACTTGAAAGTCTTCGTTCTCAGAAGTTTCAGGTTCAGTTTATCCCTGATGCCTTTAAACAGGGGTGTGCCGCTGCCCAGGATAACCGGGTTCACCATAATACGGAATTCATCGATCAGGCCATGAGGTATAAGAGTAACAGCCAGATTTGAGCTGCCGAAGATCGCAATATCTTTTCCGGGCAATTGTTTCAGTTTCAGAACTTCTTCCGGTACGTCCTTTTTTATCAGCCTTGTATTGTTCCAATCAGCCTTTTCGAGGGACTTCGAGAAAACCACTTTGGGCAAGGAATTCATCTTACCTGCAACGATGAGGTCGTCTTTAATGGCAAGCGGTGTCGGCCAATAGCTTGCCATCATCTGATACGTCACTCTCCCAAATAACAATAAACCTATTTCATCAAGCTGGCTTATGGCGAATTCGTTGAATTCAGCATCTACGTTGTGCCAATCCAGTTCATGGTTTGGCCCCTCAAAAAAGCCATCAAGGGTTACCATATTGAATACAAATATTTCCCGCATAATTATTGATTACCTCTCCCTGTTTCTTTGTCTGACTGATAATGAAGCGCAACAACCCCCGATTTTAACGTCTTCGTATCCAGGAGTTTCAGATTGATCCTGTCGTCTAATCCATCGAACAGACGCCTTCCCTTCCCCACAATGACCGGCTGTACCACTAGCCAATATTCATCGATCAGGCCGCGTTTCACGAGTTCCCGGGAAACGCTTATTCCGCCTATGGATATGTCCTTACCAGACTGCTGTTTCAATCGAATGACTTCTTCCACCATGTTATCTCTGACCAATCTCGTATTGTTCCACCCGGCCTTTTGAAGAGTCCGGGAGAACACAATCTTGGGTATGGCATTGAATCTGCCGGCAAAATCAAGCATGCTCTTTGTGGCTTGCGGATCCTCATGAGCACGGGGCCAGTAGCTTTCCATAAGCTGGTACGTCACCCGTCCGAACAGCGCGATATCCGTATTGTCCAGCAGACCGCTGTAAAACTCATGCAGCTCATCGTCGGCAATCGCCACCGTATGGTCGGCAAAACCGTCGAGCGATACGTTTATCGCCAAGAACAAATTTCTCATTCTCGTATCTCCTTATCATTATCTGCCATGTTGCATCTCCTTTTATCTAACTATCCTCGCTGGCCGCTATTAATCCTTAATTTCGAGCTGTGGGTTCCACATTACCTCCCATAAATGCCCGTCAGGGTCTTGAAAGTATCCCGAATAAATTCCCCAAGGTCTGTCATACGGTTTTTCGGTTATTATAGCACCGGCGGCTTTCGCCCGCTTGAGCAAAGCATCAACCTCTTCACTGGTGCGAACTGCATAACCGATACTAAACTCGGTAGCACTTGGCGGTCCGACATGCAGGTGTGCATCTTTAGCTAACTCTACACGCGGATACAACGCCAGAATCAAACCACCTTGCATTTCAAAGAATGCGACTGCCCCGGAAGGATGGGTATTATCACCCTTGAATTCCGTACCGATTAAGCCCTTAGAGGGCAAGCCCAGTTTTCTATAAAATGCAAGCGACTTTTCGAGATCATTGACTCCGAGAGTGATAGCGTTGATACGAGGTTTCATAAGAATCCCTCCTTTGTGATTTGTTAATGATTGTTTTCATTGTATACCCTTGATTCTCTCTTTATTTTGGCCGGACTGCCATGCGCGGTAATGGTTGGAGTATGCTCACCCGGTTGCCTTCCGTATCGAAAAACGACACATACTGTCCGATACCCGGTATCTCCATAGGTTCACCCAGCACTTTCCCGCCTGCTTCGGCAACCTTCTTTATGGATGCTTTGATGTCATCAACTGCGATAACGACAGACGGGTATGGGGCAGGCATATCCTTTTGCTTTACATAAAAGCCGCCGTTGATTGCACCCGGTTTATTCGGGCCGTTCTCATCGGATTCGGTCGTCGTGACCACAACGTATTCCCCCATGTCCGGACCGAGCATCTCCGTCTTCCACCCGAATACCTTTGAATAAAACTCCGCCATGCGGCTTCTGTCATCGGCCGGCATTTCGAAGTGTACCACAGAATCCATTTTACTCATGTTATTTTCCCTCCTTTGTGATTAATAATGCTGTGCCCTTCTGCTTGAAATAAACCTGTTTCTAAGGCGGCTTCTATCCGAAACCAAATTAAAATCCCCCTCTTTCCCCCTTTGACAAAGGGGGCGGGGCACCCAAGCTCCCCTTGGGTCGGGTGATTTTCCAAAATAATGTACAAAATCTTCTTTGCATTCTGTATAGAAGTTACAATGTAAAAATTTAATCATGGCTATGCCCTCGCCGTATCGGAAGGAGCGAGCGGAGCCTGCGATCGCGCAGGAACAACCCTCCCCATACCAGTATGCCGAAATAGACCGGGAACAGGGTATTAATGAACAGCGGATTGCCGATGCGCAGGTTGGTCGCCACGGCACCGCCGAGATAGCCCGTGAGCAGTACCGCACCGAGTATCGAGGTAGCAGGGATCACATAGATAATGGTACAGACGAGCAGGATAAGCCCGATGACCGGAATAGTATCGGGGGGATAGCCGACTTTAACGGTTGCTTTCATAACAGCGTCTACCCTCATCAGTTTGGTAATGCTGTCGAAAAGCAGAAAGAGAACAACAAGGGCGCTGATGATACGCCCGCCCCAAAGCTCCTTTTTGGAAATAGGAGCAAACCCCATTGCATTTGCCATGTTGTACCTCCTTATTTCTAACTATCTTCGTTTCACTCCAGGGTTTATAAGATAGGAACATGCAAGACAGGGGTCAAGGGCAGGCTGCTGACCTGAAATATATAAATATTCGTGTAGTACCGGTGCCGGTTTTATAAACCGATCTTGAATGACCGCATGGAGATCGAGGCGTTCTGGAATCCCTCATAGATAAAGGTGAGGGGCTCGTTTTTTTCCCGCAAGGCTATTGCGTATATCATAGGTAGGTAGTGGTCGAGGGTCGGCACAGCAAGAGAATGCGCCCCGCCCATACCCTCATATCCGATAAGACTGCGGTCATCCCCGGAAACAAGGTTTTCCTTTACCTTTTCATCGAACTCTTCGGCCCATCTGAAAGGCGGCGCATCCATGTTCTCAAAATCAATCATGCCGAGGTTGTGGACTATGTTGCCGCTCCCGATGATCATAACACCCTGTCTCCTGAGACCGGCAAGCTCCTGAGCGAGCTCGTAGTGATACTGGACAGGCTTCGGATGCCAGTCGTTGAAGCTGTAATCGAGGCTCATTTCGAAGACCGGGACCGATGCATCAGGGTACAGGTACCGGAGTATGGTCCATGCAGCGTGATCCAGCCCCCATTGCATACTGCATCTGACGTCTTTACCCTTAACCGAGCCTGCTGTCGATTTTGCTATGTCCGGCGCACCGGGTGCAGGGTATGTCAAGGTGTAGAGCTTCTTCGGAAATCCGTAAAAATCATAGATCATTTCAGGTTTTTCCATGCAGGCCACATAGGTCCCGTTTGTCAGCCAGTGTGCAGAGACTACCATGATCGCCTCCGGTTTCGGCAGGCTTTTCCCGAAAGCTTTCAATCGTGCGGTAAAGTCATTGTCCATAACGGCGTTCATGGGATTCCCATGACCTATGAATAACACCGGCATCAAGGGATGTGACACTGGGTTTGCTTTCACCATATCTATTCCCCCTTATTTTTTAATTGATAAACGTGGCTTTCACACGCTTTGACGTTAAAAGATAGATGAGGATCAATATATAGATACCGGCCAATACGGCGGGTCCTATGATATCTTGGATCGTACTGCCGTGCACCATTACAAATACAAGCCTTACAATAAAGTAATCGACCGGTAGCAAGAGCAAGAGTACAGCGGTAAATGCCGTCATCAATCTTACAAAAGCCTTCTTCTTGCGGAAAAAGGATACAAGGACAATTATTAAAAACAGGATGAGCAGTAAATTTCTGACGAATTCATATATCAAATAGGGCTTCAGCAGGGCATAGTATAGCTTTATGCCCATCGGCTCCAGAAAAGATAATATCGTATTTTGATTCACGAACATTAAGGTTACAAACATCACGCTGCTCACGAGCAGGGACAAAAACATATAAATCAGGAACACAGCGATGAGAATCAGTCCTCCGCCGATCTTCGAATACCGACCTGCCGGGTTTCCCGGATTTTGTAGTTCACGCATAAAAAAGCCCCCCTTCTTTAGTCAGGCATCCTGCCGGACATCACCTTGTTTTTATGAGTTTAACCTTTAGATGTCAATAAAGGAAGATAAAACATACGGGTACTTGACAAAAAAAACCGTCTTTTTTGTGTTGTTTTTTTTCAGGGGAGGGTGGAATGAAAAATCTCTCCGGTTTTATTATGCTCAGGCGATTTCAGTTTTTCTTGACATATCCTGTCCAGAACATTAAATTTATATTACTAACGAAGGTTAAACAAACAAAAAACCTTATTTTATAAGCCATAGAAGGTTAACGAACGTAAGCTTAAGAGAGAGTATACGCATGAAAAGTATAAACAACAAACAGAAGGAGGCTGGTGAGCATGCTTTACAAGAACCCCTACAACCACTACTTTGATTATGTAGTCCAGAGGGACATAGATAAGTGTATCAGATGTAAAGCCTGCGTTACCCAGTGCTCGTACGGTGCGAATTATTATGATGCGGACCGCGACCTTATTTACAGCCTGGATCATAATTGCGTCGGATGTATGAGGTGTTCGACTTTCTGTCCGACCGACTGTATCAGCATCGTCAGGAATCCGGACGCCTTCCGGCTCAACGCAAACTGGAAGGACCACAACATCAAGGACCTTTATAAGCAGGCGGGGACAGGCGGGATCATCATCACCGGCATGGGCAACGACAAGCCGTTTACCAATTACTGGGAACACATGGTTGTCGACGCGTGCCAGGTGACCAATCCGTCCATAGACCCGCTCAGGGAACCCATGGAGCTGAAGACATTCCTCGGAAGGAAACCGGACAAACTCGAGATGAACAAGAACGGGGATATCACCACGAAGCTCGCACCGCAGCTTATCCTTGAGACGCCGATCATGTTTTCTGCCATGTCGTACGGATCGATAAATTACAATGTGTGCGAATCCGTCGCCCGTGCCTCGAAGGAACTGGGCATATTCTGGAACACCGGGGAAGGCGGTCTGCCGAAGGCTCTTTACGGGTACGGAAAAAACACGATAGTACAGTGCGCCTCGGGCAGGTTCGGCGTAAGCCCGGAATACCTGAATGCTGGCGCAGCCATAGAGATCAAGATCGGCCAGGGCGCAAAGCCGGGCATCGGAGGACATCTGCCGGGCGAAAAGGTCCTCGAGGGTATTTCGGAAACCAGGATGATCCCGGTTGGTACGGACGCGATTTCTCCGGCACCGCACCACGACATCTATTCCATCGAGGACCTGAAACAGCTCATTTATGCATTGAAGGAAGCCACCCGGTACGAGAAGCCCATATCGGTCAAGATAGCGGCCGTCCATAACGTCGCAGCCATAGCGAGCGGCATTGCGCGGGCGGGCGCGGACATTATTGCGGTTGACGGCTTCCGCGGCGGGACCGGCGCAGCACCCAAGGCCATCAGGGACAACGTTGGTATACCGACCGAGGTTGCAATAGCAGCTGTGGACGAGCGGTTGCGGCAGGAAGGCATACGGAATGAAGTGTCTTTGGTAGCTGCCGGAGGTTTCCGGAACAGCAGCGATATTATAAAAGCGATTGCACTGGGTGCTGACGCCGTATATATCGCCACCTCTGCGCTGATGGCCGTGGGATGTACGCTGTGCCAGCAGTGCCACAGGGGGCGCTGTGCGTGGGGCATAACCACGAACGACCCCGAGCTCTCGAAGCGCGTGAACCCGGAGCTCGCCGCAGAGAGGCTGGTGAACCTTATCCATGCGTGGTCCAATGAGATTAAAGAGATGCTCGGACTTATGGGAATCAATTCGATAGAGAGCCTGAAAGGGAACCGCGACAGACTCAGAGGTGTAGGACTGTCGGAGGTCGAGCTTCAGGCGCTTGGCATAAAACAGGCAGGTATATGAGTATGGAAACGAGCCGTAAAAATGCACTGGAAAATAAGAAAGTTTGTGTAGTGATTAAACAAGAAAAGATGAAGTTTTTTGTAGTTACACATATACTTCTGCATTATCCCTCTTACATAAGAGGGACAAAGGGAGTTACAAAGCAAAATCATAACTCCCCTCCCCCCTCTTATCTTAAGAGGGGAAATACAAAAAAGATAGGATGATATGAAGGTTGTATATCCAAGAGAACAATGGTGCGTTGCATGTAACCTCTGCGAGGTAGCGTGCATGACGGAACATTCGAAAACAAAAGACCCGCTCAAGATGTACCTTATGGAAAGGCCAAGGCCGATACCGAGGACAAGGGTCGAGTACAGGCCGCCGCTTTCCATTTCCACCATGTGCAGGCACTGTGAAGAGGCCGAGTGTGTGGAGGCGTGCAAAAACGGCACGCTGACGAGGAACGAGAAAACGGGCAGGATAGAGCTGGACCAGGACAAATGTCTCGGATGCTGGATGTGCATCATGGCATGTCCGTACGGGGCAATCAGCCAGTTTACCAAAGGCATTGGCACGGAAGAAAGGGCGGTTGCGAACAAGTGCGACCTTTGTCCCGACCGGGAGGTCCCGGCATGCGTCACGGTTTGTCCGAACCGCGCCCTCGTATTTGAGGATAGAGGTTGATCATGGAACAGAGAAAATATGTTATCATAGGGAATTCGTATGCGGGTGTGTTTGCGATAGAGGCCATACGGAGGAATGACAAAGAGGGGACGATCACGGTTATCTCGAAGGAGCCCCATCGTGCTTATGCGCGTGCGGCCATCCATGAATATATGGACGGCATAATCGGCGACAGCCAGATGTACTACCGGGACAAGGACTTCTATGAAAGGCATGCGGTAACAACCATGCTCGGAAGCACCGTAACGCGGATCGAGCCCAAGAAGAACAAGGTCGTACTGGACAACAAACAGACCATCGATTTCGACCGGCTTATGATCAGCAGCGGCGGCGTCCCGATAACACCCCCCATCGAAGGCTCCGAAGGACCCGGTATGTTCACCTTTACGACATGGGATGACGCGAAGGTTCTGAGGGACTGGGTAAAGAAGCAGAAAGATCCGAGGGCTGTGGTCATCGGCGGCGGGTTGATCGGCCTGCAGTGTGCAGAAGGACTGAAGCATCTGGGTGTCGATGTGACTGTTGTCGAGCTTGCGGATTACGTTCTCGTCAAGGCGCTGGATCAGATTACGGCGCAGCGCGTGCAGAAATGGCTTGAAGAAAACGGGTTGAAGATCGTTACCGGCAGTACCGTCGAATCCGTACACCGGGTAAAGGGTGCGGTAACCGGCGTAAAGCTCAAGAACGGGGAAAAGCTCAAATGCAACACCGTTGTCCTCAGCATCGGCGTACGTCCCAACACAGGCCTTACCGAAGGCTCGGGTATCAGGATAAACAGGGGCATCATGGTGGACAACGCCATGCAGACGAACGTCGAAGGCATATTCGCTGCGGGAGATGTTGCAGAGGCGGAAGACTTCCTCAGGAAGAGGGCGGACGTTCTGCCGATAATCCCGGTTGCGACCATGCAGGGTAAGATTGCCGGTTATAATATGGCCGGAGGCAAAAAAAGCTATCCCGGCGGCCTGCCCCAGAACGCATTCCAGTTTTTCGGGAAAAATACGGTTTCCATCGGCAATGTTATCTATGCGGATAAGCTCGGCGGATACGAAGAGATCATCAGGGACGAGGGCGGGACATACAAAAAAGCCGTTTTACAGGACGGCAGACTGGTCGGCATTCTTTCCATGAATTATATAACGAGAATAGGAATATACAACAGCATCATCCGGGCGAGGATGGATGTAAGCGGAATAAAAAACAGACTCTTGTCCGACGATTTCGGGTTCCTCGATCTTCCAAAGGAATTCAGAGACGAAATGTTGACGAAACCGGGGTAATGCTATGGGAATAAAATCTTCTACACCGTATGGGAAGGATTTCGGCGGCTGCGGCCTTGCCGGGATCATAGACAGGAGCGGCAAGTCCGTTGCAGGGAATATGATCGTGTCCTCGCTTACCTCGATGAAAGACAGGGGCAACGGGCTCGGCAGCGGGTACGCCGTGTACGGGGCCTATCCGGAGTTCAAGGATAACTTCGGCGTGCACGTCATGTACAATGACGCAGGTGCACGTGAGCCCGTCGAACAGTTGTTGAAGACGAAGCTGAAGCTTGTACACGCTGAGCCGGTACCGGTCAAAAAGATCCACGCAATTGCGGATCCGCCGGAATTCTGGAGATACTTCGTCGACCCGCCGGATTCCATGGACAAGACGGATGAGGACGCAATCGACGATCTTATCGTCAATATCGTGATGGACATCAATGAACGGATAGACAATGCGTATGTTGTTTCGAGCGGGAAAAATCTCGGGGTGTTCAAGGGCGTAGGACATCCCGACGCGATCGCAGAATTTTTCAAGATGCAGGATTATTCCGGGTATCTCCTGCTGGGGCATACGCGGTTTCCGACGAACACGCCGGGGTGGTGGGGCGGGGCACACCCGTTTACCATACTGGACTGGTCCATCGTCCATAACGGCGAGATCTCTTCGTACGGGACCAATAAAAGGTATGTAGAGATGTTCGGATATAAATGTACGCTGCTCACCGATACCGAGGTTGTGGCCTACCTGCTCGATCTCCTGATCCGGAAAAAGGGCCTTTCGCTCGCAGCCGCAGCTTCGGTGCTGGCGCCTCCATTCTGGAAAGACATCGAGGACATGGATCCCCATAAAAAGGATTATTACACGGCATTACGGGTGTCCTATGCAAACGCATCGTTGAACGGGCCATTTGCCATTCTTATGGGCTTCGACAACGGCATTCTCGGATTGAACGACAGGATAAAGCTCAGGCCGCTTATCGTCGGGAAAAAGGGCGATATTGTTGCAATAGCAAGCGAGGAATCGGCAATTCGGGAGGTCATACCCGAGCCTGACGATGTCTGGGCTCCCAAGGCGGGAGAACCCATTATCGTAACACTCAAGGAGGATGCAAAACAGTAATATGGGAAACAGCATAAAAATCGACGCGCAGGGAGTTTATTACAAACTCCTCAATCAAAAGATCCATGATGCGCTTGGAAACGGTGAAACGGACATAGAACTTACCCGCGTGAACGGACAGCGTTATATCGCGGACGGACTGAAGAACGATATACGGATCACCATAAACGGCGTGCCGGGAAACGATCTGGGGATTTTTATGAACGGTCCCGTTATAACCGTGAACAACAATGCACAGGACGCCGTCGGCAACACCATGAACGGCGGAAAGATCGTCGTAAAAGGTATGGCGGGCGATGTGTGCGGCTACGGTATGAGGGGCGGAAAGTTGTTTATTCTGAAGGACGCCGGTTACCGGGTCGGGATACACATGAAGGGATACAAAGACCTGAATCCCGTCATAGTCATAGGAGGGAATGCAGGCGATTTTCTTGCGGAATACATGGCGGGCGGGGTGATTGTCGTGCTCAGGATGTTCGGGAGGAAAAACGGAGAAAGTGTAACCGGGGATTATCTTGGCGCAGGCATGCATGGCGGTACTGTTTATATACGGGGAGGCGCGGACAGGAAACGGCTCGGCAAGGGTGTGGATGTTGCCGGGATTACGGACGCGGACCGCGGGCTTCTGAAGGGCATAATAAAAGAATACGCAGATGACCTCGGACTGGATGCGGATTCGATATTGAGCGAACGGTTCGAAAAGCTTGTTCCCCTGAGCACCCGTCCCTACGCAAAGTTGTATACGTACTGACCAGCCTTTTCTGTGTATCTGCAGTATGCACTGTACCGGCATTGCACCCTTGAACTTGCCTTTCTTTTCCCGCCGGTATATAAATTTTTCTATTCAAAGAAAAGGATACCGATATGAAAACTGCATTAATCACCGGCATTACAGGACAGGACGGCGCGTACCTTGTAAAATTGCTCCTTGAAAAGGGCTATAAAGTATACGGCTCCTATAGGAGGCTGAGCATGCCGAGCTTCTGGAGGTTGGAAGAGCTCGGAGCGCATAGACAGGTAAAACTCGTCGAAATGGACCTGCATGATACGGGGAACATCATACGTGTGCTGGAAAAAATAAAGCCGGACGAGATTTACAACCTCGCTGCGCAGAGCTTCGTTGCCGTATCGTTCGAAGAGCCCATACTGACCGGCGAGGTTACCGGGCTCGGCGCGGCACGGATCCTCGAGGCGATCCGGATTGTGAATCCGGAGATCAAATTTTATCAGGCGTCTTCATCCGAGATGTTCGGAAAGGTGCAGGAAACTCCGCAAAGCGAAGACACGCCTTTTTATCCGCGGAGCCCCTATGCAGCGGCAAAGCTTTATGCCCACTGGATGACCATAAACTACCGGGAGGCCTACAATATCTTTGCATGCTCGGGTATCCTGTTCAACCACGAATCCCCGCTGCGCGGCATCGAGTTTGTCACCAGGAAGATCACGGATGCCGCTGCAAGGATAAAGTACGGCCTGTCGAATATGCTTGAACTCGGGAACCTCGATGCCTGCCGGGACTGGGGGTATGCGCCCGAGTATGTCGAATCCATGTGGCTTATGCTCCAGCAGAAAAGACCGGACAATTATGTCGTGGCCACGGGCAAAAACAGCAGCGTGAGGGATTTTGTCAGCCACGCGTTTGCGTATGCCGGGTTCAATCTCGAATGGCAGGGCAAGGGATATAAGGCACATGCGAGAGATAAGAAAACCGGGAAGGTGCTGGTAAGGAGCATAAAGAAATTTTACAGGCCTGCAGAGGTCAACGAACTGCTCGGCGATTATACGAAGTCAAAAAAAGTGCTTGGCTGGAAGCCGAGAACAAGCTTCAGGGAGCTCGTTGAAATCATGACGGAATCCGATCTGAAAAGGATTTCCGCGCTCAAAAAATGAAGGTCCTTATAACCGGCATCCATGGATTTGTGGGGCAATACCTCAAAAAGCATTTGCTCTCTGCCGGCTTTGATGTTTTCGGTATAGATCGGCACAGTCACGATAAAAATACCTTCGAAACAGATATAACGGACAGGGATAAACTCGGCAGTATCATAAAAGATATCAGGCCCGACGAGATCTATCACCTTGCCGGCATAGCAGACGTGGCCCATGGGAATGTCAGCGACTATTATACCGTTCATGCCATCGGCACCCTGAACCTCTATGAGGCTGTTCAAAAGGCCGATATCAATCCAAAGATTTTATATGTGAGCACGTCCAATGTATACGGTATCGTGCCCGAGGAAAAGCAGCCTATTGCCGAGGACCAGCCCGTACGGCCCGTCAATCATTACGGAGCGAGCAAGGCAGCAGGGGAGATGATCTCCCATAAGTACAGCGCAGACGGCCTGCGGATTATCATTGCACGTTCTTTCAATCATACGGGGCCCGGGCAGACAGAGTCGTTCATACTGCCGAAACTGGCAAAGGCGTTTGCCGAAAAACAGCCGGAGATAGGGCTCGGAGATACGCATACAAAAAGAGATTTCACGGATGTCCGGGATGTTGTAAAGGCTTACCGGATGATTGTGCAGGAAGCCGGAGCAGGGGAGGTTTATAATGTTTGTTCGGGCGCGGTGTATTCGATCGACGATATGCTCGGCTATCTGAGAAATATCACCGGTCATACAATCCGGGTCAGACAAATGGCTTCGCTGAAACGTACCGTTGATCCCGTGCTTTTTGCCGGCGATAACCGGCGTTTAAAAAAGCTTGGCTGGTCTGCCGGCATACCGATAGAACAAACGATAAAAGACCTCATTGGTTTTTACAACGGGCAGATTTAAAGTGCTTTCTTTACATTCGTTGTTGTGATAGTCGTTGTGTAAGAGTTCACAATGGATAAGCTTTTCGAAATCGCTTTGATTGTTCCTTATGTATCCCAGAAGTCCGAGCTGCTGGAAGGGTTCCTGCTGAATATAAGAAAAGACTACCCGCCTTCCGTGCTCAAAGAGGTAAGCCTTTACAGCTGGTCTTCGAGCGACACCATGGGAATAGCCCTGTCTTTCGATTTTTCTGCTTTTCTCCCGCATTATGTGGATAAAATGGAGGTATGGTCGGAAAAATTAGAGGCAAAACTTTATAACCTCATGATGATGGGAGAAAAAGAGAGGGATGCATTCAAAAGCAAACTGCCGCTGACTTCAGACCTGAAATTCTCGGGAGATTTCGATATCCCGTCCGCTCTTAAGAGTATCCTCACGAGGACAAGCACAACTGCAGGAAGAAAGCATCCCCGGTACGGCATATCCATTAAGGTTACGTTTAAATCAAAAGAACACTTCATGGAGGAATATGCAAAGGATATTTCCAAGGGCGGGCTTTTCGTGGCTACGGACAAGCCGCTTGCCCTGGAATCAAAAATAGAGCTGATTTTGTCCCTGCCGGAGGTCCATAAAGAGGTAAAAATTATCGCCGAAGTGGTACACGTTTTCGGCAGCGAGCAGGCGAAACTGCTCGACAATAAAAGGGTGCCCGGGATGGGTGTCCAGTTCCTGGAATTCGAAGAAGACGGTCAGAAGGTGCTGGAGGAATATTTCAAATTTCTCAGCAATCCCCGTTAGCGTTCCGCGGTTTTAACCGTGATGAATGCAGGAACCGAGTACGAAGCGACAGAGTCTCCCGTATCCATTCCGAAGGAGTCTTTTAACCCGAAAAATGCGATTGTAAAATAAGGAGGTTTATGCAATGAGCGATAATTCCGCGTCAGATAAAGGTATTCTTCGAAAATCCGCTGAGGAAACCATACCGGGTAATTGCATATAAACACCGTTAGAAATGTCGGAATAATACAGATGTTTTTATAATAAATTTTCAATCTATCGTCGTACAAATTATCATCTGCTGAGTTTCTAACGGGGTGAACATACAGAGGACTGAAATCTCGTTTCTCTATGGAAATGTATAGATATCAGGTGGATCGCGGGATTGA
>JAJYUJ010000007.1 GCA_021792615.1 bacterium
TCTTACTCGATGCATTAGACATCTCCAATGAGATGTACACACGCTGGGGAAATTAACTGCCGGGCGTGCACATAAAGTTGGCCGTTCTGTAGAGTACATTTTTTCTCAAGCTCCGCAAAACGCTTTTACAGTCATTATTTTATCATTCTCATCCCGCCTTCGGCGGGATAAACTCCGGCGGAAATCCAGTTCTTTTCCCCTCTAAGAAGAGGGGCCGGGGGGGTCTCAAGTTTTTGCACTCCAGCGTTATCCTCCTTAAGGTAAGGGCGGGGTATCCATCCGGGGGATGGGTCGAAGGGAGTTATGATTCTTCATTGCAGAAACAGAGCTTGGGTCAGGGCTTTGTAACCCTCTGCTTGTCATTCCCGTGAAAACGGGAATCCAGTTCATAAGAGCGCACTATTACCTTGCCTTCCACTGGTCCTTTTGCCTGTACAACGTACAGACACAACCCCGTTTACTTCCGTTCTGTTCCAATCCAGCTTTGTCAAATGCGTAGTCCAGACCCCGGTTCTGTTCTCTCGGGGTGGAGGGCACGGTGCTTCTTACCCCAAACAAGTTCGACCTGAACAACATCGGGCTTTACGACAGGTGCAAGCGCCGTTAGCCCGGAAATCGTATTAAAACTTCGGTATTTCATTGTAGGGATGATTCGGTGAAGCGCCTTCTTGAGAGCAATCCGAAGGTTTTACGGAGTATTTTACTTTTCTTCCAGAAGATTAAAAAGCAAGTCCTTCCTCTCGCTTAAGAATCTCGCTATTTAAGCCAGACCCAGACTACCCTAAAATTCTCTTTACATTATACGATTTAATGACGTATGGATAATAACACAGTATCTCGATCGGAGGTATAATGAAAACAAAGGCACTTGTTCCGGTTGAAACGATAGAGCAGAAGATTCTGCTGATCAGGGGACAAAAGGTTATGCTTGATAGAGATTTGGCAGTCCTTTATGGAGTGGCTACCAGGGATTTAAACAAGGCCGTAAATAGGAATCTAACAAGATTTCCAAATGACTTTATGGTTCAACTGACAAGAAATGAATTTGAAAACTTGAAGTTCCATTTTGGAACATCAAGTTGGGGTGGTACTCGTAAATTACCAAAAGCTTTTACAGAACAGGGTGTAGCAATGCTTTCAAGCGTACTGAATAGCGAAAGAGCCGTACAGGTTAATATTGCAATTATGAGAGCATTTGTAAAATTGCGTGAAATAATAGTGTCCAATAAAGACCTTGCGAGAAAGTTAAACGAACTTGAGAAAAAGTATGACACTCAATTTAGAATCGTTTTTGATGCCATTCGTGAGCTTATGAAACCATCAGAACCCAAACACCGCAAGATAGGATTCATCTGGTAATAATAAAGTTCTTATTTTGCCATTCCACACTTGATGCGGGAGGAAATCCAGTTCTTTTCCCCTCTAAGAAGAGGGGCCGGGGGTGTGTCTCCAGTTCTTGCACTCCAGTGTTATCCTCCTTAAGGTAAGGGCGGGGGTACCCATCCGGGGGATGGGTCGAGAGAGCTATGATTCTTCATTGCAGAAACAGGGCTTGGGTCAGGGCTTTGTAACCCTCTGCTTGTCATTCCCGTGAAAACGGGAATCCAGTTCATAAGACCGTACTATCCCCTTGCCTTCCACTGGTTTTTTGCCTGTGCAACGTGCAGAGGTAACCCCGTTTCATTCCACCCCGGTTTCTTCTCATAATCAGCCTATATTGTTATGGTGAAAATGATTAAAATATGATAATAATTCTCCCAAAGGAGAAAGCAATGTCCTATAAAGTAAGTATCGTAATTGAAACAGACGAATTCGGATACTATGCCTATTGTCCCGAACTTGAAGGTTGTCAGTCACAAGGCAATTCTTTAGAAGATGTTATGACCAATATCAAAGAGGCTATTGAATTATATCTGGAAACTCTTTCTGATGAGGAGAAAAAGACAGCCTTAAGTAAAGAGATCCTTACTACTGCCGTGGAGATTCAAGTTGCCTAAAACGCCACGATTGACGGCGTCTGAAGCGGAGACAATGCTTTTGCAATCTGGTTTTAAAATGGTTCGGAGCAAGGGAAGCCACAGAATTTATATGAAAGGCAGCAAGAGAGTAGTTGTCCCCTTTCATAGCGGCAATGTATTGCATCCAAAAATAGTGAAGCAAGTTCTTAAATCTGTGGAAACTTCACAGCAATAAAAGATCTGTACATCCGGGAAAAGCTAAAGGAGGAACTCACAACCCATCTGGGACCGAAACACCGTAATAGAGGAATCTTATGAAATGTTTTACTACCCCTTTATTGTTTTTCTTCTGCGGATAGGCTTCTGTGTTATCCACCTTAAGATAAGGGCGGGGTATCCATCCGGGGGATGGGTCGAAGGGGGTTATGTCACTTCATTACAGAAACAGAGCTTGGATCAGGATCGTTACGCTCATTACATCTAGACCGTTTGTGCACTTTGCTGGCGTAACCCCGTTGCTTTTCTAAGTAAGTCAAAATAAGGCACACGAAGAAGACACCCTAATAATTCATGCTGAATTTCTGCAAGGATTTTGCTTAACAAGTCAAGCCCGAAGGAATGCGGAGGTGACACTTTGTATTCCATCATTGATGTTATAATATTCATGCCCTCATCTTTTGATTTCACAATCAAATCATACATATTAGAATAAAGAATTTCTTCAAATTCATATAATAATCTCACATTTTTAGCACGCTCAATACGCAACATTAAAAATAAATAGGAGTTATTGAACATAAAATCGAAGTTGCTTTTGGCATTCGCTGAAAGGAGATGTTTCCAGATGTCGAATGCAATTCTTTTTTGTGTCAAAACAGAAAAGGCTGTTTTAGGAAATCCGCCTGATATATCTGTGAATTCCCTTATGTATTCATCAAAGAACTCATAAACATGCGCCTGATTATTGAGATCTGTGGAAACACTGATATATTCATAGAATCTGTCTCGCATGAATTTGAGCGAGCTTGATTTTTCCATTTGTTTGAACATACCAATAAGGCCACTTAAGTTCCCACTATATTCGTTTCTGAGAACAGAATCACGGAGAATACTCAAAAAATATTCCAATCTTTGGTTTCGTGACAAAGTATTTGACTCGTTAATCTTAGATGATTCCAATGCATTAACTCTTAATTCACATACGGATGAATAGGATTTAGCTTTTTCATAATGAGAAAGGTAATGAGTTAGATTTCCCATCTCTTGATCGCGGATTACTTTAAAAACAGGTTCTTTGCAACAAGGGCAAACTATTTGGAATGATTTACAATCATTATAATCAATAGATTCTGCCTTAATGTGTTCTCCTAACAAAATACTATACCCATATTTCATGTTATTGCCTCCTACAAGTTCCCAGTATGCCCCATATTTTTAAATGAGGATTACGAGATTGATTCAGGTCAAAACTTTCTTTTTGTAATTATTTAAAAGCTTATGCTCCTTTATCTTCAATAGAAATTGCCTCCACTCGGATATTGAGGACCTGTATATGGAAAATATTGAGGACCTTTTGCTATACCGACTATTTTAGTGATTGTATTATCATTGTAATTTGTTACCCAAACATTACCTAATTTATCTATCGCTATACCTACAGTACCCTGTCCTACATAATATTCTCCAATTATTGCACCAGACGGATTTAACTCGGCTACAATGGAACTATACGTCGTTATCCACACATTACCGAATGCATCTATTGCTATGCCATTGGTAGTATTAATGACGGCATACGTTCCGATGAGTACGCCGGATGAACTTAATTTAATAACTGCACCACCCCCCCAATTTGTTACCCATATATTACCAGATTGATCTATTGCGATACCTGTGGGGTAACTATTGGGAATGCCACCTAAAGAATAAGTCCCTATTGTTACTCCCGCCAAACTTAATTTGGATAAGGTATTATCGTACCAATTTGCTATCCACACATTATCAGAATTATCTATCGCTATACCACACGGCCAACCACCTACAGTAAAAGTCCCTATAGTTATACCAGATCCGTTTAATTTCTGTACTGTATTAGCGCTACTATTTGCTATCCATATATTTCCTAATGAATCTATTGCTATGCCTCCAAACCCACTATTTACAGCATAAGTCCCAATGGTTACCCCAAATGAATTTAATTTAGAGACTACAGCCATTAAATTACTTCTTACCAGTAAATTACCAGATTGATCTATTGCTATAGCTTCAGGAGACGTATCTACGGTAAATGTGCCGACTGTTATACCATTAGTATTGAGCTCCGTTACAGTATTGTCCCGCTGATTTGTGACCCACACATTATCAGACACATCTATTGCTATACCACGAGGACTACGACCTACAGGATATGTTACTGTTGTTGCTGGCGTAGCACTCGCCTGATTTGAATATCCACTTTCGCCATACTTATTAACAGCAGTAACAACATAGTAGTAGGTTGTACTGTCTGTTAATCCAGTATCGAAATATAAAGTACCCGGAGTGTTCGCAAACTTAGAATATGGTCCACCAAAAATATGACTATGATATATATTATAACTTGTCGCATCTGTAGATGCAGTCCATGTTAGATTCACTTGGTTATTGCTCCCAATAGCTACAAGATTTGTAGGTGCTAAGGGAGGATTATTTGGTGAAGCATTTGCCTCATTTGAATATCCGCTTTCTCCGTTAGCATTAACAGCGGTTACCACAAAGTAATAAGTATCTCCATTGGTTAAACCTGTGATTATATTTGATACGCTGGCAGTAGAGTTTACCTTTGAATATGGTCCTCCAAATGTAGCTTCTTCATAAATGTTATAACTTGTTGCACCAGATGAAGCATCCCAGCTTAGAGATACTTGGTTGTTACCGGCAGTCGCCTGAAGATTCGTGGGTGCTAAAGGTATAGAATTTGATGAAACAACACAGCTTCCATTCTGGCATACCTGACCATTCTGGCATTGTGCATTAGAGGTACAGGAATTAGTACTCTGAGCAACGCACTGTCCGCTCTGACATATATAGCCTATGGAACAATTGGAGCTTGTTGTGCAGGAAGCCCCATTATTGCTACTTTTACTTCCCTTTCCGCTGCATCCCGCGATTAAGACAAAAAAGACCAGAAAGAAGAATAGATTTGTTTTCATGCACCCTCCTTCTTTGTCATACCATTACCATTTATATTTCCTATTTGCAAAGAAAACGATGATGTCGCGGTTGGTAATTATCCCGCCGTATACGCTACGTTCCTGCCGCTGCCGGAGAGACGGTGATAGGTTGCAGTGGCAAAGGGCAGTTCGCTTACCTTATTTGCCATGTTGTATGTCAAGGTAGTCTTTTACAGTTTTGATAAAAGTTTCAGCAGATACTATAAATGGCTCTACATCCTCATATTCAAGCTCGACATATTCACGATAATCGCCTCTCTGCCGTAATTCAAAAGCTGTGTTTATGGTACGGCCGAGGCTCTCATCGAAAATACCCTCTTTTATAAAACGCCTATTGAAATAGCTTAACACTCCGCTATGTTTGGACGAGGAATAAGGCTCATAAACGAGTAAGACCAATACTGCATAGAACATCGCATAGTATGTCCTGTTCACTATGGAACGCGGGCTTTTTCTTCCGGAGAGCAGAAACTATGCTTCCTCAAGGCTTTCCTCTGCCTGTTTTATTCTATACCGCGATAGCTGCTGCAGCTTCTCGTCTACAGTCAAATTCTAATACCTTCTTTTTCTATTGCTTTATATATCGGAGATTCAGAAAGGGGTCCTTCTTCAAGTTCTTTTCTGCCAAATATTACTGTCGATATAAAACAATCGTATGCAAGGTTTATTACAAATACCATATTATCAATTTCGGATACCGTTTCCCGATTATACTCTTCAATCTCGATCATAATGTCTATATCAGAGTCCTGTGCGGCATTACCTCTTGCCCTCGAACCAAATATGAGAAAGTCGATAAGATGAAATTTACCCTGTAAAGCTTCTTTTAGTTTTAGTACCGCTGATTTTTCGTTTTCTTTCAGTTCGGGTTCTTTCATGTCTGAAAGTATATTGTATAAAGGCTGTTTTAGCAATCTTTTTATGGTATGACTTGGGATAAGCACAAACTCATCCAGCAATGCTCGGGTATAAATTCTATTTCATCCCATCGTATACGTCACGTTTTTGCCGCTGCCGGAGACGGGCTCATCGTCCCGGAAAGCAAAGAACAGATTCTTCGTGGCGATCTGGTATCACTCAGAATGACACCGGGGGGAACAAATGGCGGTTCGTTAGAGGTGAAAGTTCTTTTGCTTTTATAAAAACTCGATATGATTTTCCATATCTTTGTCGGTCAAGATACTTGTAATCAATTCAACCCTGCTAATGCATTGTCCAATAGAAACATTCTTCGGATGACAGAATATTATTCCCCTGTGCGATATTTTTGAGCTGTTTGCCATCTTTACGAAATCAATATCGTGTGTCAGTATCACAGCTTTCGTTTCGAATGCCTTCTTTAAATGGAATTCGTCAGACTTGCCGGAATAACCAAGTTCTAGGGCTGAGGCGATATCTACTCTGCGCCTTCTTAAGCCCTCAACTATAGAACGCTCAATATTCTCGTCCGCATAAATCTTCATCCAATTTTTGCTTTTATCTTGGACGGGTAGTTTTTCTTGAGTTGATTGATCAATACCTGATCCAGACGGTATTGCTTATCAAACATATCCTTGTGCTCATAATAGTAAGACAGTGCATCGTGAACTTGCTCCAGCCTGAGATGGGGGTACTCATCAATAATCATATCAACATTCTTGCCCATGAGTTCGTATTGGATCGCTATATCCATAACCTTTATGCGGGTCCCGCTGATAACATATTGATCGCCGGAAATTTTGGGTTCTGTAGATATATATGGGTGTCCTGTTTTTTTTACTGCAACAGACATGGTTGATCCTCCTTTTTTAAATTTATATTATTTTTCCCGTAAAATCAATCGTTGTCTGGTAAGAAGCAAAAAGACGGTTCATGAACCCCATTAGAGATAACACAATCTCTAACGGTTTATGCTCATACAGACTTCTCTAACGGGGTCAACCGCCGCTGCAAATGAAAGAATTTCCGGTAGGGGCGTTAAATTTGACGCCTTTACTGTATTGCTTTTAATAATATCAATGATTTTGTACGATTAGATAAATCAAATCACTACAATTTTTTTTCATAAACATCTTTCCTATGCCGCACAGCAATGATGTCTACCAGATGCTTATTATCATAGATTGCATAGACTACCCGGTAATCGCCTATTCTAATGCGCCATAGGTATTTATTACCAACTATTTTTTACACCCGGATGGTCGTGGCTGTTTGGATAGTGCTTCAATTTTTGGAAAAATTCGATTTACTATATTTTTCTCAAGTGCCTCCAGCTCTTTGCGTGCTGAACGAGCGAAGCATATCGTGTAATCAGGCATACAATTTATGTTTTTTTTGCAGCAATTGCCTTACAGATTCAAAAGATTCCCGTGGTTCTTTTGCCCGCTTTTTCATAAGCAGATTATCATAGAAGTCACTCCATATTTCACTAAATTTCTTTAAATCTATCTGGACAGCCACTTTTTTACCTTTTTCATTAGTAACAAATTGAATTCCTGTCATGATTTGTTGTCTCCTTTATCCATTAGTTTAATTATAGCTTTATAATAGATGGTTTTCAAGTGAAATAAAAGCACAGATTCCATACCGGACGATGAAAAAACGATGTTTTTACAGCGGGGATTGCGCCGACCTCCCGTTCAGCGTGACAAAACAGAGATGTGTACCAATCCACTTTTATGGGGTCAAAAGGTTATTGTCGCATACATACAACCGCTATAGCTGGTAATTATCCCGCCAGGTACGTCACGTTCTTACCTCTGCCAGAGAGGGGCTTATCAGGCTCGACAATAAAAAATAGCTTCTTTATCCCGAAAAATGCAATAAGGAAGTTTACTTATTCGCTCAATCCCGCGATCCACCTGATATCTATACGTTTCTTTATAGAAACGAGATTTAAGTCCTCTGTATGTTTATATGCTATTACCCGGTATGGTTTCCTCATCGGAATTTCGAAGAATCCCTTTATTTGACGCGGGATTATCGTTCATCACATAAACTTTCTTATTTTTCAAACGCATTTTTCGGGTTATTGTATTTTTGGGGTTGCACTCAGCATTTTATCCATTATCAGCAACACCATAATCAGAAGGGCATAGGCATTTATAATCATAAAATCATATTTGCCCGGATATTCCCGTACCCTGAATATCAAAAGTTCCGCCATATCTCCCAGCAGTATCAGGGTAACGGGGAAAAGGAGCAGTGCAGCCACCCGCAGGCTTATTATACCGTAGAGGGGCATCATGAGCGGGATCATCGCAGTGGAAATAATCCAGAGAAACGTCATCCTCGACAATTGCCGGGTTGTAAACACACGACTCAGCGATGGGAGCCTTGCCTTTTCGTAATCTTTTCCGTACTTCATAACTATCAGCCAGAAATGCGGGATCTGCCAAACAACCATAAATACCACCAGTACCAGCAACCGCGGGTCTGTTAAATGCCCGCCGCCGGCTTCAAACCCCGCAACAGGCGGAACAGCGCCGGTTATGGAGCCTGGAATGGATGCGAATGCATTTTTTCTCTTTATTATAAGATAAACAGCGTTATACCAGAAAACCGCAAACAGGCCGATACCTGCCGTCTCGAGACTTACAAAAAAGAACAGGAGAAGGAAACCTGCGGCAATGCATGACAATGAGAATGAGATTACGGTAACGGATTTCACCCTGCCTGAGGGAAGGGGCCTTGACCTGGTACGGTCCATCAATGCATCTGTATTTCTTTCCTGATATTGATTCAGGGAAAGCGCACCGCATGCAAGAAGGAAAATGCCGCTCACGGGTGCCAGGATACCGGAGGAAAGCCTGTCCGCCGCCGTCATAAATCCGGTTGCAGCCGAGAATGCAGCAAGCAGGGCGATCCGAACTTTACTCAGCTCGATAAATAACCGTAAGGAATTCCTGATACGCCGGATCATTTCAATGTCTTCAGGTACGCGATGATATCTTTGATGTCCCGGCCGGTAAGCCTGCCCTTGAATGACGGCATAACGTGCGGCGGGAAACCTATTACTTCGTTGACCCCGGGATCCAGGATACAGAGCTTAATATACGCATCATTTGCCCTTACCGTTCGCTCCTTCCCGTTTGTGATAACCGTAATCCTGCTGTTGTACAACCCCTTGTAGGTCGGTCCCACAAGAGGTGAACCGTCGACGGTATGACATCCGGTACAGCCGTATTGCTTGATAAGCCTTTCACCCCGTTCAGCCGCTGCATTGGCCTGTGCGGGTACCTGCTGCCGTGCGTTGTACCACGAGTCGAAATCGGCTTCCGGAACAATAACGGCCTTCGATAGCATGTGTGCGTGTCCGATCCCGCAGTAAACGGTACAAAATATCTCATACGTACCGGTTTTATCCGGTATGAACCATATGCTATTGACCACGCCCGGTACCGCGTCCTGTTTTATCCTGAACGCGGGTATAAAAAATCCATGGATTACATCGGCGGACGTTATGTCGAGTTTTACCGGCTTACCGACCGGGAGCTCGAGGATGCCGCTGTTCCTGCCGTTTGCGTACGTAAACAGCCATGACCATTGACGTCCGGTCACCTTGACGATCATTGCATCCTTCGGTGCACCCTGTGTAAATTTATAATTTTTCCAACCGAGGTAGAACATCACGAGCACGATGCCTATGGGTACGACCGTCCATACGATCTCCAGAACGGTACTGTCCTTGACGCTATCGGGCTCCGGATGTCTTTTTTTGTTATACTTTATCGAAAAGAAGATCATAAAAAATGTAACAAGGCCGATGATAATGATGCCGGTTACTATGATGAACAGCAGAACACCGTCTACCCCGCTTGCTATGTTTGAAGCATCCGGGAGCATACCATCACCTCAGGTACGTATCGGAAAACGTCAGCGAAATGAATATTGCGAGTATAACGAGGGGTATGAATATCATAAACCCGAAATACCCCTTCTCATACTTCAGATGCATAAAGAACAACAGGACAAGCAGTGCCTTGATAGCTGCGATGGACATGGATGTAACAGCGGCAAGGTGAAAAGGGTCGAGCTTTGCCAATACTACCGTAGCTGCAAGCAGTGCCATAAGCACCAGCCATACGATCAGATAGGTACCGTAACCCGCAGGTACTGTCTGTCTGGTTTCCTGTTTCACGTATCCCTCCTATTTGATAAGATAAAAAAGCGGGAACAAAAAGATCCAGATGATATCGACAAGGTGCCAGTAGAGTCCTGCGTTCTCCAATGCTGCAAACCTGGTTTTGTCAATCTTTCCCGTATGTATCAACACAAGCATGACGGAAAGTACGGCCACGCCGATGAATACATGTATCCCGTGAAGCCCGGTCATTACATAATAGAGACCAAAAAACATGATCTCCCCTTTGCCAAGCCTGAGGAGCACCGGGGACCCGGGGTAAAGCCCGTGCTGGAAGTGTGCGAGCCATTCAAACGATTTGATGACCAGAAACGAGATGCCGAGCACGATGGTGATGCTTAAAAAGATCTCTGTGAGCCTTTTCCTGCCATCCCGGATCGCGTGTACCGATAGGGCCATGAACAGGCTGCTCGTGAGCAGTACCGCGGTATTGAGCGTACCGATTGCGGTATCCATGTTGAGTGCGGCCGCATGAAATGCCGCGTCATGCCTGGTTCTATACACTGCATACAGAAGGAACAGCATGCCGAAGAACATAATCTCCGAGAACAGGAACAGCCACATGCCGAGCTTTACGCCGGTCCCGTCGTATACCTGATCGCGCAGGTGAGGAAAGGGTTCATTCATTTCCCGCACCAGTGTTGAATATGTAGGGTCTTTCCGTAATCACGGGTATCTCCCGGAAGTTTTCCCGCGGTGGCGGGGACGGGATCTTCCATTCGAGCGTAACGCCGCCCCATGGGTTTGCAGGGGCTTTCGGCCCTTTGAACAGGGCGTAGATCAGATTGGCGAACATTATGATGAGACCCGGAACAAGTATCCACGATCCTATGATGGATATGAGCTGACCCGTATGGAACTGCGGAAGGTAGTCGTACGACCTCCTCGGCATGCCTTCCCATCCCAGGACGAACATGGGAAAGTACAGGGTATTGAATCCTATGAACATAACAAGTAATGCCAGCTTCGCCACGTTTTTATTGTACATCTTTCCGAACATCTTCGGGAACCAGTAATGGATACCTGCAAACAATGCGAACGCAGTGCCCCCGAACATCACATAGTGCAGATGTCCGACGACGAAGTAAGTATCGTGGACCTGCACATCAACGGCAAGCGCACCCTGCATCAGCCCGGTGAATCCGCCTATCGAGAACAAAAAAATAAAAGCGAATGTAAAAAGCAGGGGAGGCTCCAGTTCGATCGACCCGCCATAAAGGCTCGCAACCCAGTTGAATACCTTGACACCGCTCGGCACTGCAACAATGAACGTGAGGAGAGAAAAGAGCCACTTTGCCGTCTGACTCATTCCGCTGGTGAACATGTGGTGCCCCCACACCAGGGAGCCGAAGAATGCTATGGCAAGGCTTGACATAGCTATCGCAGTATATCCGAAGATAGGCTTCTTTGAGAAAGTAGGGATTATTTCCGTAACGACCCCCATGGCAGGAAGGATCATGATATAGACCGCGGGATGCGAGTACATCCAAAAGAGGTGCTGATACAGCAGCGGATCGCCGCCGCTGGCGGGATCAAAAAGGTATATACCGAACACCCTGCCCGCTATGATCAGGAGCAGCGTTATGGCTATGACCGGTGTCGCAAGGATCTGCACCCATCCGGTTGCATAGAGAGACCAGGCAAACAACGGCATGCGGAACCACTTCATGCCCGGCGCCCTGTATCGGTGGATCGTTGTAATGAAGTTGATACCGGTGAGCATGGAGGAGAAGCCGATCAGGAAAACGGAGAATGCAGCAAGTGTGACATTGGTACCGGTCTGTATGCTGTACGGTACATAGAAAGTCCAGCCCGTATCGATCGGACCTCCTCCCGTGAAGAGCGATACCATGGCGAGGACTGCACCGATAACGAAAACATACCATGAAAGCAGATTGAGCCTCGGAAACGCAACGTCCTTTGCGCCTATCAGGATGGGGAGAAAAAAATTCCCGAGGAAAGCGGGGATGCTGGGTATAATGAATATGAAGATCATGATAACCCCGTGAATGGTAAAGAGTGCGTCATAGGTCTGAGCGGAGAGGATCTTGTGTCCCGGTTCAATCAATGCAAGCCTCATGGTGAATCCTATGGACACAGCTACCGCAAAAAAAGAGAACATCACTATCGCATACAAAAGTCCTATCCGCTTGTGGTCCGTCGACAGAATCCATGCGAGAATGCCGCGGCCGTTGGCGGTCTTATCGAGATAACCCATGCCGCCGGTATCATTCGTATTATTTTCCACCTTTGTCTTCCCTCCTGTATTTTTTCCCGGTAATGAGGAGAAAGGCTATGAAGCCAAGAGCTGTGAGCAGACAAACGGCACCGGTAACCCTCAGTACATCAAACACATAGCTGTTTGTATGCGGGTCGAAGGAATAGCAGACGTCCAGGAGCCTGTTGACCGTAGGGCCTATCCGGCCCTGCGAAGCCTCTATGAGCGCCATCTTGACTTGAAACGGCAGGAAGGTGTCCCCGTAAATATAGCGTATGATCTTTCCATCGTGTGAAAGAACGATAAGACCGACCGGATGCTCATAGTCGTCTCCGACCTTTACATAGCCGAACCCCACGGCCTTTGTCAGTCTGTCAATGTTTTTTTGATCGCCTGTTAAGAATCTCCACGTTGTTTCCGGGTAACCTGCGGGCAGGGTATTGTAAAAATTGATTTTCTTTTTCATTGCCTGCGCCGTGGTTTCGGTAGGATCGAAGCTGAGGGTAATGACCCTGTACTCATGAGGCGGTACATCGAGCTTTGACAGCATATTGGCCATACCGGCGAGAAGGAGATTACATTCATCGGGACAATGAAAGTAGACCAGGGAGAGGATTGTAGGCCTGTCGATGAGCTTGCCGAGCTGCACGTCTTTGCCGTTTTCATCTTTAAATGTAAGGTCCAGGGGAACGTATGCTCCCAGTTTTTCCTTGAACCCGATTACCGGCCTTTTTTTTGTCATATTCGCCATGTCCATGTGAGCATAGGTACTTCTGCACATTCCGATTAGAAAAAGGCCTGCCGCTATACATGTCAAAAACATCTTTCTTATGTGCACCGTTTTTCTGCACATCACAACCTCTCAATTTTCGGCAAGTTCGACTTTCTCCGGGGTAAAATTCTCGAACCGCGTAAACTCGCCGATAAATGTAAGTTTTATGTTCTTCGTGGGACCGTTCCTGTGTTTGGCGATAAGGATCTCCGCTATGCCGTGGTCCTTGGTCGGGTTGTCCTCTTTGCTGTAAAGCTCCGGCCGGTGGATGAATATGATAAGATCGGCATCCTGCTCTATGGCGCCCGACCCCCGCAAGTCCGACAACTGCGGCCTTTTGAAGTCCCTTTTCTCTCCTTCCCTGTTCAGCTGGGAAAGCAGAAGCACGGGGACATCGAGTTCCTTTGCAAGGGCCTTCAAGGAGCCCGATAGCGCGGCTATTGCAGCCTGGGTACTTTCCGACTCTCTCGGCTGTTCCATGATCTGCAGGTAGTCTATGATGAGTAATTTCAATTTATTCTCGGCCTTGAGCCGCCGGGCCTTTGCCCTGATCTCGAGCATAGAGATTGCAGGCTTATCATCGATGATGATAGGGGCATTCTGGATAATCGAAGCCGCTTTATTCAATCTTTGGAATTCCGCGAACTCAAGATAGCCCCTCAGGATACTCATGTACCTTACCCTTGCTTCCATGGAAAGCAGACGCAGCGCAAGCTGCTGCTTGCTCATCTCGAGAGAAAAGATCGCAACCGGGTTTTGGTGTTTCACGGATGCGTTCATGGCTATGTTCAGAGCGAGGGATGTTTTCCCGACACCCGGCCTTGCCGCAATAACAATCAGGTCGGATGCCTGGAATCCCGAGGTTATATCGTCAAGTGCGTCGAACCCGCTCGGAACGCCGGTTACTGCCATTTTATTTTTTCTGCGTTCCTCGATAATCTGGTACGCCTTTTCTATGAGCTCCTTTGAAGTAACCATGGTGGAGGTAAACCTTTTCTGGGTTATATCGAAGATCAATTTCACGGAGCCGTCGAGATAATTGTCTATCTCTATGGACGGGTCGTACCCCATTTTTGCGATCTGCATCGAGTTCGTTATAAGCTCGCGCCGGATGGCCTTTTCTTTTATGATGTTGGCATACGTCGTAATATTCGTCGTCACCGGCGCGAGATCGATCAATGAAGCGACATACGATTCGCCGCCCGCAACCTCGAGCGAACCGTTGTTTTTGAGATATTCGGTTATGGTCAGCACATCGACGGGAACACTTTTTTTGTTGAGTTCGATGAGGGCCGCATAGATCAACCGGTGCGAAGGAGTATAAAAGTCGTCGACCCGGAGTATATCCATGACCTTGTAGATAGCATCCTGATCAAAAAGTATATTCCCCAGGACCGCCCTTTCCGCATCGAGGTTCTGCGGCAATACGCTTTCAATAAAAGATGTTTCCGTTTTAGCCATCTTGTCTTATTCGGATACCCTGCCTACAACCTTCACCTTTAAATTCGCTATTATCTCGGGATGCAATTTTACGACGATATTGTACAATCCGATGCTGTGTATCGGGGTATCAAGCTCTATCTTCCTCTTATCTATCTTTAGTCCGCTCTTTTCGAGAGCCTCGGATATATCCTGTGCGGTAACCGCGCCGAAAAGTTTTTCCTGATCCCCCATGGGTTTCTCCAGCACAAGTTCCGTATTTTCTATCCTCTGCTTTATATCCGTTGTACTCTTCAGGAACTTTTTCTTGATATGCTCTACCATCATCTTCTGGTGATTGATTGCCTTAACGCTGCCCGTGTCCGCTATCATGGCAAGCTGTTTCGGTATAAGATAGTTGATGGCATACCCGTCTTTTACGTTGATTACGTCCCCGACCTTACCCAGTGTTGGAATCTCGCTTTTTAATATAACCTTCATCCGTCGTCTCCTCTATAATTCAAGTTTTTCGTTTACCGTCGTAAACGGTAAAAGGGCGAGTATCCTCGCACGCTTAATAGCAACAGTCAATGTCCTCTGGTGACGCGCGCATGTCCCCGTCAACCGCCGCGGCAATATTTTTCCTCTCTCCGATATAAAACTCATCAACATGTCCGGGTTCTTATAATCGATGGTACTCTGCTTGTCATTGCAGAACCTGCAAACCCTCTTTTTTACTACGATAGCCTTTCTTCTTGTATTTGGCCTTCTCTCTTCCATCTTTTCCTCCTATACTTATTACTTCGTATCAATACTCAATCGTACCCTTGTCCTCTATTGTTTTGTCCGTATGCATATTGACGGGAAATATGCTGTTGACAACTATCTCCACCCTGGATCGCGTCTTTTCCTCGCCGCCGACCTTGATGTTGTACTTAACCTGTCTCAACCTGCCGTCTATGAGTATCTGATCCGCTTTTTTGACGTTCTGTTCGATAAACTCCGCGACCTTTCCAAAAGCGACGGCGTCGAAGAAACTGGCCTCGGATTCCTGCCGGTCTTTCGCGTAATGATTAACGGCCAGTTTAAGATTTGCGACAGCTATTCCATCCGCGGTATATTTTATCGTTGGATCTTCCGTCAGCCTTCCGGCGATCACTACCTTGTTGAGTTCCGGCATAGAACATTTCTTAAGCTGTTGTGTCTGGCCGTATCGTCAGATATCTCAGTACTCCGTCCGTGATTTTGAGGGTTCTTTCGGCTTCGCTTATAGTATTGTTTTCACCTTTGATAATGTTCAATATATAGGTGCCCCTTTGTTTCCTTTTGATGGGGTAAGCCAGCTTTTTATCGCCTAAGTTCTGCTGATCCAGAAGTTCACCGTTACGCTTAATGGTGCTGCTGATCTTTTCTATCACAGTTTTCATGTTCTCTTCCGGCAGAGAACTGTCGACGATGTACATCAACTCATACGTTCTTATCATCTTATCCTCCCTTTGGATTTTATAAGCCCTTCTTTTTTGAAGAGCAGAGATTATCTACTATTTAAATTAACTTTGTATAAAGTCAAGGACATTCAATTCTCCAACAAAAAACGGGCGGTCAGATACCCGGCCGCCCGTTGAGGAGAAGGCTTTCGCCTTATTCAATTTCCACGTTTACCTGTTTTGGTTTCGCTGCCTCTGTCTTGGGTATGGTTACCTCCAGTACACCGTCCTTGAATTTCGCCTTCACCTTGTCTTTGTCAACGGATGCAGGAAGAGTAAAGGAGCGGGTAAAAGAACCATAGGCTCTTTCCATCCGGTAGTAGTTTTCCTCTTTCGTCTCTTTTTCGGATTTTCTCTCACCCTTGAGGGTCAGCATATTGTCTTTTACTTCTATGGAAAAATCTTTTTTCTCCATGCCTGGCAATTCAGCTTTCAGCACAACATTGTCCTTGGTTTCATAAATATCAACGGCCGGATTCCATGATCCTGCTGATAGCTCAACATCGGGGAACCTAACCCTCCCCATATTCTCGTCAAACAACCTGTTGATCCTGTCCTGAATGGTGGTAAGCTCTTTAAAGGGGTCCCACTTCATTATCGCCATGTTTTTTTCACCTCCCTTCAACGAATTTATTCAACGAAAAGCCTCAACCTTTCTGGCGGGTTTACTTTTTCTCCTCAAATTCAGCATCTATTACATCTTCTTTCTTGGCTGACTCTTCGCCCTGAGCGGATTGTGCCTGTTCCGCATCAGGAGCACCTTTGCCTGCTGCCGATGCCTTTTTATACATCTCCTCTGCAAGATGGTGTGAGTCTTTGTTCAGCTGCTCAATGGATGCCTTCATCTTATCGATATCCCTTTCCTGGAGTACTGCTTTGGCCTTTTCTATGCTTTCTTCCAGCCTTTTGGTTTCATCCGGGTTCAGTTTGTCTTTATTCTCGTTAATCAGCTTCTGAATACTGTAGATGAGGCTGTCCAAATTGTTGGCAACCTCTATGGTCTCTTTGTTCTTTTTGTCTTCTTCCGCATGTTTCTCGGCCTCTTTTACCATCTTCTCGACGTCCTCTTTCGCAAGGCCGCTTGATGCCGTGATAACGATCTTCTGCTCTTTCGCTGTTGCGAGATCCTTTGCCGATACATTCAGGATACCGTTTGCGTCGATATCGAAGGTAACCTCAACCTGAGGTATCCCCCTCGGTGCCGGAGGTAAGCCTACAAGCTGGAACCTGCCGAGCGTCCTGTTTGCGCCTGCCATCTCCCGTTCACCCTGCAGTATGTGTATTTCTACACTTGTCTGATTGTCTGCTGCGGTCGTGAAGATCTCGCTCTTCCGTGTCGGTATCGTCGTATTCCTGTTGATGAGTTTCGTCATGACGCCGCCGAGGGTCTCTATGCCGAGTGAAAGCGGCGTAACATCGAGCAAAAGCACATCCTTTACCTCGCCGGAAAGCACGGCCGCCTGTATGGCTGCACCGACAGCAACAACCTCGTCCGGATTCACCCCTTTATGGGGTTCCTTGCCGAAGAATTCCTTTACCATCTGCTGGATCTTGGGCATTCTTGTTTGTCCGCCGACCAGCACAACCTCGTTGATTTCAGATGCTTTCAGCCCTGCATCTTTTAAAGCCTGCTTCATGGGTTCAAAGCTCAGCTCAAGAAGATCCATACACAACTGTTCCAGCTTTGCCCTGCTCAATTTCAGAATCAAGTGTTTTGGTCCTGCTGCGTCTGCCGTAATAAAGGGCAGGTTTATCTCCGATTCCATGGTGGATGAAAGCTCTATCTTTGCCTTTTCCGCAGCTTCTTTCAGACGCTGTATGGCCATGATATCTTTACTGAGGTCTATGCCCTGGTCTTTCTTAAACTCGCCGATGATCCATTCAACAATGCGCTGGTCCACATTATCGCCCCCGAGGTGCGTATTCCCGTTCGTGGATTTGACTTCTACGATATTCTCGCCGACTTCAAGGATCGATATATCGAACGTGCCGCCTCCGAAATCATAGACCGCTATTACTTCTTCCTTCTTTTTATCAAGACCGTATGCAAGTGCAGCTGCCGTAGGTTCATTGATTATCCTTTTTACATCAAGCCCTGCTATCTTGCCCGCATCCTTTGTCGCCTGTCGCTGACTGTCATTAAAATATGCCGGAACGGTTATGACCGCCTCTGTAACCTTTTCACCCAGGTATGCCTCGGCAGCCTTTTTCAGCTTCTGAAGAATCATTGCGGATATTTCCGGGGGAGAATAAAGTTTTCCCTTTATATTGACCCGTACGTCCTGGTTATCCGCGGAGACAACCTTGTACGGTACCATCTTCATCTCTTCCGTTACCTCGTTATATCGTCTTCCCATGAACCTCTTTATAGAATAAACCGTATTTTCTGCGTTGGTCACCGCCTGCCTTTTTGCAACCTGGCCGACAAGGATCTCTCCTTCCTTTGTAAAACCGACGACCGATGGTGTTAACCTGCTCCCCTCTTCATTGGGGATAACAACCGGTTCGCCCTTTTCAACAAAGGCCACAACAGAATTAGTAGTACCTAAATCAATACCTATGACTTTTCCCATGACTTTACTCCTTTACCTTTAAAAATAATCATTTCTCGGCTATCGTCAATATTTGCAGGCTATATTGCAATATTTGTCATTTTTACAAATAAGCACTACTTTTAACAGATACAAGGACAGGTAAAAGTGGAATGAATCTTTCAAAGTGTGCTATACTATACATGAACGTAACCTATAAAAAATATGGATATTAAAAACAAAACACCGGAAACCCTGATACTGACCGAACTGGAAAAGCTGATTCGGCTGTTTTCCTTTTATCCCGCGGGACACTCCTATTTACAGGTAGCTTCTGTACGTATACTGACGGCAATAAAACAGCAGTTCGGCACCTTAAAAAACGTGCTGTATACCATAGACCGAAGGCATGTTTTCATAAACGACAACCCGCTCGACGGCTTTGAAAAACTTTCCAAATTGCTTTTTTACAAAAGGATAAAGACCCTGATACTGCACAGTACGGTCAAATCCGAAGAGTTGCTCACCTTTATTCATGAGATATCCTCCGGGGATCTTATTTTACCGAAGGACAAGAGTATCAAACAGATGCTGTTCAAACATAATATCACCGGCATCGAGGTGGATGAGGTAGATTACGATACAATCCGGGAAGAGCTTGACAACGACATGGATCAGCAGGCAGACAATGCCGAGGAAGAGGTAAACCTCGAGAACGTTGTACAGGACCTTACCAATGACGAGCAGGAAGCGATACGGCTTATAAACCTTATCGAAAAGGAAAATGCGCCCCAGCGGTACAGCGATCTGTCGGATGCGCTGGCCGTCATCATAGAAAGGCTCTCGGAGATAGAACGGTACGAGATCCCGCTTATAGCCATACGGACATTCACCCAGCATGTATACCAAAAAAACAAGGACAGGGATATTGCCGCGAGGGCAAAAACCATGGTTGAGGTCATATCCGCAGGAAAGGGTATAATCCCGAAAATTATAGAGCCAATCGTAACAGGTAACCCCTATTATTATGCGTCATCCGTCAAAACGGTAACTATCGTGGGAGAACCCGCACTCGACGAACTGACCGGTATCATGATCACTACCGATGTACTGCAATCCATCAAATTTATTGCAAGGGCACTATCCGTATTTCAAAAGCAGGCATACATGCATTTACAGAAGGTTATCCTTTCCGATAACTATAAATCCTCTCTGGTGGCTATAGATACTGCAGTGCATATAAAGACCGGTTCGGAACCGACTCTATCCGCGGGGCTCACCCACAAAGATATGCGGATCCGGAAAAGGGCACTGCAGGCATTGTTCGAGGTCAACACGGCACACGGGAACATTATAATCGAAAAACTGCTAACCACCAATAAAGAGCAGAGAATGACCGACCTTATCATCACGCTGATAGGAAAGTACAAACGACAGATGTTTATTCCATGGATCAAGCACATGCTGCGCGACCCTGCTGTTGCATACTCCATTAAACACGATGCCCTGCTCGTCCTCGGAGAGCTCGGCAGCAAGGAGGCAACAAGCGTCATCATCGAATCCGCTTTTGATCCGTCTGCATTCCTGCCGAAGCAATACCCGGACATAAAGATTGCCGGTATAAAAGCGCTCGGAGCTGCCATGAATGAAATTGCTATTGCAAATCTTGTAAAGTTGTTGGAACATAAGGAAGAACGCATAAGGACGACGACGTGGAATACGCTCAATGAAATCGGGAAGAAATTAAATGCATGAGAACGAACAATTGAATGAATTTATAACGCTTATCACCGGGAGCGTTAGAAACCTGTCTCTGTATCCCAGAACACACCCAACGGTTCAAACCGCGGTAAAAAGAGCGAACACCATACTGCACAAGCTGCTGTCTACGCAGCGGGAGATCGTCGTTGCGGTCATAAAGAATACCCTCCTTATAGAAAAGACACCGTTTTATACCACGACCAAGGGCATAGAGGAGTTCATTGACCGGCTTGCAAGGATAGGAATCAACGGGATCGTATTTTACAGGACGATCAACGAGAAGGAAATACTCATCCTGCTTGAAAGCATGATAATTCCGCCCGAAGATCTCAACAAACAGGGCGGCATAGCGCTCAGACTCAAGAACCTCGGGGTAAAAGGCATCGAGATCAAAAAAATAGAAGAGGATATCAAAACGGAGATTTTCAAAACATACACGGCAGCACGGGATGAGATCTTCAACATCATGAGCGAGCTGCGACTCGGACATATACCCGAAAAGACGACGATAAAGGAAATTATCAGTGACCTGAACGATGCTATGCTGAAAGACAAAAACACCCTCCTCTGTCTTACTATGCTTCAGGACTATGACGAATACACGTTCAACCATTCCGTGAATGTCGGCATACTGTCGCTCTCACTCGCACAGGAACTGGGATTTAAGAGCGACGAGCTTTTACATGTCGGGCTTGCTGGTATGCTTCACGATATAGGTAAAACAAGGGTACAAAGGGACATCATACTCAAACCTTCAAAGCTCAGTTCTGAAGAATGGGTCGAGATGAAAAAGCACCCGGTTCACAGCAGAAACATTATAAAAGAAATAGGCGGCATAAGCGATACGACGGCTACCTACGTTTTGTATCATCATCTCAGGCGGAACCTTTCGGGATATCCGGACTCAAACGGCATACCGGAACAGCCCGATGGATCGAAAATAGTAGCCATTGCGGACACCTATGACTCTATGACAACCCTGCGGCCGTATCAAAAAAGATTTGATCCCCGGGAATCCATCGAATTCATCAATAACAGGGCAGGAGAAGATTTCGAACAGAATTATGTCAAGGCGTTCATAAAAGCACTCGGTATATACCCTGTCGGTTCCGTGGTCAGGTTTGATACAAACGAAATCGGTGTCGTGACAAAGATCAGCGATTCGGACCCTCTCCGGCCTTCCGTAAAACTCATCATGGATGAAAATGGAGGCACGATAAATAAAATAGAAGAGGTATCTCTTGAGGAAAAAGACCCCTCGACCCGCCGGTATAAGCGTACCATAGCCGGTACCGTCGGCACAGCGCAGCAGGGCCTGCTCGATCTGAACAAATACCTGAAATAACGCTCTAATTCTTTGCTCTACTGTACTGTTTTGGCCATGGTATATCGGCTTTGAGCACTTTGGCGGCATACAGGGGCCAGTACGGGTTTCTCAACACTTCTCTTCCCATAACAACCGCATCTGCAACGCCCGTTGCGATGATCTGCTCCGCCTGAAACGGATCGGTAATCATACCCACGGTCCCTGTTGCTATACCGGCATCCTTTCTTACTGCATAGGCAAAGGGTGTCTGATACCCCGGGCCCTCGGGTATAACCGCATACGGCACCAGACCACCGCTCGAGCAATCGATCAGGTCTATGCCGGACTGTTTGAGCATGGATGCAAACCGCACGGTTTGCTCAATATCCCAGCCACCCTCAACCCAATCTGTCGAGGATACCCGCACAAAGACAGGCAGGTTGTCCGGCCATTGTTTCCGTACAGTTTGGGCAACCAGCAACGGCATCCTGATGCGGTTGTCGAAACCGCCTCCATAAGCATCGGTCCGGTGATTTGAAAGCGGAGACAGAAATTCATGAAGCAGGTAACCGTGTGCCATGTGTATCTCTATGACCTCAAACCCGGCTTCGATGCTTCGTTGAACAGCGGATGAAAACTGTGTTACTACCTCATGGATTTGATCTTGTGTCATCTCCACCGGTGTCTGGTAATATTCGGCAAACGGGATCGACGAGGGTGCCATGGGCTGCCATGCCTGGTCTCCCCGCGGGATAGGTTTACCGCCGTTCCACGGGGCATACGTCGAAGCCTTGCGTCCAGCATGTGCGAGCTGGACGCCCGGCACGGCTCCCTGTGCCTTGATAAAAGCGGTTATGCGTTTAAGCTGCTGGATGTGCTCGTCCGACCACAAGCCGAGGTCATCCGGCGAAATACGGCCCTCGGGCGAAACAGCCGTGGCCTCGGTCATCACCAGTCCTGCCCCGCCGACCGCTCGGCTGCCCAGATGTACCAGATGCCAGTCTGAGGCCATGCCATTCTCGCACGAATACTGGCACATCGGCGACATAAAAATGCGGTTCTTGAATTCGATTTCACGCAACGTCAGTTTGGAAAATAATTTTGCTTCCATAAACACCTCCAGCCTTTATTTATTCCTTTTATAGTAATGCACTATGAACAATTCGTAAAGTCGCGGTATCGGAATGATGATCGTTTTATTCCGGGATCCGGGTTACCGGCTTTATGGAGGGATGAATGGTTGCATGCAAAAAAAACATTGACTTAATGGAAACATTTCTCTATTTATTGCAGTACATAATCCATGAAACTAACCTTCAACAACAAAATTTTAATTATAGGGTACGGCGCCGTTTCCCGGTGCACGCTCCCCATTTTTCTCGATCATATCGATGCACCGAGGAAAAACATCACGATCATAGATTTTGAGGACAAATCAGGCCCGCTGAAACCATTTACCGATACGGGAATAAATTTCGTCCATAAAAAGATAACGCCGGAAAACCTGACATCGGTTTTGGATACCTATGCAGGCAAAAATGCGCTCATCGTCGATCTGGCATGGAATATAGAAACCACGGACACCTTGACATGGTGTCATCGTAATAACGCTTTGTACGTAGATACCTCGATCGAATTATGGAATCCCTACAAGAACGACGATATTTTCGAGAAAACCCTTTACCGGAGACAGATGCGGATCAAAGAGCTGAAAGAAAAGTTCGGGGATTCACCGACAGCTATTTTAGATCATGGAGCGAACCCGGGTTTGATCTCTCATTTTACGAAACAGGGGTTAATGGATATCGCAGACGCCGTTATAAGAGATAAAAAGTTTTCAGGGGCATTGCTCGAGGAATTATCGGGCTACAAAAAAGGAAAAGATTTTGCAAACTTAGCCAGGGTACTCGGCGTCAAGGTCATTCATTGCAGCGAACGGGACACCCAGGTGACCAACAAGCCGAAAGAGGTCGATGAATTCGTGAATACCTGGAGTATAGAAGGTTTCCGGGAAGAAGGGATAGCACCGGCTGAGATGGGCTGGGGTACCCATGAAAAAAAACATCCACCGCTCACCTTCGAGGCACCCTATGGCCCGAAAAACCAGATATTCCTTGCCCGTATGGGCATGAACACCCGCATTAAATCTTTTGTTCCTGAAGTCGGGCCTATAGAAGGTATGATCGTACGGCACGGAGAGGCATTCGGCATATCAGACCGGCTGACGGTCTACGATAAAAACGGCGATCCGATCTACAGACCCACCGTGCATTATGCGTACATGCCCTGCCATGAAGCACTGGTTTCCCTGGATGAATTGAGGGCAAGAAATTATGAATTGCAGCCGAAGCTCAGGATCATGACCGATGAGATTACCTCGGGGAAAGATATTCTCGGCGCATTATTGATGGGGCACCCCTATGATTCCTGGTGGACAGGCTCGATCCTCAGCATCGAAGAAACGAGGAAGATAGCACCCGGACAGAATGCAACAACACTGCAGGTAGCTGCGGGTGTCGTCTCGGCAGTAAGATACATGATTGAGAACCCCCAAAAGGGCATCCTAATCCCCGACGATATACCCCATGATTATATTTTAACGATAGCAAAGCCTTATCTTGGAGAACTCCATTCAAAACCGTATGATTGGAATCCGCTGAAAAGCAGACCGGTATTTTTTAAGGAAAACCCGAGACATGCCGTCGACGAAGATCCGTGGCAGTTCGAGTGTTTCATGCCTTTACCGTGAACAATGAATAAGAAAATCATCAAACAATTAGCCGAAGAACACGGGACGCCTCTCCTGATCATCGATCACGAGCAGATACGGAAGAACTACCGTGAATTCAGAAAACGGCTTCCGAGAATACAGGTCTACTATGCAATAAAGGCAAACTCGGATCCCGAAATTATAAAAACACTGCTGAAGCTCGGCGCGAGCTTTGATGTGGCTTCTCTGAACGAATTCAACCTGATCTTCGATCAGGTAAAACACCTCGAGCCCCGGGAACTGCAGAATTTCATCTGGGACAACATCATTTACGCAAACCCGGTTAAAAAGCCTGATTCCCTGCACGTTTTAAATTTATACAAGCCGCTCCTGACCTTTGACAGCATCGAGGAGATGAGGAAGATAAAACTACACTCACCGGATGCCGGCCTTTTGCTGAGGATAAAGATTTCGGATGAAGGTTCTGTCGTAAAATTTTCCAATAAGTTTGGCATTGACCCAAAACAGGCATTGGATTTGATAAAAAAAACAAAAGAAAACCGCATGACCATCGAGGGCATCAGCTTCCATGCCGGGAGTCAATGCAACCAGCCCGGGAATTTCGTGAAGGCATTGAGGACCGTTGCCGGGATCTTCAAACAGGCGGACGCAAAAGGCTATGAGATCGGAGAAACGGTAACCAGGGGATACCCGATAAAGATCGTGGACATCGGGGGAGGCTTTCCGGTCAAATATAAAGGAGACGAGCAGTCTTTCGAGGGACTCGCTGCCATCATCAACAAGGAGGTGGACAAGTTATTCCCCAGGGACAAGGTACTGCTGCTCGCAGAGCCCGGGAGGTTTTTAGTCGCGAACGCAGGCACAGAGGTTGCCAGCGTGGTGCTGGCAAAGCATTCAACGAATCCTCCCTCCTATCATATCGATGACGGTGTCTATCATACCTTTTCGGCATTGGTCTACGACCACATCCCGATAACTGTGCGCGCCATTAAAGGCGGAACCCCGAAAGAATGCAGGTTATTCGGACCGACCTGCGACGGATTGGATACTCTGTCCGAGAACGAATATATCCATAATACAGGAAAGGTCTTCCTGCCGTATCTCCAGGAGGGGGATCTCGTGTATACGGAAAATATGGGTGCTTATACAACAGCCTCTTCGACAAATTTCAACGGCATGCCGCCCGCAAAGGTCGTCCATATCAATCTGTAATACCCGTTCTTCCTTAAGGTCGTCTGCAATGTTTTCGAAAAGGAGGCCGTGCCAGAATCCTGAAATCAGTTACGTTCGGCCGTTTCGACAGTACCGGTCATCCGGTTCATCACCCTCCCTGTATCCACCTGTCGAACAGAAGTTCAATGTTCTTTACCTGCACGATCTCAATGCCCCTGATATCGATGCCTTTTGTGCCGTTTTCGGGCACATACGCCCTTTTGAACCCGAGCTTGTACGCCTCTTTCAAACGCTTTTCCATCATACCCACAGCGCGTATCTCTCCGGTCAGACCGACCTCTCCTATAAAAACAGCATCGGCCTGCAAGGGCTTTCTTTTATAACTTGATAGAAGTGCCGACACAACACACAGGTCAGCACCCGGCTCGTCGATACTCACGCCGCCCACGACATTGATATAAATATCCTGCCCTCCGAGATTCAGTCCCGCCCTCTTGTCCAATACCGCTACCAGCATGGACAGCCGTGTCTGATCGATACCGACCGCGGTCCTGCGCGGCATTGCGAGGTAACTCTGGCTCACCAGCGATTGTATCTCCACCAGCAAAGCCCTGGTCCCCTCGATGCTCGCAAATACGGCGGAGCCCTCCTTGGGCTGCTGCCGGTCCGAGAGAAACAGGAACGACGGGTTTTTGATCTCCGTCAACCCGGTTTCCGTCATCTCAAAAACGCCTATCTCATTGGTAGATCCAAACCTGTTTTTTATGGCGCGAAGGATCCTGAAGTTCGTGTTCCTGTCTCCTTCGAAATACAGTACCGTGTCCACCATGTGTTCGAGGAGCTTTGGCCCTGCTATGACACCTTCTTTCGTTACGTGACCTATGATAAGGAAGCTGACGTTGTTCTCTTTCGAGAAACGCATGAGTCTGTCCGTGATCTCCTTGAGCTGGGCAACACTCCCCCGCGGTGCCGCCGTGGTCGGGCTTTCGACGGTCTGTATGGAATCGATGACCACCACACCGGGCTTGTTCTTATCTATTACATCGAAGATTGCATCCAGCTCAGTTTCCGCAAGTGCATCCATCGCTCCGTCCACCCCGAGCCTTCCCGCCCTGAGCTTGAGCTGCTGCAGGGACTCCTCTCCTGTCACATACAGGACTTTCTTCCCTGCCTTCAGAATGCCGTCCATGGCAACCAGCGCAAGCGTCGATTTGCCGATCCCGGGGTCCCCGCCGATGAGTGTAAGCCCTCCGCGTACGATACCGCCTCCCAGCACCCTGTCGAACTCTTCCATGCCTGTCGAAACCCTGTCCTGCTGCTCCGACGTTATGTCGTTCAGCCTGATGCTGTGCGATCCTTTTGATTCCCTCTTCGCCTGCTTCTCATGGGCTACCTGAACAAAGGTATTCCACTCTCCGCAGTTCGGGCACCTGCCGAGCCATTTTCCGGAGGTGTACGAGCACGAGCTGCAAACAAACTCTCTGTTCTTATCATTCATTCTGATACATCTTTAATTTGATAATCGGAAAAAGGCAATAAAACAAAAAGAGCAGCAACAGAATCTAATACAGGTGGCACGCAACCGAATGCCCGGGTGACACTTCTTTCAGATCAGGGCTGATATCCATGCAGATGTCCTTCGCAAGTCCGCATCTCGGATAAAACACGCATCCGTGCTCATGCCCGTTGGCTTGTTCTTTCTGATCGGTTGTCCTGCGATCCTTTGATGGAATACTCGAGAGCAAGAGCTTTGTATAGGGATGCAACGGGCCGGTGATCAGCTCTTTCGTCTGCGCAAGCTCCATGATCCTGCCGAGGTACATAACGGCAACACGGTGGGCAATAAACGCAACGGTCCTGAGATCATGCGAAATAAACAGGTAACTCACGCCCTCTTTTTCCTGGATCTCTTTAAAGAGATTCAAAAGCTGCGCCTGGATCGAGATGTCGAGGCTCGAAACCGGTTCATCCGCCACAATGAACCTCGGACCTATGGACAGGGCCCGTGCTATGCTGATCCTCTGCCTCTGTCCGCCGGAAAACGCGTAGGGGTAGGTATCATAAGCAGAGGCAGGAAGCCCGACAAGCTCCAGGAGACGCAAGGCTTTTTCTTTCAGAACTTTCCTTCCTCTAACACCGTGCACCCGCAGGGGATCCGCTATAATCTTACCCACTTTCATCCTCGGGTTTAAAGAACCGTAAGGGTCCTGAAATACAATCTGGGCTTCCCGTCTGAACTTTTTCATTGCCGGCCTGTTTTTATGCACGGCGGCATTTACGATATCGACGCCGTCAAAGAGGATACTGCCGGCTGTCGGCTTGATCAGCAGCAGTGCGGCCCTGCCCAGCGTGGATTTGCCCGATCCGCTTTCGCCGACGAGCCCCAGAGTTTCGTGATCGTTTACAAACAAAGAAACCCCGTCAACTGCCTTTGTAACGGATTGTTTGCGAAACAGGCCGTGACCTGTATAGTAGACTTTCAGATCCTGTATACGTATAAGAGACATGCGGTATTCATAGCTTGAACCTTGAGATTATGCAAGTCTCGATTGCTTGAAACTACGGCAATAATTGTTATGTTGATACATAAAAAACAAAAAGGAGATACTGTGCAAAGAACACTTTCAATCGTAAAACCGGACGGAGTCAGGAAACAGGTAATAGGGAAGGTTGTTTCCCTGTTTGAGGAAAAGGGTATAAAGGTCGTCGGTATGAAGATGCTGTCCCTGACCAGGGAAAAGGCAATGGGCTTTTACCGGGTACATAAAGACAGGCCTTTTTTTGGCAGCCTTACAACGTTTATGTCGTCGGGACCTGTTGTGGTCATGGTTCTGGAGGGAGAGGACGCCATCACTAAGGTCAGGACCATCATGGGTGCAACAGACCCGAAAAAGGCTGATAAAGGCACCATCCGGAACATGTTCGCATCGGACATCGAGCAGAACATCGTACACGGTTCGGACAGCCCTGAAAGCGCGGCAACCGAGATCCCGTACTTTTTTTCTGAAATGGAGATCAACGGATAAAAGGACAAATTGCACAGCGCAGGAAACGGCAGGATAATCGAAGAATGAACGCTTGTCAGGTGAAAATCGCGGAAAGCAACACTATATTCATGGTATGAACAAGATTGATATAAAAAACCTTTCCCAGGAAGACCTTGAGCAGGCACTCAAACAGCTTGGCTTGCCTGCCTACAGTGCAAAGCAGATATTTATATGGCTTTATAAAAAGCATATTTCTGATTTCGGACAGATGACAAATCTGTCCCTGTCATCGCGACGCCTGCTCGCAGAGCAGTTCGAAATTCCTTCCCTCGCCATACACCAGAAAAAAATCAGTCGCGACCGTACGACAAAGTATCAATTCTTTCTGAACGACGGTACTGCAGTAGAATCCGTGCTCATACCCATGGGCAGATGGCATACGCTGTGCGTGTCCTCGCAGGCTGGCTGCGCTCTGGGGTGCAAGTTCTGCCTTACCGGTATAAAAGGATTCAAACGCAACCTCAGCGTCTCCGAGATTACGGACCAGCTCGCTGCCGTGCAGGCTGAAAGCCGGGACACCCCGATATCCCACATTGTGTTCATGGGTATGGGAGAGCCCTTTGCGAATTACGACAACACGCTGAAGGCTATAGACATCCTGACATCTGAATTCGGGTATCAATACTCACACCGCAGGATCACGGTATCAACAGCAGGGCTTGTCCCGCAGATAAAACGGTTTATCGGAGAATCCAAAGCAAACCTAGCCGTGTCCCTGAACGCACTGTATGATGATACGAGGACTGCCCTCATGCCCATCAATGCAAGATACCCTCTGGATAAGCTGACGGCTGTCCTGAAAGATTATCATCAGAAAAGAAAGGGCTGGGTCACTTTTGAGTACGTCATGATTAAAGATATAAATGACGGGATAGCGCATGCGATACAGCTCGCAAAGCTGCTTAAGGAATTCCCCTTCAAGGTAAATCTTATCCCCTTTAATGAGCACTGGGGTACCGGCTATAAACGGCCCGATGAGGAGCATATCCGGGCATTTCAGGAATACCTTGTAAACCACACCATCGCATGCATGGTCAGGACCACACACGGTGAGGAGATCGAGGCTGCATGCGGACAACTGGGAGGCATCAAAGTTCCACAGGAGGATGTCCAATGAAGATAACCATTCTGGACCTCAATTTTTTTAAATCGGAGTCAATCGCAAGCTTCCTGATAGAGACCGGCGATGGACCGGTACTGATCGAGACGGGACCGGACACCACCTATAACAATCTTACGGGATTGCTGAAAAAATCCGGGTATGCGCCGAAGGATGTACGCGGTGTTTTTGTGAGCCATATCCATCTCGACCATGCCGGTGCTGCATGGCACTTTGCGGATGAAGGTGCAACAGTATACGTTCACGCAAACGGTGCACGGCACATGGCGGATCCCTCGAAACTGTTTGCATCGGCAAAGCAGATCTATAAAGACGACATGGACCGGCTGTGGGGACAGCTCAAACCCATTTCTCAGGACCGTATCCACCCGACCGAAGACGGAGAAAAAATCACTATAGGGGGCGTTACCATTCAGGCATTTGCAACCCCGGGACATGCGTCCCATCACAATGTATATCTTATCGACGGCATGATGTTTACCGGCGATGTCGGAGGCATCCGCATCAACGACGGCCCCATCTTTGCACCCACACCCCCGCCGGATATCAATATTGAGGTCTGGCAGCAGTCCCTCCAGAAGATGCGCCAGATAGGCCCGTCGGCCCTTTACCTTACCCATTTCGGCGTGTTCAATGATGTCCGGGAACACCTAAGACTGCTCGAGGACATGCTTCTGCAATGGACGGCTTGGATCGGGGAAAGGTTAAAGCAGGGCAATCCCGACGCGGAGATCGTGAAAGAGTTCGAAGCCTATTTTAAAGACCTCATTCGTCATAAGAATACCGACCAGGTGCTTTTTGAGCGCTACGAACTTGCCGATCCGGCATACATGAATGCACCTGGACTCATCCGCTATTGGAGAAAGTTCAGAGGTATATAATCGGCTTGCCCTGTGGTGTACAGACCTGTCCTCTGGATACGCTGACGCAGATTGTTTAAAACGGCATGGATTCTTCGTCGGTATGGAATATATCAATCGTATAGTTTGCCCGACCCAGCTTAGCTGTGTGCCCGCCACTATAAATAGCGTGGATTGCGGCGAACACCAGTTCACGGGTTAAATAAGGATGTCCTGTTCGTCTTTTTGAACATGTTTTTTTACTGCTTCGGCAATGGCCTGTTCGTGGATCGGTTTATGTATGATAGCAGCACACCCAGCCTGAGTAAACCGCTCTATCTCCTGCTTCGTGCACATCGCTGAAAGGGCAATTACCGGGACATGATGGGTGCGGGTACTCGTTTTGAATAGCTTTGTAAGCGTGGTGCCGTCAATCCCGGGCAAAGACATATCCACCAATATCAGGTCGGGGATATTGTCATTGATAATCCTCATGGCTGACAGTCCATTGCCGGCCTCCAATACAACATACTTGTATGATTCGAGTATGCCCTTAATGAGCCTCGCGTGCTTTACATCGTCTTCAACAACAAGCACCTTGATCATACACTCCTCCTTCAATCGGATATCGGTCCATACCTGCATCATGTTTTTATCATGCAATACCTTACAGATCACTTACAGGGCTATGGAAACGGTGAAAATGCAGCTGCAGCCGCTGGGAGGAAGGGTTGAATGAGCTCAGTTTTTCTACCGGGGCTTCCGGGACAACCTCTGCGCGCCCCATGACAGCCCGGCGCACAGCAAGACCATGATGAGCAGCCACAGGTATGCAACGTGGTGTACCAAAAAGAAGATGGTAGTCCGGTGTAGTGTTATAATAAAAGGAACACACAATCCCAGAGCGAGAACAAACGCAAGGACCTTCATGCCGGAATGCGCACTTTTGAAGAGCTTGATCAATGCCCTGTACGCAACAAGAATGAACAGAATATCGGCAACTACGCTGAGCAGTAAGATACCCATAACAGCTATGCCTTCGACACTCAGCCAATGCATATCAACTGCCAATACTACTCTTTGCCGCACCGACGATTGATGCGAATGACCTGATACCGGCACCGGTAAGGTAATCATGCAGATCCGATGCAAGCTTTGCCGTAATCTCCGGATTTATGAAGTTCGCCGTACCTGTCTGTATTGCCGCCGCGCCAGCAAACGCATACTCCAGGACGTCCTCTGCGCTCGATATTCCGCCGACACCGATGATCGGTATATTGATCTTGCCGAAGGCGTCGTAAACAAGTTTTAATGTTATGGGTTTGATCGCAGGTCCGGACAATCCTCCTGTTTTTGCGCCGAGAAACGGCTTCCTGCTCTTGAGGTCCATCGCCATCGCGGGATAGGTATTTGCGATACTCACGGCATCGGCCCCGCCTTCCTGCGCAGCAACTGCCACATCAACGATGCTCGTTACCATGGGCGACAACTTAACGATGAGAGGCTTATTCGTTACGTCCCTTACCTTCTGCGTAATGGTCTGCACAACCAGCGGGTCTTTCCCGAACTCCGCTCCCCCTGCCTTCACGTTCGGACAGGATATGTTCAGTTCGATGCCGTCTATCCGTTTGATCCTGTTCAGTCTGTGTGCAAGCTCCACGTACTCGTCCATGGCAGTGCCGAAGATGTTGACGATGATCGCAGTACCGGCATCCTCTATCCCCGGCATAACGTCCCTGAGGAATGCATCCATGCCTATGTTCTCAAGTCCAATGGAGTTTATCAGCCCGGAAGGGGTTTCTTTAATCCTCGGCTCCGGGTTGCCCTTGCGCGGTTCCAGGGACAGCCCCTTCGTTACAAAACCACCGATACTCCCGAGGGAGATAAATTTTTTATACTCCGCTCCGTAACCAAAGGTACCGGAAGCGCCGATAATGGGGTTCTTGAGAACCATGCTCCCGATTTTTACCTGTAATAATTTTTTATTCATGTCTTTTTACCGCTGCGATTTTGCATCATTGACCAAAAAAATGCAACAAGAAGGGTTGCATCATTGTCCGTGCTTTTATTGACGCTTGCACCGCGGGTCTGATAGACGTGAGCTTATCATGGAGCAGGATACAGACGGCATAACGGGCCTTTCATCCGCAGAGGTATTGCAAAGGCTGAAACAGGACGGTTATAATGAACTCCCGTCTTCAAAAAGGAGAAATATCTTCAGGATCGCCTTGGATGTCGTGAAGGAACCCATGCTCCTTTTATTGGTTGCATGCGGTACGCTCTATTTCGCAATCGGTGATATAAAAGAAGCGGTGATCCTGATCAGCTTTGTGTTCGTGGTCATCGGCATCACCCTCTATCAGGAACGGAAAACCGAGAGGGCGCTCGAGGCACTCCGCGACCTCTCCAGTCCAAGGGCCATGGTCATACGGGACAACATGCACGTACGGATCCCGGGCAGAGAGGTGGTGACCGGAGACATCGTGATAGTATCCGAGGGCGACCGCGTCCCCGCGGATGCCGTGCTGCTCAACGCCAATAATATTACCGTTGATGAGTCGCTTTTGACCGGGGAATCGGTCCCGGTACGCAAATCATCCTGGGACGGAAAACAGGAGATGAACACTCCCGGAGGAGACGACCTGCCGTTCATATACTCGGGCACTCTTATCGTACAGGGCCAGGGCACAGCCAGGGTCCTGAAAACAGGGCTCAACACCGAGCTGGGGAAAATAGGCAAGATACTGCAGGTCCTGGAACCCGAGGAAACCCTTCTCCATAAAGAGGTGCGAAGACTCGTGCGTAACTTCACGATCTTTGCGGTTACTCTCTCGGCCCTTGTCATAGTCGTCTACGGCATAACACGGGCGAACTGGTCCAACGGATTTCTCGCGGGACTTACCCTAGCCATGGCTATATTGCCCGAGGAGTTTCCCGTTGTTCTTACCATATTCCTCGCACTCGGTGCATGGCGGATCTCGAAAGAGCACGTTCTTACCCGCAGGGTATCTGCCATCGAGACCCTCGGTGCCGCGACTGTACTCTGCGTGGACAAAACAGGCACGTTGACGCAGAACAGGATGTCCGTGGAAAAATTATTCTGCAATAATGAATTCTATGATCTCAACCGGGACCATGCCAAACCGCTGCCCGAGAACTTCCACCAGCTCCTCGAATTTGCAATCCTTTCAAGTCAGAGCGATCCCAGGGACCCGATGGAAAGCGCCCTGAAGGGTCTCGGTAATGAACTACTGTCTCACACGGAACACCTTCATACGGACTGGAACATGGAACATGAATATCCTCTTTCAAAGGAGCTTCTTGCCATGTCCAGGGTATGGAAATCCGCAGACGGCAAGGATTATGTCATAGCTGCCAAAGGAGCTCCCGAGGCGATAGCGGACCTATGCCACATGAGCCCGGAAGAAAAACAGCACCTCTCGGATCAGGTAAGCATCATGGCCGGAGAAGGCCTGCGTGTGCTCGGCATAGCCAAGGCGTATTTCAGTCTGCATAACCTGCCGAGGATCCAGCATGACTTTGACTTCCAGTTCATCGGCCTTACCGGATTTGCGGACCCCATCAGGCCTTCCGTTCCCGGGGCGCTGCAGGAATGTTACGGTGCTGGCATACGCGTGATCATGATAACGGGCGACTATCCGGTTACCGCAAAAAGCATAGCGGCACAGATCGGACTCAGCGGCGCTGACGACGTAATCACGGGACAGGAGCTTGATACCCTGCGTGACGAAGAACTGAGGGAACGGCTAAAGGCCGTGAACATCTTTGCGCGGGTTGTGCCGGAACAGAAACTGCGCATCGTCGATGCACTCAAGGCGAACGGCGAGATCGTCGCCATGACCGGTGACGGGGTCAATGATGCACCTGCACTCAAGTCCGCTCACATCGGCATAGCCATGGGAGCGCGGGGAACGGATGTTGCCAGAGAAGCGGCATCCCTCGTGCTGCTCGATGACGATTTCTCCTCAATCGTAAAGTCCGTCAGGATGGGCAGGAGGATTTACGACAATCTAAAAAAGGCAATGGCATACATCCTTGCCATCCACGTACCGATAGCGGGTATTTCCCTTATACCCGTGCTGTTCGGATGGCCTCTCATCCTTATGCCCGTACATATAGCGTTTCTCGAACTCATCATAGACCCGTCAAGCTCGGTCGTATTCGAAGCAGAGGCGGAAGAAACAGACACCATGAAGCGCAAGCCGCGAAGGTTTGACGAACGGCTTTTCAATAAGCGGACGTTCGGCATAAGCCTGCTGCAGGGCTGTGTCGTACTTGCAATCGTGCTCGGGATCTTCATCGTGTCCATGCATCTGGGTCAAACAGAAACGCAATCAAGGGCGCTGACGTTTACGACGCTGATCATCGCGAACCTCGGGCTTATCCTCACCAACCGTTCCTGGTCCAGGACCATCGTATCGACGCTGGGCATAAAAAACAGGGCACTCTGGGGGGTCGTTTCGGGCGCAATGGTGTTCCTTGCCCTTACTATCTACGTACCTTTCCTGCAAACTCTTTTCAGGTTCTCAACGCTTCATCCGTTTGATATCGGCATCGGTTTTGGCGCAGGGCTGCTCAGCGTAGGGTGGTTTGAGACAATGAAACTGTATGCACAATTGAAAAATAAAAAGGTAAACCGGGATTAACCTGAAAAATGCAATAAGGAGGTTTACGTATTCGTTCAACCACGCGCATTGCATAAACCTCCTTATTTTACAATCGCATTTTTCGGGTTAACCTTTTGCCCAGCGGTTGAGTTCCATAGCAATAAGATAATAGGGCAGTACCCGGTCGACCTTTCCCGTGGCTATTGCCTCCCGGGGCATGCCGAAGATAACTGCGGTCTCTTCGGACTCTGCTATCGTGTAACCTCCTGCATCTTTTATCTTTTCTATGCCTTTTTTGCCGTCATCCCCCATTCCGGTGAGAACGACTCCGGCGCACATCTTACCGAACTCCTGGGCTGCAGAGGCAAACATTTCATTGACCGATGGTATGAATTTATCCTCTTGCCTGCGCGGTATCAATTTGAGTATCCTTTTATTGTCGAGGAACATTATCGAAATACTGTACCCGCCCGGGCACACGAAGATCATACCCTGCCTGAGCGGCTCGTTATCTTCCGCTTCTTTGACACTGAGACTTGTATACTTGTTTAGTCTCTGTGCAAAGGTTGCCGTAAAGCCCGGAGGCATGTGCTGTGAAACGATAACACTGATCTTCATATTTTTATCCAGGCCCGATATCACCCTCTGTAATGCCGAAGGGCCTCCGGTGGAGGAACCAATTGCGATCAACTTGAACCCGGCATAAATGCCAGAAGGCTCGTTTCCTGCGCCGGTAATCTTTACTATGGGTTTTGCCGCCGTATCTATGCCGAGACTCAGTTTTAAATTAATATCCGCTATTCTTCTCTGGACGTTTTTCAGATTAATGTTCCGTACGTTCAGCACTTTTTTTATAACGTCCTCTTTTATCGAGTAGAGTTCCATGGACGCCCTGTTTACCGGCTTTGGAATAAAATCAACCGCGCCGAGCTCCATTGCCTTGAATACGCTTTCGGAATCCGCTTTTGAGCTGATCACAATGGTCGGCGTAGGCTTTGTCCTCATGAGGATCCTCAGGAACGTAAATCCGTCCATGCGAGGCATTTCGAGATCCAGCGTGACAACGTCGGGGTCAAGGTCATTCAGTTTTTTCAGACCGTCCTCTCCGTCCGTAGCGGTACCTACAACCCTGATGGTACGGTTCGATTCCAGCATCGTCTTCAACGAGCGCCGGTTAAACGCCGAATCATCTATAATAAGCACCTTGATCTGATCGGTCATTTTTGCGGCTTCCTGTAAACAAGATCGTTTTTGAGCTGTACCAGCTTGAACAGACTGGTAATATTTATTAAAGACTCCGCATGTCCCAGCAAGAGCCATCCGTTACTGCCCAGTTTGTCATAGAATTTTTCGATAAGCTTTTTCTTCGATTCAAGATCGAAGTATATGAGAACATTGCGGCATATAATCACATCCATCGATGAGAGCAGGTTAATGACCGTGCTGTCCATAAGGTTGATATGGGAAATCTTGATCATATTTTTGATCTCGTCTTTTATTTTCAGCTTATCCCCGTACGGCTCGAAATATTTTTTTTTGTAATACTCGTCGGTGACCCTGAAAGAAGCATTCCCATAGATGCCCTTTCTGGATATGGATAAAACTCTCTGACTTATGTCCGTAGCGTAGATCTCTATATTGAAGTCTTTATCTATACCGTATTCCTTTGCCATGATCGAGACCGTATACGGCTCCTCGCCGGTGGAGGAACCTGCACTCCATATCCGCAACGATGGCCTGCTGATGTAGGACTTTTCTGCCTTTATGATCGGTATAATTTCTTCAAAGAGCGCCTTGAGCTGCAATATTTCTCTGAAAAAGTACGTCTCATTCGTTGTGAGGAGATCGACGACGATGCTCAATTCATCTTCCCGCTCCTTGTCATATTTCAGGAAGAAGTAATAATCCTTAAAAGAATTCAGTTTTCTTATGCCCAATCTGCTCGTAAGCCTGGATACGAATATGTATTTTTGCTCATCGGAAAAGAAGATACCGCTGTACTCTTTTATAAAATCCCTGAGTCTGCGGAAATCATCATCCTCGAGATCGACAGCCGTATTGCTTGTATGCGTCAAGGTACTGTACATAGGTTCAGCGATCTTCCGAATGCGCATACCGTCCGAGAACGGACAACGCTTTCTCCCTGATTTTTTGCTCCGGACCCGAAGCGAGCCTCTTCAATATGCCGTGAGAAGTCTTGTTGTTTGCCTTCCCCAGCATATAAATGACCTCCATAACAATGTCCTGATCCTTGCTTGAAAGTACTTGTTCTATCTCACCGGTACAATCCTCGACGGAAATGTCCATCAGGACCTGGAGGGCTGACAGGACAACCGCAGGCGATTCATCCCGGATGTACTTCGTCAAGATACCCTTTGCCTCACCCGTCTGCGGAGAATGCTTGAGGTGTTTGATAATTTCTATCTTCACCCATTGATCGTCGTCATTGATAAGCCATTTGACGGTATCGATAAATTTTTCCGGTATGAGGATGGCCGTTGTCCGTACCGCTTCAATTCTTACGTCCCTGTTTTCATCGGCCAGCGCCATCTGGATGTCTTCGCCAAAGTTGTTGAGTGATAGGGTACCGATCGACGCGATAATTGCCGCGCGCACGGCAGCCTCACTGTCATTGAGCAGTGTTTTTATGTCTTCAGCCATATCTTCTTTGTAAAAGCTTGCAACGAGTTTTGCCGAGGCAAGCCGTAACAGATAATCGCTGCTGTGCACCATACCATGGATCATGACCAGCGCCTGATCCGGAATATTCTTGCCGACCTTGACGAAGCTGTCGATCGAAGCCGCGGTTACCGCCTTATTGTCGGATCCCATCAGCTTGACCAGCAGTTTGAGACTGTGCGGATCAAGGAAGGTACCGAAGATGCGGGCAAGGAGCACGGGGATTTCCTCAGTTTCATCCGACTCGAGGAGGTAGGATAACCCTTCCGGAGGTGCATCCGGAGAGTCCGGTAATTGAGACAGATAGAGAAGGCCTGCCTTGATCTGGGACACACTCTTGTTCCCGACGAGCAGTGCGACAACGTCAGCCCTGATGGAATCACCCCGGTCTATCAGTGCCGCCACACACGCGACGGCAAGATCGGGATCGTCGGCATATTTCAGGATCGTCCCGGGAGCGCTTTTTTCGCCGGACCAGCCGAGGATCCTGATACCGGCCTTGACCGTTGCACTGTCGACGCTCGAGAGCATTTTTTCCATGATATACGAGTCATGGATGTTCGATTGCCGTACTGAACTTCTTACAAAAGCAGCGTCCTGTTCGTTCAGGCTGTCATAGAGCTGAAGCAATGATCTTGCCGCTGCATCTCTGTTGGATCGTTTGTTGTCTTTTATTCCCTCAATAAGATAGGACGCGACAACGGGATCATGGGTTGCACCGAGCAGGTCGAACACAGCTTTTTTGAGGAGCGGGTCTTCCATGAGAGGCACGATGTCCGCTATGGGGATCTTGAATCCTTTTTTGCCGAGATTGGCAAGGGCTTCGATGGCTGAGAAAACGATATAAATCTCTTTTTGTTTCAGGAGCCCTGTTATGGAGAGAATGACATCTTCTGTACCGATCTTGCCGAGCGCCTCCGTAGCTGCCGTAGACAAATTCTGCTGGGGGCTCGATGTCAGTTTTATGAGAACGGGAATTACCTCGGGATCTCCTATGTCTCCCAGAACATCGACGAGAAGCTTCGATAACTCCCACTGGTCTGCATCGATCGCCCGTATAATGTGTTTGATGGCTTTTTTACCGGTTTTTGTCAGTCCTTCAACCCCGGCCGTTCTCAGCCCGGCATTATCCTGAGAATTTATTATATCTATAAAAAGACCGGTAAGTTTGTCCGGATCCTGCGCTCTCAAGAGCGACTCCAGAGCGGTTTTCCGTACTCTGAAACTCTCGTCGCCGAGCAACACCGTAAAGAGCTCCCTGTTGTCATCGAACAGCAGGGTACCGATGCTTCCGGCAAAGGCAACCTTTTCCTCTTCAGACATACTGCCTACATCGTACCGTGTTTCCGTCATTGCTCAATCCCCAGTTCTTTTTTCTTTTTCTGCACCAGCTCGTCGAGAGATTCTTTTAAAAAATCCTCCTGCTGACGTATGTGTTCTGCGATCCTTTTTTTAAAGAGCTTCTTCCCTTCTTCGAGATCTTTTTCCAGAACCTCTTCAACCATATTCTGCCGGATGCCCTGTTCAAGGACATCCTGATTGTACAGTGCAATATCGGATATAATAATGCGCGCAAGTCTTCTTGCCTTTTCTCTATCCTGCATATCTGCCGGTGTTTGTACGAGCTCTTCTTCGTTGAACTTCTCGGTATCGCTGGTTTTCACCTCGGGCGAGGGTGATTCACTCACTCCCACACCGACCTGGGCTGCTTCCGCTACCGCGGGTGTTTCCTGAACCTCTTCCTGCCTGCTGATCAGCCTGTTTATTTTGGCTGCCAGGCTGTCCCTGATATGGTGCTTCTCTATAAAATCATCCGCGCCGTAAAGGCTCTGCGGTATGCGCTTGTAGCGTGTTTTATCGTATATCGACGCCACGAGTATGACCTTGATGCTCTGCAAACGTTTATCTTTCTTGATCAGCTCCGGGAATTCGAAGCCGAATATGTCCGGCAGTGCGACATCCACGATCACCACTTCGGGGTGGGTGTCCTCCATAATGGAGACCGCCTCGACACCGTTCTTTGCATACAGGGGGAAGAATTTCTCCTCCCGGAGGAGCTCCCCCATCATTTCCCGCATTGAACTCGAGGGATGCGCAATCAGTACCTTCCTTCCTTCCGCAATAACCGGCAGTTCCTCTTTCGCTCTTTCCGGAACTGGAACTGCCTTCTTCTTCAGGAGGAATATCTGTCCGCACTTCGAACATCTCAGTTTCAGGCTGTCGCCGGATATTCTGTTATCGTCCACTTTATAGGTTGTAGCGCATTGGGGGCAGCGTATGATCATGGTACCGTTACACCTTAAACATTTTTAATATGTCCTGCAGGACACTGGACTGCTTATCGAGGAGTTTTGATATCTCGTTGAGCTGGGAAACATTCGAGACGTTTTCACCGGACGATGTTTTGATCCTTCCCAGCGAAGACATAACAAATTCGTTTGTCTTTGCCTGTTCCTGCGTTGCCTTATTAATAAAATTAACCATCTCCGAGATATTTTCTATAGCCTGGCTGATGAATTTGCTGCTCTTTGACTGCTCCTCCATTGAATTCTTCACCTGCTCGGAAACGCTCCGCATCCTCTCCGATGCTTTGGTGATCTGTTCCGATCCCCGTGCCTGTTCCTGCGTTGCCTTGGCTATCTCTACCATCATCGTCGTTATATTGGTTATTGCGTTGGTTACTTCTTTGGAAGCCTTTGTCTGATCCTGCGTTGCCCGTGCTATCTCTCCGGACATCAGGCTCGCCTGGGAAGAACTTTCGGATATTTTCAACAATGCCGTTCCCGCGGAGTTCGCAAGCTCGCTTCCCTTCTCTACTGCTTTATTGACGGAAACTACGGAATCCTGCGCTTGTATGGATTCGGACTGGACTGCCCGTATAATGTTCGTTATCTCCTTGGTTGAAGACGCTGTCCTCTCTGCGAGTTCTTTTATCTCATCTGCGACAACCGCAAAACTCTTTCCGTATTCTCCGGACTGGGAGGCGATAATAGCGGCATTGAGGGCAAGGAGGTTGGTCTGTGCGGTAACCTCTTCTATTACATTCAGGATCTTGCCTATATCGTCGACCTTCTGGACGAAACTGCCGATTGTTTCCGCCACATGATTCGAGGCCTCCTTGATCTGCTTCATGCCCTCTATCGTTATGTTTACGGAAGAGACCCCTTCTTGCGCGTCTGCCATAACCTTGTTCGCTATGACAAAGGTTTCATTCGTATTGGCCTCTATTTGCTTTGTCGAGGCATCCATCTCAACGATGGATGTCGCGGTCTCGTCGGTTATCCTGAGCAGTTGCTCGACGTTGCCGGCCACCTGTTTTATCGATGCACTCATCTCTTCTATGGATGATGTTGTTTCCTCTATGGCCGAAGACAGCATCTCCACGTTTTCGAGCACCTCTTCGATACTCGACGAAAGCTCCAGTACCGAAGACGCACTCTCTGTCGATGAGTTATGCAGGGTATCGGTGTTCTTGGCTATGTCCTTTATAGATGCATTGAGCTCGGTCATGGATGATGTCGTGTCCTCTACGGATTTTTGCTGTATCTCCGAAGACTCAAGCAGGGATACGGCGTTCTTGGTTATCTTATGCACAACATCCACGATGGCCTCCGACGTAGCCCGGACATTGCTCAAGACCTGTCTCAGGTTTTCCGACATGGCATTAAAAGAACCGGCAAGAAGCCCTATTTCATCTTTCGATCTCGACGGTACGGTCTGGGTAAGATCGCCCTCCGAAAGTGCGGATGCCCTCTCCGCAATCACCGGTATCTGCCCGACGATGCGCTGCACAAAAAAGAACGTCAGCACGGTACCGATAATGAAGTTTATCAGTACAATCAGAACAGCCCCGAGCATAAGCGATCTAAATTTTTTGCTGATACTGTTGAACGACATGCCGAGATATACATATCCCCGTACCGTTTTCGACTGCCCGGACTCGTTTTGCCCGTTCAACGAAGAACTGGTTGTAACGACGTCCTTATTTATCTCCAGGAATTTTCCCGACGTGCCCAGACTGACCGTTTCACTCTTGCCTTTCGGACTCGCAAGTATCGAACTCAACTCATTGGAAAGCCCCGATTGCCTGAACCTCGATACGAGCACATTGTCCTTTCCGTCCGTAACTACGACGTACGCGATATCCCCGTCCTTTAAGATATTATCCATGAGCTCGTTCAACAGTACTTTGTCTTCCGCAATGACGCCGAACCGTATGTTGTAAGCGAAATTTTCCGCTATCATGTCCCCCCGTTTTTTGAGCTCATCCGTAGACAGGGATCTCGTCAGGAGGAGATAATATCCGCTGTAAACGATACTCAGTGCAATGATGCCCCAAATGATATAAAAAATAAATTTCAATCTCAGGCTGTGCCGTATATTCTGGAATTCCCCGATAAATTTCATTCTTTGCCTCCTGTTTCCTGTTTTTTGTTTTTAAAAACAAGATTCTTAAATTGGACCCTTTCAGTCGTCGTCAATATCCGGTCCAGATTCAGCACCAATATGATTCTGCCCCGATCGCTGACAACGCTCGATAAATACTCCGATTCTATACCCTGAACGATCCTGGGCGGAGGTAAAACCTTTTTTGCAGGCACCCGTAAAACCTCTTTCACCCCGTCGACGATAAGCCCCGCTACTTTATCAATGACCTTTATGATAACTATCCGTAGCTTGTCCTGTGTGTCGCCGGCGGGGACCTCGAAGCGTTTTCTCATATCTATGACGGGTATAATATCGCCCCGAAGATCGATGACGCCCTCTAAAAACTCCGGGGCTCTCGGTACAGGCGTTACCGGCATATATTTGATGATTTCGACTATCTTCATAATATCTATCGCATAAAACGCGCTGCCAATGCTTATAAGAATAAGCTGCACGCTGTCTTCCGCGGTGGATGCCGTCTTGATGTTGTTTTGTGTATTCATATCTGCCATACTGTTCATTTTGCCTTGAGCATGTCGGATTGCTTCAGTATTTCTTCGAGTTTCAGCAGGACAGTAAATCCACCCTTGCTGGTACTGATTCCTGAAAGGAACCGGATATCCACACTGCCGACCATGTCTGCCGATTGTATTGATCCGGCCGCCACCCTTTTTACGTCCGGTATGCTGTCTACCACGAGTCCGGTCATCGCGCCCTCGAAAGAAATCATGACAAACCTCGTGCTGGCTGTAAAATCCAAAAAGGGCAGTCCTATGCGTTTCCTTAAATCGATAACAGGAATAATTTCCCCGCGCAGGACCGTAATGCCGAGAACGAAATCAGCAGTGTTCGGTACAGGCGTTATCTCCTTTATTCTGATGATCTCCTTCACGGTACTCAGGTCTATGGCATACTCCGCCTCTCCAAGTCGGAAACAAAGCAATTCCCTGTCCTGAACATCCGGTGAATGCTTTTTCAATTCATCCTTCGCCAGTTCCGCGAACGGCTTCTCCTCTCCCCCGGAGAGTTTCTCCGCCGGGCTGTTGTCCTCTATTTTTATCTCCTGTTCACGGACAGCGATCTCCGGTTGCGGACTGTGCGCTTCAACTCCCGGAGCACCGGCCGCCGGCGGTTGGGCCTGCATCAGCTGCTCATGATCGGGAACTTTGTGCTCTTTATCCCCCACCTGCCGCTTCATGGCTGCTTGCTGTTCTTTTGCTTTTTTTCTCAGTTTTGAAATATCCATACCTTATGCCAGACTTATCCTTATATCGTCTATGATAGCCTCTATAACACGGGCGTCTATGGCGTTAAGTTCTTCCCCATACCCATACAGCAAGGCATTGTTGCAAAGGGTGTTTATCGTCCTCGGGATCCCGTTCGAATACTTGTGAATAAGTTCTACCGCAGATGCCGTAAAGAGGGGTTCTGACCTGCCCGCTATGCGGAGCCTGAACTCTATATATTTAGCCGTGTCCTCGGGACCGAGGGACCCGAGATGATATGACATGCCTATCCGCTGCCTGAATGCGGTGTAGTGTTTTGCCTGCAGCCTTTCTCTGAATTCTGTCTGGCCGATGAGGATGATCGTTATGAGGTTCATATTGTCGAGCTGGTAATTCGTCAGGAGACGGATCTCATCTATGGTATCTTTTGAAGGTATCAACTGTGCCTCATCCACAAACACGACAGGGGTAATATGCTGCTCGTAGAGTTCCGCTATCCGCTCGCTCATTTGTTCTATGATGTCCTGTTTAAAGTACTTGATATCCTTGATGCCGAGCCTTTTCGAGATTGTTTTTAAAAACTGGGCCGGTGAAAGCCTCGGGTTTATTATGTTGACGACCAGAGAGCTGTCGTCGAGTGAATCCATTGCTGTCCTGGATATCGTTGTCTTACCGGAACCTATATCGCCCGTCAACACGGCAAGTTCTTTTTCCTGAATCGCAAAGAGTATACGTTCGAGGGCTTCTTCATGCTGACGCGATTTGTAGAGATACCGGGGATCGGGCGTTTTGCTGAAAGGCTTCTCCTGTAATCCATAGAAACGTTCGTACATAGTTATACCTTCACCGCCTCTTCTATAAAGACCGACACATCCAGTACAAGCACAATCTCTCCCGAGCCTATGTCGGCGGCACCGGATATCCCCCTCGTACCTTTTAACAGTTTTCCGAGAGGTTTGATAACGACGTCCTGCTGCCCGACAAACCTGTCCGCCAGTATGCCTATCCAGCGCTCCCCGCTTCCGACAACTACGATATAATAATTATCTGCTTTTTCCGGTTTCTCCGTATGAAAGTTAAAGAACCTCGGGAGCCGGATGACCGGGATAACGCTTTCCCTGAGCTTTATAACTTCTTTGTTTTCAATAATCCTTATTTCGTCCGCACCGATGGAGAGGCTTTCGTTGATGGAATTCAGCGGCACCGCATAACGCTTCCCCTCGGACTCGATAAGGAGTGCCTGTATGATTGCAAGGGTAACCGGAAGGGTCAGGGTAAACCTTGTCCATTTGCCCTCCTGCGTATCGACATCTATCATTCCACTGATGACCCGTAAGTTCGTTTTTACGACATCGAGTCCGACGCCCCTTCCCGATACCTCGCTCACATCCGATTTTGTGGAAAAACCGGGAAGGAACAGCAGGTTAAAAAGCTCTTCACGCGTAGGCTTCGCCGTATTACTCAGTAATCCTTTTTCCACAGCCTTGCGTTGTACCGAGGAGAGCGAGACACCCCTGCCGTCATCCTCCACCTCTATAAGGACATGGTTGCCTTTTTGGTAGGCACGAATGGTTATCTTACCCTTGGAAGGCTTGCCCGCTATGATCCTTTCGTCAGCGGGCTCGATGCCGTGATCAATCGAATTGCGGATTATGTGCATCATGGGATCGGTCAGTTCCTCGATAATAAGCTTGTCCAGCTCCGTATCTGCCCCGTAAAATTCCAATTCTATTTCCTTCCCGAGGTCCTTTGCTATTCTTGTTGCCGTTCTCGTGAGTTTGTCGAAAAGCTGACTCAACGGTATCATTCTTATTTCAATGACCCCTGTCTGGAGATCCCGCATTTTTCTTTCCATGTCCTTTATGGTCTTGTTGAGTTCAACCGCTATGCCTTTAAACCCTATCTCTTGCCGTATACTCTCCGCTATCTTCATAAGGTTGGTCTTCGAGAGTACGAGTTCACCGACGATATTCATGATATAATCGAGTTTGGATATATCTACCCGCACAGTCTGCGCTATGCCCTTTATCGAGGTGGTCTCATCCAGAACCCCCCTGGCACCATTGTTCACATCAGCACTTTTCTTTTCCTCCGCAGCAACAACGGTTTGTTTTCTTATGTTTTGTATTTTTATATTTTTAAAATCGATTCCTGCGGTCAATTGTTCTTCCCGCACCTTTGTTCCGAGAAGTATATCGAATTTTATCTCTCCTTCTTTCGCCTCGGTCGTACTGGGGAGGGTTGTAATGATTTCGCCGAAATTCTTCATCTGGGCGGTAAGGTCGGCAAGTTCTTTGTCGAAACTTAGCAGGCTGAACGAAACGTCTATTTTAAAAAGGTTGTTCTGGTCCTTGATATTCTCCCGCAATCTTGATTCTTCATATTCGGTGAGTACCGAGAGTATGTCTTTGTTTAGGGTAAGCCCGTCGAAAAGGGTATCCTTCTGTTCAGCCTGTTTGCCAATTTCGGCATCTTTCAACTGTTTGAGCAGAGGCTCCACATCCATTCCTTTGCCAAACGTGTCGGAAGATATCATGGTTCTCAGCATATCGCCCGCTGCATACAGCGTCTTTATCAGTTGATCCGTGATCGCTACCTTGCTCAGCCTGACCTTGTCCAGGAGATCTTCCATCTTGTGGCTCGTCTCCGTGATCTCCTTATATCCGAACATACTCGAGATTCCTTTTAAGGAATGAGCCGAGCGGAACAGCTCGTTGATGGTATCGGGATTCGGCTTACCTGTTTTTCTGACAGAGTCTATTTCATTAATGTCTTTGAATATCTTGTCGATTAATTCTTCCGATTCTGCAACAAACTCTTTTGCTGCCTTGTTTTGTTCCATAGCTTACCCGATATACCTTTTCAGGATCCCCTGCAGTTCTTCAGGCTTAAAGGGTTTGACCAGGTATTCGTTGGCTCCGAGCGCCATGCCTTTCTGCCTGTCCATTTCCGTGCCTTCGGTGGAAATGATAATGAGCGGTATGTCTTTGTATTGCTGATTTTTTCTTACAAAACTGATGAGTTCAAGGCCGTTTATATCCGGCATATTGATGTCGGTCACGATCATGTTGAAATCTACCTGCGGCAGGAGTTTGAGCGCTTCAAAGCCCGTGGCGCTCTCGTACACTTCATAACTACCATAACTCTCTATGGCGGAAGATATGAACGCTCTCATCGTAGGAGAGTCTTCTACGATAAGTATGTTTTTACTCATTGTTCATCCTTTCGCTCCCTTATTATCCTTTCGAGATACGCCTTCTCCATAACGATGCTTGCCTGACTCATGAAAATCTCAAACGTCGTCATGTCCGGTATCTTCTTCTTGAGAGGTACATTATCACCATAAAATACGGCCGCAACTCTATTCGCCGTTAAAAGGGGCACGACATAGGATTCCACAGGCCATTCCCCGCCTATCTGCCCCAAAAAATTTTTGTTGCCCTCCGTTTGTTCGGGTGCTTCTTTCAGGGACACTTTGTATTTTAAGACCTTCCCTATCAGAGAATGTTCGTCCACTTCTATTTCCATTTTTTTAACCACAACATTGGGATTATCAAAAAAGGCCTCGAGGCCGAATTGACCGAGTCCCTTGATCTTATTTCTTGTTACCAGGAACAGAATTCCCCTGTTCAATAACTCGCTGGCGAATCTCATGATCAAAAGGGTAACCTCTCCGGTAAAATTCGGGCTCATAAGTTCATCTATCATGGATTTCAAGGTAAGCAAACCGGGGCTCGTATCCGCGCGCTGTTCAGTCGTCTCGGGCAGGAGTTCTGTTTCGTCCTGAAATTCTTTTGTAAGCTCCTCCGTTATGTCCTGAACAAACCGGGACCCTGTATCTTCCTCGTCCGGAACGACATCCGCTCTTGGTTTGACATCCTTCATACCCGGCTTGAACGTAAAGCCCGCTTCCTGATATTGCCGGAAAAGGGTTGTTACCTTCTCCAGTATCTCCATGAATATATCGATGTCCGGAGAAGTCCTCGAGAATTTTTTCGGTTTTTTCAAATAGGCATAGACCCCGCTCAGTTTTGCCTCTTTTAAGACCTCTTCATTGTTGACACTGCTTAAAAGGATAACGGGCACCTTCATCTTCTTGTCAAGGATCCATTCCAGCAATTCCATCCCGCCCAGCATTCCCTCGCCCTTTGCTTTCGGTATGGTAAGGTCCGCTATTACCATGGGGAATCTCGGGGAATCTTTGATCGTTTCGAGATATTCATACAGTGCGTTCAAATCGGCCATGGCCGACGTCCTGAATCCTCTCGATTCAAGACTGTCCTTGAGGAATGTCTGGGAATCCGCATTTTGATCGATAATAATGAATTCTTCCATCTCCCGGATCTGATCTGCAAATTCGTCCTTTTGTTCTGGCTCGAACCCCCGATCTCGTCGTTTCTCATCTGACTTCCGTGCTCCTTCTATGGCAACATACTGCGGATTCAGCGGCACCGCGAGATAGCTTTCCCTCTGGGGTTTGTAAACATCCTTCAGATTTTCGGTAATTTCAAAATCGAAATTGCCCTCGGTCCATGAAAAAAAACCGAAAATGATTCCGTTCATGTAGGTTTGTACGACCTCTTCCGCAACATCTTCGTTTACAATTTTTGATTGAATAAGAAATGATTTTGCATCGGAGGTTCCGCTCTTATCAATCTGGTTGCCCAGTTCTTCCATGAACTTGTCCTCTATAATGCCCTTCTCGTGCAGTAATCGAAGGATATCATTGGAATCGGTACTGTTTGAAGCGGAGATGATCTGGCCGTCGATGAAAACGATCTTTCCCTCTTCTCCTTTCCTTGTCAGATAGAGAATACCGGAGCGTCTGCTCAAACTGAGGATTTGGAGTATATCTCCCAGCGCCAGATCTTCAAGGCTACCAATTAAACTCATGTATTTTGTTTTTCTCCTCTTCTGTTCTCTCGTACTTTTCCTATCATACCCTATGTCCTGTGTAAAGCAACACACAGACTCACGGGCATGCAGATCTCCCTGAGTAAAACGGATTTCCACGAACAGATGCCACGATTGGCTGTCGTGGATTATAACGATATAAAGGTATCAGCGAATGGTTTTAGATTGCCGTCTTTTGTTAAGAAAAGTACCTGGGTTTCCTTTGAGAGGTTTTTTACCATACGGTAAACTGCGGCTCTGTTGGCATCATCGAGCAGCATAATGGGGTCATCCATGACAAGAGGCCATGGCCACTTCTCGGCGGCAAGTTCCGAGACGGCTACAATCACGGAGAGCATGCCCCTTTCCCGGACCGAACCCGATACATTGTTCAATTCAACTTCTCTGCCCGTATCCGTGATGCAAACGATCCTGTTGTCTGCGATCGAAATTTCCTGAAATTTTCCGAAGGTCAGCGTTTTAAAATGGGAACTCGCAGTTGTTCCTATGAGAGACAGAATTTTGTCTTTTCCTTCCCCGATAATGTCTGCCATGCTGTTTATATTCTTCATAAAAGCCGGCACCGGCACCTGCCGGGGCTGACGGACTTCTTCATAGTGTTTTTGCTGCACCGGGGGTTCTTTTTTTTGTTGCACCGCTTCGTTCCCCGTCTTGCTGAGTTTGTTTTTCAGGCTTTCTATCTGCTGGGATATCGAGTAAGGGTCCATGCCGGACATTGCCATCGTCCTTACTTCTTCCTGCACCGCTTCCAGATCCGATTTTAGCTTGTCCTCCCGTTGTTTGAGAATATCCGGTCCGTTCTCGGTTACTGCGGTGTTATACCTCGACTTGGCCTTTGCAAATTCCTCGAGAACCTCCCTGTACCTCTTGATGCCTTCTTTCAATGAGGCGGGCGATTCGAGTTTCATGGAGCTTATGATGCTCTTAATAACAGAGCCTTCAATTTCATACTTATTCCTCTGTTCTTTTATCTGTTTCTCAAGTGCGGCAACAGCCACTTTCCTTTTTTTGATTTCTCCTCTTTTCCCCGCATCTTTCCAGAGGGCATATCCCATCGTACCCAGGCCGGCAAACACACCCGCCGAGAAGTACATACCCCAGGAACCTGCAAAGATTGATAAGAGGATGGGTATCACGATAAACGATAAAACCAGTCCGGCGCCTGCAATAAAAATTTTATCCTTGTAAAAGGGAGGCATATCTGCACTCACCGATTCAAACTGCGTCCTCTGCCGCTCTATCTCATCTATTTCTTTTTTTATCCTTCCTTCAAATTTTAAGTATTCATCTATCTTGGTCTCGATATCGTCGGGTAAATCCGAGAACTTGTTCAAGGTGTTTACCTGTTTTTCTATGTCCTGTAACGTCGTTTGGAGATCGTTTATGACCCTGATTTTATCCTGAACGTCCGTAATCTCCGATTCCAGTTGTTCTGCCTTATCCTGCTTCTCTGTCGCAGCAGACGCGCGTTTAAGCTCATCCTCGAGCTTTCCAATTTCCGAAAGGATCTCTTCCCCGGTCATGGCATTTTGATGCAGGTCTTCGACCGCTGCATACGACGAGGGCTCGAAGTCATTGACACCGCCGAAACCGGTGTTTACATCTCCGGTTAGGGTAAATTGCTCCGGCTCCCGGGTAATCGAAGACTCCTCACTGGGAGATGAATCCATACTGCTGTAAGGATTGATCAGGAAAAGGTCTTTGTACACATCCAGGGGTTTGAACAAAAGATCCCGTTTGAAAAATTCCCTTATCTCTTTTTTATCCTTTGAAACAAAGTCGAATTTTTTGGTCTCCTGATTGTATTTCGACAATAGTACCGCATCGGTGCTTACATCCATAAGAAGCCTGAAATTATCAGGACCGTCTCTCAGGGTAATGCCGAGTCTTGTCTCCTTTGCACCGTCGCTTACCAGTCTTTCCTGTTGCTCCCCGGTCAGGGAAAGTAAAAAGAAAATGGCATCTGCTATTGTCGTTTTCCCTTTCTCATTGCCGCCAAAAAATACATTCAACCCGTTGCTCAGCTGGAACCGTATCGGTTCCCTGAATCTTCCGACCCCCTGAAGGATAAATTCCTTTATTACCATTGAGTCTTATGCGTTATTTCGTATCGCCCGCAACCGGCTGCCCGGCATCTGCTTCCTGTACAAGGAGTTCCGTGTCTTTCATCCGCTTCAGCCTGCTCGATTTTGAACTCAGCCCTCTTAAATAATATAACTTCGCTCTTTTGACCTTCATTCTCTGAACAACATCGACCTTCTCTATGAACGGGGAGTAAAGCGGAAAAATCCTCTCGACACCGACGCCGTAAGATACTTTCCTTATGGTGAAGTTCGTGTTAATCCCCCCGCCGCTTATACCGATCACCACGCCTTCGAATTGCTGGACCCTTGTCTTATCGCCTTCTTTGTATTTGGTAAACACCTTTACCGTGTCGCCTGCCCTGAAATCTATCCGTTTCTTTTCACTGCCCGTTATCTCTTTTTCCATGAATGTAAGATTGTCCATTTTTCCTCCTAATTTGTTTTCTCTATGGTTTCAATAATACGTAAAATATCCCGATCCTGTTTAGCCTTTTCCAGAAGGTCCGGCCTTTTGTCTGCGGTCTGCCTGACCGATTGTTCCATACGCCATTTTTCCACTTCCTTGTGATTGCCGGATAATAATACCGGGGGTACTTCGTGACCCTCAAACGTCCTCGGCTTTGTATACTGCGGGTATTCCAGCAGTCCTTTCTCATAGGATTCACGGACGATGGATTCCTCATTGCCGATAAAACCCGGTACCAGTCTCGAAACACTTTCTATAAAAACGAGCGCTGCTGCCTCGCCTCCGGAAAGCACATAGTCGCCTATCGATAATTCTTCGTCCGCATAAAAGGCAGGCACCCTGTCATCGATGCCCTCATACCTTCCGCACACCAGGACAAATTTCCTCGATCGGGAAAACCGCTTTGCCTCATGTTGATCGAATCTTTTTCCCCTGGGGGAAAACACAATGACCTTATATTCTTTATCATCCGCCCTGGCGTTTCGTATGGCAGACACGATGGGTTCCGGCTTCATGACCATACCGGCACCTCCGCCATACGGCGTATCATCAACTGTTCTGTGTTTATCATGTGCAAAGTCCCTTATATCCGTTATATCTATTTTCAGATTACCTTTGCCTATCGCCTGTTTCAGCAAGCCATCCATAAATGGTGATGCAAAGTATTTTGGAAAAATGCTCAGGATCTTAAAATGAAGCATACAACATCGCACAACGTAATACGGTAACGGTTCGGTAAACCGTTCAATCCAATATTTCCAGCACGAATCTCTTCTTCAGCTTATTACCGGCAGCACTCAGGATAGTCCGTATGGCTTTCGCCGTTTTTCCTTCCTTACCGATTACCTTACCCATGTCTTCCTTATCAACCCTGAGTTCAATGACCGATGTGTGTTCACTTTCTACGATCTTAACCTCAACCTTCTCCGGTTTATCAACGAGCTGCTTTGCAATGCTTTCTACCAGGTCCTTCATGGTTAACCTCCATCATACGATCTTTTGAGCCTCCAGTAAGCTCTTCACCCGTGAAGAGAGTTGGGCGCCTTTCCCTACCCATTGTTTTATTTTTTCAGCATCGATCTTGAGCGTGTACGGATCCGTTTTGGGGCTGAAATTCCCCAGCACCTCGAGTACCCTGCCGCCGGCCGTATACCGGGAATCTTCAACGACGATCCTGTACTGCTGAATATGCTTTCTGCCGAATTTTTTAAGCCTGATTGCTATCATCCTTTTTCCTCCATTCCTAATGTAGATATTTCTTTATTCCTTTTATACCACCTTTTTGAAGAATGTCCATCATACGCTGTGATTCATAAAAACGCTTTATAAGCCTGTTCACGTCCTCCGGCTTCGTGCCGCTCCCTTTTGCTATCCTCTGTTTCCTTTTCCCGTTCAAAAGATCGGGATTGCTCCGCTCCTGGCCGGTCATGGAATTGATAATCGCTTCATATACTTTCATATCTTTCTTTACCGCATCCGGCTGTATGTTGTTTTTTATCTTGCCGAACCCGGGTACCATATCAAACAACGATTCTATGGACCCGATCTTTTTCACCATCTTCAGTTGCTTTATGAAATCCTGGAAGGTAAACTTTCCCTTTGCAAGATGCTTGGCATCCTCTACGTCTTCCTGCGTTACAACCTCGGTCATTTTTTCTACAAGGCCGCTCAGATCTCCACTGCCGATAATCCGAGCAACGAGCTTGTCCGGATCGAATGGCTCCAGTGCGGAAACAGCCTCTCCGATTCCGGTATAAAAAATGGGCTTATCGATAATCTTCCTGAACGATATGACGGCTCCGCCCCTGGTGTCGCCTTCGAATTTCGTAAATATTGCCCCGTCGTATCCGACTCCCTGCATGAAGCCTTCCGCCATTTTGAGGACATCGTGTCCCATCATAGAATCAACGACCAGTACGGTCTGCGCCGGATTCAGCGTTTCCTTCACCTGTTTGAGTTCGCTCACCAGTGCCGTATCGATATGCAGTCTGCCCGCCGTATCGACGATGATAAAATCGCACCCCTGGCGTGCGGAAACGAGACGCAGGTCCTTCAATGCTTCGTATCCTTTCGAGGAAATATCCTCGTTCACAGGGAACCCGTTTGCCTTTGCAAGCGTTATGAGCTGCTCCTGTGCGGCAGGCCGGTTGAAATCAATGGACACGAGGTACGGCTTTAACCCCCGCTTGTCCTTCATATACTTTGCAAGTTTGACCGCTGTCGTGGTTTTGCCCGTACCCTGAAGCCCGACCAGCATGACAATGTCCCCCGTACCGTTGATTTTGACGGGTGCGGGATCACCCATGATGCGTATCAGCTCGGCCTTCAGGATACCGAGGAGGAACTGTGACGGATTGATGCTTTTCGCTAATTCCTCGCCCATGACCTTCTGCTTGACGCTTTCGAGCAGCTCTTTGACGACGCGGTAATGAACATCCGCTTCAAGCAAGGCAATCCTGATGTCTTTCAGGGCATCGTCTATGTCTTGTTCCGAAAGCAATCCCCTCTTGGACAGTTTATCAAAAAGTTTTGTAATTTTTTCCTGAAGAAACTCTAACATTATTACTCCGTTTTATCGAACTTATCTTTGTATTTTATAAAAAGTGGCTTGTCAAGGATATGCAGTTTTTTATTGTCAAAACGAACCGATTGGAATGATCGAATCATTTTTAATCTTCCGGGACTCAATAGATGCCGGGAATTATTCTCCGGGGAACGCGGCGCACGTACTCCGTCCACAGGCCGCCGTACTTTGCTGCACACCGGCGCTCGTCGGAACGCTCTCTCGGAAAAAGCAATGCGATATAATACAGGGGATACAGCCATGCCGCCCATAACGCCGGCCGTCCCAGAACCAGGGTCAGGCCAACGGCCATCAGGATCTCGCCAAGGTAGTTTACGTGCCGGGCAACCTTCCAGAACCCGCTGCACAGAAGCATGTGCCTGCCATCGCTTAGAACCCCGGGTTTCATGATACCGAGGAATGCATGGTCCGGCCTGGTTTTGAAATAATATTTCTGCATGTTTGCACCCCGGGAAAGCATCCAGCCCGCGAAAAAAATGCAGGTGTAGATCACGAGGAGCCACGGGGCAGTAACCGGGCAGGGCCGATCCACCACCGCCCATAGTCCAATCATATAAAAATAAGGATAGAAGGCAAGACTGCCCCATCCGAGCTTGAAACCCACGCGTTCGGCGAAGATATCATAAGTATAGAGGTGTACCCGTTCAAAGAAGAGATAGTCGATCACAAACCAGAAGAAAAGAAAGCTATACAACAGTACTCCCTGCGACGAGCCCATTCCAAATATCAGCAGGTGATGCGCCAGAAAAGAGCTGATATTCAAAGCGAGCAGGATCGCACCTGCCAGATAGAGAAACATCTTGGCATCGACCCGGCCGCGAAAAAATTGGATGTTTTCGGAGCGTCCCGAATAGAGATCGACAACAAATTTCCGTCCCGTACCTCTGGCCGGTAAAACGACAGCAACGCTGAAGAGCACCCCCAGTACGCAGGAGCCTGTGAGACTCGACCAGCGGTGTAAATAGAGCCAGTCCCACGGCAGTAAGCCTGAGTATCCGATGAGCGCCCATAGAGCGACGGTCATCGCCATGACCGGCAGTCCATTGAGCCTGTACCGGAGCGGTTCGCCTGTACGGGTGTCGTGAACATAGCCCGTGATCTCCCGTGCGGGAAGCACAAGATGCATGACCAGGATGGACGCAGCGATGATCCAGGGTGCAAAGAATCCGGCAAGAAAGCCGCTCATGACGATACCTTCGATGTTCCGGACCGGGCAAGATCCTTCGTGGAACGTGCCATGATACCGATAGCCGCTTTCCGCGGCAGCAGGCGGCCCATAATCGCGTAAGCCACTCCATTGATAAACCCCGGAACGACCAAAGGCTTTCGTCCCAAAGCTCGCAGTGTCTTCTCAACAACAACCCCGGGATCAAGGGTGCCCGGGGCATCCTTGCCAACCGTATTCGCATAGCCCGGTGTGCGTACAGCTCCGGCAAAACATGAGATTACCTCTATCCCTTTATCCTTGAGCTCATACCACAAGCCTTCGGCTAAAACCCTGTTAAATGCCTTACTTGCGGCGTAGGCCGCTATCCTCGGTGTTCCCTGATTTCCGGCGAGCGAGGACATCAGAATGATCGCTCCGCGCTTTCGCTCAATCATGGAGGGCAGGAGCATCCGCAGCAGAGTAACCGGCCCCCGCACATTGACATCCACCACCCGCATGAGATCCAGGACATCTACGCCGGCAAAATCCCCGACCGGCGCATGGGCTGCATTGTACACAAGCATGCCGAGATCGAGTCTCGAGGTCACGCGCCGCAGGTTTTCAAGAAAATCCGGCACTGCAAGATCACCATCAACGCAGAGCGTTTCTATGCCAAACCGTGCATGTAAATCCTTCGCGAGTTCATCCAGTAATGCCCTTCTTCTTGCTACCAGCACGATGTTCATACCGCGCTGAGCCAGCGCTTGTGCGAACGCCACCCCAATACCCTCGGACGCACCCGCTACCAACGCCCATTCACCATACCGGTCCGGAAACCCGTTATGACCTGTCCGGCCGGTGCTTTTGGTATGATTTAACATTTTTATCCTTTTTGCCTGTCATCTCACCGGTGCTCCCGTCAGTCCTATTCCCTGCATCCGTACTGTTTTACGTGCCCCTCCAGCGAAAATTCGACAGGCCGCTTCACCGGTATATCCTTTTGTTTTTTTTGAAACGATTGTTTTATAAAATCACAACAGACCATCTTTTTCAACCGTTTGAACAGGATACAGCGGTCACCGGTTTTACCGTTTTTTCCAAAAACCTCGTGAGACAAGCCCTCGTGCGTCCTTGACACTCCTCACCGCTTGTGGTTTTAATGGAGTATGGAAGAAAAGCGGCAGCCACAGCCAGATAAAAAAGAAATCAAATTTGTTATGTCACCCGAGATAGAGCGGCACATGCAGATCCTGCGCAAGGATCCGAAATCCCCTGTCTTTGCAATACTGAGCGAGGCTTACAGAAAGGGAGGCTTGCTGGACGAGGCGATAGCTACGGCCGTTGAGGGACTAAAGTTCAACCCGAATTATATAAGCGGAAGGGTTGCGCTGGGCAGGGCATATTTTGATAAAGGCGAGATGGACAAGGCTATAGAAGAGTTGAAAAAAGTCACAAAAGCAACGCCGGACAATATTATATCCCACAAGCTTATAGCGGATATCTATATAAAAAAATCAGATACGTCCTCTGCACTGCAGGAGTTGAAAACCATCCTCTACCTGTCACCCGATGATAAGGAAGCAAAAACATTGATGGCTGCCTTATCAAAGCCATTGCCTGCGGAAGAAAAAGAACCGCAGGCTGCAAAACCTCCCGTACCAGAACAGCAGGCGGAAAGACCAATGGAACAACCACAAGAACCCTTGCCGCAGGAACAGAAGGAAACGCCTGCCGTACCGCAGCACGTTGAGGAACACGGGACACCGGTAGTTGAACATCTTCCAGAGGCCGGGCTGGCAGAACCCGGACACCGGGTTGGGGAACAGGACCATGGGCCTGCGGAAGAACCGCCTGCCGTTGCTCAGACAACTGAAACAGAACCGGGACATAAGGTAATAACAGAGCCGCAAAACGAAGTTATACAAAGTCCGGAAATCGATCAGCAAATACCGGGTGAAGAACCTGCTGCCGCAGCGGCCGGGAACGTGCCGTCAATAGACAGCGAGCTGGAAAACGCTCTGAACAATCCGATAAGCGAATCAAAAACAGACGAAATACCGGTTAAACCGGAACAGGACATTATAGAACCTGAAGTCCCGGTCACCCCGGTCCAGGAGCCGGATCAAAAAACAGCGTTTACCGGAACAAGGACAGATGAACAAGCCGGTGTGAAAGAAGAAGAGCTCGAGGCTGTTTTCGAAGACTTGGCACAGACTGCCGAAACCCCGTCCCAGCCACAGTCCGCTCCATCCCAGCCGCAACTAAGAGAAGAAGAGCAGCCTTCCGGGGTTGAACACACTCAAACCCAAGAAATTGACGGGATTGAGATAGCCTCCCCTCATACGGATGCACCAGAACCCGCATCTCCATTGCAGGAACAAGCATCATTGGAAAATCAAAAAACTTCCGAACTGCATGGAGAGGATATCCAGACCGTAACCATGGCGGATCTCTACATTAAACAGGGTCATCTCGACAAGGCATACCATATTTACAGGACAATTCTTTTAAAAGCACCTGATAGCCCGGTCATCAGGGCAAAACTCGTAAAAGTCAAAAAACTTATGGAGTCGAAACAGCAAGAGGAACTCGACAAAAAGAAGCTTGAAGCATTAAGGGAACGTGAACCAAAACCAGCGGTGATAGCGGAACAATCCGACTCCATGAAGGATAACATGAAAAGACTGAACGCCTGGCTGGAAAAAATCAAAAAAGGAGGATAAATGGCATTTTTAGATATCCTGAAGCAAATAGTCGATAGTTTTGAGGGCTGTATAGGCGGTATCGTGATCGGTATAGACGGGATAGCCGTCGAGCAATACATGAAGGGAAATGAGAACATAGATTTTCAGAATATCGGCGCAGAATTTATGAATCTTATGAAAACCGTTACGGAAACATCAAACACCCTGGGATTCGAAGAACCCGAGCAGCTTATTGTTGAATACCGTGAAACTACCCTGATTGTGCGCAGCATAAACAAAGACTATTTCGTGATACTGGCTGCGAAAAACAGCGGCAATGTGGGCAAAGGGCGGTTTCTCCTCAGAAAGAATATCCTTAATTTCTCCAAAGAATTCTGATCGTTCGATAAAAACATCAGGACTCTGCATTTTTTATGAACCAGCCTTTAAAAACGCTGCTGAAATTACTCGATCGGTTGAATCTCGACACCGCTGTAGTCGTTTCGAGGTCTAATAAGTTTTATCTCACCGGTTATGAGTACGATGAAGGCTACCTCCTCATCAACGCTTCGGGCATACGGTTATTCGTCGATCCAAGGTTCAGCATCTATGCACGGAAGCAGGTTTCCGATGCCGAGGTAATCGAATCAAGGCAGCCGTTGATTGAACTGAATAAACATTTACGGAAATCAAAGCATATAGGTTTTGACGGATCCGCACTCATGCATAAAGACTTTATGATAATGACATCGGAATTAAACGGGAAAAAGTTTCTCTTTATAGACCAGCACCTGTTGAAGATGCGGGCGGTAAAAAGCACCGGCGAGATTGGCCATATCAAGAAGGCTTCCTCTATATCCGGTGCCGCAATAAAACGATTGATATACAGGCTCTCCTCCGGCTGGACGGAAAAACAGGTGGCAGCAATGCTCGACCTCGAGCTTATAAATTCCGGGGCTGATGATATCTCTTTCGATACGGTTATCGCTTTTGATGAGCGTGCAGCCTATGCGCATGCCCTGCCGTCAAATACGGTAACACTCAGGGACAAGCGGCTGATCCTCTGTGACTTCGGCGCCCTGTACAAAGGGTACCACTCGGATGAAACCCACACTTTTTTCGCCGGTACTCCGGGCAGGGATGAGAAAAAAGTATACGATGCCGTGCTCGGTGCGCATAACAGGGCTATCGATGCCGTTAAACCCGGCATGAAGGCATCCGAACTCGACAGGGTGGCAAGGGGCTTCCTTGACAAACAAGGTTATGGCAAATACTTCGGTCATGCACTCGGTCACGGGGTAGGACTGGACGTTCATGAATCGCCGTCCATATCGTACCGATCGAAGGATGTTTTGAAATGCGGTATGGTCTTTACCATTGAACCCGGCGTATACATACCGGACTGGGGTGGCGTACGGATAGAGAGTATGGTATATCTTTCCGATAGCGGGAAAGAGGTTTTAACCGCAAGACATAATCCTGTTCTAAATCTGGAGGTGTAATGGATATTCATGAAATAGAAGAACTTATCGAACTCATCGAAAACAAAGATATCATGGAGATAGAATACAGCAAAGGTGATGAAAAGATAAGGATAGTCAGAGCAGTTGAGATTACAAAGAAGGCCGGCAAAATACAACAGGAAAGACCTGATGAGATGCCGGGAGCCCTCCACCCGGATACGGGCGAGGGAAATGCTTTTATCAGTGTGAATTCTCCGTTCGTCGGCACATTTTACTGTGCACCCTCGCCGAGTGAAAAGCCCTTCGTTGAGATTGGAACTAAAGTCAAAAAAGGACAGACTATCGGCATCGTTGAGGCCATGAAACTCATGAATGCAATAGAGGCGGACGCCGACGGCGCTATCAAACAGATCCTCAAGAAGGACGGTGATCCCGTAGAGTTCGGGGAGCCTCTTTTTATCATAGACCCCGAAGGCTGACAGTGTTTACCAAGGTACTTGTTGCAAACAGGGGCGAGATTGCAATAAGGATCATTCGCGCTCTCAAGGAACTCGGCATACGGTCCGTGGCTGTATACTCTACGGCGGATAAGAACGCTTTGCACACGAGAATTGCCGATGAAAAGGTCTGCATAGGTTCCGCACAGAGCAAAAACAGCTACCTCAATGCACCTGCCCTCATCAGTGCGGCACAGATAAAAGGTGTCGATGCCATACATCCGGGCTACGGTTTTCTGTCCGAAGATGCCGGTTTTGCGGAGGTATGCGAAGCTGCTGGCATAAAGTTTATAGGACCCAAACCCCAGGACATAGAGCTCATGGGCAACAAACTCAAGGCGCGGGAGCATGTAAACAAGCTCGGCATCCAGGTCATGCCCGGCACGTTTCAGGAGATAGAGGACGAGCAGCACGCCATCCGGATTGCGAAAGAGATCGGCCTGCCCCTCATGGTCAAAGCAGCCGAAGGAGGCGGTGGTAGGGGTATGAAGATCATCTACGAAGAAGACCAGATACCGAATATCATCAAGATCGCCAGGGCAGAGGCAAAGACCGCGTTCGGCAACACCTCGTTGTACATAGAAAAATACTTTGAGAACGTGCGCCATGTCGAGATCCAGATTATCGGGGACGGGAACGGAGGCGTGGTTTCCCTTGGAGAGAGGGAGTGCTCCATACAGAGGAGACACCAGAAGTTTATAGAAGAGTCCCCGTCGGTTGCAGTGGACGATAAACTCAGGAACAAAATGAACGATGCGGCACTCAGGATCACAAAGCATATCAATTACCGCGGTGTCGGCACCATAGAATTCCTGCTCGATGAAAAGGGAAAGTTCTATTTCATGGAGATGAACACCCGGCTTCAGGTAGAGCATCCGGTAACGGAGTTTGTTACGGGCATGGACATCGTGGCCGAACAAATAAACATTGCCGGCGGGCAGAAGATGTCTGTCTCGCAAAAAGATATCAAACTCAAAGGACACGCCATAGAGTGCAGGATAAATGCCGAAGACCCGGAAACCCTTGTTCCCTCTTCCGGTATAATCCATACCTACATACAACCCGGAGGTCCATGGGTACGGGTTGACGGCCATGTCTATTGCGGCTATGAAGTACCTCCCTATTACGATTCACTTATTGCGAAGCTCATCGTCTGGGCCGAAGACCGCGACAGTGCCATCAGGCGGATGCAGAGGTCACTCGATGAGTTCATCATAGAAGGCATAAAAACAAACATCCCCCTTCACAAGAAGATACTTGCGAGCAAGGAATTCCTGCTCGGCAACATATCCACACGGTTCATAGAAAAGTTTATTTGATATGAACCGGATGAGGTACCTTGGCTTTTCCAGCCTTGAACCCGCCTTAACGATGGCGATCGATGAAATCCTTTTCAACAGGGCCGTGGAAAACAACGGCTCCGCATCCCTGAGGTTTTTTACCTTTAACAAACCATGCATCTCGATCGGCAGGAACCAGCGCACGGAAAACCTGCCTGCGGGTTTTATCCGGGACAACACGGAGATCGTAAGAAGACCTACCGGGGGCGGTGCCGTGTTCCACGGCAGCGACCTGTGCTACAGCATTGTTATGCCGGAAGCCTACCTTGGAAAGGCCGGCTCGTTGTTGAAGAGCTATAGTATGATAACCCATGGACTGAAAGACGGATTTAACTTATGCGGTATCGATGTCCAGTACGGGAACAGTACCATAGATTCCGAACAACCACTCTGCTTCAACCAGGCTCTTTCTTACGAATTGACCGTGAGCGGTAAAAAACTTGTCGGGAGTGCTCAGAGAAGGGCAAAGGGCATACTGCTCCAGCAGGGCTCCATAGCATATGATCACAGAGTAACGCAGGACATTCTTATCAAGGCACTGCTTGAAGGATTGAAGTCCTCCCTGCACTTAGAATACGTCCGCGAGCCGTTGACCGGGGATGAGATAGCGGCATCGAAAGCACACATTCACCTTTTTTCGGTTTAATCCGCTTTTTGTTTTTCTTACGGATAATAGATCCCGCCCGGCACGAATGCCCGGGATGAGCCTGTTATTTTTTTGAAGCTAACCGGTATTTTATTGATCCCGAGATACCCGAGGTATGCGAAGAGCATGGGTTCTATCGCAGATGAGCTGTAGCCGAGTTCTTCTACGGTCTTTATAGTTACCCCCGGCATCAACCCGGAAAGCTGTTTCAGTATCGCTCCGTTGCGGGCACCGCCACCGCACACGATAAGATGCTTCATGCGCCCTTTGACAAAACGATCTATATTGTAGGCAACGGCGTGCGCCGTAAAAGCGGTTAATGTCGCAATGGTATCGAGATCACCCGAAGGCACGGCATTCGCGGCAAAATAGGACATATTGTAATACTCCCGCCCCGTGCTTTTGGGCGGTGTTTTTTTGACAAATCGATCGCGCATGAGCCGTTCAAGCAATAAAGCATTTATCCCTCCCCTGCTGGCAAACCTTCCGTTTCTGTCAAATGTCTTTCTTCCCTGTGTGTAGGCTTCGACAGCCATGTCGATCAGCCTGTTCCCGGGGCCAGTATCAAACCCGTAGACTCTGGAAAAATCGTCCTGCAAGGGTATCACGGTTATATTGGCGATGCCTCCAATGTTCAGGACAACGGCTGGCGCGTAATTCCTGAACAGTTCGAAGTGGAGAACCGGTGCAAGGGGTGCACCCTGGCCGCCGGAAGCGACATCCTTTTGTCTGAAATGCGCGACAACCGGAATGCCGGTCGTCTCTGCAACAACAGACGGACTGCCGAGCTGAATCGTTGAACCGCCCGCAAACCGCCTGCTGCCGGAGCGTCCCGGTGCGTGCCAGACCGTTTGTCCGTGGGAGCCGATGCAGGCAACAGCAGATCGTTTTATACCCGAGGACTGCATGGCTTTTGCTACGGCATCGGAAAATGCAATGCCAAGACCGGAATCGAACCGTCCTGCCATATCGAACCATGCCGGAGCTGTGATCGTATTTGCACTATCAACCAGATTCAAATACAATCGCTTGAGCTGTGCGGGATAAGGATAGGTGCCTGACCACAGAAGGTTAACCGGAGGATGAGAGCGCGCCCTTCCGAACTCCACCATCGCGACATCGATTCCATCAGCCGATGTCCCTGTATTGATACCAATGACAATCATAAAGCTTCCTTAAAATCCATAGGGAGATACTATCACAAGCAGGCTACAAATCAAAACCCGTTCAATCCCGGATCTCGGCAAGGGGGTAAGGGCCGCTCATGGATTAGGTTCGCATCAAAACGCTGCCTGACGAGCAAAGGTGACTGACACCTCCCCCTCGATGCCCCTGTTGCAGAACAAGCTTTCGCGTTGGCTTTTCCGGGTTAACTCAATGAGATGCTGATTTGGGAATATAAAATATACGTCGTCACTTGGCTGCAGGAACCGCTCCCACTTCGATCATCCGCTCGAGCGGGAGCCTTGCCTTTTCTATGATTGCCGGCGACAGCGTGATTTCGTATTGTTTTTTTTCCAGTGCCAGTACAATATCCTCAAGCCTTGTCTTCTTCATATTCGGGCATATAAACCCGTTCGAAGCGAGGATGAATTCCTTTTCAGGGCTGTTCTTCCTGAGCTGGTACATGATGCCTTCTTCAGTGCCAATGATAAACCGGTGATGCGGGTCTTCCTTCGTATACTTTATGATACCGGATGTAGATGTTACCTTGTCTGCGAGTTCGACGACATCGGGTCTGCATTCGGGGTGGCATACAAACGGCGCATCAGGATATTTCTCTTTCAGCAGCTTTATCTCTTCGGGGTAAATGTGGTGATGGGTCGGGCAATAGCCGTTCCAGATAATCATATCCTTGTCTGAGAATTTTTTAACATAGCTGCCAAGGTTCTTGTCCGGGACAAAGATCACCTTTTTTGCAGGAACAGCCCTGACGATAGTCACCGCATTCGATGATGTACAACACACGTCCGATAGTGCCTTGACATCCGCATTGGTGTTTACATAGCTCACGACATAGGCATCCGGGTACTGGGATCTCAGCCCTTCCAGTTGCTGTGCTGTAATCATATCGGCCATGGTGCAGCCTGCACCTGCATTGGGAAGGAGGACCGTCTTGCCGGGCGAGAGTATCTTTGCGCTCTCCGCCATGAACCGCACACCGCAAAATACTATTATATCAGCATCTGTCCTGGATGCCTTCACACTCAACTCGTACGAATCGCCGGTAAGGTCTGCGATCTCCTGTATCTCTTCCCTCTGGTAGTTATGAGCAAGGAGTATTGCATTCTTTTCTTTTACCAGCCTGCGTATTCGATCCTGAAGTTCTTTTTTCTCCATCGTAGAACTATGTTAATCACACAAACATAAAATTACAACCATACGCCCGCGTTATATCTTCACAAGCTTCCACTTGCCCCTCTTGAGCCCTATCAGCATCAACATGCTCAGTAAGAACACGTAGGTGTCCGCAGACAGCCATAGACCTACAATATTCAGACCTGCGACGACACCGAGTACATAGGAGAGGGGTACGAACAGCAGCCAGTGCAAAGAGACGTCTACAACCATGACATACTTCGTGTACCCGGCTCCGAATAATGACTGACTGGCAATAATGCCGACAGCTTCGAAAACCATTGCAAGGCTGAATATGATCAAAGCCTTTGAACCTTCTACGATAACAGCGTTGGTATCCGTAAACAACCCGATGACTTGCTGGGGAAAAGCTATAAACACCAGCGCCAGAAAAGCGATGATAACCGTACCGAGTTTTATCGAACTAAAAGCGTATTTCTCCGCCTGATCCGGGTTACCTGCACCGAGACTCTGTCCCACCATAGTTGCCGCAGCCGTACCAAACCCGAGCAAGGGCAAAAATGTCAGGGAAGCGAGCTGTGTCATTATCGTTGTGGCAGCCTGCGTTACGACATTGATCTTGCCGGATATGACGATGAACGCCTCAAACCCCAATGTCGTAAGCACTGCTGCAATAGCCGCTGGGTAGCTGATCTTGACGACCTCTCCGACGAGCCTGAAATTAATCTTACAGACTTTGTATATATTGAACGCCCGGAACCTGCGTGAAAAACTGTAAAGAATGATGGCCGCAGCGCCTACAAACGAACTTGCGGTTGCGGATATGCCGGCACCCTCGACTCCGAGTCTTGGAAAGCCCAGATGTCCGAGGATCAAGCCGTAGGAAAGGACCACATTGACGATATTCATGATGATCTCCACATACATGAATACCCACGTCTTTCCCAATGCATCGAAAAACGCCTTATACACGATGATGATCAGGAACGGAAGCAGCCCTATAAACCTGAACCGGATAAACTTTGCACCTTCTACTGCAACAACCTGATTGTGGGTAAGCAGCGCAAACAACGGCTTTGCTATGACATAACCGATTATGCCCATCGCTGTTCCGAGCACAATAGCCATAACAATACCTACGAAGAGTACCTCGCCCGCCTTCTCATATTCCTTTTCGCCGAACCTGCGCGTAACGAGGCTGAGAATACCGACCGATATTGCATTCAGTGCGCCGCCAAAGACCCAGAGTGTTATGATGCCGACCCCGAGTGCCGCAAGAGCTGTCTTTGCATCCACACCAAGCCTGCCGACCATTGCTACATCGAACAGGTTGATGAACGTCTGGGTAAGCATGCCGATCATGACAGGGACTGCAAGTCTTGCCACCGTCGTATAAATATTTTTCACGGAATAGTTTCTCCCACGAGGAAATAAAATGATGATGCTGGATATATGTTGTAGGCATAAGCATACCCTATTGTAAACCGAAAAGGAAAAAGATAGCCGATGTAGGTGTCGAGGTTCAATTCTATGCCGGCCGAGGTGAGTGACTTCTCTGTGTTACCTGCACTATCGATAAACGGGAACAGGGATATCTTGTCGAGATAAAACGGCAGGGTGCTGATGCCCCTGTCTATGATGCCGACCGGATACCGGTACTCAAGGGTTACGGCGTACGCCTTTGTACCGGTCAGTGTACCTGATGGATAGCCCCTGACCGGAACACTGGAATAATCGGGGACCGTATAAAACGGCTGGATGCCTCCGACCGAAAACAGGGAATTGTTTTTCGAAGCACCCGCGGTAATTCCGAATATGCCTTTTAGATAGATAACGTGGTTTGTGCCGAACCCGGGAAGGTACCCTTTGATTGTCGAGTAGGATCTGGACAGGTCCCGGTCGCTGCCGAGGGCTGCAAGATCCCGTTCAAAGTATGTATTGAAAGAGAGGCCGTCTTCATCGCTGATCGAGGTATCGAAAACCGATGTCGTATCGAGGGAGTAGCTTGCCGTAAGCCCGCTGAGTACGCCGGTAAAGGGTGGATTTGTAACATACGAGGGAAGCTGTGTAAGCGATTCCGTATAGCTATAATTATATCCGGCACCCACCGCCTGTCTATATCGCACGTGATTTATAGGATAGGTTATATTCAGGGCTATATCGCTGTCCTGCTGCAGGTATGAATGACTGGTACCTGAAGCCGGGTCCGTGTATGTTGCCGCAATAGAGGGCATAATCGATCCGGCAATGCCGATGTCCGGTGTGTACGATGTATTGTCATAGGTTGCTGAAAACCCCGGTCTCCACTGCGCATGAGGGTATGCGGTATATCCTGCCTGAACCGTATAATTGTTATGATCGAGGAGATCGGAGCCCGCGGTGTAGGCACCCAGAGAATAGGCATCGCTTGCCAATGAAATTGCCGGGAGCCACCATGTCGGGACCAGTGTGGCAAACGGGGAATAACGAGTTTCTTTTACGTCAATGTGCTTATACGGGTTAGCCTCTTCGACCGTGAATTCCTTCGGTGGATTAACTTGTCTGAACGCAGCCGGAGAGAACGGCATGGTATATATATCGAAGCCCTTGCCGTCATATTCGGTCACGGCTATCGTTTTATTGTCCGGCGACACCTGGGCCTCATACGCTCCGCCTATAACATTGCTAACTTGATACAGAGACTGTCCGGTTATTGAATACGCATACAGGTTCGCAATACCGGTCATGTCTGAAGAAAAAAGTACGTACCGGTCGTCTCTGGACCAAGATGGGAATAAATTCAGGTGATCTCCGGATATGACCGTCGTAAAATCCCGGCCGTCGCTCCCGAGAATTTTTATCGTTGATTCTCCGTTGTTGTTTTTTTCGGTGACCGCGATATGACTGCCGTCCCATGACCACCGGGGATCCAGAAACTGCCCGTTCATTTTCATGCTTGCAATGGTCTCTATAAAGCCGGGGTCTGTCAGATAATATACCATCAAATCTGATGTAGTCGCTGTGTTCGATACGAAAACGATTTTAGTACAGTCCGGCGACACATCCGCACCGTGTGCGCGTACGCCGGATGTAAGCTTTTTTACGCTGCCGGTTTTGGTGTCGAGCTCATAGAGATCGTTGTAGAGATAAAAATTGTGATAAAATTCATTCTGGGAAAAGAAAAAGTTGTCTTTGCACAGAGAGCCCGAGAATCCGCTGTCCCTCCGGACAACCCATTTTCTTTTACCATCTGCCAATCCCGTATAAAAAATGCCCATCTGGCTTTCACCGTTGTACGAGGTATAGTATATACCGCTGCCTCCGGCATCCCAAACAGGGCCTCTCGTATCGGCGCCGCTGTACGTTATCTGTTTCGAGCTTGTTCTCCAGGAAAACATCAGGGAAACGACCGAGAGGAGCGCCTGTTTTCTGACGCTGTTCTGCCAATCCCTCCACAGGGAGGTAAAGCTTCGCCCGTCAAATGCAACCCGGGCGTCCCTGTTCAGCAACAGCGGAAGGTAGGTATATTCTTTGGAATAATCAGCGACTGACCTGGCCGAATATTTGTTTGCTATATACTGCATGAATTTGCCGCCGTATACATAGGGATATTCACCGAACGGCCACTTACTCGGCATCCCGTCGCCTGCGTCTATAGGCGGCAGATCGTTATGAAGTGCCTGCATCCTTAAGATCGCATTGTAATAGCTTCCGTTGTCCCTGCCGGCGGATGTCAGCGCTGACTCATTGTAAACGGCATAACCTTCAATGATCCAGTCCGGCTCTATCTGGTTTACAAACAAAACCCTGCCGAAAATATCATTCAAAAAACCGAAAAATCCTCTCGTCTGATCCAGATGCAGGATGTGTGTATACTCATGGGTAAAGATCATCTTGAGCCAGTCATCATAGTTGACAATACTTGAATAGGCATCCGGAGGGATTGCAAAAACAACGATGTGATCGTAATAATAGGGCGTGGTTTCGGCATTCGCTGCATCCGTTGCATTGGAAATGAGCAGATATGTTTTTCTTGCCGGAGTCCATCCCATACGCATGGTCATACGCGGATAGTAATATTCGGCCATGTCGATCAGCTTATGCGCAAGCCTGCTGTCGTGCGCGGGAAATGTAATCGAAAAATGTTCTGATTCTATGGTGCGCCAGACCTCACCCGGGGGCGCATTCCTGAAATCCTGAGTCATACCCGCGATTGACGTGAGCAGCACGATAAAAAGAGTTCCTAATAAAATAACTGTTGGTCTCATAGTTATAGTCCATTGCACAAAGGACCCGGACTGACAATGATAACGATCACATTTTAAGCGGGTGCTATTCAGGAGTAGACTACCGCCGCCGCAGGCGGCTTCAGAGGAATGAGCCCTCAATGTCATCCCGAGCCTGACTTGGAATCCAGAGAAAATCGTAAAAACTCCGGGCTCCTGCTTTCGCGGGAATCCATATTTTCTTCGGACGCTGCTCTTACAAATTCATTTTTTGGTTCAACCAATCACGGGTTGAACATGTGGAATACAAGTCCGGACAATAGCTTCGGATAGAAAAAGGTTGTTTTCTGGGGCATGTTCAGCCCTTTCAATGCAACGGCCTTTACATCCTTTGCAGACGGAGCATTCAAAACAAATGCAACATCCCCCGGCTTCATAGAGGTCAGAGCGGTATCCAGCTCATGAAAATAAGACAACCTGCCCCCGGTTGAGAAGGTGCTTTCCGGGATATTGAGAATACCTTCGAGTATTTCTTTATTGAGGATAAACACGTCGAGGGATTTTAACGCCTCAGGCGTTGGATCGTTCTTCAGACTGTTCTGCCGGTAATTGTAGAGTATATAAAGATTATCCGTGCCATAGAACCGGACACCGCACGCCTTGCCGGCTCTCTCTATTTCTTTTTCCCAGTCGTGTATGGCCGTTTTGTCCATTGTACTGCCGAACAATTTGACGTCAAAAACCGGCTTGAGCTTTTTGATAAACTCTTCTTCCGTATAGGGAACTTCATGCACTATCCTGTGGGTCGGGAGTATGACAAGTCCCTGATCGCTTATATTGGTAAAATATGCGAGCACATAATTATAGCTTGCCTGCTCATTTTTACCGTGTTGTGAAAACATGTAATCCCTGTACCGTATCGCCGTCTCGTACCGGTGGTGTCCGTCGGCAATATATACCCGCTGATCCGAGAGTAATTTTTGCACCGTGTTTATAATCTTTTCATCCGTGATTCTATAGAAAAAATGCTCTTCATCTCCTTCTTTGATGTGAGCAATCAGCGTATGGATTGCGGGACTTATCGTAATACATTCGACGCACCGTTTCTCATCATCGTACAGCACAAAGATCGGCGACATGTTGCCTTCACACGCCTTCATCAGCTCGAACCGGTCTTCTTTTGGTTTCGCAAGTGTTTTCTCGTGTGTATAAATATCGCTTTCCAGTCTCATCAGGGTCACAAACCCATGCCGCTCATAGGCCTTACCGTGGATAGTGAATTTCTGCACATACAGATAAATAGAAGGGGCGCTGTCCCTGATCAGTACGTTGGACTGCGTCCATTCGTCTATAAACTTCCGGGCACGCGTATACCGGTTGTTTTTTTCGTTGTCGTCGTCGTGTTGTTTGCCGAGTATGAGCCTTATGGTGTTGTACGGGTGTTTTTTATACAGCATCTCCTGCTGCGCCTCGTTGATAACATCATACGGCGGGGCTACTACCACGGATGGATCAACAAGCTTACTGTTATACCGTGTTCCTTTAAATGGTTTTATTTCTGTCATATAACAACCTTTCTATAGAAGTTTTGTTTACTGCTCCTTCCCTTATATACACAATTCCCTTTTCCGCAACATCAATTACCGTAGAAGGAATACTGTTTATTCTACCCCCGTCAATTATAAGGTCAACCTTATCGGTAATAAATGTCGGTATGTCCTTTATAGCTGCTGCCGGCGCTTCGTTCGAGATGTTCGCACTTGTAGAGACAAGGGGATGCCCATAGACCTGAAAGATGGATGCTACGAGAGGATGCGGAGACTGCCGCACGCCGATTCTGCCCGTACCGCCGGTCAATAGACTGCTGATACCCGGCTTTGCCTTGAATATCATGGTAAGGGGGCCGGGCCAGAATGCCATCATGAGCCGCCGGGCAAGTGGTGTAATTCCAACGGCAAGTTCATCCAGCATGCTCATATCCTTGATCAGGAGTATGAGAGGTTTGTTCTGCGGACGCTGCTTTATCTCAAAGACCCTGCCTACCGCGGTCTCATTGAATGCATCGCATCCTATGCCGTAAATTGTTTCCGTGGGATAAATGAAGAGCTTCCCCGATCCAAGATAATCGGTTATAAGCCGGCGTTCGTCGTTATCCTTAAATGTTCCGTTGAATCTGATAAGCAAGGTTATTTTTTATCTGAAACACTCTTGGAAAAAGTCTTCCTGTAATCGATGATTTTTTTATGCAGGGAATCATCCTGTAAAGCAAGGATCTCTATGGCAAGCAGGGCTGCATTCTTTGCCCCCGCTTCTCCGATGGCAACGGTTGCGACGGGGATCCCCCCGGGCATCTGTACGGTTGATAACAGGGCATCCATGCCGGACAGGTAGGATGACGGCAGGGGCACGCCTATGACCGGCAGGAGGGTTTCGGATGCGATCACCCCTGCAAGGTGGGCTGCACCTCCTGCCCCAGCTATGATGACGCGATATCCGTTTTCCTTTGCCTTCACCGCAAGGTCTCTCGTTTTATCGGGCGTCCTGTGGGCCGAAGAGACAACCATGTCATATCCGACAGAGAAACTTTCCAGCACCTTTGCACTCTCCGACATAAATTTCTCATCGGAACTACTCCCCATGACAATCAATACTTTTTTTGTATCCATATTTTTTTTTAAACATACGTACGGCATTTAATCAACTAAATGCTGCGGCATGCCCTCTGTGAATCAGGAGGGTTATTTGATACGTTTTTTGTAATGTTTGCTTGCCACGCTGGTAAAAAGTGATGACAGGGCAAAGGCCGCAATGATAAGCATATACGGCAGTACCGGAAGCCTGAACCTCGGTTCCGCCTCGGGACCTGCAGACACTACGACAAAATATGCTATAATAAACAACATTATCAAAAGTTCTTTGATAAAACCTTCGCCGGCAATGATAAGCATGCCTATTGCAATGAGTAATCCAATGATTAGAGTAAATAACAACTGATACATAACAACACTCGACACAATAACCGGATCCGACATCAACATGTTCAGTGCCTGGTGTATACTATGACCTTGCCACATAATACCTAAAAACCTTGGTTTTATATCGGCAAGTTTGAATACGGCATAACGCTCCGGCGATAAAAGCATATTGATACTGCCTTTCAGCATTACTTTTAAATAAGCATACGGGTGATGTATAATCACACTTACAGCCTTGTCCCTCAAAAACTGATATTTATTTGCAAGAGAAAGCCCTGATGGGACCGCTTTTTCAAGCCTGTCCTGCACCTCTCTCAAGGGCAGATGCTCCATGTCCGAAATGACCCCGGCTGCCCTCCAGTAATAAAGGTTTATATCCTGGATGGAACAAAAACCCTTATACCGGTCAACGATATAATTCCTTGTAACCCACGGCAGGACAGTCAGTCCCGTTATGAGCACAATACCAAGGGCATACTTTATCCTGTCTTTGAATGAAAGCCATGAAACAGCTATGTACATAAACGCATATGCAAGCGGCAAATAGAGTATAACCGGCCTGAAGTATGCACCAATACCTGTCATTATTGCGGACACAAAAAGGGCGGTTGTGTTTTTATTCTTCATGGACTTTATAAAGAAGTAGGTGCTAAGAAGCAGGAACACAACGAACAGGGTCTCTGATAAAAGCAAGTTTGCATAGATAATGCTTACCGGTTCAACGATGGATAGTACAGATGCGATCCGGGCAACCCTTTTCGAAAATAACAATTCCGCGTTCATGTAGAGAAATAGTGGGATAAGTCCGGAGAGTACAATCTGTAAAAACAGGGCAATAGCCGGCTTTACTCCAAAAAGCTTGTACACTGCTGCGAGGTACAGAGGATAGCCGGGGGATCTCCTGAGTCCAGGCTCCCCTCCATGTGGTGTATAGTACCCGTGCTGTGCTATATTCACGCCGAGGAGACTGTACTCATAGGAATCAACAAGAAAAAACCTGCTGGTATTGTTAAACGTAGAAAAAAAAGGGACAAGCCTTATGCCTACATACAGCACAAAGACAATAAACAAGAAACCCATATTCTTCTTCATAGTTATCCTGCCTCCATCATGGTTTTTATCTACTTAAGACAAAAAATACAATCAGGTGATTTATTCACCCAAAAATCCACTTATTTACAAATGTACTCTTACATTTGACTCGTAATCCTCTGTAGTCTTGCCATAGGTGTTCTTTTATCCTTCCCCTATCGGTTAAAATTGAATAATCACGCTGCAAACAGCATGGATTCTTCGTTGGGTATGGAACATGTTAATCGCATAGTTCACCCGACCCAGCTTCGCTGTGTGCCCGCCGCTATAAATAGCGGGGATTGCGGCGAACACCCATTCAAAAGTGCACATCTCAAAATGTCCTCCCCCTTGACGGGGGAGGACATGTGGGGGTGTGAAATATAAGTCAAAATTCACCCTCCCCTTGATCCCCTCCAGTCAAGGGAGGGGATGTTTAGGATATTCCACGGCTTGCCGCGGAAAGATTTCACCAAATTTTTTACCTTTCTTCTCACCACTCTCATGGTTATACCTTTTTCTTTCTTTTGAAGAAAAGGAGGAACAAAACCGGCATTATCCCGATAAACAGAGAAAGCATGATATCCGAAGCATGGGTACTGCCTGTGGTATTACAGGAACATCCGCCGGATGACCCTGAACTGCTGCCCGGGGCCTTCCACAAATACAGGTATCCTTCCCGTGTGGCTGCCGCTATGGCAAGCCTCCCATTCCTTACCGGAAGTGCTGTCTGAGAATTACCCGTGTGCCAGAGATCGTGATGAAAGTCCGCCCATTGGATTGCATTCGGCGCTGACGTATTGCTCTTCGTATCCACATTACCAACAGCAGCAGATGCAAGCATCCAGCCGCCGGTGAATTTTGGCCATCCCTGCGGAATGGTACCGTCTGCATTCCATGCCCACAACTGATAGCCTGCGCTGCCCTCGATAACATCCGGCATACCATTGCCATTGATATCCGCTATTGCCGGGTTATTCAGCATCTGCCAGTCTTCGATGTCCCTTGGAAAATTCGACGCGTATGTATTATTATTGACATCCCAGAGTGAAACAAGATGATTGAACGGCTCCCGCAAGGCTCCGTTCGCCTCCATGTTGAGTATATGCAGACCAACCGCGCCATACGTGAGCTGGGTGTCTCCTCCTGCAAGCGATCCGGCCGACATATTCGATATCAGGGTTATCTCCTGTGTTTCGGATGTATCGGCGTTTGCAGGAAATGTACCTGCAACATGTTGAAACACGCTGCCGTCAGGATTGAAAATAACGGGTTCAGACGACACCGGATTGAATGCCACCTTCAATCCCGGGCTGCTCCCGTACGGGAAAACAACCGGCGAAGTCGGTATACCGACACCGATATACGGAAGTATACTTGCAAATAGAGCAGGAATCTGCTGCGGCCAGCCCGGTGCATACGTACCGTCAATATTCATCACGTATGCCTGCGTTGCCCCGTTGTAAACCTCATTTGTGCCCAACGCGATTTGGACGCTGCCATTGCCAAGTATGTCACCCACAGCAGGCGTTGAAAGTATCCTTGTGTACTGCCTGTAGTAGGGAACATTTTTATTGTATACTGCAAAATCGGTAATCAATGTGCCGGTCCCGTTCCATATATAAACATGCTGATCCTCTGCGGCAACAATGATATCAAGCCCGTTGGGGCCGAGAGGGTACAGTACCGGGGAAGCAAGGATCGCATGATCCGGAACATCGCTCTGCGGATTCGGTGCACATTTGGGATCCGTACTTGTATTGCAATTCAATGATTGAAGTATGTGGTTCCTTAATGTTGTATTGGTAAACAGATCCGAATAGCCATAGTTGATGTGTACCGGAAAGCCCGGCAGCAGGATGCCCTGATTGTCCCACGCATACACGTGCCCGTCCATCGTAGCTGCAACAATATCCGTTATACCGTTGCCGAGCAGATCTCCCACGGCAACAGTACTTACAATGGCAGCGGATGCCGGTGTAATCGAACCTCCTGCATAAGCCGGCGAGGCAAGGTGGTTTGCAGGATTCGACGGATCGAACACATCGAGCGGCTTCGTCGTGAGCGGAAATCCGGGCAATGGGTTACCGTTTTTATCGAATCCATAAACCTTACCGTCTGAACCGCCGATAAGAAGGACATCCTTGCCGGTACCGTAGAGATCCGCAAGTACAGGGGATGATTCCAAAGATGTACCGAGGTATATCGGATAATGGGGATAAAGGTCAGGGTCATGATGAATAAATATCTCTCTCCTGTCCTCACCGTACAGCCGCGTATCACCGGTTGACAGAACAGGAAGTTCGTATTGGTTTTTGTGCTGATTATCGAATACCCGTACCCGTATGGTGAGTGCATAATCATTCGCACCTCCCTCGGTCCACGTCTCAACCTTCGTGATCGGTTGTTCGGATATCGGAAGATTTGCGACATTAATGGTACACAGCTTACCCGAAACCGGGCCTGTTAAACCCTTTTGCTGGCATACGGTGATAAACGATGACGGCGTTATGCCAACACCGTACTGTACGTCGTAATCGTACGAGCTTGCCCAGCGCGCATTGACGTAGCCATAAACATCAAGGTCAGGCGTCGTAACGGGATCAATGGTCTGGAACCAGTTCGGCGCTGTTATATAAGACTCGGGCGGTATTGCGGTTGTGGTAACAGACAGGACTGCCTTGTAAAGATTTGCCCTGCCGTAACCGAAGTATTGGTCCCATCCCGGTAGTGATTCGTACAGGGTCGGATCGTAGTTTGAAGAGCCCGGAACGGAATTAGGAATATTGATGTCATCCGCAGTAAGGGTCAATATCTGTTTAACCTCGTTTGCCGTGAGAGAAATGCCCTGCGTAAACGCCATGGACTCTACAATACCGGCCATCCCGGACGTCTTGCCCGTTGCCTCGGATGAGCAGCTCTTCCCGGGCGTCGAGAGCACGAGATGTGCGCCATAATTTGTACAATTATTGAATGCAAGGAATGAGGTGATGGGAACAGTTGGATGCCCAAGATTGTTCGGCGCTATCGCATGTACCATGATAACATGGTTGCCGCTTGCAGGGTAATTGTGGTGCATGCTGTCCTCGTCCGCTGCAGATGCGATGATCACAACATTATGGTTGAACGCATAGTCGATAGCCTGTTGGGCAAATGCCGACATATCGATTGTGCCGAGCGCCTCCTGAATGATCCGCGCGCCGCTGTCCGTCGCAAAGAGCACCCCCTCCGCAAAATGGTTTGAATCGGCAACAAAGCTGTCTCCTACCCTTACCGGCATAAACATGCATTTCGGGCATACGCCCGGACTTCCGATTAAAGGATCGTTTGCAGGCGCGGACGAATCCTCAGCCTCACCCGTACCATGCCCGAATCCGTTGAGGTCCCAGGGGTCGTTGTTGTTGTCCCTGAAGTTCCATCCTGCGATGTCCCGTGCATAGCCATCGCCATCCGCGTCAACACCGTCCTGTCCGAAAAGTAAGATCAAATCCTCGGGGTCTATAAAGCCGTTATTGTTCGCATCCGTTACCGGAATTTGAGCACCGGTGGGATTATTGGGATCCGTAAACCATGCATAGCCGGCACCACCCCTTGAACCATCGTAATCTGCCACATTGAAAACACCGTCCTTGTTCCAGTCATAACAGGAAAGGTTGTAATAACCGCCGCCTGAAACACAGGAAGTTGTTGCGGAAACAGATCCCGATGCTGTCTGGCATGTGCACCCTGTTACAAAACCGCCGGTTGCAGGAATAATTGTAGGGTTATACGGTGGAGGCAACTCCCTGTAATTCAGATGGATCTTATCGGTGAGGTCCTTTCTGTCCCATTCTATGCCTGAATCGAGTATTGCTATCAGGATGTGCGGATCTCCTGTTGAATACTGCCATGCCCTGTCGGCACTGAACCCGCTGACACCATAGAGCTGCTCCGGTGTATTAAGGGATGCTGTTGCCTGAACAAGGGATGGTTCAAAACTGAAATAATTCCAGTCCTCGTCCAGTACCCCTGCACCCGCGCTGTAGTAAGTACCGGTGGGTCCAAACCCGGGTTCTGCTTTGGCATAATTGGGATCCCACGGAAGATACGGCACCCAGTCGGAACTTTTTATGGAATTGGGCGTACCGGGTGTGCCGGGCCAGTTCGGGTTGCCGCTCTGGGCAAACAGTTTAACGCTTGCCAGTAAGCCTATCGCTGAAACAACCGTAACGATTGTTACCACCTTCGTTTTCATGTGCCTCCCTCCTCATCCCTCTCTTGCCCCCTTTAGTAAAATGGGGGAAAAGGAAATTTGCTTATATGCTTAATGCCAATTCGAACCCCTGTTTTATGGCATCCAGAGCCTTAGCTGTAGAAACCGCGTCTCCGATAACATGGATGCGCTTGTCTTTTGACTGCGCGAAGGGGTTGTAGGGGATCACACCGGTTGCCAGGACAATCACACCTGCGTCAAATGCCTGGGTCTGACCGTTGTTCTCTGCATATACCTTTCCTTCTTCTATTCTGGTCACCTTTGTGTTGGTATACATCTTGACGCCCCGCCGCTTCAATTGCTGCATGATGGGCCACCGGGTAGACCTGCCGATGTCTTTGCCGGTCTTATCAAGCATTTCAAGCATGATAACCTTTCTGGTCGACTGCTTCAGGAGTTGCTGAACAAGCAGGGGATCTTCAGCGTCGTTTTCGAGCAGGAACCGGGCTGTTTTCTCGTTCATGGTACCGTCCTGGGTAAGGTACAGCGCTACATCACATCCAACCGCCCCGCCGCCGATTATCACGATATCTTCAGAGGTTCCGGGAAACTCGGAGGATAAAACATCCCATGCAAGCCTTACCGACCCCTCCTCAAGTCCCTCTGCGAGGCCCTCTATCTTCGGTATAAGAGGGGTACCGCCTGTTGCAACGATGATCTCGTCGGCCTTGAGCTTTCCGAGCTTGTTTTTACCGACAGGTGTTCCGAGATGGAGTTTCACGCCGTGATGCTCAAGCTGGTGTGCGTAATAGAGCATCAGGTTATAAAACCCTTCCTTGTCCGGTACCACACTTGCAAGATTGAATTGCCCGCCAATCCATTGTTCCTTTTCATAGAGATCCACTTTGTGTCCTCTTTTGGCGAGTGTCACGGCGGCTTCAAGACCTCCGGGACCTGCTCCTATGATAGCAATCTTTTTCGGTTTCCTGGTTTTGCCGACCTTTATCTCGTGTTCCCTGCCGGTAATGGGATTCACCAGACAATTGGCAGGAAGACCGTTGAATATATTATCAAAACATCCCTGGTTGCAGGCTATGCAGGAGTTTATTTCGTGCAGTTCGCCTTTCCGCGCCTTTTCAGGAAACATCGGGTCTGCAATCAATGCCCTGCCCATAACAACCATGTCGGCCCAGCCGTCATTGATGAAACGCTCCGCAAGCTTTGGATCGTTGATCCTGTTCGACGCTATAACAGGAATCCGTACAGCCTGCCTGACCTTCATTGCGAGGTACGAGAACGCTCCCTCGGGTACGGAGAAGGTGAGCTGGGGCACGTGCGTTTCATGCCAGCCGCCGGTTATATTGAACCCGTTTATGCCCAGCTGCTCCAATGATTTGGCAAACTCTACTGTTTCGTTTATCGTATTGCTTCCTTTTACAAAATCACTTCCCGAAAGCCTCATGATGATTGCAAAGTCATCACCGACTGCCTCTCGTATCTTTTTGTATACCTCAATACCAAACCGCATCCTATTATCCCGTGTACCGCCGTACTCGTCGGTCCTTTGATTGGTCAGAGGTGACAGAAACTGACATATTAAATAGCCTGCCGATGCAAGGATCTCGATACCGTCCATACCCGCCTTTTTTGCCCGGAGAGCCGCATCGGCGTAATACTGCTGAATCTGCTGAATTTCATCCTTTGTCAGCGGCCTCGGTGCCTCATTGGTAAGCTTCGAAGGCACTGCGGAAGCCGATACCGGTGTTTCTCCGTTTATCATCCATGACGCAACATACCGCCCTGCATGATAAAGTTGTGCAAATACTTTTGTTCCGTGGGCATGGATTTTTTGTGTCAGGGCAGTCATCCCGGGAACAAAGTCGTCCGTGTCAAGCCGGATCATGAAATGGCCGCCGCCGACCTTATCTATCGTACAGCCGCCGACCACGATCAATCCGGCTCCGCCCTTTGCCCGGTTCTCGTAGAATGCGGTCATCTGATCCGTAACATAGCCTTCAGGCGTGTAGTTCAGATGCATCGCAGGAAAGACGATCCTGTTTTTTATTTCGAGCTTGTTCACCTTAATGGGGCTGAACAAGGCAGTAAAATGTGTATTGTTCATGTGTTCCTCCATTTTTTAGCCTATACATCACCGGCTCTCCGATGTCTATATAAATAACTCGGGGACTGAGTTCCTATTTGCCCCCGCAGCTCGGACAATGGGGATTTTTTTGTAAGGTAAATGTCCGGAATTGTGTTGTCTCGCCCTCCCATATCAACAGTTTGCTCTTGAGCGGCTTGCCTATGCCGGTGAGGTATTTGATGGCCTCAAGCGCCTGCAGGGAGCCGATGACCCCGGGGGTAGCACCCAGTACCGGGAAAACCTCCTTGGGAGGTGCTTCCTCGAAAATACATCTCAGACAAGGTGTTTCGGGAGATTGTATAAAAGATAACCTCCCTTCAATACCCCATATACTACCGTACACCATGGGAATGTGTTTTCGGATCGCACAATCATTGAGGATATAGCGTGTCGGGAAATTATCCATGCAATCCAGAATAATTTTCGCATCTCCTACCAATTCGTCAACGTTATCTTCAACGATCTTATCCGTAATGGCTGTTACGTTGATATTCGGATTGAGTTTTTCAAGCGTCATCTTTGCGGATACGGCCTTATTGATACCGATCCTCGAGTGGTCGTGCAGTATCTGGCGGTTGAGGTTCGAAAGATCCGGTGAATCAAAATCGCAGATAACGATATGCCCTATACCGGCAACCGTAAGATAGATCGAAACAGGCGAACCGAGCCCTCCTGCACCCGCAATAAAAACCGTCGAAGCTTTAAGCTTTTCCTGCGTTGCTTCGCCCCATCCGTCCATCATCATCTGCCGCGTGTAACGTTTTTTTTCATCTTCCGTCAGTGCCATGCTCTACCTCCATCGTATCGAATATTTAAAATTCTCCGTGAGTCGCTCTATTTGCCCCTTTAGAAAGCCACGCCCGTGCTAATGGGGCTTACTGTTCGTATGGTTTACAATAAAATTGCCGTTCAGCCAATGCCTGGATGTAAAGCCTATTCTATTTGTCCGCACGGATTCCGGTGCTACAAGAAAATTGATTACAGGTCCTTCTTCTATCGTGACATCGGTATACCCGTCATTCGTTAATTCTCCATCGATACCATATCCGCTGTCCGATTGTATAGTTACTTTGCCTGCAACACCGTTGAATGCTTTTTCATGGAGCATTCTGCCGCTTGATAATGCACGAATGTTTGCTATGATCGAAAAAGAATTCATGGACACCGACAGGAAATAGAAGTTATCGATGCCTTTTTTTTCAGGCTGATAGAAGGGTTTGAACCAAAGGACAAGCTTTTGGAGCACCGAGGCAACCGATAAAAGGGTTTTATTGTAAGGGTATACCCTGCCGTCGATTGTTATATGCGCCCGGATCTTTTCAAAGAAGAACTTACCTTTTTGTGTACCGAGGATAAAGTTTCCTATGATCGTTGTCGTAAGGTTCGCCGCGGTCTGAAAGCTCGGGTTGCCCGTGGCATAATATTCTTTTTGTATCTTATAAACGATGCCGTTGGAAAACGTAAACCCGTACCTTGTGCCGTGCTCGGTATCTTTTATTTTTAAAACCTTAAGCGGTATCGTCGAAAGGCGTTCTTCACCCTTATGGAAGTCCCTGATATGATCCATGATTATGCGTACCGTGTCGATCGGAGATTTCCGTATGCCGAGATTGTTTGCAGCCATATTCATGGTTCCGCCCCTGAGCGGCAGCATGATGGGAATTTTATCTTGGGGCAGGTGCTTTAGAGGATATATCAAATTTAGTTGAAATTTGAAATAGTGGCTCCCTTATGGGATAACCCATAAAGCATTAGAATTTAAAGAAAGGAGCCACTAATGAAAGTAAACACGAGAAACAGGAAAAAA
>JAJYUJ010000008.1 GCA_021792615.1 bacterium
ACTACGTATGAAGCATTCACCGGCACCGGGTACATAGCATTAAATCTCACTACCGGAGAAGGCGGGTATTACCTGAGCGGTAACCTCCATGGAGGCATGACGGTGCTTGCCTATATATATATTGGCCTCCTTACTTAGGACTGCCGACAATAGACCCAAATGAGAACATAACCCCTGATAAAGAACCCAATTCAGTAGTCCATCTTATCAAGGTCAGCCCCGATTGGGCAGTTGGTACAGTCGGGCAATGATTGTCCGGTGACAGTGTTTAGCTTGACACTGTGGTTTTAAAATGATAACCATAGTCCAATTTTGAATGGAGGTACGTATATAAATGGCACAGACAGGTAAGACGAGAAAACCGCCGAAGAAGTCCAAATCGGTTTTAAAGAGGCAGAGACAGAATGTGAAAAGAAGGGCACGCAACACGTCCGCCCTGGCTTCTTTGCATACCGGAATAACCAAATTCGATTCATTGCTGACACAAAACGATATAGATAAGGCAAAAAAATATCTGCAGGAGTTGGTGTCTTTTGTTGCGCATCTTTCGTCGCGAGGCATCCTGAAGAAACAGACGGCGAGCAGAAAGATCTCAAGGTTGAATTTACGCTTTAATAAAGCTTCCCGTGTAAAAGCTCAATAGTCAGCATATCGAGGGCAAGGTTATTCGTAACCAGACCCTTTCTCATGGCAAGGCTGTAATCGTAGATGAGTCCGATTCGTTTGCGCAGTGCAGTGTCGTCCGGTGTATCATAGAGTAATTGCCGTAATTTCCAGAGGAGTGCGCCTATAACCATTGCACTTTCAGCGCCGGTCTCTTTTATTTTTTTCAAGTCATGGAAAGCCGCTTTATCCCTATGGTTCAATACTTCGCTCACAAATTTGAAGGTATCGGATTTGTTCAGATTAAACGTGAGTTCGCTGACGGCATTTTCGTCTATAGTCCCGTCTTTTCCCGCATACGTCGACAATTTATTGAGCTCATTTTCTATGATTCCCCATGTCGATATCTCGAATACACTGGTGAGCATGTCTACGGCTGTATTCGTAATCTTTACGTTGTGCTCTTTTATGTAGTCCTGAATGAGAGAATACGTGGTCTGATTCGTCAGCGCGTATTTTTTAATCGTTTTTGCAGCCCGTAGTGCTGTGAATTTGCTGAGCTTTAATGCGTCCGTATTTTCCGTTACGAGTATGAGAAGAGTATGCTCGGCCGCAGAAGCTGAGAATTTTACAACAGCTTCTATGACCTCGGGCTTGAGTGATTCGGCATTCACGATGACCGCAGCCCTGTTCTTCGAGAGAAGGGAATCCGTATACAGTGCATTGTTGAGTTGATTAAGGTCGGTGGATTTCCCGTCAAGCGTATCAAGGGCGTCCTGCGTAACGGCATGCTGCGCCAAAAGTTTCCGTATCAGGGCGGAATTGTAGGAATTATCCTTACCGGTTATGAAATGTGCGGTACCCATGGCTCTGGTCAGAAATTACTGTGCATCGCATCGAATGCCCTCTGCGTCATTGATATGGCAAGCAAGTTTATCGTATCCTTTTCTTTCTCTTTTGTCAGCAGGGGATCATTTATCGGGTAGAAATCCATGCTTTCCGTAAACCCTTTCATTTCCCATAATGTTTTGTCCGTTATGACCTGAACAAGCTTTACATTGATAGTGATGGTTAATTGATAAACTGTGGCTATACCTGCGGGAGAAAAGAACACGGGAACAGAACTGTAAGATACAATTGTTCCATCGACAATACCTTCTGCGTCAGATTTCGAAACAAGCTTTGTGTCCGATGAATCGGCAATGGTTTTCCTCATCGAGGCAGTGAAGAGATCCTCTATGGCCACTTCGTCCGTCAGGTTTATAAACACCGGCACATAAAGCCTGCTTACCTTAAGAGGCACGACACCCGTACCTCTGCCAAAATTATAACCGCACCCGGACACGAGTGCAGTTATAATTATTATCAATGCTGCCAGAGAAGTGTATAATCTTACTGTTGAACTGTTCAACGGCCCATTCTCTGTATAACCAAAATATTATTTAAAACCTTCTCTGCGTTCAGTCTGCGTAGTTTTTTACTACTACTACTTTCCGGAAGGTGTTTATTTTATTTGGTCTTTGATTTAACCTTTATCTTTTTTACGGCGTTCGATTTTGTTGCTGCCTGTTTCTTCTTCGTCGCATCTTTATAAATCTTTTCCGCCTGTTTTCTGTAACCTTCAATTTTCTCTTTTATATCTGAAACGGTGCTTTCTGCTCTATCTTTGTAGAGTTTTAACGCCTTGTCCTGAAGGTCCATAAATACCTTTTCATACTTCTTTTGCTCGGACTCTAACCTGTTGACGATGTTTTTTATCTGCGGATTGTTTACCGCCAGCTTCGCAATATCGTTTGTCGTTTTTACCACCAGTTCCTGAACCTGGGATTGTGTCTTCTTGGCGAGTTTCTGAGCCTCATCTTTGAATTGTTTTAGTACATCCAACAGCCTTGTTTGTTTTGCTGCCATAAAAACCTCCTTATAAGTTTATTGTCTTCTATACATGATAAGCATAATAAAGTCAAAAAAAAGTAGAGGAGAGTACCCAAGGGCCAAGGAACCTGCAATTTCCCAATTTCTACCCGGCTGTGTTGACGGCTGCATTTTTCGACGGGGCAAGAGTGCAGAGCAAGGGGATGGAGAGAAACAAACAGAAACCCCCGTGCTTAAAAGCCCGGGGGTTAGAATCATCCTGGAGCGAAGCCGGCCTTCGCCGGCGAATCGGAGTTATTTCAAGTTGATTGTCTTAAAATGCAAATCTTAGATTTAATGCAACAGCCTGATCCGTGAAGGTTGTTTTCTGCTTTGAGAGGTTATAACCGTCCAGGGTGTACATATTGTAATCGAGAGCCAGGATTGTTTCTTTCGAGATATCATAGCTTATACCGGCAAGCGCCCATGTATTCTCCGATGTTGTGACAAACTTAAGCAACTCTGTTGAATAAAGATTGCCGGTGCCAAGGCTTACCGTCGGTGCTATCGTACCGCTGACCGGTGTATAGGAATTGTTTCCATTCGGTTTCATATCGAGGTAACGGGCAAATATCCTCAGTTTCTCTTCACCCGGTATACGCATGAAACCCCAGAACTCATACCCGTAGCCGTGGTTGAATTTCGCTTTGCCCTGGTCCGCAGAAGTAATATGATCGTCTGCCCACATCCAATCACCGGCGACTCTCAATAAGCTGTTGGTGTACACAAGCATGGCTATTGCGCGTTTCGGATTGTAGCCCGGTACGCCGTTGTGCATACTTTCATCCATACCGAACAGGTCGAATATGAACGGCTTTATGTTTAATGCTATTCTTGCAGCTCCGGCATAGCCTCTCCCGTTCTGCGGTGCCTGGTAGCCTTCACCGTTTGACACCATGACGTGGTAATCAATCAGTTTATTAAACAGGTTTCCAACAATCGCTACACCCAGGTCGCTTGACGGCATAAACCCTTCGTAATCCGGAGCTGTTTCAGAGACGAATCTGTAGTTCCACAATCCTTCTTCGTAGGGTATCCATGGTGTTTCCGTTAAACCAAACCGTATCGCTATATTCTTTACCGGAGTAAAGATGCCGTAGAGATATTTTACAAACACATTCCCTCTTCCGTTTGATGCGCTTGGGTCCGAGTATGCCTCATCAAGGGTGAACTTGCCGGAAAACTCGTTGTTTATTTTACCGATAGCTATGAGGTATGCCCTCGACAGCCTTACGCCGTTCGTGTTTGCGCTGTTTTCATTTGCCTGCGTTTGTCCGACCTTTGCATTATCAAAATGGTCTCCTGAAGCCTGCATTGCATTCAGATATGCTTTTACCCCGACATTAAGATTGTTGTTGATCTGATATGCATAAGCCCCTGTGCTGAAGAACACAACTCCCAATACTGCTGCTCCCAATATTCTTTTTACTTTTTTTGCCATTTCTCCTCCTTCATTTTAAAGTTTGTGGCTTTCATTACTAAGAAAAATATCAGTATAGAATGAACACAGCATTACGGACGTGTAAAATTCAGGTAAAACCGGAAATCCGTACTACTCGAGCAGGGGGCTGTGGTTTTTGAGGAAAGATCTCAACAGGGAGTTCCGTCAGACCCCTTGCAATTTTTCGGGGATATGTTTTCAGCGCTTACTATTGACAAACATTTTGCAGTGGCATATCACGCATATAAACCCCGTTAGAAGGGTTGGCTTAGAACATATCTTTATGCTACAGATTGTAAAGGGAGGGTTATGTACTTATGCATAGCTTGGCCTTCTAACGGGGTAAAATTCTAAATAAAGGAGGTAAGGATACATGAAGAAGTTAATGCTATTAGCGATTGTTCTCGCTTTCACAGCGGGCATGACAGGCTGCCACAAAGAAGCAACAGAGCAAGCGGCACCAGCAGTCACAGCACCGACAACAACGACAGCAGCACCGGCATCACCGACAACAGCAGCGCCGGCATCACCAACAACAGCAGCACCGGCAAAGTAAGAAAAGCACTGTTTTATGAAGAGGGAGTTTATTGCTCCCTCTTTTTTTATGGCCCGCGGGGTTTAACCTGTTACACCGATCATGGAAGATAAATTGCGAATGCAGCTTGCAGCAATGTTACATTCATAACCCCGAAAAATGCGTTTGAAAAAAAAGGAAGTTTATGCAATGAGCGATAAGCCCGCGTCACGTGACTTTCCCAATGAGTGCGGTTTTTTATCGAGAAGGATATTTAGGGTATTGTCTGTTATTTTCCAATCCCCCTCTTAGATTAAGAGGGGTTAGGGGAGTTACCTCTTTCTTTTATTTCATACAATACGCCTTCAATATTTTCCACAACATCATTGTTCCAGAATCGTATCACTTTTATCCCTTGTGCTCTTAAATATTCAGCGCGTATATTGTCGTGTTTCTTGTTATCTTCTTCGCCATGTTGGCCACCGTCCAATTCAATAGCAAGTCTTAACTCTGAACAATAGAAATCAAGAATATATTTCCCTATACTATATTGTCTATAAAACTTTAGTCCGTAGAATTGTTTGTTTCGTAAATGACTCCACAGAAGTTTTTCTGCATCTGTTTGATTATTCCTTAAATTACGTCTTGTTTCTTTAAATGTCGGGTCATTGTGTATAAATTTCATAACTCCCCTATCCCCTCTTATCTTAAGAGGGGAAACATTTGAAGAACCACGTCGTAAACAACGTGGTTCTTCGTCAGTATGGAACATGTTAATTATATAGTTCGCCTTGACACTCCCGCCATAGGCGGGGGGGATTGCGGCGAACACCCGTTCAATCATCCCTTCACTGTTGATCCAGTCAGTAAATACCGTTAGAAATTACCTTGTTCATTGGTAACTTTTATAAAGGCCAAGAGCGGCAATCGGGGTAAAAGTCGCTGGTAACTATTAACGTTGAGAAAAGGGGAAAAAACAAGGCGTAGTGCGGTTTTACACTCCTTTTTACAGGTAACATATTGACAAATCAACCCGTTTAATTTGCTTTTAAAAAGTCGGAAACTCATGAACAAAGCCGGCTGGTCTCTTCAAAAATCGGAAAGGTTTTCATCAGGGCTGGTACAATTGACGTATAGGAGGATATGATGATTTCGTACAATCGCTCTATGATCCGCATCATATACCTTCACGTCAGAACGAGTAATGTACAGCCTGGAGGGAAATCATGGACGAAAAAATTATCGAGCTGGACATACGGCAGCTGCCGCCTGCGATGCGGCATGTAAAGATATTCGAGCTCTGGGACCGTTTGAACTCAGGGCAGTCGATCCTGCTGATAAACGATCACGATCCGAAACCGCTTTACTACCAGTTTGAGGCCGAGTTTGAAGGAAAATTTGATTGGCACTACGAGCAGGAAGGTCCTGAAGACTGGGTTGTGACCATAAGTAAAAAATAGCTTTATACTGTTTTTCTGAGCATCTTTCCGGGCAGTGCCTTCGTATGCACGCCCTTCTGAACCACGGTAACCCCGTTGACCATGACGGTGTCGATGCCCGAGGGATATACGTGGGGCTGCAGGTAGGTAGACCTGTCCTCCATGCGTTCCGGTGAGAAGATAACGATATCCGCAAACCATCCCTCCTTTATCATGCCCCTTTGCTGTATCCCGGCCCTTTGTGCGGGCAGGGACGTCATTTTATAAACTGCCTGCTCGAGGCTGAGAATATTGGTTTTCACAAAGTCCGTGAAAACCCTCGGATACGTACCGTATGACCGTGGGTGCGGCTTGCCTTCATGCAGGGGGCCGTAGTCTGCCCGCAGCCCTGCGTCAGAGCCGATCGACACGTACGGCTTCGCAAGTATGCGCTTCAGGTTGCCATCGTCCATTGCAAAGTAGATCGCCGTTGTCATCAGCTTCTCTTTCACAAGGATGTGATAGATCGTATCAATCGGCTGCATACCCAGTGCCGAAGATATCTCCGGAATGGTTTTACCTTCGAATTTCCTGTACTCGTCCGTGAAACATTGCGAAATCATAATCCTGGAGAAATAATCGTTCAGGTCATTGTGCTGTGCACTCAACTCGTCATGGATTCTGCTCCGCACTGCTTTATCCTCAAGCCTTGCCAGGGCCGCTTCTGTCGAATCCGCATATACCCAGTCGGGCATGACAGAGGCAAGGCCCGTATACGCTGACAAATACGGGTACCGGTCTGCTGCCACGTCAACACCGTTTTTTTGTGCCGCCTCGATAAGCTCGAACACTTTGTCTATCTTGTGCCAGTTCTCCGGATTCATGGTCTTCAGGTGGCTTATCTCAACCGGTAGTCCGGCGCGCCTGCCTATCTCAAGGGCTTCTTCCACGGACTCGACCAGCGTCCTGCCCTCGGACCGCATGTGTGTTGCATAGATACCTTTATAGTCCGCAGCGACCTTTGCAAGCTCTATGACTTCCTTCGTGTCTGCGTAAGCACCCGGTGTGTAGGCAAGGCCTGTCGACATACCGAATGCACCGGCTTCCATGGACTCTTTTACCAATGCACGCATGCTGTCCAGCTCTTTGTCCGTGGGACTGCTGGTTTTCCTCCCCATGACGGAACCCCGTATGGTCCCCTGCCCGACGAGCATCGCATTGTTGATCGAGCTTCCCTGCTTTTCAACCCGCTGGATATAATCCATGAGGGTTTTTATGTTAAGGTCGAGCTTATAACTTTCGTAGTATTGTTGTTCGCGTTCCTTCAGGATAATCCCTCCGACCGGTGCTATCGAATACCCGCAGTTACCGTTCACCTCCGACGTAACGCCCTGCCTGACCTTGCTCTCTGCATAGGCATTCAAAAGGATATGATAATCTGAATGAGAATGGATATCTACGAACCCCGGCGAAACCGTCATACCCGCTGCATCGACAACCTTGTCCGAGGCAATACCTGTTTTCGATATGCGGTTTATCGTATCGCCGGCTATTTCTACGTCTGCAAAAAAACCGGCCTTCCCGCTTCCATCTACAATAAAACCGTTTTTAATGACGAGCCTGTCGCTCATGGACACCGTTCTCCTTCCCTATTTCATGGCTATAATGCCGTACTGATGGTCACCGGATGGACCCTTCACCACGATATCAAAGTATTTTTTCAGCAGCCCGAACGCTTCATCGTAAGAAATTCTTTCTTCCAGCGGCGGTCCCGCGGGAGTCGGCTCTTTTTTGTGGTCTATGATGAGCAGCCTTCCGTTATCCTTCATAAGCCTCTTCAACTCTTTGATAAACGCGTCCCGGTCCTCTGCCTCATGGAGCATATTAACATTTATCACCACATCCGCCGTTTTATCGCCGAGCGGAATTTTTGTCTCTTGTGAAAGGATTGGTTTTACATTGCTGACGTTGCGGTCTTCCATTTCTTTTTTCAAAAGAGAGAGCATGTCATCCGACAGATCTACTGCATACACAACGCCCCTTTTCCCGACAATCGCCGATAACGGAAAGGTATAAAACCCGATACCGCAGCCAACGTCTACAACGGCCATGTTCTCTGCCACGCCTGCTGCCTTGACTATGGTATCCGGCTGTTCGTGTTCAAGGCGCCGGGGACTCATTAAATTGCGTGCATGTTCCGGATTAAATTTGTGCATGGATTTTATTTAAAATAAACACTATCCCGAAAAATGCAATAAGGAGGTATACTTCGAGAAAAAAAGGGGGCGGAAGTGCTCCGCCCCTCATGGTTTTGTTGTTTTCAATCCTCAAGAATAAACGTGATGTTCATGGTGACGCGGTATTCCGACACCTTGCCATCCTGGATCTTTGCCTTCTGGGACACGATCTCCGCACCGGTAAGATTTCTCAAGGTCTTGTTTGCCCTCTTCATCCCATCATTAAATGCCTCTTGCCATCCTTTTGTGGACGACGCCACAACCTGTGTTACTCTTGCTACTGCCATATTACACCTCCGTTTTTAGTGTATTTGAGAAGTTTACAAAATAATTTACGCCCGACCAGAGCGTTACGAACAACGCTATCCAGGCGAACAGCATACCTACTCTCTGAAAGTCCACGCCAAAATATGTATAATGTACCAGCAGTGCAAAAACAGCGGCTATCTGAAAATTCGTTTTATATTTTCCTTCGAGGGAAGCGGGTATGATGGTACCCGAATTTGCAGATAATGCCCTTAATCCCGTTACTGCAATCTCCCTGCCGATAATGAGGACGACGATCCATGCGTGCAGCCGGTGGATGGACACCAGCATGATCATCGTCGTTGCTATGAGGAGCTTGTCCGATAGAGGGTCAAGCAGTTTACCGAGGTTTGTCGTTCCTTTATACTTGCGCGCAAAATACCCGTCGAAGAAATCCGTAAGCCCGCCAATGCCGAACAAAACAGCGCAGATAAAACTGATAAGCTCAAGCGATGCAACGTGAGCCGGCGCTGTGTAACGCAGGATCTCAAACAACACGACAATAAAAGGTATGATAAATACCCTTGACAGGCTGAGTATATTAGGCAGCGACTTCAAATCGTTTGAAAGAGTGTCAGGCATCTATGAATACCACCCCTTCACCATGGAACGAGATGAAACTGTCATTGTCGTAATGTTTTATGGAAGACTGTCTCGGGATCAGTTTTCCATACCATCCTATCAAAGAATTGAGGCGTACCGACAGGTAATGCTCCGTATGAACATGGATACTCTGCAGCTTGTCGTGCAGGCCGACAAACACATCGGCTGTACCCCTGATCTGGGTTACGTTTATGCTTTTGTCGGCCTGTACCTCGACCCTGCCGTTCTCCCATTCAAGATCTCCCTGAAATGCTATAAGCCTTTCATCATCCAGGAACATGGATTCATTCTTCAGCTTGAACTCTTTTATCTTTTTGTAATCGCTCTTTAAAACCAGTGCGCCTTTTCCGTAAACGAGGACTATGGGATCGTCTTTTTTCTCCGCAAAAACGGATTTCGTATCCTTGCCCCTGTACCGTTTGTATGCCTGTTCGATCGTAAGACTTTCAGTAAGGCTGACAATTCCTTTATCCCGTACATAGACGATGTTACCGTTTAAGTTAAAAAGCACCATCGCGTCGTTTATGAAATTTACTGCCGAGTCAAATTTCGACAGTGTCGTTTTTTCCGTTAAGAGCAACAGGCCTTCGGGAGATTTTGCCGCGGTGTTGTCTTCTTCTTGTTTTAGGTCCTGATTCCCGGACTTTTCACTGCTGTCCTCTTGTGTTTCGACCGGAACGGATTGCCCTTCCCCGGAAAAATGCTCTGTTACAGCCGCCGGCTCATCGGGCTGTCCGGACACTTCCTCCTCCGGTTCTTCGGTAACGGGTCCTTCCGGCACCCCGGTTTGCTCATTCATGCGTTCTTGTTCGTCTATGGCAGACGGCCCGCGCTCCGTCTCGATTGATTGTTCCTCTTCATATTCTTCCACACCGGCATGTCCGGCTGCCTGCTGTTCGACAGCGGCTTCCTGCCTGTTCCCGGCGATCGGTGCCCCGGGCTGGGGTTCATGCGTTTCCTGCTGCGGAATAAAAGCAGGGACGGCTATTTTTTCGTGGGGTTCGGCGGATTTGTCTTTTTCCATTGCTTCCTGCATAATATCCTCGGTCGATAGCTCGGATTCGACGGCTTCGTTCGAACCGCCTTTTTTTATCTTTTTCACATACTCATCCATGCCGGCCTTTTTAAACATTTCTATTGCTTCATCCGTCCTGCTGAGCTGCAATAACGCCTTGCCGTACAACTTTAAAATCGTTTTGCTTTCCGGTTCTTTCTGCAGAACAAGGGAAAATTCTTTTATTGCGCTGTCGTGCTGATTATTCTTAAGATACGCCACTCCGAGATTCGTACGGAGAGATACGGTCTGGGGATAACGGGTTATGAGTTCCTCGTATATTTTAACTGCCTTGGCATACTGTTCCAGCTTCAGCATGATGATTGCAAGGAGGTTCAGCGCCCTGTCGTCTGTAGGACTGAAATCCAGTACCCGCTCGATTTCATCCTTTGCATCTACGTAGTTCTCCTCTGCAATATACTTTTTTGCTTTTTCTATCGCTTTTTCATGCATATCTTTGTGCGAAAGACGCTTCATCTTTGCCATGGTTACCTCTGCGTATATCCCTTCATTTTCCAGAAGGCCTTCAGGACCTTTGTAACATACCACTGCGTTTCAGGATACGGCGGTATGCCGTTATATTTTAAAACGGCCTTTTCTCCAGCATTGTAGGCCGCTATTGCCTTTATGTAGTTCCCGTTAAACAGCGTATACAGGTATTTAAAATACCTGACCCCTGCTTCTATATTCTCTTTTGGCGCATAAAGGTTTCCAATATTCATGGTCCGTGCCGTCGAAGGCAGAAGTTGCATAAGTCCCACGGCACCTGCAGAAGATATTGCGTACGGCATAAAATTGCTCTCGACCTTTATCATGGCCATAATGAGCATGGGATCCACTCCATACCTTTCCGAGATACTGTATACTTTTGCCCTGAGTGCCGATGGGGATATCTGCATGTGATTGAAGGATCCGTAATCCCTGAACAATATTTTATACTTTCTGGTTGTCGGTACATTCGTAAAATGTACCACATTATTACTGTCTACGTAGGTATAAATGTCAGCACGCACGGGCAGGGCATTTACAATGAACAAGCTCGCTGCCAAAACGCATGCTGTAATTATTATTTTTTGACAGGGACTTTTGAACATAGGTACCTAACTTGTATATGTCGAATTAATGCGGATATAGTCGTACGTAAGATCGCACGTCGTTACATTGAATCCCCTGGTTCCTGCGCCGAGGTCTAGGGTAAGCTGTATGGTCCTGTTCTTCATGGAATTCCTTACCTTGAGCAGGGCATCATTGTCAATACCCTTTCCGCAGTTAAAGACTGCTTGTTTACCGATCCATATTTTCAACGTAGACTCATTTGCATAGCTGCATGCTGCCCCGACCGTTGCAACGATCCTTCCCCAGTTTGGGTCCTCTCCGAAAAATGCGGTTTTTATGAGCGGTGAGTTCGCAAGTTTAAAGGCGATTTTCCGGGCGTCTTCTTCTGATTTTGCACCCGCTACGTTGACCTCGATTACCTTGCTTGCACCCTCTCCGTCTTTCACCATTTTTTCTATCAATTCTTTTGATAAGTCCATCATCGCCTGCTCGAACAGCTGATAACTCTTGTTGTCTTCGGTAATGGCCTCGTTTTGCGCAAGCCCGTTTGCAAGGATAAACACCGTATCGTTCGTGCTCATTTCTCCATCTATCGTGATCCGGTTGAACGACATACCGGTTGCATTCGACAGTGCCTTTTTCAAAGCACCCGCCGAAATATTGGCGTCCGTGGTGAAGAACGCGAGCATGGTTGCCATGTGCGGCTGTATCATGCCCGACCCTTTTACAAATCCCGTCAGGATGACCTCTTTGCCGCCTATCTTTAATCTCCTCGAACCGTATTTTGGTACGGTATCGGTTGTCATGATTGCCCGTACGGCATCCATGAACCCCTGTCTTGAAAGATCGTTTTTCAGGGCAGCTATCTGTGCTACGATTTTGGCTACCGGCAATCGTCTTCCTATGACACCGGTCGATGCGACGAGGACCTCGTCGGATTTCACGCTAAAGCCTTTGGTGTATGCGTTTATGATCTCGTTAACATCCTTGATTCCGTCCTTGCCCGTAGCTGCGTTTGCTATACCGCTGTTTGCAAGTATAAGCCGCTTTTCTCCCTTTTTGAGCTGGTTCATGGAAACAACGACCGGCGCAGCCTTAATTGCATTCGTCGTGAACATGCCTGCGGCCCTGGCAGGGACTTCCGAATAAATTATCGCAAGGTCCTTCTTCCCGTCGGTCTTAATCCCGCTTACCGCGCCTGCATATAAAAAGCCTTTTGGTAGTGATAGTGCCATAGTTAACCTTCCTTAAAAACTATACATGTATTTTTTAAATAAGGCATAACGTTTGCTATTCGCTCTTCCTCGCTCTGTTCCTGCTTCTTATCTACCCTTCCGTATCCTGCCCTTACACCTATTAGCATGGATGACGAAAATCTCATAGCGTTTTGTAGGATCTCGACAATATGCGTGCAGCCGGTTGCATGACCGAGTGTATCTGCAATTTTTTTATTTATACCCCTTTCTACCTTAAAACCTATTATTTTACGTACATGTACAAGTGCATTGGGGCATCCGGAATAGGGGACCCGTACCATTTTTGCATCCGCATCAACGATCTCCCGTGTTGTAAGATCTATCTTTATCTCGGTGCTTATGCTGTGATGCAAATCAAGTAATGATGCGGCAACAACCACGGTATTTTTATCAACCGGATGTAATCGTATGTTGATATTCCTTTCGTAAACGTCATTCATTCTAAAGTTCCTCCTGTGCCGGAACAAACCAGAAATCTCCCATATCGCCATTCCTGTGTTCTTTAAATTGGATCGTGAGTTTCATACCGACCCTTGCTTTTTTTACGTCTTCCATAAATACGTTCTGCATGATCAGGGTATCGGCTCCCGCAACCTTGACAAACGCACAAACATACGGGGTCTTTCCGAAAAAAACGGATGTTCCATAATAAACGATCGTATAGGTCGCGATCTCTGCGGTACCGCCCAGCTTCACCCATTGGGTCGGCGTATAGCATTCGTTGCAGTTAATCCTCGGCGGCAGCCACACCTTTCCGCACTGCGTACATTTCGTCCCGTAAAGCTGCTTATTGTCCCGGATCTCCCTGAAAAACCTGGAGATACCTCCATAGGTGTATTTGTACGTGATATCCATGATGTCCGGAATCTCGAGAGGTGCATCCAGAGAAGGATTGCCGTCAAGTTCATCCTTAAAGGCTTTTTCAATAAGTTCTTTGGGGACTTTAATCTTTTTTGATGCCTCTTCAAGCCACTGCGCTTTGTCCTGTATCATAGGTCCTCCTTTATCTCTTTCTCCTTGCTGACTTCACCTTCGCCTTCACCCTCGCCCCCTTGACCCCTTTCCCCTTTATCTTATCCTGCCTTTCCACGATCATTGCCGCTGTCCATGCTGTTGCAGGACCTCCGATGCTCTGGACAAGACCGACCCGGGCATTTTTAACCTGTCTTTTCTCCGCCCTGCCCTGGACCTGCAGTGCCGCCTCCCCTGTCTGCATAACACCTGTTGCACCGACCGCGTGTCCGCAGCCTATCAGCCCGCCGCTCGGGCTTACCGGAAGATCCCCGGTCATCTCAACGACGCCGTCCTCTATCAATTTTCCCCCGTCCCCGGGCTTACAAAAGTTGAATGCTTCATACGAAAGAATCTCGGCGCCGGTAAACGCATCGTGCAGTTCGGCAAAATCCAGTTCTTTTCGCGGGTTCTTTATGCCCGACATTTTATAGGCATCTCTGCCGGCGTAAAGACTCGAGGTAAAAATAGTAATGTCGTCCCGTTCTCCGGCGAATGCCTTATCCAGCGAAAGGCCGACGCCTGTTATCCATGCGGGATTGTCCGAAAGGGCTTTTGCCACCTTTTCCGATGCGAGGATGATGGCAGACGCGCCCTCTGAATAAAGACAGTTGTCATAAAATTTAAACGGATAGGTGATCATCTTCGAATTGAGAACGTCGTCTACCGTCAGCAGCTTCGGGCTCTGGGCAATCGGGTTATTCATGGCGTTTTTATGGTTTTTTACGGAGACCATTGCCATCTGTTTTTCTGTCGGAGTACCGTACTTGTTTATGTGCGCAATCAACGGCAGTGCGTACGATGCAGCGGCAGTAAGCCCCATGGGATTTTCGAAGGTCATGTCGCCGGAAAACAGTATGGCCTTCAGTGTCTCCGGTGTTGAATGTCCGACGGTATAATTGTAATTGTCCGTTGCTTTCTCGACCCCGAGTACCATGACGATATCGTAAAGACCCGAGGCAATCCACGTCCACCCGACAAATACCGCCGCGCCGCCGGTTGCACCGCCCGTTGCAACCCTTACGGAAGGTTTCAGCCCCATGCCGATATAATTATGAATATACACGTCCGGCATGAACTGCCGTTCAAAGAACTCATTATAAATGCCGTAGACGACACCACCGACCTCTTTCTTATCAATGCCTGCGTCTTCAAGCGCGAGTTTGGCCGCATCGTATGCAAGTTCATAATATGTTTTTTCCAGCCAGCGAGCCTTGAATGACGTGGTTCCTACTCCAACAATGCCGACCTTATTCATAATAACTCCTTTACAGGGCATCTTTCTTATCATATTTATTCTGTTTTATCCAGTTTTATTTTTTTATTTTTCGGACATTGGTTATCGACGGCAGGCTTGATTTCCACGGTTCTTTTATGGTTGTTGATTGCAATTTCCCCCCTGTGTGTTAGGGTTTCGGGAATATGCTGGATAGGGATAAAGAAAAACAAGCCGGTTATCCTGATTTTGCAATCTTTAAAATATAAGGAAGGGGATGGGATATGAAGAAACTTTTGACTCTGTCGGGAACACAGCTTGCGCAGATGATACGCACGAAAGAGGTTTCATCGCTTGAAATTGTAAACCTCCATATCGAGCACATCCGGAAGGTAAATCCTTCCATCAATGCAGTTGTGCGTGACCGTTTTGATGCTGCAAGAGTGGAGGCGAAGGATGCCGACAAGCGCGTAGGGAATTCGGCGCCGGAGTCGCTCCCTCCTTTCCTCGGTGTTCCGTGCACCATAAAGGAGAGCTTCATGCTCACCGGTATGCCGAACACGTCGGGGCTTGTCGCACGGAAAAATGTTATTGCGGACCATGATGCAACCGCTGTTGAAAGATTGAAAAAATCAGGCGCAATACCTCTCGGTGTAACCAATGTCCCCGAGCTTTGCATGTGGATGGAAACGGACAACAGACTGTACGGCAGAACCAACAACCCCTATGACCGGGAACATATCGTCGGCGGCAGTTCAGGGGGAGAAGGGGCGATCGTCGGGTCCGGAGGCTCGCCGTTCGGGCTCGGTGCCGACATAGGAGGCTCCATACGTATGCCTGCTTTTTTTAACGGCGTCTTTGGCCACAAAGCGACAGGCGGGCTTGTACCGAATACCGGGCAGTACCCCATCGCAAGAAACAAGGCCCTCACGTATCTTACGACTGGTCCGATCGTACGCAGGGCTGAAGACCTGATGCCGCTCCTCAGGCTTATGGCCGGGCCCGACAACATAGACAAAGGGTGCACGGTTATGAAGATCGGTGCTCTGTCCGACGTTACGCTCAAAGGGTTAACCGTAATCGATGTCGAAGATAACGGGAAAACGCGGGTCAGCAGTGACCTGAAGAAAGCACAGCGAAAAGCTGCGGACTTCCTCGGAAGCAGGGGTGCGATCGTAAAAAGAACGAGGATTGCCGGTTTGAAAAAGTCTTTTGATATATGGGCATCCATGCTCTCGGCATCGGACCAGGAATCCTTCAGTGCAAGCCTTGGCAACGGGACTGCCATACATCCGCTGTTCGAGATGATAAAGTGGTCCATGCGCATCTCGGAACACACGCTCCCTTCGATTGTCCTCGCTATGACCGAACAACTGTTCAAGTATATGCCAGCCCGCACAAAGAGGCTGGTGGAAGCAGGCGTAAGCCTGCGCGCGGAACTGGTGAATCTGATAGGTCAAAACGGCATTATGCTGTATCCGTCTTACTCCCGGCCTGCGCCGGAGCACAGAAAGCCGCTGCTAACACCGTTCGATTTTGCTTACACAGCGATACTCAACATGATGGAAATCCCGGTCACCCAGGTACCCCTCGGCCTCAATGAAGAAGGCCTGCCTCTCGGGGTGCAGGTCGCGTCAGTCCACGGCAACGATCATGTTACCATCGCCGTTGCGCTCGAGCTTGAAAAGGCTTTTGGAGGCTGGGTCCCTCCGGACATCGGCCTTTTGAAAAATGCATAAACGAACGATTCAACATCCCACGTACATTTTTTGGTCAACCCGAAAAAGACGATTAAAAAATAAGGAAACTCCCTTAGTGCATTTTTGGGTTATCCTGATTTCTTAACAATACGACATCGGTTCGTTCTTGTGCCTTCTCTGGATTTCTTGATCCATAGCGTTCTGCGTGGTATCCTTGGTTAAGGAGGTGTAGCGATGGTTAAATTTTTAAGCATTGCTTTATCGATCCTGTCTTTGATAGTAGTTGTCCAGGGGTGTTCTGAAAACAAGTCATCGCCGCAGAGCGGTAACCCCTATCTTTCAAACAGTGCATGGCCTATTATTCACCACTCCAGTTCGCAGACCGCAAGCTCACCGTTCGCAGGTCCCGGAAGCCAGGCAGGCAGACCGCCCCGTGCTGATTTCATAACCTCCACGGTCCAGGGGACCGGTCCTGTTGTTTTTGACTCAAAAGGCAATGTACTTTTTGAGAAGGTCGCGATTTTGAACCAGGTACATATCTTCAGCAAGCTGGATCCGGTTACGCTGAATACTATTACATCCTATACCGTCAATGTTTCAGCCTCGGATCCCTTGAACGGACTGTATTCTTTTGTTGATTACCATGACTGCTGGTGGAACGCGTACAATCAAACCTTCTTAAGGTTGTGCTTTAACGGGAATTCCATAGTCCCGGATATGTCGATTAATCTTGCGGCGCTTTATCCCACGCAGATTACATCTCAGGATTCCATCGTCAGTATGAATCCGCTGTATGCAAGCCCTGGTATGATGGACATAGCCTTTGTTACCGAAGGCCTTCAACCCGTACATCAGGGCGGGTATTTTACACAGACCATTACCGGTGCGAAGGTCGGGGTAATGCGTATCAACAGCGACCGCAGTATAAGCCTCTTTATGCAGGATTTCCCCAATGAGGACATAACCAATAGCTTTGCCGTTTCTCCGGATGGCGGTATCTATGTCATAACGGACAAACATGCAGTAAAGCTCATGCTTCAGCAAACGTGCTCGTGCGGTGCGGATGCATTGAAGATAGTTTGGGAAGTACCCTATGAGACGGGCTTGCCCATCCAGCAGATAGCCTGTCCCAATGCTACCCCGGATTGGGAGTGCAGAATTAATGTTATGTTGAATGGCGGCAGATTGAGTCCGGATGGCTCCGGCACAACGCCGACCCTCATGGATCACGGCAAGTACATGGTATTTGCTGATGGAGAACTTCCTCTGAAGCTGGTCGCCTTACGAACTACGGATGGCAGCGCTCTTCCCATCGATAAGCCTGTTCCGTTTACCGAAACAACGGCACAGACAGAAAATATCTGCGCGTCTTTCGGCAATACGTTTGTCATAGAGAACAACTACAGCCCCGGGGTTGCCGCCTATGAAATCACGGGTCAACCCGGCCAGGAAACGGTCAGACAGCTTTGGGTCAATTACTCTGTCTTTGCTCCGAATGCTGTCCCTCTTATTGCGGGCGGCACGGACACGGTTTATGTGTACGAGATGCAGGGACCGAGTTTCTACCCGCTTACGACAACAACGCAGCAATGGTTTGTAACGGCACTCGATCTCGGAACAGGTGCCGTTGTATGGAGAAAACCCATTGGCAGCAATATTCCGTATAACAGCATTTACGCGCCGCTTTCCCTCGATAACAAGCAACAAATTTATATAGGTCTTTTCGGCGGCTTGCTGAGGATCCGTCAGTAGGCAAGTAATTTTGCATGTACCCGGGACAGTGAACCCGAAACATGAGATGAAAGAATTGTTTAAAAGGAAAACAGGGAGGAACGATGGGTATAGTTGAATACAAGAAAAAAGCCGCGCTCGGTATTATTACCATGAACAGGCCGGATGCCATGAACGCCATCAACGCTGAACTCGGCAATGCTTTATTAAAGTCACTTATCGATGCGGAATACGATAAAGAGGTAAGGGCCATCATGCTTACCGGGACAGGAAGGGCATTCTCAAGCGGAGGGGATGTAAAAGCGATGCTCGCCAGTGCAGAGCCAAAGGGAAAGTTTTTCAAGGAGCTCACCGTTTATTTGAACGGGATCATCAACACCATACTCATGATGCGGAAACCGGTCATAGCAGGCATGAACGGTGCGGCTGCGGGTGCCGGGGTAAGCCTCGCACTCGCCTGCGATCTCGTCACTGCCGCCCGTTCTTCACGGTTCAACCTTGCATACACCAAAATAGGTCTTACGCCTGACGGCGGTGCAACGGCCATGCTCGCACACCATGTCGGGCCGAAAAGGGCCATGGAATACATCATGTTAAACCCCGACATCACCGCAGAGAAGGCATTGGAGATCGGACTGGTCAACAGGGTTTTTGATGATGCCACCTTTATGGAGCAGACGATATCGTTTGCACAGGCTCTTGCCGGCGGGCCTACCGTTGCGTTCGCATATACGAAACGTACCATGAACCACGCATACCCGGGGCCGCTGGAACGGATACTCGAACTCGAGCGGGAAGGCATAGCTGCCTGCGGATCCACGGAGGACTTCAAAGAGGCGAGCGCAGCCTTTGCAGAAAAGCGTACCCCGGTATTCAAGGGCAGTTAACCCGAAAAATGCGTTTGAAAAATAAGAAAGTTTAGGTGATGAGCGATAATCCCGCGTCAAATAAAGGTATTCTTCGAAAATCCGATGAGGAAACCATACCGGGTAATTGCATATAAACATACAGAGAACTTAAATCTCGTTTCTATAAAGAAACGTTTAGATATCAGGTGGATCGCGGGATTGAGCGAACAAGTAAACTTTCTTATTGCATTTTTCGGGTTAACCCGGTGTTCTCTGCAAGAAAGGAAGATATCCGCCTTTTATTCCGAATACTACCAGTCCGCTGTTGACAAGCTGTTGAAAATGCCCCTGCATGTCATTGCATTGCGAGGAGTCCCGCCGGAGGCGGGACGACGAAGCAATCTGTAACTTATTGACATATAAAAACCGGAATTGCCCGACCCATCTTTGCCGTGTGCCCGCGTTTGCAATGACCGTAATTCGAGTTTTTCAACAGCCTGTTGATTCCTGACTATTCTGTGCTATACTTGTTTTTTATAAGCTTGAGACCGTAAAATGTTTCATGTGAAACACTATGAAAACAATCAACTACGATACTGTTTATGATATTATTGTTGTAGGCGCCGGGCATGCCGGCATAGAGGCTGCGCTTGCGGGCGCACGCATGGGGTGTAATGTTTTACTGCTGACCGGTAACCTGGACACCGTAGGCTATATGTCGTGTAACCCTGCCATAGGAGGTCTCGCCAAAGGACAGCTGGTCAAAGAGATCGATGCGCTCGGCGGGCAGATGGCAAAAACAACGGATTATGCAGGCATCCATTTCAGGCGTCTGAATACCAACAAAGGTCCTGCTGTCCGTGGCAACCGCGCACAGTGCGACAGGGTCATGTACCGGACCTTTATGAAAAAGGTCATAGAACAACAGGATGGTATTGATCTGAAACAGGCGACGGTTACCGGCATCATTGCCCGGAATAAAACCGTTCAAGGGGTGGAAACATCCCTCGGACTTAACTTTTATGGTAAAACGGTAATTCTTACAACCGGCACGTTCCTCAACGGACTTATCCACATAGGTCTCACGCATTTCCCGGCAGGCAGGGCAGGGGAGCCGCCTTCGATAGGCTTATCCGACAGCCTGACAAGTCTTGGGTTTACCATAGGCAGGCTCAAAACAGGGACCACTCCCCGGCTTGACGCAAAAACCATCGATTTTTCCGTGCTGGAACCCCAGCACAGCGATATTCCTCCTATTCCCTTTTCTTTTTCCACAGAAAAGATCACAAACCCCCTTGTCGCATGCTACATGACGTACACGAATGAGCAGGCGCACAACTTTATCCTTTCCGGCCTTGACAGGTCTCCGCTCTATTCCGGGATCATCAAAGGGACAGGTGCCCGGTATTGCCCGTCTATCGAAGATAAGGTAGTTAAATTCAAGGACAAACAGAGGCACCAGATATTTCTGGAGCCCGAGGGCTATCAGACAAAAGAGGTATACCCCAATGGACTTGCGACAAGCTTGCCCTACGATATACAATTAAAAATGCTCAGGGCAATAAAGGGACTCGAAAAGGTCGAAATCATGAGACCCGGCTATGCCATAGAGTACGACTTTGTCGATCCGACCCAGCTCTACCCGACACTGGAAACAAAGCTTGTTCACGGCCTTTATCACGCAGGTCAGATAAACGGTACTTCCGGGTATGAAGAGGCTGCTGCACAGGGGATCGTCGCAGGCATCAATGCGGCATTGCAGATTCAGCATAAAGAGCAGCTTATTATAACCCGGCAACAGGCCTACATCGGCGTGCTTATAGATGACCTTGTAACAAAAGGGACTCAGGAGCCGTACAGAATGTTTACATCAAGGGCCGAGCACAGACTTATTTTAAGAGAGGACAACGCCGATATGCGCCTCAGTGATATCGGCCGGTCAACAGGGCTCCTCGGTGAAAAGGACTATCGTCTTTTTGTTCAAAGGCGCGAGCAGTACAATGACATGCTGGGTAAACTCCAGTCCAAAAAGATAAAAGGTGAAACAGCCAAAAGTATTTTAATTCAAGCAGGTTACGCAGAGATCTCCGACACAACGACCCCATATCAACTTCTTAAAAGGCCCAATATAACAATAAAACACCTGGAATCCATTGAACCATGGCTTTTACCTATAAACAGTGCTCTTAAAGATGCCCTCGAGGTAGAAGTAAAATATGACGGCTATATCAAAAGGGAACTGGAGTTTATAAGCAGGCTTTCAAAGCTTGAGCATACCCGAATACCGGCTTCATTCACCTTCAGCGGCATCCCGGGTTTATCTACGGAAATAAAAGAAAAGCTCAACAAGTTCAAACCAATTACCCTTGGGCAGGCATCGCGGATATCGGGTATTACACCTGCGGCAATAGCAATACTCGATGTGTATATAAAAAGATTCAGAACTCAGCGGCCTCCGGAAGAATAACCCTTCACCTGACTCCTGCTCATACTATAGACAAAATTTATTCTATGCTTATATACTATAGGATATGACGAAATATCAGGTAACCCAATGGTTTGAAACACATACGTTTCACAGCCAGGATTTCTCAAATCTCCAGTCTCTTTTACTGTTGAAACAAAAGAGGGGGCTGAAGATCAGCCTCTGCCTGCCGACACTGAATGAAGAGACAACCATAGGAAATATCATAACAACATTAAAAACCGCACTCTACGATGATATCGGGCTGCTCGATGAGATCGTTGTGATCGACAGCGCTTCAAGCGACAAAACACGGGATATTGCACAAACGCTCGGTGCAAAGGTTTACCTGCATAAGGATATCATGCCCTCGCTCGGCACCTATAAAGGCAAAGGCGAGGCACTGTTCAAAAGCCTGTACGTGCTCGAGGGCGATATCATCGTCTGGATAGATGCCGATATACGAAACATGGATCCGAGATTTGTCTATGGCCTTATAGGGCCGCTCCTGAGAAACGAGCACATCCTGTTTACCAAAGGGTTTTATGTCCGGCCCATTCTGTCCGGAAACGACCTGAAACCTGTTGGCGGCGGCAGGGTTACAGAGCTGCTTGCCCGGCCGCTTTTCAATGCTTTTTACCCGGAGCTCGCCGGATTTATACAACCCCTCGCAGGCGAGTACGCCGGATTCAAGCACGTGTTCGGGCAAATCCCCTTCCCCACGGGATATGGGGTGGAAACCGGTATGCTTATATCCTTGTTGAAACTTATCGGGATAGATGCAATGGCCCAGGTCGATCTGGAAATGCGAATACACAGAAACCAGAGATTGACCGATCTGAGCAAAATGTCTTTCGGCATACTGCAAACCTTCATGAAAAGGCTACAGGAAGATAATAAGGTAGAACTCCATGAGAAACTGAACATGGAATATTTTCAATCACTGTTGTCATCCGGCGTCAGTAAGATTGATAAATTGATGCTGGAAGAATACGAGCGCGCCCCCGTTGCATCACTGAAGCCTGTTGCAGAATCTCAACCTTTACCCCGCGTCAAGGTCTCGGCGGAGCAGGGCGATTTTGACATCATGATAGGTATTCCAAGTTTCAACAATGCAGATACCATTTCGCATGTACTTGAAGCTGTGACCATCGGGGTTGAAAAATATTTTCCGTCGAGCCGCTGCATCATCATCAATTCCGACGGCGGGTCCAGTGACGGGACACCGGATATCGTAAAAACATTCAAGCAAAGAAGTCCGAATATCGTCTACATGACCCATCCCCTGTTTACGGTCCATAAACTCTCTATCCCGTATACAGGCATTCCCGGGAAAGGCAGTGCCGTAAAACTCATACTGGAGAAAGCTGTGGAGTTCAAAGCAAAGGCATGTGTGCTTGTGGACGCTGACCTCCGCAGCATTTCCCCGGAGTGGCTGGAAAATCTGCTTGGTCCGGTTATTTATAATCAATACGATTTTGTCGCGCCCTATTATTCGCGGTATAAGTATGACGGTACGATAACGAACATGATCGTTTATCCTCTTACAACCGCATTGTACGGTAAATCCCTCCGTCAACCGATAGGAGGGGATTTCTGCATATCTCAAAACCTATTTAAGCTGTATCTGGAGCAGCCTGTCTGGGCCACGGATATAGCACGGTTCGGCATTGATATATGGCTGTCGACGCTCGCCATTGCCGGAGGGCATCAGGTGTGCCAGTCTTATCTCGGCACCAAGATACATAAAGCCAAAGATCCCGCGCTGGATCTTGTAAATATGTTCATGCAGGTCGTCGGAACGACCTTCATGCTTATGGAGACATACGACAAGGCTTGGGCTGGATTACATGATGTCGATCCAATACCTTTATACGGTTTTGTCTATGAGGCAGTACCCGAGCCGATCAGTGTTGATGTCGAAAGGATGCAGCGGCACTTCGACGAAGAATTGCCGGAGATTGACAATATACTGCGCATGATATTATCAAATGATGTATACGGGAACGTGATGGCGTTGATACATAAGAAAGAGTTCCCCGACGATCTCTGGGCAGCGGTCATCTACGAATTCGCCTACGCTTTTCATAAAAAAAAGATAGACAGGACATCATTGTTGAAAACCATGGTGCCGCTTTACCTCGGGAAGGTCGCATCTTTTGTATACAAGACCCTTTATTCGTCTGCAACGCAGGCCGAAGAATCCGTGGGGGACATCGTAAAGAGCTTTGTAAAACAAAAAAAGTATCTGGAGGATCTATGGAAAGGGTGACCAGCCGTCCATGTAAGCCGGGGTCATCCCGGTCATGCAAGGCCGTTGAGCGGATACGAACGGCTCTTGCAAAATATTTGTTTAAAGGAGGACTACAATGGAGTTTTTGAACACAATCATCATACAACCTTTTGTTGCCTGGTATCACACCGTGGTGAGCTATATACCGAATATCCTGACCATGCTGCTTGTCATTATAATAGGATTTATGCTTGCATGGCTTTTCAGACGGATTGCACGGTTTTTATTCAAGTTGCTGAAGGTCAACGAACTCGGTGAAAAAACCGGTCTTGCCGTAATATTCAGCGATAATTCTCTCAGCGGCATCGGTGAAAGATTCATTTATTGGTTTATCGTGTTCATTTTCCTCATGCTCGGTCTGAGCGCTCTGAAACTTGCACCTATTGATCACTTGATAACGGTTTTTTTCCTCTACCTGCCGAAACTCATTGCCGCTATTGTCATATTCATTTCCGGTTATTTGCTCGCGGATTTCCTGGACCGTATCATGGTGCTTGCTGCGGTCGGCTCTCATCTACCCCATGCAAAAGCAATCGGCAGGCTGACAAAACTCGCCGTCGTCATATTCTTTGTGTTCATTTCTCTTGACCTGCTTGAGATAGGGAAAAACGTAATCGTCGCTGCGTTCTCCATCATTTTTGGCGGTGTTGTGCTGGGGCTTGCAATAGCATTCGGATTTGGTGCGAAGGACATTGTAAGGGCATGGCTTGAAAAGCAGATAAAGGATTCGAACAACCACAAGGACGACGGCATATCGCACCTGTGAGGAATAAACCGAATTAAGTAAAGATACATTTATTCCTGCTCAAATGGTGTGCCTGGCGCGATTCGAACGCGCGACCCACAGCTTAGAAGGCTGTTGCTCTATCCACCTGAGCTACAGGCACATCTTTCCGAAAGTAAATCATTCATACAACATCGGGGCGAGCCGATTTGAACGGCCGACCTCTTGCTCCCAAGGCAAGCGCTCTGGACCAGGCTGAGCTACGCCCCGCTAATAATAATACCTACCAACTTTCCTGGTTAATCTCAACCTTGCCTTGTCCGCCCGCCCGCTCACCTTCTCGCGGGCGTGAACAAACCTGAGGCTCTTTCTTCATCACCTCGTTCACCCCAAGGCAAGCGCTCTGGACCAGGCTGAGCTACGCCCCGCTAATACATTACCTATCAAATTCTCTCAGCCTTCACCATAATTGCCTTGTCCGCCCGCCTGCTCACCTTCTCGCAGGCGTGAACAATCGTGAGGCTCTTTCTTCATCGCCTCGTTTATTGCATATTAATAGTAACAACAATGACCGAGAAATGCAATACTGAAACCATACAATGATTATTTTCCTTTATTCAAGTACAACTCTACGTGCTATCCTGTACGGAGCTAGTTTAAGTACCGTTCTAAATAAATTATGTATTAAATTACATATAAGGAGAGTGCTATGGCAAAGACAACCGTTGATATAGATGAGAATCTTTTAAAGGAAGCACGCAAAATCACCCATCTGAAAACGAAGAAGGCTATCATTGAAAGAGGCATCCGAGAACTTCTGAGGATAAATTCTCAGGAGCTCTTGAAGCAGGAACTCGGATCTTTCGATATCGAACTTTCACTTGATGAACTAAACAAGAAAAGGAGGCAAATATGACCAGAAAAGGAACAACAGGCGTATGCCCAATCTGCGGGGGCACAAAAAAAGAGGTAAAACTACCTTTACAGCAGACATGGGTTCTGGCATCGTAGTAGTAAGGGACGTCCCTGCCACGATATGTTCCCAGTGCGGAGCAGATTGGATTAGAGACCCTGTTGCTGCAAAACTGGAGAAGATCGTTGAAGATACCCGAGAAAACATACTATTGTTGAAGCTACAACGCTGACCGTATAATGGCCGTTACAGAATTCGGAAAAAATCGAATGTTAAGTTCCCCGAGAATTCCCATAAGAAATGTTATGTCAACTATTAATTTCGAATAAGTTAGAACTCTCCCAGAACCTCGTGATTGCCCCGTAATCACCCCATCACATCCGTGGCGCTGCCTTGCCCGTAGGTTATCCCTTATCAGATCCCATTATTTATTATGTTTCTTAATAATGATATAGAAGTGTAATATTTACTGACGTGGTACTTCCATCGCTACTAATCGGTAAGCTTACTGTTGTATTTGTTCCCCCTCCGGATACATTAATTTTATCATAAGCAAAGTAATGGTAGATTACTTCTGCGCCAAGAGACAGATAACTGGTTAAGTATCCTTCATACCCAATACCAAGATCGATTCCTATATTTGGATTTGCTGTATATGTCATTTTAGGATTTACATTAGATGTTTGCAATACGCGATTAACATAGCCTCCACCGATTAAAAAGTATATGTTGTTTGTCTTATTCAAAGGAATTATAGGTTTTACATTCAAATACGGCAATTCCATAAAGCTCCACGAACCATTTAAATTTTGAGGGGAGCTGAATCTGCCAATACCTTGATCATACCCTAACTCTAATGCCAGATAATCAATAAACTGATACCCACCTCTTATTGTCCAGCCAGGAGCCAGCGAATAACCATCTTCATTCGGGCCAGTTGGATTATCTATCCCAGCACCAACACCAACATATAGCCCATTATGATCGCCAGCAAATACAGAAGGTGTCATACAAAAACTTACTGTTAATAACGTAGCAACCATAATACTCGTAAACTGAACTATATTTTTCATAGAGTCTGCCTCCTTTTCTTGGTGCTCTTATTGATATTCTTTAATATATTGCATAAAGGTAACCATCTGTTGAGGCAATATAGATCGTTCCATCTGCTCCGATTGCAGGGGAAGACGAGTAAATTGCTCCACCTGTTTGATATGTCCACCTTGGAAAACCTGTCGATTTAAATGCAAAGAGCTTGCCATCAGTGGAGCCTACATAGATTGTTCCATCTGCACCGATTGCTGGAGAAGATTGTATGGGTACAAATGTTACATATATCCATTTTAAAGTTCCATCGGGATTGATTGCATAAAAAAGTCCGCTTGCTGTACCAAAATATATTGTTCCATCAGGACCTATGGCAGGGGCAGTTAAAGTAGTTTCTGTAATATCGCTGTCATAATAGTTCCATTGCTCGTCTCCATTTGAATTAATTGATAAAAGAGAACTGTATTCTATTCCGCCACCATATACGCTGAAGTAAGTACAACCACTTGTTCCTATTGCTGGAGGAGATGCAAGCCCGAACAATTCACCACGTGGAGCACTGCGCCATTCAGGTGTTCCATCGGGATCAGTGGCACTTTCTATTCCAGCTAGTTGTGTACCGTAAAGTATTCCATTAGTGTCTATTGCTGGTGCAGTATATGGATATAAAGGAATATCAAAGGAATTCAAATACATTTTAAGAGTACCATTAGAATTTATTGCAAGCAGATCTCCAGATAGATCTCGAGATATTACTACATATATAGTTCCATCGGTTCCTATAGTAGGAGAAGAAGGAATAGCGGGGTATACACCAGTCAATGAAGGATGAATCAGTGAATACAAAGCTCCAATTTGATAAGTCCATTTCAGAGTGCCATCTTGATTCAGGGCATACAGCATTTCTCCACCGTTGTTAGTGGAATAACCACTTACATAGATGGTTCCATCTTCTCCTATTGCTGCAACTGGAAAGATAAAATTTTCGGCGGCATAACCGTTTTGAAGTCCTGTACCTCTAATGTTAGATGAAATGTTCCATCCTGTTGAATATGTCCATTTTAACCCACCTGTTGAATTCAATGCATACAATATCCCGTTATCGGCACAGATGATGTAGATTGTTCCACTTGCATCTATGGTAGGAGAACCGCATGCAATACCAATCTGATGCTTCCATCTGAGTGTACCCGTTGTTGAGCTTGTATCAACGCCGCTCAATCCGGTTTGTTCTAAATTCTGCATGTACTTGGGCCAGGGAGCATTCGTCTGAAGTTTAATGGGTCCTGTAGAAGTTTGTGTATCCAACTTTGTGGTTTCTTTTGTAAATGGAGATGATGAACCAGCATAGGTAACTGTAACTGTTGCATTCCCTGCATCTCCATACGTATATGGCGATGAGATTGCCACGGTCATATTATGACTATCCGTAGCTATGCTAAACCCATTTGTTGCGCCCCAAGTGTAATAAAGATTTGCTCCTTGAGGTGCATCTACGTTCACTGATAAAAGGATAATCCCTCCGGGTGCTGGCACTCCAGATTCTGTTATGTATCGGATAATCAGTGGTTGATGTTGTGTGTTTTGCTTACCACAATTTATGAGGGCAAGAATACCCACGATGCATATAAAAACTTTTGGCATATTTTTTTCTTCTCAAGAATGCTTAGTATATACCACTCGGGAAAATTAGATTTATGCATGAGTTGTTTTGGTTATTTTCTATGCTTGATAAGAATATTTCGTCAAGCTTAGAAGGAGCATACTTAAACTCTCCATAATGATAAAACGCAGGACCTCCTTTACTAGGTGAATGTGGGACAAGAATAGGCTGGGAAATGGTGCCCTTGTTGTCCGTAGGACATAATGATTGTGGAAGAGTTTGAGATGCCATATAACCATATTCTTTTAGTGGCCCTATGACTGCATTGCTTATCTTTATTGCATTGGCTTTCATATTACTTGCAATTAGTGGATTCAATATAGCTTGTGAAAAGAATCCTTCGCATGCGCTATATAAATCAGTAGGGAGAGTGGGATCTACCACTATTGCTGCGGAACCTACTGCTGCTGATATTGCGGTGCATAGACCGTCTATTTGTTCTTGAGGAATCTTAACGGCTTGAACGGCAGCGTCTACAGAATCTGTAGAAAAATCTAATATATTACTTGTTGTGATATACGGCTCTAATTTAAGCGTCAGCCATGGCACATCAATCTCGGGAGTCATATTCCAAACTGGTCCATCAGACCATCCAGCTTTGCATTGGGGATATCCTTGGCTCCAATCAACGGAGTAACACGGATTTTTCCACCAAGTTTTAATATACATGCTGACATTTATTTGTCTTGCTATTAAAGATATAGTTATACTTCCGTTATTGTTTGTAGTAATAATGGGGGAGCTGGAATTATCTAATGTGGCGGAGTCGATGATTATATTACCCTTTATCTGTACTCCAGCCTTAAAAGTATTAGTGGGATCTGGTTTTGCATTATTAGCATTACCTATTGTTGGGATAGTAGTATAAGCTGCCTTCTCCAGTTCTGTAAATGGAACAAACCCACCATTGTAATAAGTTTGGCAACCACTATTGATGGTCGTTCCATTGAAGGTATAAACAACCTTCGGATCCCCCTTGGGACAGAGATAATAACCCGGAACGAATGTCGATGGCCTGCATGACGGATCCACTTTTATTGAACATTCATAATCAAGTGGATCAATTAAATCAGGTGCACAATTTGGATTTACCCATGTAGCTGTTGTAAATTCTTGATTACAATAATAAGTCTGGTTATCTGTGGTAGTTTGACCATGGGTATAATCATAATAAAGCTGAAGTATAACAGCTATGGCGTTATTCAGATTATTATCATTGATTTTTTGTTCCGCTTGATATAGAGGATTACTTGGGGACAACTCATAGGTGCCATTATCTTCCGTTATATCCTTAACCATTGAAGGGCATATCTGTCCTCCAATACTGTAATTGCCATTATTACACAATGGTAACAGAGTACTTAGAAGAGTGTTCAATAAGGACATGGGACCCATATTTCCTATAAGAAGTTGGCATGGTTGATCCATGATACAGTTTTTATCATTGCTGCAATCGGAATAATTTTCGCAAAGGAATGGTACTACCTTATTTGTTGGCTGGTAGTTGACTGTAATGAAATCGGTTCCTCTGTTTGTTCCCGCTGTGTTATAACCCGTTGCCACCAGTGTTTGTATACCAGGTTTTGTAAATGGCACTACGCCACTCGTCGAGAAATTTATACCAGATGTCCCTGTGCTTGTAGTAGCACTGGTTGCAAGTATATTATTAGAAGGAGAAGTAATTGTTACACTTGCAATATCAGAAGTAGCATCACCATATAAGCTAAACGGTGCGGTTATCGTGGGTATGTTCACATTGTCGCTTTGAGGATTGTCTATACGAATAGGCGATGTGTGAAATGTCGTTACCTGGTCAGCTATACTATAATTGCTGCTCTCCAATGGGTTGGCAGATAAATCCTGATTACCTGCGAGCCCAGTAGGCATATTACATTTTACCGTGGGATAAGTAAGCTTATACACTGTATCAATATCAAACCCATTTGCAGACGCTATTGTATAGCTGAATGGTTCATATGCTGGCCATTGATTGTCCACGGTTAAGAATGTTGAAAATGTAGTATTCCAATTACCAAGCATAACATTACTATATCCTGCGTATTGACTACCGTCGACAGGAGAAAAATTCCCGCTGCTATCTTTCTTTTCAAATGCAAATTCTACAGGAGAATATAAGGTGCGTGAGAAATTCGTTGTAAACGGATAGTGTGGTGGGACGTTCATATAATCTGCATCTGGTAATGGTGCTAGTCCCATAGAACCTCCATTACCAGCTAACCAGTTCAAGAACAAGAAGAAATCGACTATACCTCCGGCAACAAGTACTTGAGCTCCAGACACAGCTCCAAACTCATTACCGTATTCGTATGATTTTACAGTCACTGGTGCACCATACTGCTGAACCGCTTCGAAAGTGTAGATGGTATTTACCAGGGCATTGGGATTGTTTTCCAAGGAAATACCAGATTGGGTTTGTAGACCTCCATTATAGTTTACAAAAAAGTCAGCTTGTTCATACCATGCAATCTGCTGAAGATTTATCCATAAAGTAAGTTCCGTTCCTGTCGAATCAAATGAGCTATGCGTAAAATTAAGCCCAGTGACTATCCCTGCGCTGGGAAGTATTTCGATTCCATTCATAACGAATGTTCCGGGTGCATATGTAGCCGTATTTATGGGGGAAATAAAATCTATTATTAACGCAAGTTGATTTGTAGGCTGAATCAATCTACCGCATTGTGGATATAGATGAACATCTTTTATATAATTCGCCATAAAGGCGGTATTCGGGGGTAAAGTCGTTGGAGTACAAGAGCCACCTCCACTATTAAAACTACAACCACCTCCAAATGTATTATTACACTGGACAGACGACATAATGAGTATGAACAAAACACCTATTGATAAGAGTAGATATGATCCCTTCATAAGTACCTCCCTTAGTATGTGTTTGGTATCAATTGCTTTATGTAGCCCATTGCGTTGTTAAGCATCTCATTCGTTATGTAAGATGGTGGATCCTGGTTGGATAATGCAATCTTTGCCTTTGTCTGGGGCGTTGATTGCGTAAAGGATTCTATCTGAGAAAGCGATCTCGCAGATGCGAGCGCTGTCAGTGAATTATTGTTGGGATTGTTAATAATTGATTGTAGAACAGGTTCCAATGCTTTATTGTACGTGTTCCCGCTTGATTCTGCACAGGCAGCTTGGAGAAGATCGGGCTGACTTGAATCAAGACAATATTCAAATGTCTTTATAATCTTATGAAGATAATGACTGCTGCCCTCTTCATTATTATCATCTCCATCATTACATCTTTCGGAAGAATTATCACGGTTATTTAAAACAATATAATGAGCTAATTGGCCAAGCGTAATCGCTGCCTCTATCCTCAAACTGAGTTCAAACTTGTAAGCGCTCGGGGTAGCTGAAGCGTTACACGCATTTGAGAACTTATTAAAAATGCTCGAATCATCATCTATCTTCTGCGTTACAATGGTACTTGTGCCTTTTATCGTCTCGTAAAGCTTGCCTTCATATGCAACATCCAACGCCTTCGAAACGACCTGCTGTGCATGGGTTTGTGGATGCTCTAAGATTTCTTCTGCCGCTCCATAACGCTCATGCTTTTTATCACTGTTCAATCGGTTAAGTAAATCTTGTTCTCTGTTGCTAAACCAGGAAATAAACGATTGGCACTGAGGTGAAATGGTGGTATTGTTTTGTCCTGATCGATCGTCGTCGCTGAATGCTGAATTTAATACAAATCCTAGGAACAAGGATATTACACTTAGAAACAAAAGAATTCTTTTCATACAAAGCCCTCCTTCTCAACCGTCTATATTTGAAACCCTCTATCGGGTTTCAAATATACTAAAACAAATCTGCTTTTAAAGGTGAACTAAGTTGTTTCTACATTCGTGATTAATCTTAGATAAATCAGAAATACTTATAGTTGTCAAGAGTCTAGTTTTCGATCAAAGCTGTAGTCGATAATGTAAAGTAGGTGCACGAAGATCCTCGAAGCCCAGCGGCTTCTCTACACCGTTCAAAAAACGTCCCTTTTTGGAACGCTTATTTTAAATCTCGGTTTCAGAGGGAAGCGTTTACCCTGTTTTGATACCCCTTTTTTGGACACCAAAAAGAGCTTATCAAGCATGCGGTCATCCGCGATAATAAACGAATGTATCTTGTCCAGGGGTTGTTGTAGAGAACGTACGAATAAGACAGAAGAAACCGATCGTTTATTGCTCAGGGCTGTTTCTTTGATTTGCCTGAAAACAGCAGGTCGATGGCGAGCAGGATTGCTCCGACGGTGATCGCACTGTCCGCTACGTTGAACGCAGGCCAGTGCGTGTTTTTTACAAACACATCTATAAAATCCACAACGTAACCGAGCCGTATCCGATCGATAACATTTCCAACCGCACCGCCCATGATCATGGATAATGCGATCATGGACAATCCGGTCATGTCCTTCGAAAACAGATATACAAAAAACAGTACAATAAAAACGGCTACCGACAGCACCGTAAGCATCGTTGTCCGGAATATACACTGGCCGTTGTTGAACATACCGAAAGCAACCCCCCGGTTATAGACACTGACGAGATCAAGGAAACCCGGGACGATAACAACCTGCCGGGTAAGGTAATGGACCACAAGGTATTTTGACACCTGATCCAGCAGCACGATAACAGCGGCTATCAGAACGAGGGTCGTCAGCCTCTGCTTTAAGGGTATCATCAACGGACCGCCTCGACACATCGTGTGCACAGCGTCGGATGCTGCGCGTCCTGACCCACCGAATCCGAATAATTCCAGCACCGTTCGCATTTTTGCCCGTGCGCCTTTTGAATCTGCACGTTCAGGACATCTGTTCCCTGTTTTACTTCTACCTGGGAAACGATAAAAAGCTCGGTCAGGGTATTTTTATATTTTTCCAGCAATGCCTTATCCTCTTTTCCGGCCTCAATGACAACCATCGTTTCCAGCGAAGAACCAATGGTCTTGTTTGCACGCTGTATCTCGATAGCCTTGTTGACCTCGTCCCGTATGAGTCTCAGCCTGCCGTAGTCCTGATATACCGTCGTGTCCGTTTCCGGGAATACCCGGTGCCGGGCACTATCCGTTAAAAATATACTTTCTGTCCCTTTGTCCGGCATATATCGCCATACTTCTTCCGCCGTAAACGACAAGACCGGCGCAAGCATGGTAACAAGTGAAACAAGAATATCATACAGCACGGTCTGTCCGGAGCGCCGTGCTGTTGAAGTAGCTTTTGAAACATACAATCTGTCCTTGAGAATATCCAGATAGAAAGAACTCAGATCGACGATACAGAAATCGAGGATTGCATGATAAACGATATGGAAATCATACTCACGATAAGCCCGGTCTATTCGTTTGACAAGCTCCGCGGTCTTATACAGCATATAACGATCGACCGCCTGCATATCCGCATATGCCGTCCGTCCTTGCGCAGGATCGAAATCATACAGGTTCCCCAATATGAATTTTATGGTATTCCGGATCTTTCGGTACGCCTCTTTCAATCGTTCCAGGATTTCCTTTGAAACACTGACGTCGCCTCTGAAATCCTCTGCGGAAACCCACAATCTCAGTACATCCGCGCCATACTTATCAATGACCTCCTGCGGTGCAACGACGTTGCCGAGCTGTTTGCTCATTTTTCTGCCCTTCTCGTCCACAACAAATCCATGGGTGAGTACGGCCCTGTACGGTACGCCGTGTCCCGCCGTCAGGGATGTAAGCAGTGTCGATTGGAACCATCCCCTATGTTGATCGCTGCCCTCGAGATAAAGGTCCGCAGGCCAGACAAGATTATCGGTATGTTTGAGCACCACCGCATGACTAACCCCGGAGTCGAACCACACGTCCAGAATATTTTCTTCCTTCTCAAAACTTTTTCCGCCGCACTTCGGGCATGCATAGTCCGCCGGTATGAAGTCTCCGGCATCTTTTTCGAACCACGCATCAGCTCCTTTATCTTTAAACAGTTGAGAAACGCGCAAAGCAATATCCGGGTCCGCTACACTCTGCCCGCATCCCTTGCAGTAGAACACCGGGATCGGCACACCCCATACGCGCTGCCGGGATATACACCAATCCGGTCTTGTTTCGAGCATGCCCTGAATCCTGTCTTTGCCCCATGAAGGTATCCACGCAACGCTATCTATTGCCTTCAACGCTTCTTTTCTCAGGTCGTGCTTTTCAACGGAGATAAACCATTGTTCCGTGGCCCTCGTTATAACGGGCTTTTTGCACCGCCAGCAGTGCGGATATGCATGAGGGTAGTCCTGCTGTTTTAACAGTGCACCATTTTCCTTGAGCTTTTCTATAATCTCTTTATTCGCATCGAATACGAACTTGCCGGCAAAAAACTCCACCTCGTTCATGAATTTGCCATACCTGTCCACCGGTGAATAGACCTCAAGCCCGTACCGCTCTCCGGTCTTATAGTCATCTGCGCCGTGTCCCGGTGCAGTATGAACGCAACCCGTACCGATATCCGTTGTAACGTAATCCCCGAGCGTAATAAGAGAGTCCCTGTTATAAAAGGGATGTGACGCAATAATGCCTTCAAGCGTTTCGCCCTTAAAAATCCCTTTTACCTGCCCTTCTTTCCACCCCGGCAATATTTCCTTAAGACTCGCCAACAGCGGTTGGGCAACAATATAAATATACTCTATTGGTTGTGACGGTACTCCCGGTACAAAAGAAACATCTGTTTTGACTTCGAAAGCAACGTACTCCAGTTCCGGGTGTACGGTAATGGCAAGGTTGGCTGGAAGTGTCCATGGTGTTGTCGTCCATATGACAAAATAAACATTTTTGCCCCTCAATGATGCCGGCAGCTTTCCTTTGTCGTCCTTGACCTTGAACCGGACATAGACAGAGGGAGAGACATGGTTTTCGTATTCGACTTCAGCCTCTGCAAGCGCGGTAGCGTCGTGAGCGCACCAGTAAACAGGCTTTTTGCCTTTATACACATAGCCGTTGCGCATGATCTTCGACAGCTCTTCGACGATCGCCGCTTCATAGCCGTAATTCATGGTGAGGTAAGGCGCTTCCCACCTGCCGAGAACCCCGAGCCGCATAAACTCCTGCCGCTGTATATCGACAAACTGCTGTGCAAATTTTCTGCATTCCCGGCGTATCTCGAGTTTCGACATCCCCTGTTTTTTCTGTCCCAGAGACTTATCGACATTATGTTCAATGGGCAAACCATGACAATCCCAGCCGGGCACGTACTCCGCTTTGAAACCGTGCATTGCTTTTTCCTTGATGATAATATCTTTCAGAATCTTGTTGAGCGCATGGCCTATGTGTATGTGTCCATTCGCATACGGAGGTCCGTCATGAAGCATAAAGGTTGCACCGGAGCTGTTTTTCCTGATGATCTTTTCATAGATGGCATTCTCCTCCCAGAACTTGAGAATATCCGGCTCTTTTTTGGGAAGGTCCGCCTTCATCGGAAAATCGGTCTTCGGTAAATTCAACGTGTTCTTGTAATCCATAATAACTTAACACTTTAAATGAATAACGAACACTCTGTCAAGCACCTACGTGCCGGTTCGTGATTTGCCAACGTATGTTCCCGGTGAATGTGCCGCTATCAGTGAGGAATATTTGTCTTTTTTTTGTCAAACATGGGCGATGAGATCAAAAAATCCGCCGTTGCCCTGTTGCAGGCCATGGGGATGTTGTACAGCACGGCAAGCCTCAGCAGAGCTTTCACGTCGACGTCGTGCGGCTGCGGTGTCAGAGGGTCCCATAAAAAAATGAGTATATCTATCTTTCCTTCTGCGATCATGGCGCCCGTTTGCGCATCCCCGCCGTGAGGCCCGCTCAGTAAAAGGTTCACCTCGAGCCCCGTATGTCTTTTTATTTCCTGTCCGGTAGACCGGGTCGCATAAACGGTGTATTCTCTGAGTGTTCCTTCATTGTATTTTACCCATTCCACAAGGTCCAGCTTTTTAGAATCATGCGCAACAAGCGCAATGACCTTATTGTTCATAGAAAAAGTCTCCTTTTTTTGTTTTGTCCCGTCCCTGTCCCGCAACCCGGGAATAAAGTAACGGTTCCATGGGTCTTACTTGCCTATGCAGAATTCTGCAAAGATCTTATCGAGTATATCCTGCGATGTCACTTCTCCGGTAAGCTCTTTCAGTCCGACAAGCGCGCTGTCGACTTCTTCGGCGACAATTTCCGGGAATGCCTGTTGATCGATAAGATTGATGGCTGCATTTAAGGAAAGCTCTATATGTTCCAGTGCCTGCTTATGCCGGTACCTGTTTATGACCGGCGCATTCTCGATCGAGGGCGATAGAGCGGGTCCTGAAACGCCCTGTACGAGTGACTCGACGCCTTCGCGCGTTTTAGCCGATACCGGGAATACGGAATAATCCTCAAATGCATTTTTTGCCTGTTCAATCTGGTCTGCGGATGCAATATCCACTTTGTTTATCGCGATAATGACATTGTCCTTGTGCTCTTGTGCGATCGAGAGTTCTTCGTCGTAACGAGACGCTGCCGCCGGATCAATAACAATGATGACGATATCCGATTTTTCTACCCTGCTGCGGGTCATCTCCATACCAAGCTTTTCGATAGGCTCTTCGCTGTTCCGGATCCCCGCAGTGTCGGTAAATACGAGTTTTACGCCTTTGTGGTTGATTACTTCTTCTATATAGTCCCTCGTCGTTCCCGGATGGGGTGTAACTATGGCCCTGTTTTCTCCGACGATTGCGTTAAAAAGGCTTGATTTGCCCGCGTTGGGCCTTCCAATCAATACAACGTGTATGCCTTCCCGTATAATTTTTGCATGGTCGTAACTTTTCAATACGTGTACGACCTCATCATGCGCAGCCTGCAGTATGAACTTCAGATCGAACAATTGCTTTGGGGAAGCTTCCTCCTCCGGAAAATCTATCAGCACTTCTAAGTTTGTTTTTACCTGAACGAGCTTTTTCTTTATCGAAGAAATAAACTCGGACAGTACGCCCGAAATCTGTTTTATTGCCTGCACTCTCGCAGCGTCTGTATCCGCCCGAACAAGATCCAAAACCGCTTCCGCCTGTAACAGATCCATCTTGCCATTCAAAAATGCCCGTCTGGTAAATTCTCCCCTGTCTGCAAGCCTTGCCCCGGCCTTCAATACTCTCTGCAAAACGGAGTTGATGACATTCGAACCTCCGTGCGTGTATATCTCCACCATTTCCTCCCCGGTGTAGGTTTTGCCGGCTTTCATAAAAGCGATCAATACCTGATCGAGAGAAGAGGTGTTTGCCCCATTCATAACAGAACCCCGGTACAATCTGTGGCTCTGATATTTTTTTATGGGTTTTGAAGGTAAAAATATCTCCCGGAATATTTGGTATGCCTTGTTGCCGCTCAGCCGGACTATGCCTATGGCGCCTTCACCCTGGGCCGTGCTTATGGCAGCAATGGTGTCGGTTGTTACGATTGTATTTTTTTTCATAGTACTGTTTTATTCAGTTTAATCTTTTACCGCTTGTCACGGCAACGATTATAAAACCTATTCCTATTCTGTGCATATTCATGTACAAGTGTCAATCTGACAGAGAGTATCCACTCTCAAAAACCTTCCCGGTTTGCCGCTCAATGTTTGCTATCATCAAAAGCTTGACAAGCAGGAATTATAGCATAATATGAAGTTGTGAAAAAGACTAAATTACTTTTATATTTCAATAAGTTAGTCAATAACAACACTTTGTGGTCAGTTTTTTACACTATACCATATATTGTTTATATTTAATGGTTTTTTTTCGCATGAAAAGCAGGGGAAAAGCACAGAAAATGAATGGTAACTATTTGTATTATATATACTTTACAGGTTTTCCACAGGTGTTGAAAAACTTGTGTGTTTCTCATGCTGGTTTGCTTTTGATCTCAACAAGTTACACTACAAGTTATATGATAATTATAAGGGGGCCTCTATGGAAGCGTGGGAAAAAATAAAAAAAGAATTGATTAATATTTATAAGGATACCAACGACGATCCGTGGATAACTATCTTAAATCCTTTAAGTTTTAATGATAACTCCCTTATACTTGGGGTACCTGATGATTTTTCATTAGACTGGATAAAAACTCACTATCACTCTGATATATTGAAATTGGCAAGGTCTATAATCGGCGACGGAACAAATGTCGAGTTGGTAATCGACCATAGAGAAGAAATCGATGTTGAAAGTCACGCTTTTTTACCTAATATAGGGTTTACCCATCTCAATAATTCAAAAGGCCTTTTAAAAAACTATACCTTTGATAATTATGTGGTAGGCGAATCAAATAAATTTGCAAGCGCTGCCGCGGTTGCCGTTTCTCAAAACCCGGGCAGGTCATATAATCCTCTTTTTATATACGGCGGTGTCGGACTCGGCAAAACACACGTTATCAATGCGATCGGCAACCTCATCGACGATGAACATAAAGGGTTGAATATCATTTATATGACCACGGAAAATTTCGTTAACGATCTTGTGAATCATCTGAGAGACAGGAAAATGGATATTTTCAGGGAGGTCTATAGAAATTGCGATGTGCTGCTTATCGATGATATTCAGTTTATTTCGAATAAGGAGCGATCCCAGGAAGAAATGTTTCATACATTCAATACGCTGTATGAAGAAAAGAAACAGATAGTATTTACGTCCGATAAACTCCCCAAAGAAATTCCCAATATAGAGGAGCGGCTGAGAAGCAGGTTCGAGATGGGTCTTATCGCAGACATACAGGTACCCGACATAGAAACGAAGGTAGCTATTATAAAAAAGAAGGCAGAGAGTGACCGTATCGAGATCGATGATGAAATAGCTTTTTTCCTGGCATACAACACCCAATCGAACATACGGGAACTCGAAGGCTATCTTACCCGGTTGTCCGCGTATGCAATTTTGACAAAGACAAAGCTGAATATCCACGTTGCAAAAGAAGTTTTATCCGGTCTCATTAGAAAAAAGGATAAATGGCTTACCATAGATGATATCCAGAAAGCAGTAGCCATGCATTTCAAAATAAAAGTTTCAGACCTTCTTTCTACGAAGAGAATGAAGTTTATAGCCCTCCCCAGGCAGGTGGCAATGTTTTTGTCCCGCACGCTCACCAATGCTTCTTATCCTGAAATAGGACTCCAATTTGGGAACAAGGACCATTCAACCGTCATTCACTCCGTCAATAAAATAACAGAGATGATAAAGGACAATCAAAGTATAAAAGATGCTGTTGAAAAAATCAAAAAAGGTTTAGGATAAGAGAGTGATAAAGTTGTTGAAAAAGTACAATTTATTTTTTATAGTGTTTATCAACAGAATAAGAACAATAGATTAAACAGGAATTATGAATTGTTTATATAAAAAATTCAATAACATAAGATAATAATTATTTTATAAACATGCTTTACTACTACTAAAAATATAAAGACTATTAGGAGAGAATAATGGAATTTACAATAGATAAAAGAATTTTGCTGATAGAAGTAAGCAAGGTTATCGGTGCAACGGAGCGAAAAGCTACAATGCCTATTTTATCAAATATATTATTAAAAGCGGAGAAGGGGACTCTTAAGATAACGGGAACGGATTTGGAAGTTACGATAATAAGCATCATCAACTGTAATATTGTATCGGAAGGACAGGTATCCATTCCTGCAAAGAAATTTTATGATTATATCAGAGAATTGCCGGACAGGGACATCAACATAAAAAAAGAAGACGGTTTTATAGAGATCAGTACGGAAAAGATTTCCGGCAGATTAAAGGTGTTACAGGCAGAGGATTTTCCACATATAGACGAATACAAGGGAAGTTATACGAAGGTATCGTATGAACAATTATTAAAGATGATCGATAAAACAATCTATGCAACGTCAATCGATGAAGTAAAATATAGCTTGAATGGTGTTTATATAGAAAAGGCCCTCGATAGTCTGCGTTGTGTTGCGACGGACAGTCACCGTCTTGCTCTGTACGAGGATGAAAGTCTAAAATCTATAGAGGGTCTTACAAAAGGTATCATCGTTCCAAGAAAAGGTCTGTATGAAATAAAGAAAATCGGCACGGAAAATGAAATAAATATCGCGGTAGAAAAAAATAAAAATTTAATTGTGAATATAGGGAATACGATTATACAAATACGGTTACTGGATTATGATTTTCCGGATTATAAATCGGTTTTACCTTCCGAAACAACAATAAATATAAAAATAAAAAAAGATATTTTGGTGTCCGCGGTCAAAAGGGCACAATCGATATATCAGGAAAAAATATCGCGGGTTGTATTGGACATACAGAAAGACACAATCATCGTCGAGAGCAACGAACCCGATATCGGTGAAGTAAAGGAAGAAATAGAGATCGACTATAAAGGTAATCCGCTGAAAATAGGGTTTAATGGCAAATACCTGCTCGATTGTTTGAACTCTATGGACGGCGAATTCGTATCCATGGGTTTCAATAACGAACAAAGCGCAAGTACGTTTTTTGCGGACGACAATAAAAAGCATATGAACCTCATCATGCCGATGAGGATGTAATCCCGGTCAGGGAACCGGCCAAAGGCCGGTAAGTCTTCTGACTTTTACGTGGCTTTATACAAACCCTTTCAATAAGGAAATTTTTCGCAGTATGCCCGCCATACGAGGATGGGCTTATGAACGGGATAAAGGATAAGAGGTGAAACTATGAAAAAAATGACCGAACAGAACTTGAGAGCGGCTTTTGCGGGAGAGTCTCAGGCTCACATGCGTTATTTGATTTTTTCCGAAAAAGCCGAAAAAGAAAAGAAAACAAATCTTGCACGCCTTTTTAAGGCTATCTCTTTTGCCGAACAGGTACATGCTACCAACCATTACCGGGCACTCGGGGAGATCCGGGACTCATCGAATAATCTTCAGGAAGGCATAGACGGAGAAACGTACGAAGTGGAAGATATGTACCCTGCATATAAAGCAGTCGCCGAACTCCAGAAAGAACAATCCGCGGTCAGGACTACAAACTATGCGCTGGAAGCGGAAAAGATACACGAAGAAATGTATAAAACCGCAAAACAAACGGTTGATCAGGGAAAGGACATAGAAATCGGAGACATGTATATATGCGATATCTGCGGATACACGGTCGAAGGGGAAGCTCCTGCCGTCTGTCCGATCTGCGGCGCGAAAATAGAAAGGTTTAAAAAATTCTAAAAAAGAAGGGGGCAGGTTTTCTCCCAGCCCCCTTTGGTTATTTCTTTTCTCCCTGCTGCGGTTGATCAGGCTTTTTTACCGTAGAGATCCCTGCAACCCGATACAGAGGACAGTAGTTTATACTCCCCGTCAGTATGGGAATAAAGCCTATGAGTCCCACCCATCTCCATGCAGAATGTACCCAAAAGATCATAGAGATTAACAGCAACCCTATTATCCAGCGTATGATTTTATCTGTCGATCCGACATTTTTTTCCATACACACCTCCTGAGGCATAACATATACCATATATAAAAAAATACAAGAACAAGGCCGCAGGATTTTACCCGGCATCGTCTTTAACTCCTCCCCTGCTCCGAATAAATCCATAAAACACCCGCAGGCATTTTCCGGTTCATCCACAAATGCATTTGAAAAACAGGGAAGTTTGTATATAGTTGCAATGTGCAATAAAGAGAGTAAATATCATTCCAGAAAAGGAGATAAGATATGGAAGAGCACAATAAAGAGGCGGTCATCGGTATTATCGGCGGCAGCGGGCTTTATTCAATAGAAGGTTTAAAGGGTATACAAGAAAAAAGAATAACGACACCGTTTGGAGAGCCCTCGGACGCCTATATTATGGGAGAGCTCGACGGCACAACTGTGGTTTTTCTGCCCCGGCACGGCAGGGGACACCGCATTTCTCCATCGGAGATCAATTTCAGGGCCAACATATTCGGAATGAAGATGCTGGGTGTTAACAGGCTCATATCCGTCAGCGCAGTCGGCAGTATGAAAGAGCAAATCAAACCCGGACACATTGTTGTGCCGGATCAATTCATAGATTTGACAAAACGGAGAATATCGACTTTTTTTGGCAATGGCCTCGTGTCCCATGTTTCTATGGCAGACCCCGTATGTCCCGTTTTGTCCGAAAAACTCTCCACAACCGGAAAGGATCTGGGCATTCCGATGCACAAGGGAGGTACGTATATTTGTATCGAGGGCCCACAGTTTTCTTCAAGAGCAGAATCGCACCTTTACCGGCAATGGGGCGTGGACATCATAGGTATGACGAATATGCCCGAAGCGAAGCTCGCGCGGGAGGCGGAGATTTGTTATGCAACGCTCGCCCTTGCTACGGATTATGATTGCTGGTATCAGGGTATGAAGGATGTCGGCGTTGAGGATGTTGTAAAAATCATGAGCGAAAACGTGGTAAACGCAAAAAAAATAATAGGTGCGGTTGTTCCCCGTATCGAAAAAGAAAGGGAATGCTCCTGTGCACACGCCCTGAAAGACAGCTTCCTTACCGCTGCCGAAGCAATACCGCAACAAATCAAATCCGATTTAAAACCTATCATAGGGGGTTACCTGAAGTGAAGACAATTAAAATAGTGTTCCCGCTGATTTTACTGCCGTTCTTTTTTTCCTGTGCCGCACAGAACAATGTTATCGACACCGGAAATACAATGCAGGAAAGATATGCAGCAATGAGACAGGAGGAGCAGTCTTTCAATGTAAATCTTATCCCGCCGGACAACGGCAGGGCGATATGGGAAGGAAAACAACTGGAAGATCCCTTCAACGTAAGGGTAAATCAGGGAAAGACCTATCAAATAGAAATTGATACTGGTGACGGTAACGCATACAAGGGTACCGTTCAGGTCATCGGCGACGGTGGGACCGTCGGAATGCACCAGGGATTCGATGTGCGGCTGTCTGGTTATATCCGGGAGATGCTGAAACACACTAAGCAGGTATCCTACTATCTGAATTCGCCCGGCGGTAAACAGGAACTGCTGGTAACATTTTTTGCACCCTGACCCGATATCGTATTTTCTTGTCTACAGGGAATAGAGTCCAACGACAGCACATAAGTAAAAAGCCGAGATGAATATTTTTTATAAAAAAAACCCCCTGATCGATGTTGTGCTGCTGCCGTTGGTTGTGGTATCCCTTGTTTTCCGTTTCATAACGGACATACGAAGGTTCCTTTACCTGCAGGGTATCCTCAGCTCGTACCGGGCGAAAAGCCGCATCATATCCGTCGGCAACCTTACGGTCGGGGGCACGGGAAAGACGCCGATGGTCATCTACCTGAGCACGATCCTTACCGGGAAAAGGCTTGCAGTTGTCTCAAGGGGCTACGGTTCCAAAGGCAGGGGAACCAGGATTGTTTCGGACGGTAAAAACATTCTCCTGGGTGCAGAGTTGTGTGGCGACGAACCGTACCTTATAGCGAAATCCATTCCCGGTGCGGTTGTTGCCGTTGGAGCGAAAAAAGCACAGGTCATCCGTTTTGTCGAGCAGCAGTATAGTCCGGACATTATTATACTGGATGACGGCTTTTCCCACCTTAAAGTGAAACGGGATCTGGACATCGTGCTGATTGACGGAGAGAAAGGTTTTGGGAATGGCCACCTCCTGCCTGCGGGCCCTCTCAGGGAACCTCCGGGAGCGATGCGCCGTGCAGACAGTATCGGGGTAAAAGGGGAAGGGCACACGGTTGAAAATCAGATCAAAAAATACGCACCGCTTGATAAGGTCTTTCATTTTACGTACCGCTTCAAGGGGATAAAAACTATCCGCCAAGACGCGGAAGTGGATGCGGGTACCATGAAAAACAAAAAAGTGCTGGCGGTTGCGGGTATAGCATTCCCGGACAGCTTTTTCCGTACGCTTGAAGCGGCCGGCGTTCACCCTGCAAACTGTATAGCCGGGCAGGACCACAGCACCTATGATAAAAATAAGCTCCGTATGCTTACGGAACGGTTCAGCCCGGATGCGGTAATAGTAACCGCAAAGGACGCGGTGAAGATTAAGGAAATAGAAAGGGACGAAGGAGTGCAGTGGTTGTACGCAGATATAGCAGTCTCAGAGGCCGGGGAAAATCTGAAAAACATACTCCGGAAGAAAGGTTTTCTGCCGTGATCAAAAAAGTCAGGCATTTTTTGGAATATAAAGTCGTACGTGCGCTCATCCTTTTCTTGAATATGTTTTCAGAAAAACAAATCGCATCGATTGCGGCGTTCTTCGGGTTTTTGTGGTACAGGATAGACGCCAGGCACCGCGCGATCGCAAAAACAAACATAGGATACGCATTCCCCTCGATGTCCATGGAGAACAAGTCCAGGATTTTACAAGAAAGCTACAAGAACATCATAAAGACATTCATAACATTTCCCCGGATCGCGGATTTTCATGCGGAAAGCATCAAAAAGACATTCGAATTTCAATGCGAAGAATACTACGAAGAGGCCCTCAAAAGAGGGAAGGGCGTGTTCCTGCTGACCGGCCATCTTTGCAACTGGGAATTTGCGGCAGCAGCGCACAGCATAAAGCACGGGGGTCTTGTGGCAGTTGCAAAAGACATCCACAACCCCTTCATCGACAGCTACATAAAGGCCCTGCGCAAAAGTGCGCTTATAGATGTCGTAAGGCCGCGCAATGCGGTTTTCAGACTCCTCCGGAGCCTGAAGCAGGGAAAAACAATTGCCATGCTCCTCGATCAAAACACCCTGCGCCATGAGGCGGTGTTCGTCAATTTCTTCGGCAGACCGGCGGCAACACAGTATGCAATGGCGTTGATGGCTTTAAAAACGGGCGCTGCCGTTGTTCCGGGGTTTATAAGCCCGGATCCCGTAAACGACAGGTACGTTATACGGTATGAAAAGCCAATCTATGCCGACGGTATCCAGGACAAGGAAAAAGCAGCGGAGAAGTTAACCCAGCAGTTTACAACGATCCTGGAGGACCAAATCAAAAGAGTTCCCGGACAATGGTTCTGGGTGCACAACAGGTTCAAAACCACACTTTGAGGATATGAAGATAGCAGAAAAAGCATAAAGACCGCAGGCAGCAGCATGAAAAAGAAAACAAAAAAAAAGGTGTACGTAATTTCCCTTGCAGCGGCAGGTATACTGGTTATTACCGCCTCGGTGTTTCTCTATTTTCTCTACGTGAAGATAACGGAGGTTTTTATTTCAAGAGGGTTTCCTTCGCCGTCCATCGTCTACGCTGCTCCCACATTCATACAAAACGGCATGGGTATGTCCATACAATCGCTGCAGGATAAATTGAATGCACTCGATTATCATGAGACAGACGCTGAGCCCGTGAAGCAGGGTAGTTATTCGGTGTCCGGAAATGCCGTGTATGTCTATACCAAAAAATTTGCTATGCCTGCCTATACCATAACGCCCGTGCAGGCCCGTATACCGGTATCCGGCGGCACGGTATCCGGTATGACCGATTTCAGCGGCACTGCGATAAGCAGCATCGAACTGGAACCCGAACAGCTTGCGGTATTTTTTGGTGATGATTTTAAAATGCGTATCCCGGTAGCGCTCCCCGCAATGCCGGATGACCTTCTCAATGCAGTCATTGTCACAGAGGATGCGCGGTTCTTTGAGCACGGGGCCATAGATATAAACGGCATAATCAGGGCCATGATTGCGGATATCGCGTCCATGAGCATACAGCAGGGAGGCAGTACCATAACGCAACAGCTTGTAAAAATACTTTTTCTCAGTAATCAACGCACCTTCAGAAGGAAGTTCATGGAAGCGATCATGGCGTTAATGATAGCACACCGTTTTACAAAGGCGCAGATACTCAATGCATACCTGAACGATGTTTATCTCGGACAGGATGGACACATCAGTATTGTCGGTATGGGGGCTGCAGCCAAATATTATTTTTCGAAGCCTGTAGCAAAGCTGACCCTCGCACAATGCGCCATGCTTGCAGGACTGATCGCATCACCGAACCGGTACTCGCCGATCTATGGCGGGGAAGAGGCCATGAAAAGAAGGAACTACGTCCTTTCCAGGATGATGTTGTACCATGTGATCACCAACAGCGAGTATCAGACCGCGCTCGGCGAGCCCATAACGGTAGAAGTGTCACCGGTACATGTTAAAAAAGCTCCGTACTTTGTGGATTATATTGAAGGCCAGCTTTCAGAAAATTATTCAAAAGAACTCTTAACGACAGACGGCTTGAGAATTTTTACAACGCTCGACCCGGATGTGCAGTCTATGGCTGAGAAAGCCATGGGTGAAGCACCGGCATCGCTTGAAGGTGCCATGGTTGTCATGCAGCCGCAAACAGGCTATGTGCTGGCCATGATAGGCGGCAGGGATTATAACAAAAGTCAGTTCAACCGGGCTGTTCTGTCGAGAAGGCAGATTGGCTCGTGCGTCAAACCTTTTATCTATATGCTTGCATTTGAAACGATGGCGAAAGACGGCTTTTCCCAAATTACAACCATTGATGATGCGCCGTTGAAGATGGAAACCGGTGCAGGAGAATGGGAGCCGCAAAACTATGACAAGCGGTTTTTAGGGTATATGACCGCACGCTATGCCTTGCAGCACTCGATCAATGTACCCGCGGTAAAGGTCTCGATGGATGTGGGTATCGAAAAGATTTCGGGATTGCTCGAACTGCTCGGACTGGACTCGGATATTCCGGCATTTCCGTCTATTGCCCTCGGCAGTACAGCGACATCACCGCTGGATCTGAGCCGGGTATATACGATATTTTCCAACAACGGGTATGAACCCGTAACACCGGTAAGTATAAAGGCCGTCACGGATATGGATAATAATATTATCTATAAAACGGAACTGCAATTCAAACCTGTGGGCAGCGAACAGGCATGCTATGTCGTTACGAATGTGCTTCTTGGAAATGAGACAGAAGGCACGGGCAGGGGGTTGCGGCGGTTCGACATCCAGGGACAGTATTCCGGAAAAACCGGTACGACGAACGATTTCAGGGACACATGGTTTGCGGGATACACCCCGGATGTCGTTGCTGTTGCCTGGTTGGGCTATGACAACGAGGCAAGGATCGGGGTGCCGGCTGCAGCAGTGGCTTTGCCGGTTGTCGGCAGATTTCTCGGCATGTATACGCACCGGTACGGAGGCAAAGACTTCCCCGTGCCACCGGGCATAAAATTCTCCTGCGTCGACCGTTCCACAGGCCTGAGCGGCAGGAATATAACGGATTGTGTTCAGGCCGCGTTCATATCCGGGACAGAACCAAGCAGGGGTGCAATAAACAGCATCATGGACTGGTTCAAACATCTGTTCAGAAAATAAACCCCTGAGAAAATCAAGCTATACCCGGTTCCCGGTTTCCTTTCACTTGTCTATCACACGGTGTTCATCCCATATTGACAAATAAACAGAGAAAAGATATGAAAACACATTATGTCCGATTTTAATAACAGTTTACTTAAACTGTCCGAAAACATCGAAAAGGTGATTGTAGGGAAAAAGGACGTAATAGATCTGGCCGTTATAACCCTCTTGTGTCGCGGGCACCTATTGATTGAAGATGTCCCGGGCCTGGGTAAAACGATGCTGGCAAGGGCCATCGCCGGTTCTCTGGCTCTTCATTTTAAAAGAATCCAATTTACTCCGGACCTGCTCCCGTCGGATATTACCGGTGTATCCATCTATAATCAGAAAACCGGTGAATTCGAATTCAGGTCCGGGCCGGTGTTTACAAATATCCTTCTTGCGGATGAGATTAACAGGACGACACCGAGGACCCAGTCCAGCTTGCTGGAATCCATGGAGGAGTCGCAGGTCACGATAGACGGTAAAACTTACCCGCTCCCTGAAACATTCATGGTCATTGCCACCCAGAACCCCATTGAGCTCCAGGGCACATATCCTTTACCAGAAGCGCAGCTCGATAGGTTTTTTATGAAGATAAAGGTCGGGTATCCTTCGATCGAGCAGGAAGTGAAAGTAATGGAAATGCAGGTGAAGGAACATCCGATTCATTCGATTTCATCGGTTCTTTCCAGCAACGAGTTGAAGACAATGCAGGATGCAGTAAAGGACGTTTATCTGGACAAATCCGTCAAGGAGTATATCGTCCAGATCGTCGATGCCACTCGTGAGCATACGCACCTTAACCTCGGAGCAAGCCCGAGAGGATCTATTTATCTTATGAGGGCGTCTCAGGCGATGGCCCTGCTGCAGGGTGTAAGTTTTGTAGAGCCGTCAATCGTAAAACATATGGCCGTGCCGATCCTGTCACACCGGATTATGGTCAAACCACAGTCAAAGCTTGAAGGAATGACTCCGGAAAAGGTACTGGAAGATATACTGAGCAGTGTGCCTGTCCCCGTAAGACAATCCTGAGATGAGAAGATTCATAACGAAAAGGACGGCGTTGATTTTGATCGCTGTCGTCCTTTTCCTTATTGCGTGGAACAGGAACATTAACCTCCTGTACGGCATGTTCGCTATTCTTACTTCCCTGATTATACTGTCCCATCTCCTTCCCCGGTATGCCATAAAAGGCCTGATCGTAACCAGGACACTTCAACCCGTTGCGTTTGAAGACGATGAGATAGAGGTAAAGATCTATGTCGAAAAGAATGCGTGGACAAAAGGCTACATGATCGAAATAACGGATTCCATGCCTGCTGCCGGGCCATCGTTCCAGAAGCCCATGGTGTTCATCGCAAAACTGCCGGTGAAAAGGAAACAGGAGTTTTCCTTTAAGACGGTTTGCTATAAGAGAGGAGTGTATTCCGTCGGCCCCATATCCGTAAGCTCGGCCTACCCGCTCGGCATCGTTTCTGTCAATAAACCGGCAGACAACGCCAGGAAGACGCTGACCATTTACCCGAAATTGTTTTCCATAGCATCGTTTCCTCTTGTGGCCGGTACCACCATGCCCATGAGTGGTACGGAGGCTATGGCGAAGTCAGGCGGTAACGAAGATTTCTTTGGTACAAGAGAGTACAGGCAGGGTGACAGCCTTAAATTCATACATTGGCCATCCACAGCCAGACACGGTCAATTGATCGTCAAAGAGTTTGAAATACGGGCATCTACCGAGGTCACGGTTCTTATGGATCTGCACAAAGACTCGTGTACGGGCACAGGGAGGGAAACGACGCTGGAATACGCCGTTAAAATAGCCGGATCGGTTGCAAGGTTTGCGATCGAAAAAGGCCACCATGTCCAGTTCATCGGCTACGGGGAAAAAAAGCATGTCGTACCGTCTGCAAGGGGCATTGACCAGCTTGCGTTTATTCTGGACGTGCTTGCGAAAGTACAGGCCGACAGCACTGTACCGTATCACCGGGCGATAACAATGTCCGCAGGGCTTCTCAGAGACGGAGGGACAGTGGTGCTGATGTTTTCCAGACTGGATTCCAATATCAGAGATTACGTTTACCCCATGGGCATTCTCAGGTCAAAGAGGATAAAGCCGGTTTGTGTTTTTTTAAACGACAAAAGCTTTCAAGGTGATGTGTCCGCGCCCGAGCATGACGAGAAATCACCGGGGACCCGGTTTGTGCATGAGTTCATAAAGGAGTTTGCGAGCGAGTACCCGTCCGTCTATTTCGTATCGAAAGGGGACAACTTGCAGGACGTATTCGCCGTATGAACAAGATAAAGTATTCCCCTGTTTACATAGGCATGTATTTTCTTCTGGTTTCAGCAATACTCGCCGTACAGAGCACGCGAAACGGTGCGGTGATGACTTTGGTGTATACCGCAGCCTGGGCAATCATATATGGGATAGGGCTCATCTGTGGGTGGCAATATAAGGAAAAGGGGACAAAAGCGTTTGTCATAATAACGAACGTTCTCGCAGTATTTGCTCTGGTCGTGTTTTTAGCCAGCTTTGTATTTTCCGGTGTGGTTGATGGCTTGATCGCCTGTCTTCTGTGGCTCCAGGCAGGAAGGAACTTTACCATCTCCCTGCGGAGAGACATATTTTATACCTATTTTGTTTCCCTTATCCTGATCCTCTATGCATCGAGCATCAGCAAAGCGACGGTATTTGTTTTCTTTATTATTCTGTATGTCCTTGCAGGAATGTTTACTTTCATGGCCGAACATCTCGATGAAAGGATCTCTTATGCGAGCGGAGGAGACAGAGACACCTTGACGAAAGGTATGCATCTGCCGGTCAAGGGTGGGGTACTTTCCCTTATGACCCTTGCTATTGCCGCGGTCATATTCCTGATAGTTCCGATGTTTCCATCTCCGCACATCCAGTCGTTCCCGTCAGTTGGTGGATGGTCATACAGAAACGTGTGGCAGAAAAGAAGAAAAGGTGAAAAAAAAGATACCGGCAGGGGCGAAAACGCATTTCTTGGATTGCAGGTTTTTAACGGTACAGTGCGGGCCGGAAAAGGAAAAACCACAAAATCCGTAGAGCACAAGCCTACTTTCAAGGAAATGTATAACGGCTTTAAAAAGAAATTCGATATTACATCTCCAGGACGATGCATGCTTTCCAACAGAATCGTTTTCTACCTCCAGGCCGATCGTCCCTTATATCTCCGGGGAAAAATATTTGATAGTTTCAACGGCCGCGTTTGGAAAAACAGCAGCAACGGGAGTGAGACCGTGTTAATCAACAAGGGTGTTTTTACCTTCGATATATTCACCTACGAAAAAGAAGCTGAAGAGGGAGGCGTGGGACAGGTATATACTATCGAAAGGAATATGCCCGATATTATATTTACAGCATATAAACCGCTTAAACTGTGGTTCCCGGGAGATGCGGTGCAGAAGGAATATGACCTGTCGCTGCGTGCCTCCGGCTATCTGCACAGCGGGACCATATATTCTGTGCTCTCGGAAATAAGAGACGTGGACGGCAGGCAGACCGGAGGGTGGGAGCCTTTGGACAGGGCCGACCTGCACCGTTACCTCCAGCTTCCGAAAAGACTGCCCGAAAAGATAAAAAAACTTGCATGGTCCGTTGCCGGAAGTGTGAAAAGTAATTATGAAAAAGCAGAGGTCGTGGAGCACTATCTCAAGACCCATTATACCTATACGCTGGCAACCATTTTTGAGAAACCAAAAGGAGACCCTGTCTCCTATTTCCTTTTTCAACGAAAAGAAGGACACTCCGAGTATTTCGCATCTTCCATGGTTGTCCTGCTCAGGACGCTCCATGTTCCTGCCAGGCTGGTCACGGGATATTATGCCGCACATTACAATCCCATTACAGGCTATTACGAGGTCAGGGAATTGGACGCCCATGCGTGGGTTGAGGCCTATGTCAACTATGCATGGATAACCTTTGATCCGACACCCGGTTTTCAGTGCCCTTTGCCTCACCATGCACACGGGTACCTCATTGCTTCAGCACTGATGCGATATTTAAAAAACCGTTTTCGGATCGCCGGTATGACCAACCGGGAAACCAGATGGGTAAAAGCTTTGCAAAAGACTCAAAACTCTTTTGACCGGGTCGCAATGTTCCTGAAGAAGGCATGGATGATTTTTAAAGAACATATATGGGTATGGCTGAAGTCCATAGGCATTATTGGCCTCATTGGCGGACTATTCGCGGCAGTTATTGCAGTTGTTATACATTTTATTTTACAACCAGCCTTTGATTTGTTGCGATTGAAAAGAATGAAAAACAAAGATCCGGAAAAATTTATTATACATTGTTATTGGGCGATGGAGAGATGTTTTAAGAGAAAGGGCGTTCCGAGACCTCGTTCCTGCACACCCGGGGAATATGGGACTGACCTTACGGTTCGGTACCGGCACCTTGCCGGACAGATAAGAACGATTACCGGTTTGTTCCAGCTGGCTGTATACGGCGCCTATGCACTGAATACGGTGGACATAGAAAATGCATACCAGGCCTACAAGGAGATAGAGTTCGGCCGTCATACCGGCAGAAAATGAGGTGAATCTCTTGGACAATAATGGTTTTCCGGTTGGTGCTCATCATTGGAGAGATGAGGCGGGGAAGGGAGATAATAACGAGACGCAGAGAACATCTCACAACCTTCCTTTTTTGTGATATAATGCCCTTACAAGAGAAAGTAACCTAAATTCACTACGTGCACGATGAAGACGCCGAAGTTAAAAATATATTTCGTGAACAGGCCGCACCGGAGACGGATGGCCGGGCAGAATGCCGGTAGGAGAAGTCCGCATCATGCCTTTTTATATTCTGTGAAAGGAGACCCTCATGTGTGATACAATCGTTGCTACAGCAAAGGCAACCGCCGATGGAACTGTCATACTTGCAAAGAACAGCGACAGGGAAGCCAACGAAGCCCAGCTTTGGAAGTACATTGCCCGTCGATCGTATGCCGGGGACACACAACTCCAGTGCACCTACATTTCTATCCCTCAGGTAAAGGAAACCCATGAAATGTTTCTGTCAAAGCCGTTCTGGATGTGGGGAGGCGAGATGGGTGCAAACGCCAAGGGTCTTGCCATTGGCAATGAAGCGGTTTTTACGAAAGAACCGTACGAAAAAACGGGACTGCTTGGCATGGATTTAATACGCCTTGCACTTGAGCGGTGCAGCAGCGCCTATGACGCGCTCATGTTAACAACGGAGCTTATCGAATGGTATGGGCAGGGCGGCAACGGCGGAATGGCTCATAAGCTTTATTATCACAATTCATTTATTTTTGCCGATACCAAAGAAGCCTACCTCCTTGAAACAGCGAATAAACATTGGACAGCCATGAAAGTCGACGGTGTCAGAAGCATTTCCAACGGCCTGACTATTGAAGAGGATTTTGACTCTTCTTCCAAAGGTATCCAGGACTATGCTCGTCAAAAAGGGTATCTGAAAAAAGGGCAGACGTTTAATTTCCGGAAGTGTTTTTCTGATACCTTGTACACCCGTTTTTCACGATGTTCGGACAGGCAAACCCGTACCACTGCCTGCGCCCTCCGAGATAATACGTCCCTGACTCCAAAAAAAATGTTCGCCATTCTCCGGGATCACGGAAACAGCGATACGCCTCTGCCTCCGGACAAAACATCCATGGGTACCGTTTGTATGCATGCATCGTTCGGGCCGCTGCGCACGAGTCAATCGGTTGCCGCTTTTGTTGCACATCTGCGCGCGGATACGCCTGTTTTCTGGGCAACGGGTTCATCGGCAACCTGTACCAGTGTCTTTATGCCGTTCTATCTTACCGGTAAGGAGATAGATTATTTTCCGGCCGAAGAAACCGGTACCTATTCACCGGCATCATACTGGTGGATGCATGAAAAGATCCACCGCCAGGCAATTTTCAAATGGGACTTCTTTCAGAAATATATTGTTCCTGACAGGAAAGGATTGGAGGAAGAGTTCGCTGTAAAGGAACAGGAGATCTACAAGCAGAAGAACACTCCTCTGCAAAAGTATTTTGATTTTTCCCGGTCTTGCGTTGAAAAGGTCCTCGGTATTCACGGGAAATGGGAAAAAGAATTGAAAGAAGCTCCGTATTCCAAAATAAAAACTACCTTCAAGCTTTTCTGGAATGCGCAAACGAAAAAAGCCCAACTGAAGGGCAACGGAGTTACCCCTTAACACTTTGTTTCGTCCTCCTTTTCTAAAGAAGGAGGCTTTGATAAATTAACCCGAAAAATGCAATAAGGGAATTTACATATTCGCTCAATCCCGCGATCCACCTGATATCTATACATTTCCATAGAGAAACGAGATTTCAGTCCTCTGTATGTTTATATGCAATTACCCGGTATGGTTTCCTCATCGTATTTTCGAAGAATACTTTTATCTGACGCGGGATTATCGCTCATTGCATAAACCTCCTTATTTTGCAAATGCATTTTTCGGGTTAAAAAACAATGGTGTTGGACTTACCCGTCGAACCCCTTTTTATAGAAGGGCAGGACTTTTTGTGATAAAGACCATGGTGTATGAAGATACTGGTGTGCGTAAAACAGGTGTCTGTGCCCGGGACGTATCCGGCCGCCGACAAGCCCCCCCCGGGGTTCCGGATCAACAGTTATGACGAGTATGCGCTTGAAGAAGCGCTGCTGTTGAAAGAGCGTATCGAAAAGACAACCGTGCATGCCGTTTCTGCGGGACCGGAAAGGGTTACCGCGGTTATCAAGCGGGCAATGGAAATGGGCGCAGACCAGGGCATGCATATCCGGTATGAACAAGAAGAGCAGCTCACGCCGTATCAGGTTGCGACGCTGATTGCATCGTATGCGCGGGATCGACAGTACGATATTATTCTGACCGGCGTCATGGCGGATGACGATATGCAGATGCAGACAGGGCAGATGATTGCCGGGATACTCGGTTATCCGTATGCATCGTCTGTAGTCAGCCATGAGATTCGGGAGGGCAGGACGATGTACGTTGAAAGGGAGTGCGATGCACGCCAGAGGCAGTGTCTTGAAATAGAAATGCCCTGTGTGCTTACCATTCAGTCAGGCATCAACAGGCCGCGCTATCCATCGCTTTCGAATATCCTGAGGGCAAAACAGCAGAAGATTGAATCTATCAATGCCCTTGACCTGCCTGAGGCCAGGGAAACAGAGGTAAGGCTCTTTTCGCCCGGGATAAAACCAAAGGGGACGATCCTGCAGGGTACCCGGAGGGAAAAGGCAGTACAACTGCTCGAAATTCTGCATGAGAAAGCCCTTCTTTAAAGGAACGTGCATGCATGAGAAATAAGATCGCAGTCATAGCCCAGCATGCAGACAACAGGATCGATCCTGTTACGTATGAAGCGGTATCCTGTGCCCTGGAGTTATGTGCAGGAGAGACTTCATGCATTCAAATTATCGTTCCAGGCGACCGGGTAGAAAAGGTCGCGCAGGAAATATCCGGGGAAACAGGTATTGACACCATAGCCCTGGAAAACGAACTCCTGAAAATCTACAACGCAGAGGCATACACATCAGCGCTTGTCACTTTTTTCAGGCAACGGGCACCCGGATATATTCTTATACCGCATACATCCGTGGGTTACGATTTTGCACCGTTGCTTGCCATCAAACTCGAGGCATCCTGCATAACGGCAGTGAAGCAGGTAAACGGTTCGGATGGGACCACGGCATTTGTGCATGAGGTTTTTGACGGGAGGCTTTACGCCGAGGTTGTTTCAAAAACAAAAACCACGGTGATAACTATCCAGCCCGGTGCATGGGAACCCCTCGGCAGGCAACCGGGCAAAAGCGGCATTGTTGAGACAAGGAACGTAACGGTTAATCCGGGGAAAACCAGGACTATCGCATTCAGGCAATCAGATTATCAAGGGGCAGCTCTGGCAAACAGCGAGGTTATCGTATCCGCAGGAAGGGGCATCGGCAAAAAAGAAAACCTGTCATTGATATATGAAGTTGCAAAACTATTCCCGCGTTCCGCTCTGGGCTGTTCGAGGGCGGTGTGCGATGCCGGATGGCTTGAATACAGTCACCAGGTGGGCATAACCGGTTCGACGGTATCGCCGAAGCTCTATTTTGCAATCGGCATATCCGGAGCCGTTCAGCATATCACCGGCATAAAGGGTGCACAGGTGATTGTTGCGGTAAACAGCGATCCCGCCGCGAGGTTTTTCACCATTGCGGACTATTGTATCGTGGAGGACCTGACGCAGTTCATACCCACCCTTGTCGAAGAATTCAAAAAAAAGTACGGCTCTTTCTCAAAATAATTTTGAAACGGGAGAAAACCCTTTTCTTACGATCGCAAATAGGGTAAGAGACACCATGAGGATAAACCAGGAGCTATGAAAAAATCAAAACCAATAATGCATAAACTAGGCAGCGCGGCCGTGAAAACCGGTGTTATCGTAGGGAATACGATCGTAGAAAACTATAAAAAAATAGACCCTGATGTTATTCGCCATCTCTTGCAGGTTCCCCTGCTCAGCTATTCTCTTTTCGTGTCAAGACATGAAAAGATCGATCCCGGCAAGCCGGACGGACACCCTCCCCTTATATTTGTTCACGGACTCGGCGGGAACAGGGGAAACTTCCTTCTCATGTCCTGGTACCTCTGGCTGCTTGGCAGAAAACGCAGTTACAAGATCCACTTCGATGCAGGACAGTCTATACAAGATATGACCGCGGCACTTGCTCGTTTCATACGGGAAGTACTCAAGGTCACGGGGCAGCGGCAGGTCGAAATCGTTGCCCACAGCCTTGGCGGACTGGTTGCACGTATGGCAATCAAGAAATACAGGCTTTCGCATCATGTCAAGACCCTCATCACCCTGGGCAGCCCGCACCATGGGACATACTCCGCACGCTACGCAAACACGGCGATAACGAGAGAGATCAGGCCCAACAGCAAACTCATAAAGGAGCTGGAGAAACAGCCCTGGCCAAAGGGCGTACGAGGCGTAACATTCTGGAGCAGGAGCGATCTCCTGGTCATACCGCCGGAGTCCGCTGCTATGGACGGTACAACGCAGGTCGAGGTTACACCGTTTACGCATTACAGTTACCTTATCGATCCGAAAAGCTGGGCTGCTGTTCAACGTGCCCTCGAGAACGGATAAACTCCCGCGAGCACGTGTCCCGATGGACAGAAACCAGCACCATTCTTTTTAGACATCTTCCGGCATTTATGGTAATAACTCACGCAGGAGCAGACCGTGGATAAAGATTTCGAGATAGCTTTAATTGTACCGTACGTATCCCAGAAGATGCAGATCGTGGAGGCATTTTTAAAAAATACGAAGAAGGAATACAAGCCGGCAGTACTGAAATCCTTCAATCTTTATTGCTGGTCGTCGAGCGATTCTCTCGGCATCATTTTGTCGTATGATTTTGTTACCTTTCTTCCGCGTTATTTCAACCCCATAAAATCGTTTTCGGCAAAAGTGGAGGCAAAAATTTACGAGCTCATGGCTTTCGGTGAGAATGAGAGAAAGGAATTCAAAAGTAAATTCATACTGACATCGGACCTTAAATTCATCGGCGACTTCGATATTTCATTTGCATTGAATAATATTCTCAGGAGAACGAGCACAACGATGGGCAGAAAATATCCGCGGTACAACGCAAGCATCAAAGTCACTTTCAAATCGCAAGAGCAATTTATCCAGGAATATACGAAGGACATTTCCAAGGGCGGGATATTTGTTGCTACGGAAAAACTGCTCCCGTTAAATTCAAAGGTGGATTTGTTGTTGTCTCTTCCGGATTTTCCACGCGGGATCGGAATCATAGGCGAGGTCGTGCATGTTGTCGGCCCGGAACAAGGCAAACAGCCGGGTGGCAGCAGAATTGCAGGCATGGGGATCCAGTTTATAGAATTCAAAGGTGATGGACAAAAGGCACTGGAGGGGTACTTTAAATCCCTGGACAAGGAACCATAGATACCGCTTCCCCCATCGCATCGTCACAAACTCTTTGCTTGCAGCGGATAACCCGAAAAATGCAATAAGGAAATTTACTTATTCCCGCGATCCACAACCCCCTCATTCCCCCTTGACAGGGAAAATCATTTCTTAGGGGGCTGAATTTTCTTCTTTTCATTTCCTCTCCTCTTAGGAGAGGATTAAGGTGAGGTCTATGGTCGTCTTCATGAGACCTCATCCGCACCCTTCCCTGCCGGGTGGGTACCCCATCGCTCATTGCATAAACTTCCTTATTTTTAATACACACGCTCCCGGGTCAACCCGTGCCTACTTAACCTGCCAGCGCTTTGAAACGAATGACAGTACAAACGGTGTAATCAGGGTCGTTACCACGACCATAAAGATAATGATCGCATATACCCGGCTGCTGATAACGCCCATGTTCAGCCCGATAAGGGCGACGATCATGCCGACCTCTCCCCGCGGTATCATGCCCAGCCCCACGAAGTTCATTACCCCGAACCCGTAGCGAAAAGCACCGAGTCCGCAGCCGATATATTTACCGGCTATGGCTATCATGGTGTAGACGGCGGCTATAAGAAGGATGCTGCTGCTGAAAAGCAGGTGCGGCTGGATCTTCATGCCAATCATGACAAAAAAGAATGGGACCAGAAACTCATAGATGGAGTCGAACATGTCCCCGAGGTGCCTGTCCTCGAGTTCGGCCATGAGCAATCCCGCAAAAAAAGCGCCGACAATACTTGCCATGCCAATATACGACGTCAAAAACGAGAGGCCGAGGAGCACGGTCATACTCAGGATGAATTCGTTTTTCTCCAGCTTCATTTTTTCCAGCCGTGTCTTGAGCATTTTTATTGATCTGCTGCCGATAAGGAAAATACCTGCAAGAAACAAAACGACGATAAAGAATAAGGACAGAATTTTATAAACGTCGATGCTGCCGTTAGTCTCACCGGTTACGGCCGCAAGCACGAGTAAGCCCAGGATATCATCGGCAACAGCCGCGCCGAGTATGAGCTTTGCCGAAACAGTATGCCCGAGCTCCATATCTTTCAAAACCCGTGCGGTTATGCCTACCGATGTGGCGACCAGTGCCGTTGCGACAAACAACGCCTCTATGCCCCTATGGCCGGTGAAGAGGATGAAGAAATAGCCGAGTACCATGGGTAGTGCGACACCGAGCGTTGCTACGATGGTCGCATCGATGCCGATTTTCAGCATGTCTTTCAGCCGTGTGTGGAGGCCGACGACAAACAAGAGCATCATTGCCCCGAGCTCGGAAAATGCATCGAGCACCGGCGTTTCTTTGATAAGGTGCAGCCCGCCGGCGCCGAGAACGAGGCCCGCTGCGATCTCGCCGATCATCGGAGGTATATGGATTTTTTGGAAAATATAGTTGAAAAGTTTGGCGCTTACGAAAATAAGGAAGAGGTCGAAGAGGATGCCGGTGTGTTCCATTATTCCACGGTAACGCTTTTGGCCAGGTTCTTGGGCTGGTCAACATCAGTGCCGTTGATTACCGCGATATGATATGCGAGCAACTGGAGGGGGACGATCGAAAGTATGGGGGTGAAGAGTTCGTCGATCTCGGGGAGCAAAAAGAACGAATCCGAGAGGTTCTGGATCTCGTTGTTGCCTGCGTTCGTAAAACTGATGATCTTCCCGTCCCTTGCCTTTACCTCTTCCATGTTGTTTTTTATCTTTTCATAGACCTTGCCTTTAACGGCTATAAAAACGACGGGCATATCTTTATTGACCAGTGCTATGGGGCCATGTTTGATCTCTCCCGCAGGATAGCCCTCTGCATGGACGTAGGAAATCTCTTTGAGTTTGAGCGCGCCCTCCAGAGCCACAGGGTAGCTTATGCCCCTGCCGAGATAGAGGAAATCAGAGTAGCGTGCATATTCCTTTGCAATGGAGACCAGCAGGTCTTCTTGTTTCAGGAGGGTGTCCAGCAGAGACGGAATGGTAACCAGGGTATCGATAGAGAGGGCGGCCTGTTGTTTCGAAATCCTGCCGAGGCCCCTGCCGATATGTATGGCAAGCAGATAGATCGTGATCAACTGTGCCGTGAACGCCTTTGTGGATGCAACGCTTATCTCGGGACCCGCATGGGTATAGAGGACGTGGTCCGATTCCCGTGCTATGGTACTGTCTATAACGTTGCAGATACTCAGAACATGACTTCCGTGTTTTTTTGCGAGACGCAGGGCTGCAAGCGTGTCCGCGGTCTCGCCGGACTGGGATATGGCAATGGTTAATGTTTCGTTGCCCACAAGCGGCGTTTTATATCTGAATTCGGATGCCACGTCGACATCGACGGGGATACCCGTCATCTCCTCGATGATATACTTGCCGGTCAGGCCCGCATGGTAGGATGTACCGCATGCCACAAAATTTATCCGTTTCAGCGCATGCATGATTTTCCCGTCGATCCCGGCCTCTTTGAGGTCTATCTCTTTTTTATCGAACAGCAGCCGGTCCCGCATGGTGTCCGTTATTGCCTGCGGCTGTTCGAAAATTTCTTTTTGCATAAAATGCTTGTATCCGCCTTTTTCCGCCATCGCCGGGCTGATATCGAACTGTTTTGGATTCACGGGCAGCGGGCTGCCGGTGAAATCAAAAAGCTTTACATCCTCAGCGGTGATAACGGCAATGGTCCCGTCGTTCATAAACAGCATTTTGTTGGTGTACGGCAGGATTGCAGGCATGTCCGAGGCGAATATATTCTCGCTGTTGCCAAACCCCAGCACCAGGGGGCTTGCCTCCCGTACGGCTATGAGCTTGTCCGGGTTCTTTGCGTACAGGACACCGAGTGCAAAGGAGCCCCTCAATTGGTTAACCGAAGCAAGGACCGCTTGTTCGAACGGCTCTCCGGACTTGATATGGTCTTCTATAAGATGTGCTATGATCTCGGTATCGGTTTCCGACTTGAAGTGGTGCCCCCGGTCCTTCAGCATTGCTCTGAGTTCCGTATAGTTTTCTATAATGCCGTTATGGATGACAACAACGTCTCCTGCCCTGTGGGGGTGGGCGTTTTCATCTGAGGGTTTACCGTGTGTTGCCCAGCGCGTATGACCGAGACCTGTTGTCCCGTTTATCGTTTCATGCCGGACGACCTCGATAAGATCTTTTATCTTCCCTTTTTTTCTCCGTACGATAAGCCCGTCATCCGTCAGGATAGCGACACCGGAAGAATCGTATCCCCGGTACTCCAGCCTTTTCAGGCCGTCGAGGATAATGGGAAGTGCATGCCTCTTGCCTATGTACCCGACGATGCCGCACATTATCTGCCGCCGAGCTTGCTTTTTCTCTTCATCGCATACCCCTCGATTGTCCTCTGCTCGGAACGCTCGATGCCGAGAGCTCCCGGGGGCACGTCCTTGGTAATGGCCGATGCGGCCCCGATTATGGCCCCCCTGCCGACGCGGACCGGAGCAACAAGGGCTGTATCGCTTCCGATAAATGCCTCGTCCTCAATCACGGTTGGGTTTTTCTTGAACCCGTCATAGTTGCAGGTAATCGTACCGGCGCCAACATTCACCCTGCTGCCTATGGTCGCATCGCCGATATACGAGAGATGGTTTACCTTCGAACCCTTGCCGATGGAGGATTTTTTGACTTCGACAAAGTTGCCGATGCGGACATTTTCATCGAGGACCGTCTCGGGCCGCAACCGGGCAAAGGGGCCTATTATCGCATCCTTGCCCACGATACTCTGCTCTATGACACTGTACGGCTTAATTTCTACCCCGTCGTTTATTTTGGAATCTTTTATAATCGTTCCGTTCCAGATAATGCACCGTTTCCCTATTTTTGTCCCGTTCATGAGAAAACTGTTCGGATAGACGATGCTGTCCTTACCGATGACGACATCCTGTTCGATGTAAGTGGTGCCGGGATCGAAGATCGTAACACCGCTCGCCATAAGTCTGTTCAACTTGCGCTGATTGAGTATGCTCTCGGAGTGCGCCAGTGCCTTCCTGTTGTTGACGCCAAGTACCTGGTCCGCATCGTCGGTATGGTAGTTCATTACCTTTTTTTTCATGGACTGCAGGATGCTGATGATATCGGTGAGATAGTATTCCCCGGTAACCTCGGAGGGCTTGACACGCTCCAAAGCCTTCAGGAGCAGCTTGCAGGACGCCAGGTAAATACCCGCGTTGATCTCTTTCACTTTTTTCACCTTATCGTCTGCGTCATTTTCTTCTACGATCTTGAATTTGCCCGCCTTTTTGATGACCCTCCCGTACCCTTCCGGATTGTCCAGCGTGGAGGTTATAAACCCGAGAGATGCTTTGGATGCCTTGTAGTGTTCATAAAAATCCTTGATAAGCACATGTTTTATCAACGGCACATCGCCATTCAGAATCAGAACATCACCCTCGAGTTCAGAGAGCTCCTGAGATGCGGAACGAACCGCATCCGCGGTACCGAGCTGTTTGTCCTGGTGGACAAATATGGCGTCTTCATACCTCTTTGCAACATAGTCCATGATGATTTCTTTGCCGATGCCAACGACAACGATGACCTTGTCGGAAGGCAGATCGATCGCCCTCCTCAGGATGTACTCGATCATCGGCAGTCCGCCGATGGGATGAAAAACCTTCGGAATATCGGATTTCATCCGTTTGCCTTCGCCCGCCGCAAGGATAATGGTATAAAGCTTTGTATCCATGGATATCCTCCCCTGTTATTTGATTAAGAATTTCAATATTGCCTTTTGCATGTGGAGTCTGTTCTCCGCCTGATCAAACACGACCGATTGCCTGCCGTCCAGTACTTCGGATGTTATCTCTTCTCCCCGGTGAGCGGGAAGGCAGTGCATAACGATTGCATCGCGGCCGGCGTGCTGCAGCAATGTGCCGTTGATCTGGAATCCCTCAAATGCCTTCAGCTTTTCCATTCTTACGTTCTCCTGCCCCATGCTGACCCATACGTCGGTATAAACAACGTCCGCATTCCTGACCGCATCAACCGGAGTATTGCACAGCGTTATAGATTCCGGGCTCATTGCCATTGCCTTTTTCAACACCGCCTGCGGCGGCTTATGCGATTCCGGTGTTGCAATGTTCAGCTTGATGCCGAGTACGCCTGCAGCCTCAAGCCATGAGTTTAAAACATTGTTGCCGTCGCCGATATAGGCGTAGGTCAGTTTCTTATAATCACCCTTTTTTTCATACACGGTGAGAAGGTCACTGAGTATCTGGCATGGATGGGAAAGATCGGAAAGCCCGTTGATGACAGGCACGGATGCCGCATCAGCAAGTTGGATGACATTGTCATGGGCAAAGGTGCGCAGCATGATAGCGTCGACATACCGCGACATAGTGCGGGCAGTGTCCCGGATGGTTTCACCCCGCGAGAGCTGCAGGTCGTTGGAATTGAGGAACAGGGCAGTTCCGCCGAGCTGGTACATGCCCACTTCAAACGAGATCCTTGTCCTTGTCGAAGATTTTTCGAAGATCATGGCAAGGGTCTTTCCCTTTAACGGCGGCGAGCCTTTCTTTCCCTTTTTCAGCTTAACCGCTTCTTTTATCAGTCCGTCAATCTCTGCCTTTCTTAGGTCAAATATACTGATCAAATCTCGTTTCGACATACCATCCTCTTCTCTTTATTTTATCCCGTTGAAAAGTTGAGCCCTGCAGGCACAAACCATTTTGATAAATAAAACGCCTTATCAAAAGGGCATTATTATCACCGCATCCTTTCTAACGGGATTTATCCGGATCACAGTACCATGCCTGACTGATTTTATCAAATGGATACGGAAAGTGCGTCTGAAAAATAAATGAGGAAACCCGCATAATGCGTTTTAAAAATAAGGAAGTTTATGCAATGAGTGATGGGGTACCCACCCGGCCGGGAAGGGTGCGGATGAGGTCTCATGAAGACGACCATAGACCTCACCTTAATCCTCTCCTAAGAGGAGAGGAAAAGAAAAGAAGAAAATTCAGCCCCCTAAGAAATGATTTTCCCTGTCAAGGGGATAAGTAAGGTCTCCCCCTGTCAAGGGGGAATGAGGGGGTTGTGGATCGCGGGAATAAGTAAATTTCCTTATTGCATTTTTCGGGTAACTGTAATGAGCGATGGGATGAAAGGATCGCGGAATTGAGTGAAAAATGCTGCCGCTATTGCAGAGCCGAAGCAACAGCCTTTTCGAACAGTTCCAGGCCCTTTTTCAGCTCCTGCCGGGTAATGATAAGCGGCGGCAGAAACCTGACGATAGTACCGTTGGTCACATTGACGATAAGACCCGATTTCAGGCATGCATCAAAAACCTTTGCCGCATGGTCGGGATTATAAAACTCCGTGCCCAGGGCAAGCCCTATGCCCCGGATGTCTTTTATGGTATCCGGATATTTTTTCTTTATCTCCCGCAGTTGTTTTAATGCGGCGGCGCCGAGGTCTTTGGCATTGCCGGACAGCCTGTGCTTCATTATATAATTTATCGAAGCTATCCCGGCCGCTGCGGCAAGGGGCGAACCCCCGAACGTTGTGCCGTGGGTACCATAATCGAAATATTTGGATACCGCTTTTGTTGCGAGCATTGCCCCCATGGGTACGCCCCCTGCAATGGATTTCGCAATGGTGACCATGTCCGGCTTTATTCCATAATTTTCGTAAGCGAACAGCCTGCCCGTCCTTCCAAGTCCCACCTGCACCTCGTCCATAATCAAAAGGATGTCCTTTTTCTTTGTCTGCTCCCGGACAAAACCCATATACTCCTTTGTTGCGGGATAAATGCCGCCTTCACCCTGAACGGGCTCAAGGATCACCGCGCACACGTCATCCCCCAGTGCTGCATGCATGTCGTCGATATCATTAAAGCCCACGTACCTGAAGCCCGGCACCATGGGCTCAAACCCAATCTGATATTTCTTTTGTCCCGTCGCGGAGAGTGTGCCGTACGTCCTGCCATGAAAAGAGTTGTTCGCACTGATCACGACATACCTGCCCCGGCCGTACTTTTTGTATGAATAGAGCCGTGAAAGTTTGAGTGCGCCCTCGTTTGCCTCTGCACCGCTGTTGCAGAAAAATACTTGATCCGCAAAAGAATTTTTTGTAATCAACCGGGCGAGTTCCGCCTGGGGAGCAGTGTAAAAATCATTTGTTACCAGGATAAGCTTTTTTGCCTGTGCCGAGATTGCCTTTATGACATCGGGGTTGGAGTAACCGGTGTTTGCAGCCCCCCGCGCACCGAGAAAGTCCATGTACCGTTTTCCGCTGTTGTCCCACAGGTATATCCCTTTGCCTTTCGTTATGACAAGGGGTATCCTCTTGTAGGTGTGCATGATAAAATCATCAGCCATTTTTATGATATCATCTTTTCTCATTACTGCTATCCTCTTTTATTTTTAATCTTAAATTAGTAATATTTAATTTTTTATTTTTTCATATTCTCGAATATTGAATATTTAATTTTGAGTTTTGAATTTCTATTCGTTACGTTATCTCCGTCCCTACACCTTCGGGCGTGAATATCTCCAGCAGTACGGCGTGCGGGATCCTTCCATCAATGATATGGCATTTTTTTACGCCATGCTTGAGTGCGTCCACGGCAAACCTCACCTTGGGGATCATGCCGCCCTTTATTACCCCGGAGCTTATGAGCCCTTCGACATCCTGCGATTTTATATCCGGCAGCAATTTGCCGCTCTTATCGAGAACACCGTCAACATCCGTGAGCATAATGAGTTTTTCGGCTTTCAGGGAAGAGGCGATCTTTGCAGCGGCAACATCCGCATTTACATTGAATGCGCGGCCGTCATCACCGACAGCGACCGGAGCTATAACCGGTATAAAGTGGTTCAACTCCAGTGTCCGTATGATCTTCGTATCGGCGCTCACGATATCCCCCGTCCTTCCCATGTCGAGTATATCACCGCTCTCCCTGCTCTTCATCTCTACCATCTTGGCTATCAAAAGTTTGCCGTCTTTTCCGCTTATACCGACGGCCTTGCCGCCGAGGTGATTGATAAGGCCGACGATTTCCTTGTTGATCTTTCCGACGAGGACCATCTCGACGACATCCATGGTCTTCTCGTCCGTTACGCGCAATCCGTCGATGAACTTGCTTTCCTTGCCCAGTTGTTTGAGCAGGTCGTCTATCTGAGGGCCTCCGCCGTGCACGACCACGGGCTTGAGACCGATGTACCACATCAGGATAATGTCGCGGGCGAAATTGTTTTTCAACTGTTCGTCGAGCATTGCATGGCCGCCGAATTTAAACACGAACGTCTTTCCGTAAAAGCTTTTTATGTACGGCAATGCCTCTATAAGAACGGATGCCTTTTGAATATTGTTTTCCATTTTTAAAGGATATACTTGCTCAGATCCTCGTTCTTCAAAATCGGATTGAGCTTTTCTCCGACGTACTTTTCATCGATTACAAACTTGCTGTCTTTGTATTTCGATGTGTCGAAGGATATGTCTTCCAGCAGCCTTTCCATTACCGTGTGCAGCCTTCTTGCCCCGATGTTTTCAAGCCGGTCGTTGCTGATACTCGCAATCTCCGCAATTTTTTCTATGGCGTCTTTTGTATAAACGAGTTCCACATTTTCCGTTTTCATCATCTCTATGTACTGCTTTGTCAGGGCATTGTCCGGCTCTGTCAGTATCCTGATGAAGTCCTCTTTTGTCAAAGGCTCGAGTTCTACCCGGATCGGAAACCTTCCCTGCAATTCCGGGATAAGGTCCGACGGTTTGCTGACGTGGAAGGCACCTGCGGCTATAAACAGCATGTGGTCTGTCCTTACCATTCCGTACTTAGTCATCACGGTTGTCCCTTCTATGAGCGGCAGAAGGTCTCTCTGGACACCCTCTCGCGACACATCGGGTCCGTAACCCGATTCTTTGCTTGCTATCTTGTCTATCTCGTCTACAAATACGATCCCGGATTCCTCTACCTTTTTAATGGCTGTCCGCACGACCTTGTCCATATCCACAAGCTTCTCGAGCTCCTGCTGGATGATGAGCTCCCGTGCCTCCATGATCTTTATCTTTTTCTTCTTTGTTTTCTTCGGCAGCATGGTTTCGAACATCTCCCGCAGGTTGAACTCCATCTCATCGCTGCCCATGCCGGAGAAAACCTCTATGACCGGCATCGGCATGTACTGGATGTCCATCTCCACATAGCGGTTGTCGAACTTGCCGTCCCTGAGCATCGCCCTGAACTTTTCCCGTGTGCTCTTGGCGTCTTCGACGATCTCGAGCATTTTCTGCTCTGTTTCCGGAGGCTTGTTGTTCGCGGGTTTTTTCTTGATGGGCAGTAAAAGATCGAGAAGTCTCTCTTCCGTGAGCTCTTCGGCCTTCGGCAATAAGTTGTCTTCTTCCTCTTCCCTGACCATTTTAACGGATATCTCGACGATATCCCTTACAATCGATTCCACATCCCTGCCGACATAACCGACCTCGGTGTACTTTGAAGCCTCGACCTTGAGAAAAGGCGCCTGGGCAAGCTTTGCAAGCCTGCGTGCTATCTCTGTTTTGCCGATACCGGTCGGACCTATCATGATGATATTCTTGGGGGCTATTTCATCCCGAATTTCTTCCGGCACATGCTGCCTTCTCCATCTGTTGCGCAGTGCTATTGCAACCATTTTTTTGGCATCTTTCTGACCGACAATATATCTGTTCAACTCCTGGACTATTGCCACAGGCAGCAGGGTATCGCTCGGTTCAATCTGTTCAAGTTTGTCTGCCGCAACAACGGCATTCCTCGGTTTTCTCATCGTGTTTTACCTCTTTATAATTCTTCTATTGTAATAGTGCTGTTGGTGTAAATACATATCTCCGATGCAATCTTCATTGCATTCTCGGCTATTTCCCTTGCCTCAAGATTGGAAAACCTTACCATTGCCCGCGCCGCAGACAAAGCGTAACTTCCTCCGGATCCTATTGCGACGAGGTTATCATCGGGTTCTATCACATCCCCTGTTCCGGAGAGTACCAGGGAAGTTGATTTATCCGCTGCAATCAGAAGGGCCTCAAGCCTTCTCAGGATCTTATCCGTCCGCCAGTCTTTTGCAAGTTGTACGGCGGCCTTGAGGAGGTTCCCCCTGAACTCTTCGAGCTTTCCCTCGAATCTGTTGAAAAGGGTAAACGCATCCGCTGTCGAGCCTGCAAAACCGACAAGGACGGTGTCGTTATAAAGCCTCCGTACCTTTTTTGCCGTGTGCTTCATTATGGTATCGCCCATGGTCACCTGTCCGTCACCTGCCAGGACGACCTTTCCCTTGTGCCGTACACCTATAATCGTTGTTCCGTGAAACATGCCAACTCCTTTTTTAATTTCCCCCTGATAAGGGGGACAAAGGGGGTTTCGACCCCTCACTTTTCATTCCCCGCTGCTTCCCCTTGTGTGCCCGCGGATGCGCATCATCGTAAACCTTCATGAGCCTGTCCATACTTGTGTGCGTGTAAATCTGTGTCGTCGAGATGCTCGAATGACCGAGCAGCTCCTGAATAAACCTTAAATCCGCACCTGCATCAAGCAGATGTGTTGCGAATGTATGCCGTAAAGAATGCGGGCTTATGTGTTTGTTGATGCCCGACTTCTGCATATATTTTTTTACAATCATACCAACGGCCCTTCGTGTAAGCCTTTTCCCGTATTTGTTTACAAACATAGCCCCTGTTTGTGCCTTGCCCTGTAAAAAAACCATTCTTTCCTTCAGATAATGCCCTACGACCTCAACAGCCTTTTTATTGACCGGAACAACACGCTCTTTTCTTCCCTTCCCGATAACCCGCACATAGCCTATATTAATATCAATATTCTCAATATCCAGTCCTACAAGTTCAGAAACACGCAATCCGCTTGCGTAAAACAGTTCCAGCATTGTCCTGTCCCGCAGGGATAAGAAGCTGTCGCCCTCCGGCAGTTCGATGAGGCCGAATACCTCGTCAACATTCAGAAATCCAGGAAGCAGCTTGTCCTTCTTCGGTATTGCTATAAGTTCGGCAGGATTCATCCCGATATGATGTTCCCTCAGTAAAAACTTGTAGAATGTTTTTAAAGCGGCAAGCTTCCTTCCCACAGAACTTTTCTTGTCCGTTTTCAGAAGCGAGGTTATGAAACTCCTTATCTCCGGCAAGCCTGCCGATTCAAGAGATTTCGCGGGATGTGTGGTCTTTAAAAATGCCGAAAATTGCCGCAGGTCAGAGAGGTAGGCATCAAGAGTATTGCCGGATGCGCCTTTCTCTACGTTGAGATAGGTACTGAAGGCATCAATATAATCCATTGCATGGTAAAAGTAACACATTGCTTATGTATTTTCAATCGGAGGGGTATTCGGAGAAACCCGTAACCCCTTTTTTACTTGATGATTTTTCTCAACTCGGTATACAGTGCATAAACAATGTCTTTCGATACCAATACAAATGACGAACTTCTCTCCTGGATAGCGCTGAACCGGGTGGAAGGTGTCGGCAACATCTTCTATAAAAGGCTCATATCCGCATTCAGCAGCCCGCAGAAAGTGTTTTCGGCATCGTATGACGAAATCAGGGAAATGGCGGGCATACCGGACGCGGTCGTCAACAGGATAAAGCACTTTGATGCGGTTGCTCCGGCAGAGGAAGAATTAAAAAGGATACAGCAGGAAGGCATAGATATAATAACCCTGTCTGACAAGCATTATCCCCCGCTTTTAAAACAGATAAACGACCCGCCGCCCTTTCTCTATGCCAAGGGACGGGTTGACATACTCACAGGATCCCCGTGCATTGCCATTGTCGGCACACGGTTTCCTTCTCCCTACGGAGAAGAGATTACCGCAGAGATCGCCCTGGCACTGGTCAAGCAAGGGGTTACTATCGTAAGCGGTATGGCAAAAGGTATAGATTCGGCGGCCCACAAAACAGCGCTGGAAAACCGGGGTACGACAATTGCCGTGTGGGGAACGGGGATAAACAGAGTTTATCCTGCCGAAAACCGGCAGCTTGCGCATGATATAGCGGACAAGGGCTTGATCCTGAGCGAATATCCTCTGGATACGCCTCCTCTGGACAAGAACTTCCCGGCACGCAACCGCATTATAAGCGGTCTGTCCCTTGCCGTAATTGTGACCGAGGCGTCTTTGAACAGCGGTACCATGATTACGGTATCGCATGCGCTGGATCAGGGCAGGGATGTGTTTGCCGTTCCGGGACAGATCTATTCCATGATGAGCCAGGGCACGAACAGGCTCATCAAGCACGGGTGTGCCATGGTGGATTCAGTCGACAGTCTTGTGGCGGAGATCAAGGCGATCCTTCCATCGGAAAAAAAGAGCACGGCCGGTATGCCGGAATCGCACGCCGATGTCCTGTCCGTCCTGTCTTCCGATCCAATGGATCTTGATACCATCATTATACGATCGCAATTTGACACGGCCAAAGTAATGAGTATTCTTACTGAAATGGAACTCAACGGAATTGTAAAACAATTACCGGGGAAAAGATTTATAAAAATGGAGTGAATATGCCGGCGAAAGCACAGAAAGAAAAATACCTGATTGTTGTAGAATCACCCGCTAAAACAAAGACCATAAAAAAGTTTCTGGACAGCGACTATGAAGTCGTCGCTTCCATGGGACATATCAAGGACCTGCCCAAGTCAAAGCTCGGCGTCGATACAAAAACATTTGCGGCCGAATATGAACTGCTGAAGACCAAGCTCAAGATCATAGCGGCAATAAAAAAGGCTGCAAAAAATGTGGGCACCGTGTACCTTGCTCCGGATCCGGACAGGGAGGGAGAGGCAATCGCCTGGCACATCGCGGATGAACTGAAAAAGCAAAACACAAAGCTCAGGATAGAGCGGGTGATGTTCAACGAGATCACCAAACAGGCTGTGCTCGAAGGCATTAAAAACCACGGGAAGCTCAACGAGAGGATGTACGATTCCTACCTCGCCCGGCGTATCCTCGACAGACTTGTCGGCTATCAGATAAGCCCTTTGCTCTGGGATAAGGTCCGCAGGGGGTTGAGTGCCGGCAGGGTCCAGTCCGTTGCAGTGCGGCTTATATGTGACCGCGAAAAAGAGCGGGAGGCGTTCGTTCCTCAGGAGTACTGGTCAATAGAAGGCTCGTTCATAACACCCGGTAAGGACGTTTTTGAGACAAAGCTCGCCGCTGTCGACGGCAAGGCCGTGGATATAAAAAACGGCGATACGGCACAAACCCTTGTACAAGAGATAAAAAAACAAAATTATAACGTTGCCGGTATAGAACAAAAGGAAAGGAAGTCCTACCCTGTGCCGCCGTTCATCACCAGCACGCTTCAGCAAGAATCCATAAAACGGCTCAGGTTTACGGCAGACAGGACCATGAAGATAGCGCAGAAGCTGTATGAGGGCATCGAGCTCGGCAAGGAAGGCCACACCGCGCTGATAACCTACATGCGGACAGACTCGGTCAGGATAGCGGACGAGGCGTTGTCGAACGTCCGGGCATACATAAACACCGCATTCGGAAAAGACTATCTGCCCCAGTCTCCGAATGTGTATAAAAACAAAAAGTCAGCCCAGGATGCACACGAGGCCGTCAGGCCGACGCGGTTCGATCTGCCGCCGGACAAAGTAAAAAAATATCTTTCGGATCAGGAATATGCCCTGTACCGGTTGATCTGGGAACGGTTTGTGGCAAGCCAGATGACGCCTGCGGTGTTCAGACAGATGGTTGTGCAGATTAAGGGCGGCAGGTTTTTATTCAGGGCAACGGGATCGACGCTCCTGTTCGACGGATATCTCAGGGTCTACGAAGAGCAGAGGGAGGAGTCGCTGCTGCCGGCACTGAACAATAACGATCCCCTGCAGTTAAAAGAGGTCGCACCGCACCAGCATTTTACGGAACCGCCTCCGCGGTATACCGAGGCATCCCTGGTAAAAGAACTCGAGGAAAAAGGCATCGGCAGGCCATCCACGTATGCAACAATACTCTTTACCATCCAGCAAAGGGGGTATGTCGTCAAAGACGAGGGAAGGTTTAAGCCCACGGAGCTCGGAAATATTGTTACCGAGATGCTGATAAAGAATTTCCCGCAGATCATGGATATAGGGTTTACTGCGGATATGGAGGACAAGTTAGACAACGTGGAAGAGGGCAATACCAATTATATCGAACTGCTCAAGGCGTTCTACAAGACATTCGCACAACTGCTCGTGAAGGCCGGAAAACAGATGAAAAACATGAAGGCAACCGAAGAAAAAACGGACATCAAATGCGAAAAATGCGGATCGCCCATGGTCATAAAGTGGGGACGCAACGGCATGTTCCTCGCGTGTTCGAATTATCCGGAATGCAAAAATACGAAAAACTTCAAAAGGGATGAGAACGGCGCGATAACCGTGATCGAGAACGAGAAGTCGGATTTAAAATGCGAATTATGCGGCGGTTCCATGCTGATAAAGCGAACCAGGTCGGGTGCACGGTTCCTCGCGTGCGAGAACTACCCGAAATGCAAAAACACGAAGTCCTATGCCATAGATGTCAAATGTCCCGAGTGCGGCGGTGCTGTCGCAGAGCGCTCGACGAAAAAGGGAAGGCTTTTTTACGGATGCACCAATTATCCGAAGTGTCATTTTGTATCCTGGAATAAACCGGTAAACAAGGTGTGCCCGAAATGCGGATCGAAGTATCTTATAGAGAAGTACACCCAGAAAGACGGGGTTGTGATCGCATGTCCGAACAAGGACTGCGGGTATGTCGAAAAGAAGTAGAACCCAGCATTCCCCTTATCAAGCTAATCATTACCCGCATCTTTTACTGGACGGATCAGAAGTGAAGTTATGATTGAAATGTCCCCCCTCTTAAGATAAGAGGGGGCAAGGGGGCGTTATGAGATTTATACGCAAGACCCAACATTTAAAGGAACAAGGTGTAATAAGGAATGATTAAAACCGTAACTTCCTTAATCCCTCTTAACCTAAGAGGGATAACGCAGGAGAATCCCCTGCTTAATCTCAGAGGATACAATCTAACGGATAACCATGACTAAACCCCCGACTCCTTTAGTCCAGCAGTACCTTGAAATAAAATCCAGATATAAGGATGCGATCCTTTTTTACCGGCTCGGTGATTTTTACGAGATGTTTTTCGAGGACGCGGTTACCGCAGCACCCGTCCTTGACCTGACCCTTACATCACGGCACAAGGACGTCGAAGACCCGGTACCCATGTGCGGCGTGCCGTATCATGCTGCAGCGCCGTACATAAAAAAGCTTTTGGATGCGGGATTCAAGGTTGCAATATGTGAGCAGCTCGAGGACCCTGCAAAGGCAAAGGGTATCGTAAAACGGGATGTCATACGGGTAGCAACACCGGGACTTATCTATGATCCGGACATGCTTGAATCCAATCAAACTAACTATATTGCGGTACTTGAAGACTCGCCTGAAGGCTCCGGTGTCGCATTCTTCGAGCCGTCCACATCCGAACTTCTCTTAATGTCAACAGCGGATCCCGAGCAGATATTCTCGGAGATAAAAAAACTGATGCCGAAAGAGATAATCTATAAAGACAAGCACCTGCCGATCCGGATTATCAACCTGTTCGGCGCGGAGGTCCCTTTTATTCTTACCCCGGTGACCGGGCAGCATTTTGCATGGGACACTCTGCAGGAAAGGGTCCTTGATATATGGGGCGGCCAGCTCACCGGTGCAGGTATTACGGACAACAGCATACTGTTATCCGTTACAGCCGCGTTGTTCCGGTATCTGGAAGACACCAAAACCCCTATCAGCAATATTACCATAAAGAGGGTGCTGCCCTCTCTCTACCTCTATATGGACAGTGCAACCATTCGTAACCTCGAGCTGTTCAATTCCATTATAGACGGTTCGGAGAAGATAAGCCTCGTCGGAGTCATGGATAAAACTATAACGCCCATGGGTGCACGCATGCTGCGTCATTATCTCCGGTTCCCGAGCGTATCCTCGCAGGAGGTTATAGCACGGCATGCTGTCGTGGAATATTTTTTCAACGAGCCGGTTGCACGCGCGGAGTTGAGGAACAGGTTGAAAGATGTAGGCGATATAGAAAGAATTGTTACCAAGGCGCACAACATGACCCTGACCCCGCAATCCCTGCAAAGGTTTGCCCTGTCCCTCGATGCCATGAAAGACGTCAAACAAATGATACGTAAAGACATACCCCTGCTTGCCGGGCTGTATGAATCCATGGACGAGCTGATGGATGTCCGGGCCTCGATCGCAGCTACAATCGATCTGTCCGACGAGCAAAACGAACACGGCTGGTTTGTTCGTGCGGGTATCAATGCCCGGCTCGATGAGATAAAGCTGCTGGTGAAAGACACCAGGGGCTGGCTCAGGCGTTTCGAACAGGAAGAGCGCACGAGGACTGGCATCGGATCGCTCAAGGTAGGATACACAAGTGTTTTCGGATATTATATAGAGGTCACCAGGCCGAACCTCCGTCTTGTGCCCGAGGATTATATACGGAAGCAGACCGTTGCAAACGGAGAACGGTTTATTACGCCAAAACTCAAGGAAATGGAGGTCAGACTGCTGAGTTCCGAAGAGCAGATAAAGGGTATCGAGGGCGGTTACCTGAGTACATTGAACGAAACGGTCTCAAAAAATGCATCTCGCATACTCATGTCTGCGTCCGCAATAGCCGCGGTCGATGTGCTGTCGGATTTTGCGGAGATCTCGGTAAGGAACAAATATGTCAAGCCCCTTGTCGATGACGGCGATGTCGTGGAATTAAAGGATGCCAGACACCCGGTCATAGAGCAGTACCTGAAGGGAGCTGCCTTCATACCCAACGACATTACATTAAACAGCACGGACAGGCAGATCGTCATCATCACAGGTCCGAACATGTCGGGTAAATCCACCATCATTCGGCAATCAGCCTTGATTGCGCTCATGGCACAGATGGGCTGCTTTGTGCCTGCAACCTCTGCGCGGCTCGGTATTATCGACCGGATCTTCGCACGGGTAGGGGCATCGGATCATCTTGCTAAAGGACAGAGTACCTTTATGGTCGAGATGACCGAAACCGCAAATATCCTCAGCAGTGCTACAGGCAGGAGCCTGATTATCCTTGACGAGATAGGCAGGGGTACGAGCACGTACGACGGCATCAGCATTGCATGGGCGGTGCTCGATTACCTGGCGAACACCATAGGTGCAAAAACCCTGTTTGCAACGCATTACCATGAGCTGATCGAGTTCGGTCAGAGCCACCCCAAGGCCATAAACCAGTCCATACCGGTCAAGCAGTGGCAGGGCAGGCTTATCTTTGTACGCAAGCTTATCGATGGAGGTTCAAGCGAGAGCTTCGGCATCGAGGTCGCTAAGATGGCAGGCCTGCCAAAGGACGTTATAGCCCTTGCACAGAGACTGCTCAAGAAACTGCAGGACGGCGAGATAGACAGCCTCGGCAGGCCTCGGCTTGCAGAGGGCGCGCAGTCGCACGCAGTGCAGTACGCGTTGTTCAAGCCTGATGATGCGAAGCTGTTCGAGATGCTCAAAACGGCAAATCCGGACCACATGACGCCCCTTGAGGCGCTCCAGTTTCTGATGAAGGTAAAGGAGGCTATGGATGATAAGAAATAGGATAAAATACGGTCATTGCGGGGAGCGATTTTGCGACGAAGCAATCTGCACGCACAAGGATTGCTTCACTATCGTTCGCAATGACGGGTATGCTGGTGTCATTGCGAGGAAGGAAAGACGAACCAATCTCTTTCCGCATTTCCCCCTGATAAGGGGGCATCTCCCGTATCTCCCCCTGATAAGGGGGCATCTCCCGTATCTCCCCCTGATAAGGGGGATAAAGGGGGTTTAAAAAGATGAAACCACAATTTATTCCTTATAATAAAGAATTAATTAAAAATGCTAAGGAAAACAGGAAAAATCCAACTGTAGCAGAGAAAAAACTGTGGCGTGATGTACTTAGTAACAAGCAATTTACCTTGCATAAATTTACAAGACAAAAGCCTTTGGATAATTTCATAGTTGACTTTTACTGTTCCGAGCTTCTGTTAGTTATTGAAGTTGATGGCGACACGCATGCCAATCAGGAAGAATACGACAAACAACGCAGCAGAATTTTATTAGAAAAATACAATATCCAAGTCATAAGATACTACAACAGTGAAGTATTAAAAAATATTGAAGGCATACGCACAGATTTACTTGAGAAAACAAAACAAAGAAAACAACAAATCAAACCAACCCCCCAGCCCCCCTTGTCAGGGGGGATAAGAAGGCTATCCTCAGACAAAGAAAAAAGCCTGGTTAAGGAGACTCCTCCGGGACAAGGGGCATCCCTTTCATCTCCCCCTGATAAGGGGGCATCTCCCGTATCTCCCCCTGATAAGGGGGATAAAGGGGGTTTATGAGAGAGGTTAAATGAAACTTTGTAAATCCCCCTACATTATCTATGCTGTGGTAATGCTTGTCCTGATTGCGGCAAGCAGGCTGGCCTTGTCCAGGCCGTACCTCGGCGTTATCGCTGCCGTAGTCTTCCTTTATATACCCATCGCCTTATTGTTTGTAAAAAAACAGGTTCCCGGGGTCTATGGCATAAGTAAAAAGGGTTTTGGGAAGTCCATAGCCAGGTCATTGCTCGCCGCCATCATACTATTCCCGCTCTACATTGCAGGGTTTTACGTTTACATGAGGTATGTTTATAATCTTCGTCTGTCATTCCCAACGGCCGGGTTCATCCGTCAACCGCAGACGCTGCTCTTTGTTCTCAACATGCTCTTAATGGTCGCAATACCCGAAGAGATTTTTTATAGGGGATATGTACAGTCAGAACTGCACAAATGCGATAAGCGGACGATAAACCTGTTCGGTGTTAAGGCAGGGATGTCCTTTTTGATGGTCAATGTACTGTTCGCAGCAGGCCACCTCATCGTTTTGCCGGATATTGCCCGGCTTGCGGTGTTTTTCCCGGGCCTTGTGTTTAGCTGGCTCAGAGAAAGGGACGATAACATAGCAGGCTCTGTCGTATTCCACTGGCTCAGTGATGTGCTTTCCTTTTTCCTGTTTGCCCTGCTCAGATGAAATGAAAGAAATTTAAAATTAAATATTAAAAATTAAAAATTAAGAAAGAATTCAAGACTCAAAACTCAAGATTCAAAATTTTGAATCCAATCTTGAACGGGTGATCGCCCGACCCGGCTTCACTGTGTGCCCTTGTGCTATTTATAGCGGGATTCTTCAATTTCCCGATCTTTAATTTCTCATACTCTTAATATTGAATATTGAATCTTTAATATTTAATTTCTTAAAAAAACTTGACTTTATTTTCATTATATCTGCAAGATTCGTAATAAAGGAGAATGGGATGTCCAAAACCTTTGAAGAACTTCCAGTATGGCAAAAGTCCAGAGAACTCGTTAAAAACATCTATAGTTTAACCATGGTTACTGCCTTTAATAGAGATTATGGGTTGGCAGATCAGGTAAGGCGTGCATGTACATCTATCATGTCAAACATTGCCGAAGGTTTTGAAAGGGGCTCAAATATAGAATTCATTCAATTTTTATACATTGCTAAAGGGTCTGCGGGTGAAACGAGAACGCAACTTTACATTGCACATGATCTGAATTACATATCTGATCCGGAGTTTGAAACAGCCTATGCATTATGCAAAGATATTTCAGGTCAGATAAGCGGACTGATAGATTATCTCAAAGGGTCCCGGCTTAAGGGTGATAAATTCAGGAAGCATTATAAAAGTATGCAAGATGAAGTTAACGAGTTTTTAGAAGAATTCAATAATCAAGATTCAAAATTCAATAAATCCTCTCAATATTAAAAACAGAGAATTCAAGAATAAGTCTTTGATTTCGAATTTCCCAATATTGAATATTTAATATTTAATCTTTAATTTCTTTGACGAAGGAGGATGTATGCGGTTTAAAAATTTACCAAAAACACTTATCCTGAAAACACAAAAAGCAAAAACGCAAAACAAATACAAGACGGAAAAAACCAAACAACGGACAAAAAAGAAATAACCCTCCGTTGTCAGGGTGGCTTCTTGCTGCTCTCCATGCTAAGGGGGACACAGCGGTTAAGGGATTGCCACGCTCCTTTCAGTCGCTCGCAATGACAGATATGATGGTGTCATTGCGAGGCATTTTCCTTTTCTGTCATTCCCGTGAAAACGGGAATCCAGAAAGAAGCAAACTGGATTCCTGCTCAAGGATACCTTCGAAGAAGCCCACGGGCAGGAATGACAAATGGCTTCTTCCGTCATTCTGAAGCTGTCCGGCAAATAGACTATTTTGACATAGTTTCTTCAGGTGGAATATCTGCCAATTTTTGTCATTTTTATAAATAATTATTATGCTTTAGAGTGGCAAGTAAATTAATTATCCTTATTATTCAATATATTGCGCCATTGAAGGGCTGGCACGCTCCATGCATTATGAACAGGTATAAATTGAAAAAGGAGGAAAAGTTTATGAAAGGACAAAAAGGTTTTACGCTGATCGAGTTGATGGTCGTCGTCGTGATCATCGGTATACTCGCGGCAATAGCGATTCCGAACTTCATCGCTATGGAGAGAAGGGCAAAAGAGGCATCGGTAAAGGGAAGTATGCATACAATTGATCTTGCACTTGAGGATTTTGCAACGGGTTCAGGAGGAACATATCCAGGAGATGCAACTGGAGACGCGGTTTTCTCATGTAGATTCCCCAATGGTACACCCCCGAATGACCCATATCAATCAGCATATTATGCATTTGCACCTTGTGCAAACCCAGCACCCGTTGGAGTAGCAGGAGCCGGTGATGTGTTAGGAGCTGCAGGTGTAGTTAATGCTCTTACTGTACTTCAGACAGCGATCACACCGGCTGCCGGTGGAGCCGGAGTACCGTGTAATGTTGGAGCCGATACATTCCCTGGTGGTATTTACTATACATCGAATGGTGCCGCAGGTGCTCAGCCAGTCGCTACTCAGTGGGCAATGGATGGCTGCAGTGATACAATAATAACTGCTGCTCCTGGTAACGTAATTGAGTCAAGCACAACACAAGCGTTTATTCTTCACAACTGAGTTAAGCTGATTTGAATGATGTATGCAAGCCCCCCGTCTTGGGGGGCTTTTTTTAAGGTGCTCGAGTGGGAAGATGTTCTGGAGGTGAAAAAGAAGGGATTGCCACGCTCCTTTCAGTCGCTCGCAATGGCGGGTATGCCGGTGTCATTGCGAGGCATTTTCCTTTTCTGTCATTCCCGTGAAAACGGGAATCCAGAAAGAAGCAAACTGGATTCCTGCTCAAGGATACCTTCGAAGAAGCCCACGGGCAGGAA
>JAJYUJ010000048.1 GCA_021792615.1 bacterium
CAGAATTAAATCATTTTCAATGCATATTGCAGCAATAATGCAATCGATTGTCTTTCTTATAGTCTTACCTTTTTCCCTACAATCTCTGTAAATTTGAGCTGCCCTAATATAAGTTTCAACACCTTTTGGCGTATAGAGTGGAAATTCAAGTAGATATTCTCTTAGCGTGTGAAAATCCCTATCTCTGTCGACCCCCTGCAGTATCTCGGTAATTATTATTTCTGTAATAGATAATTCCTCCTTACCGTCTATTAAGTCGTGAAGCAGTTTGCGTTCATAAGAATCTTCACCCCTCAAAAAATCAATCCATACACTTGTATCAATAAGAATCATATCCTGCCTTTTCTGGACTCATTGAGATTTCCGGTCCATTCTATCTTGCCTTCAAGTTCAAGGAGTTTTTTTCTCTTGAGTTTGTGTAAGAGTTCCGAGAGGGCATAATTTAATAACTCTTTTTTTGTTTTTATATGAGTATATTTTAAGGTTTGTTTAACAAGCTTTTCGTCAAGCTCAACATTTGTCCTATGCATACTGAATCTCCTTTTTCCTTTTATACACACAATTTAACATGTTTTTGTGTATGAAACAAGCACAATATTGTTTATGATGTCCTCATTCCATCCACCATCGGAGTTTTGGTTACAAGATATAAAACCGCATTACTGATTGTGGCTTGGTTGGAGTAATTGATGGATTTCAAGGCAGAGAGGGCAAGGATTGTATCGAGATTGTTAATCCCGTAGCCTTCATACCCTCCCCATACTCCACTTGCCGGGACTATATACGATACGAGCAGCCCTTCATCGCTGCCGCCTGATAAATGCGTAAACATACGCTCGGCAAGATAATCTGTCGTGCTGATAGACTGGCTCTGCAGCCATGAAACAGCATTATTGTAGAGCGTTGTATTTGTCTGACTCAATGCCTGCAACGTATCTATCACTGCTACTGTTGTGCGGGTAATCTCGATTGTGGATGTTATATTGCCAAGTGAACCATCGGAATTCGACTGAGTATCCAGCCATGAGAGGCCGTTGGTTATTGTGGTGGATTGAGCGTGAACAGAAAAGGTAGATAATAAAAAGATAATCATCATAAATAACAATATTTTCTTCATAATTGCTCCTTATAAAGCTACAAGACGTATGGAATCATTTAAGCACCTTCATCTTTTGCTATGGAAGGATCGGAGGTTATTTTTTCAAGAGTAAAGGAAAAACGGTTAAATTGTATATTCAAGTCTATTGTTAATCTGACAGCAGGATAAAGAAATGCAGACCAGAAAATTGTTACAACATTAAATATCTCTATATACTTAAATAAATAAAGGATAATACCACAAAGTACTATTACCCCAGATATAATCCAAGCCGCTACATTCTTTTTACTAAACCCTACCACGTCAATCTTTAAAGAATTTATATCTCCACTATGGGGTAAACTGGTGGTATGTGCATCAACTATCCATTTAAAATATTTTTGTAAATAAACAGATTTCAAATACCATATAAAATATATCCAAAAAGTTACTACAGCGGCAGTCCAAGTTTTGAATGATAAATCTTTAGTGGAAAGAAACATAAATGCAAACAATATATATACCCCAATAAGAATATAAGAATACATAACTTTTTTCTTATACTTACTGTCATAATAACTCCAAGATAATGTATCAAATTGTTTTATATTATTATTCTTGATGAACCAATCTTTGGTTGTCGATAGTAGATTGTTAGTAAAGTAAAGCAACAATTCTTGTCTTCCTGAGACGGCTGTTAATATTAATAACCAGATACTTGAAAATACTATGTAAATAGATCGATTTTTAAAAGAAGGGAAAAAGAGATTATAATTTATAGAGGCAATATCAAATATAATTAAAAGAAATGATAGCAATATTATTTTTTCCCAATACTTCAAATTATTCCATTTTAGAGGAGGGTAACTTTTTTTGTTATTCATTGTTTATAAACCTAATAAATATAATAGGGTGATTACGACTGCCATACATTCTAAGGTGTTCGCATTGGGCAAACCCGTTACTGGTGTTCGTAGAAAACACGCAGCAAATGATGGAACAATTTTATTTGTGAAAAAGTTCGATGTGAGAAAATTTATAATTGTAGTTGCACCAGTTAAATATATTGAATTAATAAGAGCAGTAAATTCAACCCAATTTGCAGCCATTAAAGCAAGGAACGCCTCTACGCTACCAGATGATAAAAGAACTGCTAATAGTGCTATTGCTACTATGCAGATAATCTCGGCTGCCAACCAGATTATCCACGTCCAGCTACCACCAACTCCTCCGCTTATCATATATGCGCCTGCACCGGTTGTTGGATCGATTATAATATATCCAACGCCGGTCCATCCGTTGAAATTAATCTCTCTCTGGGGAACAGTAACAATCTCACCTGCATTTACAGCATTCTGTATATCTGAAATTACATCAGAACTTAATTGTAGCTGGGGTAATACAGTAGAGATGTTCGCTTGATCTATCGTATAAATAGGTATCCTCTGATCATTTGCTGTCTGTATAATTTTTACCGCTGATATGCCCTGAACAGGATTGGCAGGGGTTGAGAATAGCTGTTCTGGCACTTTACTTTCCAATTCAGATGAGTTTAAACCAGAGGCAAGCATATACTGAACAACATTGTTATTATCCCCATCCGTAGCTTGTGTAAGCTCCAGATTTCTTTGTACATCCAGCTTTAATCCGTCTATGCTTGCACTGGTTGGCACTCCAAACATGTATTGTACGTTTAATGCGACAGACGTTATAATATCTGACGGAATCCTCGCTATTACTACATTCATTCCTTTAGCTTGGAGGTTATCCATCATATCGTATTCAGCATAATAGGCTATAGCAGCGGTATACAGAATATCGCCCCAAATATCGTCCTTCGTCATACCGGTAAAATCTTGTGATTGTAATCTTGATTGAATGGTACTCAGTGCGTTTTTCAGATTGAGTGCCGTTTGAGCGGTTGACTTTGACAAAGAAGGTTTAAAAACGTCTTTATGAAACCCGATATGAGAGACGATCTTCATGAACCCTCCTGACAATATTTTTTTTACAAAGAGATCATTATCCTGTCAAGATAAATTGCCTTTCTTATTTGTGGTAAATTCTGCAAAGCTCATAAAACCGGCAATTCAGCCGCACTCTTTGATTTTTGTAGATGCGGAGTGGTTTATCATAATACGCAATGTACAGAGGTCGCATATACTTTGGATTTTTTAAACCTCTTTCTTGTTTCTGGAACAAGTATTATTTCACAGATATGATTATTTCTTCTTTATGAAGTAATCGAGTGTTTTCTTCAAACCTTCGTCCAGCTTAACCTTCGGCTCCCAGCCGAGCAGCTTCTTTGCGAGCGTTATGTCCGGCCTTCTCTGTTTTGGATCGTCCTGGGGCAAAGGCTTATACGCGATCTTACTTTTTGAACCTGCAAGCTCTATGATATGCTTGGCGAAATCGACAATCTTCCATTCTTCGGGATTACCAAGATTAACCGGGCCGGTATAGTCGGACATCAAGAGCCTGTATATCCCTTCGACCAGATCGGAAACGTAGCAGAAACTCCGTGTCTGCGAACCATCGCCGTAGACAGTCAAAGGCTCATCGTGCAATGCCTGCATAACGAAATTAGGGACAACCCGGCCGTCATTCAAACGCATGCGCGGTCCATAGGTGTTGAATATCCTTACAATCCTCACCTCCACCTTATGAAACCGGTGATATCCCATGGTCATTGCCTCTGCAAAACGTTTTGCCTCATCGTACACACTGCGCGGTCCCACGGAATTAACATTTCCCCAGTATGTTTCCGGCTGAGGATTGACGAGCGGATCGCCGTATACCTCGGACGTCGATGCAAGGAAATACCGTGCGCCTTTATCCTTTGCCAGTCCGATTGTTTTATGCGTGCCCAGCGCACCCACTTTCAATGTCTGTATCGGATGTTCAAGATAATCGATGGGGCTTGCCGGCGATGCAAAGTTAAGGACATAATCGATCTTACCGGGGATGTGCAGGTAATTTGCGATATCATGATTCATAAAAACAAATTCCTTCGTACCGAACAGGTGGGTTATATTGTCCAACGATCCCGTGATGAGATTATCCACACAGAATACGTCGTACGACTTGCCGAGAAAATATTCACACAAATGTGAGCCGATAAATCCTGCGCCGCCCGTTATGACAACCTTTTTATTCACCTTAGCCTACCTTCCTATACCGTAATAGGCAAACCCAGCATCCGAAAGCTGCTGTTTGTCGAATATATTCCTTCCGTCAAAAACCACCCTTCCCTTCATCAATTTTGACATCCTGTCAAAATCGGGTTTTCTGTATTCATTCCACTCGGTAACAAGCACAAGCCCGTCCGCACCCTTGAGAGCGGCGTACATGTCGTCCGCATACTGAATCTTTTTACCGAGCAGGGCCTTTACATTCTTTACAGCCTCGGGGTCATGTGCAACAACATGTGCACCTGCCTTGATCAACGCATCGATAATTACAAGCGAAGGCGCCTCCCGTATATCGTCCGTCTTTGGCTTGAATGCAAGCCCCCAGAGAGCAAACCTCCTTCCTTTGAGTTTCCCGTTAAAATGCCGCTTTATCACTATGGGCATCAATGCCTTCTGCCGGTCATTGACACGATCGACGGCAGTGAGCAGGTCCATAGCATATCCGTATTGTTTTCCAACGTGGATGACGCTTTTTACGTCCTTCGGGAAACAGGACCCTCCGTACCCTACCCCCGGGAAGAGGAAAAGATGACCTATGCGGTTGTCATAACCAATACCTTTCCTGACATCGTCGATATTTGCACCGCTCATGGTACAGAGGTTCGCTATCTCATTGATAAAAGATATCTTGGTCGCAAGCATTGCATTTGCAGCATACTTTATCATCTCGGAGCTTCTTATATCGGTAAGAATGATTGGATTGCCGGTACGGGTAAACGGCTCATACAGGGATTTGAGCACCTCTCCGGTATCCTCATTCTCCACACCCACGATAACACGATCCGGTTTCATAAAATCGTCTATTGCAGCACCTTCTTTTAAAAATTCAGGGTTAGATGCAATATCGAATTGATGGCTCGTTTCTTTGGCGATAATCTTCTTGATCACATCGGCGGATCCAACGGGAACCGTGCTTTTCGTGACAATGATCTTATGCCCGTCCATATACCTGCCGATCTCCTTTGCTACCGCCTTTATTGCCGTGAGATCCGTTGCTCCTTTGTTATCGGGCGGTGTACCGACCGCTATAAATAGAATGCTGGATCGCAGGACGGCGTTCTTCATGTCCGTCGTAAAATGCAATCTGCCTTCTTTATAATTTTTTTGTATCAGTTCTTTTAAGCCGGGCTCGTAGATGGGGACGACCCCTTTCTTGAGGGCATCGATCTTTTTTTTATCGATATCCATACAGATAACGTCGTTGCCGCTGTCGGCAAAACAGGTGCCGGTAACAAGTCCGACGTAGCCCGTTCCTATAATAGTCAGCTTCATACTAATCCCCCATGAATGTTTAGTTTTGAATCTCTCATCTTTAATTTTGAATTTTTAATATTTAATTCTCTATTATCTTATTTTCCCCGTTTTTTTCATGTATTCATAGAGTGCATCAAACCATGTTCGTATGTCAATATTTGTCACCTGTTTTATCTTTGTTTTATCCAGTGCCGAATTGTGCGGCCGGTGCGCGGGCCTGGGAAATTCTGATGTATCGACAGGAACAAGTTTGGTCTTTGTGCGGGATAGTTTGAGTATCTCGCGGGCAAATCCATACCACGACACAACACCTTCATCCGAGAAATGAAAGGTCTGTCCGCCGACCTCGCCATGCTCCACAAACCATCGAATAACAGCGGCAAGGTCTTCGGTGTACGTCGGACTGCCATACTGATCGTCGACAACCTTGAGTTCATCTTTTTGCTGTGCGAGCTGAAGAATCGTATCGACGAAGTTTTTCCCGTTTTCACCATACATCCACTGTGTCCTTAAAATAACATACCTGTCCGTAAAACGGGCCAGCTCCTGCTCGCCCAATAATTTCGACCGCCCGTACACAGACAGAGGATTTGGTTCGTCCGTCTCTGTATACGGACCGTCCTTCCTCCCGTCAAACAGGTAGTCTGTGCTTATGTGGATAATCCTTGCACCGGTCGCCTGTGCTGCCTGCGCAAGATAACCGACGGCAGTACCGTTCACCAGCATTGCCTTCTCTATGTCGGTTTCACACCGGTCGACAGCTGTATAAGCAGCGGCATTGACAATCACCCCGGGTTTGATTCCCTGTACAGCCCTGAGGACTGCCTGTTTGTCCGTTATGTCAAGCTGTGCCTCCGTGAGGGCTGTTACATGAGATACGGGTTTCAGCGCAGCTTCAAGTGCGGTGGCGAGCCTACCGCCGGCCCCGGTGATGAAAACGTTCGCGAGCGTCATAGTGGCGTCAGTAGGACTTTAATCCTTTGGACGAGTAATTCTTTTCATAATACTTCATGTACTCACCGGATTTAATCCTGTCCCACCATGCCCGGTTTCCCGCATACCAGTCTATCGTTGTCTTCAACCCGCTGTCGAGAGATGTCCGGGAAGACCACCCGAGGGTGTTCATGATCTTTGAAGGATCAATAGCGTACCTTCTGTCATGACCCGGCCTGTCTTTGATATAGGTTATGAGTGATTCGGGTTTGTTCATCAGTTTTACAACAGTCTTTATCAAGGATATATTGGTTTCTTCATACCCTGCTCCGATATTGTAAACCTCCCCTTCTTTACCTTTATGAAGAACCCTGTCTATTGCCTCTGCATTATCCATAACATAGATCCAGTCCCGTATATTCAATCCGTCTCCGTAGATGGGGACCGGCTTATTCTCAAAAAGGTTCGTGATTGCAAGAGGAAGCAGTTTCTCCGGGAACTGGTATGGTCCGTAATTGTTCGATGTTCTTGTTATCAGAACAGGCATATTGAACGTCTCGTGATAGGAAAGCGCTATCATATCTGCGGATGCCTTACTCGCGGAATAAGGGCTGTTGGGGTGCAGGCACGTTGTTTCCGTAAACCTGCCGGCCGCACCGAGGGATCCGTACACCTCATCCGTCGAGATCTGAACAAACCGCGAAACATGCTTTTCCTTTGCGACATCGAGCAGCGTCTGCGTGCCCAGCACATTGGTTTTTACGAATGCTGCCGGTTCAAGTATGCTCCTGTCTACATGGGACTCGGCTGCAAAATTTATCACAGCATCGATCCCCGTATCCATGATATCGCCGGCAAGCTTTGCATCGGCTATATCTCCTTTGATGAAGGAATAATGGGTGTTGCCGTCTATGGATTTCAGATTTTCGAGGTTTCCCGCATACGTGAGTTTATCCAGATTGATAATATCATAATCCTTGTGGTGATCCAGCATATAGAGTATGAAATTTGAGCCGATAAATCCGGCCCCGCCGGTAACGAGGAGTTTCATTACCCGTCCTTTCTTGACCAGTCATAAGGTATATCGTTTTTGTGAGGGTCTATCCTGTATTCGTCGGGTTGCTTATAATTAAATATGTTGGTCGGTATATTGATGACCATCGCCTCTGTTTCACTGATGCATTTGAATCCGTGATAAACCATTTCGGGTATGGAAACAAGAATGGGGTTGTGTTCGCCCACGAAAAACTGATTTACCTCTCCCCTGGTTTTTGAACCTTCCCGGTCATCGTAGAGGACAATCTTCATCATGCCTTTCACTACACTCATATTGTCCGTTTGATGCTTATGGTAATGCCATGCTTTTACAACACCGGGGTATGCTGTTGTCATATAGACTTGTCCGAATTTTGTAAACATTTCTTCATCCGAGCGCAGTATCTCCATCAATCTGCCGCGTTCATCGGATATTACCTTTAAGTTTTTAACCTTGACACCGTCTATCATACATTCGTGCTCCTTTTTTACGATTTAACTTGTACCAAACTGCGGTCTTATCACAGGTGCTCTCTTATCCCCTCCCCTTGTTGCATCCCGTCATGGGAGGGGCGGTAATGCGGTAATCGGGATCAACCTTGTATCCCATCTGCCCTTATGGCAGTCCGACCTTACTGTTGTCACCGAGCAGCAGCCTGTAGACCTTTGGCTTTTCATTGAGTTTCTTTACCTCAACATTCCTTCCAACAAGACTGTCCTCGATCTTAATGCCGACATCCTCTATAAGACAATTCTCAAGGATGATGCTGTGTTCGATTTCGCTGTTGATAACCTGGGTGCCGGATGATATAGAGGTAAACGGACCGATGTATGAATTGATAATCTGCGCACCGCTGCCAATTGCCGCGGGCCCTCTGATAGTAGAATTTTTGACAATTGCGCCCTCTTCGATGACAACCTTGAACTCCACACGGGAATTCGCGTCAACTTCACCCTTGATATCTGTTTCATTGAGATCGAGCATCATCCTGTTTGCTTCGAGCATATCCTCAAGCTTACCGGTGTCCTTCCACCATCCTGTCACGATGTGCGGCAGGACCTTGAAATTGTTGTCGATAAGCCATTGGATTGCATCCGTGATTTCAAGCTCTCCCCTTTTTGAGGGCTTTATGGATCTGACCGCCGTATGGATGTTTTTATCGAACATATAAACACCCACCAGAGCAAGATCGCTTTGGGGCTTTTTAGGCTTTTCTTCAAGCCTTATCACCCTCGAATCCTCGAGCTCGGCAACTCCGAACTGATTGGGGTTTTTAACATGGGCAAGCAGTATCTGGGAATTCGGAGATTGCTGTTTGAACTGTTCGACAAGTTTCGTAATACCGCTCTTGATTAGGTTATCCCCGAGATACATAACAAATGATTCGTCCTGGAGGAAGTCCCTGGCGATGAGAACCGCATGGGCAAGGCCAAGGGGCTCGTTCTGTTGTATGTAGGTGATCTTTACACCAAATCTTCTGCCGTCAGTTACGGCATTCCTGACCTCTTCAGCAGTGTCTCCGACAATGATGCCGATATCCTGAATACCAGCATCCCGTATAGCCTCTATGGCATAAAAGAGTATCGGCTTATTCGCAACCGGAATGAGCTGTTTTGCACCCGTATGAGTAATGGGTCTCAGACGCGTCCCCTTGCCGCCGCTCAGTATAAGCGCCTTCATTATCTGAAAAAATCCTTTATTCTATCAAAGAATGTCGGGCTGCCGCTGTAAACAGCCCTCAACTCCATTTCTTTTGCCTGACTTTTTAAGAAGACATTCATCGGAACATCCCAGGAAACATCCCTGCCCTTTATATTGCCGTTGGCAGAGATGATGTCGGTTGGAAAACTAACATCAAGTTTTATACCATAATTGGAAAGAGAACCTTTGAGTACATTTTCATAATTCATTTGAGGCTTTGAATCCGGTTCCTGTTTCTTATTCATAGAGTTGATTAAAGAGATTATCAATTCCTTGTTCTTGTCAAGTTTTTTTATGCTGAATTGTATCGTACTCAACTTTAAATTGTTGATATTTTTAAACCCTACCCTGCCCTCAATGATATAATAGCCCTTATCCGTGTATATTTTTACGTGCTTAACTTTTACGCCTTCGAGACCTGCAAATTGATCGTTGAAATCCTTTGCCGTCAAAGGGAATTGAATGCCCGTTTGTGCCATAGCATTGCGAAGACCGGTTTGATCTTTCATAAGTGCCTCTGGTATATAGTAAGCAAGATGCATACTTCCCGATCCGTTCAGTTTGAGTACTACATCTTCTTTGACATTGATGCAGCCTGCTATGAATACCAAGCCCATTAAAGCAATATACCCGATATATTTTCGCATGCGTTTCTTTTTACAGAAATTTATGGTTTATGTCAAATGAACTCACGGATTAAGCCAAATAATGCATTTGCAATATAACGAAGTTTGCGTAATGAGCGATAACCCAGCGTCAAACAAAGGTATTCTTCGAAAATCCGATAAGGAAACCATATTGCATTTTTCGGCTTAAACATTTCCGAAAAACCGTTACAAATAAAACATACTGTGTGCTTTCACCCACTAAAAAAGATATTTGCAATTATTCAACAAACATGCGCTAACGAGTTAATTATGTTCAATAATTACGGGCTTTTTAAAAATTTAAAGGTATCAAAAGGGTTGGTATACCAACCCTTTTGCGCCTTTTCACCCACTTATTTTTTGTGCTTTGTTGCCGCAGCACTTAATACTGCTTGTGCAGCAGCCAGCCTTGCAACAGGAATTCTGTAGGGAGAACAGCTTACGTAGGTCAGGCCCGTGTCGTGACAGAAGTGTATGGTTTGTGGATCCCCGCCATGTTCACCGCAAATACCAAGTTTTATGTCTGGTCTTGTTTTCCTGCCTTTTTCAACTGCTATTTTTACAAGGCCGCCGACCCCTTTGACATCAATGGTTGCAAACGGATCGAACGACAATATGTTCTGAGGTTTTATCATAACATGATATCCGCACACCTCACACACACCGTCCTTGTTCAGCCGTCCGCCGCATACGGGACAATGTTCCGAATACGATCTATAGAAGCTTATAAATCTTCCGGCATCATCCCTGGAAAAGCCATAGGTCGTCTGGGTAAGATCGTTTGTTCCAAAGGAGAAAAACTCCGCCTCACCGGCGATCTCATCCGCAGTTATGGCCGCCCTTGGCAGCTCTATCATCGTTCCAACCAGGAATTTTATCTTCTTATTCTTTTGTTTCATCACCTCATTGGCTGTTTCGATCACAATGGCTTTTTGCGCATGCATCTCTTCGACCATGCTAATGACCGGAAGCATGATCTCCGGATAGACCTTGATATCCTGATTCAGAAGGTCACAGGCGGCCTCTATGATTGCCCTGACCTGCATCCGGGTTATATCCGGCATTATAATGCCGAGCCGCGCCCCCCGTAAGCCGAGCATAGGATTGAATTCGTGCAGTTCTTCTACCCGGGCAAGGAGCTTCTTTTTCTCCGCTATGACCGCCGGGTTTCCCCCCTGCAGTTCAAGCTTTGTAATTTCAACCATCAATTCTTCCCTCTTTGGAAGGAACTCATGGAGCGGCGGATCCAGCAGCCTTATGGTAACCGGCAAGCCCTGCATCTCCTTTAAAATGCCGGCAAAATCCTGCCTCTGCATAACAAGGAGCATGTCCAGAAACTTGAGCCTTTCTTCCCTTGTTTCCGCAAGGATCATTTTCTGCATAATGCCTATCCTGTCCTCTGCAAAAAACATGTGTTCTGTCCTGCACAATCCGACACCCTGCGCACCGAATGCCCTTGCCCTGCTCGCATCCCTTGGTGTATCGGCATTCGCCCGTACGCCGAGCTTTCTGATGTTGTCGGCCCAGGTCATAATGGTTTTGAAATCTCCGGTAAGATCCGGATCGACAAACGGGACCTTCCCTATGATTACCTCGCCCGTTGTTCCGTTGATCGATAGGTAATCACCCTCTTTCAATAATTTGTCCCCAACCTTTACAGAATGCGTTTTTGCATCTATCTCAAGCATCTCGCATCCCACGATAGCCGGCTTGCCATATTGCCGCGCAACGACTGCCGCGTGTGAGGTCATACCGCCCCTCCTGGTCAAAATACCTTTTGAAGCGTCCATGCCATGGATGTCATCCGGGGATGTCTCTTCTCTCAAAAGTACGACTGCCTGACCTTTCTGGGCCCACTCGACGGCCTTATTCGCTTCAAATACAATCATGCCGGAAGCTGCACCGGGAGATGCTGCAAGGCCCTTTGCAATCACATCGTATTTCGCCTTTGGATCGAATACCGGGTGAAGGAGCTGCTCAACCTTATCGGGTTCAATCCTTGCTATTGCCTGTTCTTTGGTAATCAGTCTTTCTTTTACCAGATCCACTGCAATCTTCAGAGCAGCCTGGGGGGTCCTTTTGCCTGTCCTCGTCTGAAGCATGTAGAGCTTTTCATTCTCGATGGTAAACTCAAAGTCCTGAACATCCCGGTAGTGCTTCTCGAGCCTCGTCGTGATGTCTCTCAACTGTCTGAAAACAACGGGCATCTCTTTCCCAAGTTCTGATATGGGTTTTGGGGTCCTTATGCCTGCCACGACATCTTCGCCCTGAGCATTGGTGAGATACTCTCCGTAAAACATCTTTTCTCCTGTTGCAGGGTTACGGGTAAATCCTACGCCAGTTGCGGATTTGTCCCCCGTATTGCCGAACACCATGGTCTGGACATTCACTGCCGTACCCAGGGTTTCGGGAATATTGTTCTGCTTTCTATAGTATATCGCCCTGTCATTGTTCCATGATTTAAAGACCGCTTCTATTGCCATAAACAATTGCTGATAAGGGTCCTGCGGAAATTCTATCTTTGCCTTTGACTTGATAATGCTCTTAAAATCCTCTACCACGGATTTTAATGCTGCCGGAGGAACGGACGTATCATCCTTTGCATTGTATTTCTTTTTATACCCTTCGAAGACCTCTTCGAAAACCTTTTTACCCATATTCAGGACGACATCACCGAACATATACATGAACCGCCGGTAGCTGTCATAGGCAAATCTTTGATTGCCGGTCTTATCTGCAAGACCTGCAACGGTCTGATCGTTCAGTCCGAGGTTCAGTATCGTATCCATCATACCCGGCATGGAAAACTTCGCACCGGATCGGACAGATACAAGCAAGGGGTTATCTTTATTGCCGAACCCTTTCCCGGTAACGGTTTCCAGTCTCTTGATCGATTTTTTTACCTCCTCCCGTAAATCCGAAGGAACTTTCATGCCTTTCTTGAAATATTCGAGACAAACCGTTGTCGGAATGGTAAAGCCCGGCGGTACGGGTATACCTGCCCTTGTCATTTCGGCAAGCCCGGCTCCTTTACCGCCAAGCAGGTCCTTCATATCGCCCTTGCCGTCAGCCTTCCCTTTTGCAAAGAAGTATATCCGCTTTATCTTTTGTGCCATAAAACCCCCTATATCAATTTAGTTATATCTAAAACCTGCATAACAAGATTTTTCATCTTTGCAAGCAGATTTAATCTGTTGGTTCTTATGTTTTGATTTTCGCTCATCACAAGCACCTTCTCAAAAAAGATATTTATCTCAGGGACAAGTTTCTCAAGTGTTTGTATATATCCTATATAATTTCTTGTTGCAAGAGATGATTGAACTTCGGCATTCACCGCCAAGTACTTGTCATACAAGGCTTTTTCCGATGGTTCAACGAGAAGCTCCGGTGCAACTTCATCAGGGTTATGGTTCTTTGAGATGTTGATGACCCGCTTAAAAGCAAGCATGACCGGTTCGAAGTCCGGTTTGAAAACGATGTCTTTCAGGGCGTTTATCCGCCGGTCTGCATCGAAAATATAGTCGGGCTCCGTTGCCAGTACGGCAACAATAAGTTTTTTCATGTTTGTAGTGTCTTTGAGGTAATGCTCATTGTCTGTTGCTATCGCTTCAACCTGCCGTAGTACATATTTCTCAGTCAATATGCCTTCAAGCCTTGTATAAAGAAAATGAAGGATAGCGTTTCTGAGTTCATCCTTGTTTGTGATGTGCCGATACTGGCCGATACCGATATCGATGAGCTCTTTTATGCTGACCGGTAAATCTTGTGCCGTCAAGGGGACATCCGGCGGTACTATCGGCGCGAGCGTTAACAGAATACTGATTGCTGCCCGCCTTAATCCATAGGGGTCCTGTGTACCTGTAGGGACCTCTCCAATACTAAAGAATCCTACAATGGTATCTGCTTTGTCAGCTATGGAAATAAGCGCTCCGGGCATTGATCCCGGCACACTATTGCGATGTTCGCCGATTGCGGTTGCTGCTATCCCGGCCGATGGATCTTTGAGTAAACAATACTGTTTCCCGACAATTCCCTGAAGCTCCGGGAACTCGGACACAAGCCGTGTTGCCAGGTCAGCCTTACAAAGCCCCGCTGCTTGAAGGGTTACAATCTTTAAAGCCTCATCTACCTTAATCTCATTGCATAAGAACGAGGCAATCGCTACAATACGCTGTGTCTTGTCATAAAGGCTCCCAAGCCCGGGATAATACGTCATGCCCTTCAACAGCTCGACATAGAATTCGAGCGGCTGTTTTATGTCTTCGCGGTAATAAAACTCAGCGTCCTCAAGCCGTGCAGTCAGCACCTTCTCATAGCCCCTTTTGATAATTGCCTTATCGCCGTAAGGATTGTTGCTTATACCTATGAAGTAAGGCATGAGTTTAAGCTTATTATCTGTGATAGGGACATACTTCTGATGGGTCTTCATAACGCTCATGATGACTTCCTGAGGCAGATTCGTGAATCGTTTGTCAAAGCTGCCTAAAATTGCCACGGGTGATTCTACGAGATTGGTAATAGTATCCAGCAACGCACTGTCGGGTTGAGCCTGCCCTTTTACCCTTTTTGCCATTTCTTGTGTCTGCTTCTCGATTATTTTTTTTCTCGCAGCAACATCAGGCAGTATCTTTTCCTTTTGCATGACTTTCAACCATGAATCAACGCCGTTGACTTTAATCCTTTTCCCATTGCCGGTCCTCAGTCCATACGTAAATGATGATGCCTTCACATCGCCAATAGTAATAGGAACAACCTTGCCGCCGTACAGAACAACCAGCCATCGTATGGGCCGGATGAACCTTATTGATCTGTCTGAATTATTTGCATTGCCCTCTTTGTCTCCCCATCTCATGGATTTCCTGAAGGGTGACGTCAAGATTATGCTTCTCAGCCTCTCTTTTATAAGCGTTTTCGTCTGTGCGCCTGGCTTTTTGATCTCAACCTGGACAAACTCTCCTTTATCCAGTCTCACAACCTGGAGCGCCCCGGCGTCCACACCTTTCGAACGCGCAAAACCGATTGCAGCCTGTGTTGGATTTCCGTCCTTGCCAAAAGCAGCTTCTTTTCTCGGACCTGTATAGGTAGTACTGCTCGACCCGCCCTTATCGGAAACCTCCGCGAAAGATAAGGCCAGACGCCGCGGTGTAGAAAATGTTGTTATTTTTTTAAAGGTTATATGCTCTGATTCAAATAATTGTCTGATGCTGTTTGACAGGTATTCTATCGCAGGATTGATCTCTGCAACAGGTATCTCTTCAACGCCAATTTCTATAAAGAGTTCCGGACTATGCAATACTTTCATTTTGAATCTCTTTTTTCTGCATTTTTAAAGTTGAGTCCTGAATCTTGAGTTTTCGGCTCTGACTCTTTAATCTTGAATT
>JAJYUJ010000049.1 GCA_021792615.1 bacterium
TTCCGATATCCTTGGGTATCATGCAGATTATGCCGTCAACAGCCTCACGGGTGGCAAAAAGTATAGACCTTACTCCTTTCTCCTCCCAAATACTCATGGATCCCCAGATAAATTTAGGCATCGGGATATGGTATTTTAAACAGCTTATGATGAAGTATAAAGGTAATTATGTTTTGAGCCTTGCAGCATATAATGCAGGTGAGAAGTCCGTCGACCAGTGGCTGGCACATTCTACGGATTGTAATACGGACGAATTCATAGAGGACATACCATTTCCGGAAACCCGGCATTACGTAAAGAGCATCCTTGCAAATCTCGTCGCCTATTCGACTATATACGGAGGCAGTATCAACCTCGAAAAGCACCTGTACATGGAAGGCAGTTTTTTGAAAAACTGCCTTCCAAAGAAGTAGGATTACATCTCTACAGAATATTCCATGGTATCAAACCAGAAACCGGTTTTCTTTATGTTGTCAATCTCTGCCTGGATCATGGTGTAATGTGCTTCTTCCATCTCTGCAAGCCGCTTGAAGGTCGTCTGTATTTCGGGTAATGCCGCATTTTTTGCGTTGGTTGAATAATAATCGACCGCCCTCTGCTCAAGTGCCCGTGCAGTCTCAAGTGCGGACAGTTCGGTTGCATTCGCCTTGCCCATGGTTTGTATATCCTTCTGGCTAATTTTTGGCAGCAACGGTTCTACGGCCGAACGGTCAATCTCAATGGATTGCCAGCCTTTCTGTGCGATGACATTGTTTATCTGGTTATCCAGAAGTGTCATGTGTCCGAACTCGTCTGTTGCAAGCCGTATGAACATGTTTTTACCACCTATATCTTTTGTCTGACGTGCAAACTTAAGATAGGTTAAAAGTGCTTCTTTCTCAGACTCGTTGGCCCCGCGTAATACCTTGAGCAACTCTTTATCTCTGTTTTCCATTTATTTACCTCCTGTTTAGTCTTCTGTAAGAACGTACGCATCGTACTCCAACTGGAGAGAATCGCGATGAGACTGTTCTTCCTTAATAAGCCTGTCGAATACCTTCTGCTGTTCCGGATCTTTAACAATATCCCGGATATCCGTATACAGTTTTGCAGACAGTGTCTCTCTTTTTATGGCAAGCAAGAGTATCTGCTGATATTCCATATGAAACTGCATATCATTCGGAAATGATTCGTGGATTGAATAGTCATCAATGTTCAGCACGGAAAGATCCATGAGCACTTCTTTCGATAACTGCATGCTTTCGAGCTTTTGCTTGTGAATGAGCTCCTGTTTTGCAAGTTGATCGAAAAATGTTTTGGCGTTCGATGTCTTCGCATTCTTTTTTGCCTCTGTATAGAAGTTATAGGCGTCCAATTCCCGCTCTATGGCGAACTGTACTATGTCTTTATACTGTTTATCCATAAACTCTCCTTCAAAGTTAAGCATCCTTATGAGAATGTAAAGAATATAAAATTAAATACAAGACGGTCAATAGATTTTTAAATAGGTGTGTTCCTGAGCCATCCGCCGTGTTTAAGGGGACCGGGAAACAAACCCGGCGTGTACTTATACGAATACAATCTTGACCGGCTTGTTCTTCCCTGCCTGAATGACATACGAGCCTTTTGTATCTATTTTATAAAAAATATCTTTTACCGGTGAGCCGTTTATGGTAACCCCGCCTCCCTGGATAAGCCGTTTTGCTTCTGTTTTGCTTGGGGCTGCAGCCGCATCAACCAGGATCTGGTATACAAAAGCCTGCTCACCCGAAGATTTTAGTTTGAATTCCTGGAGTTCGTCGGGTACCTCTTTTCTGGAGAATACCTTTTCAAAGGACCCTTGAGCCTGCCGTGCCTCTTCAGAAGAATAAAACCTTTTGCACAGCAGCAATGCAAGCTGTTTTTTTATCTCCATGGGGTTTATTTTTCTCAGTCTTGCCTGTCCTTTTAATAGTTCTATTTCATCCTGCGGCAGCTCCGTTAGAAGTTCATAGTACGTCCACATCAGTTCATCCGATATACTCATGACCTTGCCGTAGATCGTATCTGCGGGCTCATCTATTCCTATATAGTTGCCGTAGGATTTGCTCATCTTCTTTACTCCGTCAAGCCCCGGCAATAGCGGCATGGTAAGCACAACCTGCGGCTGCTGGCCATAAGCCTCCTGAAGCACCCTGCCGACCAGAAGGTTGAATTTTTGATCCGAGCCCCCGATCTCGACATCCGCTTTCAGCATGACGGAATCGTATCCCTGCATCAGCGGGTAAAGGAGCTCGTGCATGCCGATGGGTTTTTTTTCAGAGTATCTTTTCGTAAAGTCATCCCGTTCGAGCAGTCTTGCGACCGTATACCGTGAGGTAAGTTTTATCAATTCCATCATGTCGAATTTCATATACCACTCGGAATTATACCGTACTTCCGTCTTGCCGGGATCGAGTATCTTGAATGCCTGCATGGTGTACGTCTTTGCATTCTCCTGCACCTGCTCTCTGGTGAGCTGGGGCCTTGTTATCGACACACCTGTGGGGTCGCCTATCATTGCCGTAAAGTCGCCTATCAGAAAAACAACGGTATGCCCTGCGAGCTGGAAGTGCCTCAGTTTCTCCATGAGGACCGTGTGGCCCAAATGTATGTCCGCCGAGGTAGGATCAAAGCCGGCCTTGATGCGGAGCGGTCTGTTGGTTGAAAGCCTTTTTTTTAATTCGTTCTCCTGAATAATCTCAACAGAGCCCTTTTTTATAAGTGAAAAAGATTCCATAACTATGGTGAATAGATTTACAATTTTAAGCAATAAAAAAGGACGGTCTTGAGCGGCCGTCCTCTTTTCGTTCAGGCTTTTATAATACAGTTAACAGGGCAAACTGCGACGCAATATTGTACTGTTATCTTACCTGCCTTTATTTCCTCGTCATCCTCTGTGCATTTCTCAGGGTCTATTACATAGAGATCTCCTGGACTTATGGCTCCACGTGGACACTCAGGTTCACATACACCACAGGCAATGCACTCCTCTGTAATCTTCATCGCCATGTCTATTTCCTCCTTTTTTATTGTTTGAACACCATCTTTTAACATCTCCGGAAAGGTGAGGTCAATCATATTTAATATAATATTCTTTTTTTATATTTAAAAGTAAAGTTTTATTTCTATACAATTCCAATGCCGTTAATGCAAGCAACATCGCACCCGTCTTCATAACCATGTAGGCTTCAGGCTTGTTTCCCTGAATCCTGAAAGCCTCGGAATGTGCGGGACAGTACGGTCTTGTTATTGCGAGGGTCGGATGAATCACCGGGATCACGCGGCTCACATTACCGATGTCTGAAGAGCCGAGTTCTTTATCCGTAAAAAAACGGTCGATCTTTACCTGCAGTTTTTTTAATTGCTTTTCAAAAAGTCGGGCAAGCCGGATATTGGGCTTCAGGGGATAATAAACATTTCCCGACCGCTTTATTGAATAGTCAAGGTTAAAGGCAAGAGCTGCACCCTTTACCATATTCGAAAATCTTTTGACCAGTACGGCGTGAGATTCGAGATCTTTTGCCCTTATAAAAAACTCCGCTTCTGCGGAAGCCGGAATAATATTGGCTGCACTGCCGCCCTGTTTTATGATCCCGTTTATCTTGTTTCCATCGGGCATGGTTATCCTGTTTATGTCGATGGCCTGGAAAAGAGAGAGCATCCCGGATAGGGCATTTTTACCGTTCCATGGATTGGCAGATGCGTGTGATGAAATGCCTCTCATGACAACGGTAAACCGTTCGAGCGAAAGAGATAGTTTTACGATCTCCGTTTTATCCGCCGGGTGTATCATCATGGCGGCATCCATGGATTTGAAGACCCCTTTGTTTGCAAGCAGTGCTTTTGCACCGACGGTTTCTTCGGCCGGACAGCCGACCACGGTTATCGTCCCTTCAGAAGGTTCTAAGACAGATGCTATGCCCAGAGCAGCAAGCGTTGACATTCCGGAAATTAGGTGATGTCCGCACGCATGTCCAAGCCCTTCAAGAGCGTCATACTCGGCAAGCAGCGCAATACTGGGTTTGCCCGTGCCGTGCGTAGCTATAAAAGCAGTCGGGAGCCCTGGGACGTCTTTCAGAGAAAAATCGTGTGACCTGAGCAGACGGCAGATTCTCGACTTTGCTTCATACTCGTGCAGGCCATACTCGGGGTGCCGATAGAGGTAGCCGGCGACATCCGCTGCTTCAGGATAAGCGCGCTCTATGGCTTTTGAGAGGGGTAGGGTTGATATCTATACCTCCATGAGTTCCTTATTTTTTTTCTCGGCGAGTTCATCTATCTTCTTCATATGTTCATCGGTAATAGTCTGGACCTTCTTCTGCAGCGTTTTTGACTCGTCTTCGGTGAGCTGTTTATCTTTTTCCGACTTTTTAAAATCGTCAATGGCCACACGCCGGATGTTTCTGATCGATACCCTTGCCTCTTCCAGCATCTTTCCTATTACCCTGGTAAGGTCCTTCCTTCTTTCCTCCGTTAACGGTGGAATTGCTATCCGGACAACCTTACCGTCATTTATTGGAGTTAACCCGAGATCCGATGCAAGGATTGCCTTTTCGATCAAACCGATTGCCTTGACGTCCCACGGTTGTATGACTATCTGTCTCGGGTCCGGTGTCGATACCGAAGCCATCTGGCTGATCGGTGTCAGGGTGCCGTAGTAATCGACTTTTACGATGTCCAGTATCGAAACGGATGCCCTGCCTGTCCTGAGCTTGGAAAGTTCGTTTTTGAATGCTGCAATGGTCTTTTCCATCTTATCTTTTGCACTGTGCAGTGTCTTCTCATCCATGGTTTTCACCTTCCTGTAATAAGCGTTCCTACCTTCTCACCGAGGACTATTCTTTTTATGTTGTCCTTTATGTTAATGTCAAAAACGATTATGGGAAAATTATTGTCCATGCTCAAGGATATGGCGGTTGAATCCATCACCTTCAACCCGCGTTTCAAAACATCTATATATTTCATTTGATCGAACTTTACGGCGGATTTGACGATATTCGGGTCTGCATCATATACGCCGTCGACCTTTGTCGCTTTCATCAATATATCCGCTTTTATCTCTATTGCCCTGAGTGCCGCAGCAGTATCCGTCGTAAAATAGGGATTGCCGGTGCCCGCGGCAAAGATAACAACACGACCTTTCTCAAGGTGGCGCATTGCTCTTCTGCGGATGTAGGGTTCTGCTACTTCATGCATCTCTATGGCCGTCTGTACCCTTGTAGGGACATTGTGATGTTCCAATACATCCTGGAGTGCTATGGCATTGATGATCGTCGAAAGCATACCCATATAATCCGCGGTTGCCCGGTCTATCCCGATTTCGTGCGATACACCGTCACCCCTTATGATGTTCCCGCCTCCTATCACCATGGCTACCTGGACCCCAAGGCCGGTAATCTCCTTAATCTGCTCTGCTATGCCTCTCAGCGTCTCGGACGCAAAGCCTGCACCCTTTTCACCGCCAAGGATTTCGCCGCTCAGTTTCAACAATATTCTTTTATACTTAAGGTTATCCATTCTTTTTCAGGATTTTGCGGTCTCTCCGATCTGGTATCTGGCAAACCGTCTTATAATAATGTTTTCTCCGACCTTGGCTATCATGGATTTCAGCAGATCGCCTATCACGACATTCGGGTCTCTTATGTAGCTCTGCTCGAGCAGGCAGACTTCTTTGTAGAATTTTTCAAGCTTTCCCTGGACCATTTTCTCTATGACCGGGGCAGGTTTGCCGGATGTCTTCGATTGCTCGGCGTAGATCTCCTTCTCTTTTTCAACAATAGCGGCAGGAACCGATTCTCTGTCGACATACAGGGGGTTTGCCGCAGCTATCTGCATGGCTATATCTTTGGCGAATATTTTAAAATCCTGGGTTCTTGCGACGAAATCAGTCTCGCAGTTAATCTCAACCATCACGCCTATTTTGCTCCCCGCATGGATATAAGCCTCGATAACGCCTTCTATAGCAGTTCTTCCGATTTTCTTGGACGCGGATGCAATACCTTTCTTTCTCAGTATGTCAACGGCTTTATCGAAATTACCGCCCGCCTCATTCAGAGCGCTCTTGCACTCCATGATACCTGCACCGGTCTTTTCCCTTAACGTTTTAACCATTTCAGCAGTTACTTCTGCCATCTTCGTGTGCTCCTTCTCGTACTTTTTATTTACAGGAGAAAATCATTCCGTGTTTGTTACGGAATTCCGTCTCCTTCTTTCTGAAATTCGTGTTTTCTCCGAGGAATGAAAGAACACGGCAATTCGTGTTCAAACTCCTCCGGTCTCACTGTTGCCGACTAAAATTCGTCCGGTACATCAAGCTGTTTTTCTTCTCCGGTTGCCTCTGCGGGCGTTTCCGCTGCCTGGGGGGTCGCTGCCGCTGCTTCTTGCTGTACATCCTCTGTCTTCGGCATTTTATCGCTCCGGATCTTTGCACCTTCAAGGCATGCATCGGCTATCTTGGAAGTGAGCAGCTTGATTGCCCTTATTGCATCATCGTTTGCGGGTATGGGATGTTCGATGACCTCGGGGTTGCAATTTGTGTCGACGATACCGACAATGGGAATGCCGAGCTTATTGGCTTCTTTCACTGCGATCCCCTCATGGTTTGTATCAACGACAAACATCATGTGAGGAAGTTTTTTCATATTCCTTACTCCGCCCAGGTACTTTATCAGCTTTTCTTTTTCCTTGGTAAGCTGCATCTGCTCTTTTTTAGTGAGCTTCTCGAACGTACCATCTGTCTGCATTTTTTCGATCGTCTCAAGCCTTGACAGGTTACTCCTGATCGTTTTGAAGTTTGTCAGCATACCGCCGAGCCACCGGATGTTGACATAAAACATACCGGCTCGCTCCGCTTCCTCTTTGATGGACTCCTGTGCCTGTTTCTTTGTCCCGACAAAAAGAATTGTCCCGCCTTCTCCAACCGTTTTTACGACAACTTCGTAGGCGGCTTTCAATGCCTCGAGCGTTTTCTGAAGATCTATTATGTAGATCTTGTTCCTTGCTTCAAAGATGAACGGCTTCATCTTTGGGTCCCACCTGTTTGTCTGGTGGCCGAAATGTACCCCTGCTTCAAGCAGGTCTTTCATTGTTACGTCAAACATGTTTTTCCTCCATGGTTTTTTTCTTCCACCCGCAGTCAACTCGGCAGCAAGACTCTTAAAAGCACCCTTGCGCCAATATGCAGGTGTGTTTTTTAGTTAGTCAAATTATATTGCATACTTAATTATAATATTCAAGCAATATCTTCGGTTCGCGCCGCCCCAACATTCCCGTCCCGCCAACGGCGGGAGGGTCAAGGCGAACTATGCGATTAACCCGAAAAATACGATTGTAAAATAAGGAGGTTTATGCAATGAGCGATAATCCCGCGTCAGATAAAGGTATTCTTCGAAAATCCGATGAGGAAACCATACCTGGTAATTGCATATAAACCCCGTTGGAAATGTCAGAATAATACAGATTTTTTTATAATAAATTTTCAATCTATTGTCGTACAAATTATCATCTGCTGAGTTTCTAACGGGGTAAACATACACAGGACTGAAATCTCGTTTCTCTATGGAAATGTTTAGATTTCAGGTGGATCGCGGGATTGAGCGAATAAGTAAACCTCCTTATTGCATTTTTCGGGTTAACATGTTCGATACCAACGAAGAAGCCACGCTGTTTACAGCGTGGCTTCTTCAATTTCTCTTGTCGCATAGTATGCTTTATCGGGACAGCGGTTTTTTCTTGCAAAGTAGCTCCCGTTGTGTAATTTGTATATCATATATGGAATTTTACAGTGAGAAAAGGAAAACGAAACGGATTGATACCAGGCTGAGGGTGAATTGCAGAAAAAGCGGTGTATTCTTTTCTGATTTTGCAAGGGATATCTGTCTGGACGGTATTAAGGTGGAAACACCAGCACTGCTTGGTAAAAACATGGAGGTAGAGCTATCCTTTTATCTGCCCGATGAATCGGATCCTATTATTGTAAAGGGCAGGGTTGTCTGGTCGGGTGTGGAAGAACATACGAACTTTAATTCTGTCCTCGGCATAAAATTCGAAGACCTGAGCGAAACCCACCGCAGCATGCTCGTAAACTTTATAGAAAATCGCGGCACAGACGCGTAGAAGACGCCCGCCGCTCTCATTACGCGCGTCATAGATGGAATTTACTATTACAAAACAGTTTTTATTTGTATTTAACCTCTTCCGCAGTTCTTTGATTGTAAAATTTCAGCATTATTTTATTCAGGTCATCAGTTGAAATGGATCTGATTTTCTGTATCTTTATACGCTCTTTGAACAAATACGGTACTGTCTTTAAAAAAGTATAATATCCTTTTAATATTGCCCTGACCCCTCCAACAGAATATATATATTTAACACTCTTGAGATGCCCCAAAATGAGCCATGGAAAGGATTTTATTATCAAAGAACCCGGCATATCTTTAACAATTACAGACACATTGTTTTTCAATACAAGAGAGCCCATAAGTATAGAGCGTTTTTTGTATGACATATTTACCTTATGATAGGCTATAGCCTGTGGTTCAAAATAATTTTTATAACCTATCAACCTTGCCCTGAAGCCGAGATCAACATCATCAAGATAAGCTACGAAAAGTTCGTCCAGTCCGTTCAGTTGTTTGAGTAATTTTGCTTTGTACAGTGACGCTGCCCCGGAAGCAGAAAAGATCTCTGCAGCATTTGTATAGAGTTCAGCAGGCTGATTGTAACCTCGTTTAAATGCTCGACCCTCTCTTGTATAGACATCTCCAGCATCATCCATCTTATTTCTATCATAAAAATTAAGTATCTTGGCGTTTATAGAAAACGCATCTCTATATCTTTCTATGGCTGTAATCATATATTCCAACCATCGGGAATCCAGCTCTATATCACTATTAATGAGGGCAATGTATTTACCATGAGCATAATCTATTCCTGCATTGACAGCATGGCAGAATCCAGCATTCCTCTTTAATGGTATGACGTTAATATCATGCCATTTTGATTTGATGTACTCTGCAGAACCATCTGTAGAGTGATCGTCAACGACAATAACTTCAAAATCTTTGAAGCTTTGTCTCAATACACTCTCTATACAGACATGGATAAATTCCTTGCCATTATAATTGGGTATTATGAAAGAAACTGCAAAGGGGTGCCTTGTATCCCTATAGTAGTCAAGCCTATCAATACCGTTTTGAGAACTCATTTAAGGTTAAACCTTTCCATCAATTCAATACTTCTTTTTGTTGAGTCGACTCATAAAATGTGGCTAACCAGCCGTGCCGTGTTTTGATAAATTACCTTCTCAATGGCAATATAATTGAATAATACATTAATCATTTGATATACGCTCTCCCTATAATACATAGAATGATCTACATGTTAAGGAAGCCTGCATAGTAGCCATACTGCTTTTGCAATTCTTTACTCGCTACAGTGTTTTTCTTATTGAATATAAATAATTTTCTGCTTTTATTTAACATTACAAACACATAATATCCTAATGAAAAATAATGTCGAAACCATGCGAGTGTAAATAGTGCTATTGCATATTTTTTTGAATTTAACCCAGAATAGAGCGCCCCTGCCACGTTGTACGCCGTTTCGATTTTGTTTTCTTTAATGAACATAACACCGCCCCAGAAAAAGATTTCCCTGAGCCAGACTACCAATTTTTCTGTTGCATTAATCCTTACATCTACAGGCAGAAATTCATTTTCCTTAAGATTCTTAATAATCTTCAGATAGCCATATTTGATAAATTGCTCATCACCCAAAATGTGAGCAATAGAAGAATTATCAGCGACAACAGAAAAGATTGCACATGGTCTTTTTATTATTACAAATGGGAATCGGGCAGCTGAACGCAATTCATAATCTAGATCCATCGGATAGCCTATTTCCTGATCCAATAAGCCAATATTTTCTATAATCTCTTTTCTGAATAAAATAGCAGTCCATAAAGGGCAATTTTTACCTATCATGGAAAAAAGCCCTTCGGGTGGGGCATAATAGCCTTCTCTTGCCCATTCCGATAATGGGGTATTTATAATTTTTCCATTGCTTGATACAGGAATGGTTTCACCAGCAGAGAATATCGCTTGAGGAAACTTTTCAAACCCTCGCATGACTACCTCAAAAAACCAAGGAAGCAATACATCGTCATCTGAAAGGAATGAAAAAAATGGCGTCTCCACATGTTTCATTCCGTAGATGAAGTTATTAACCAAACCGATATTTTCTTTATGACAGAAATAACTCACCCGAGAATCGTGCTTTGCTATCTCTGAAACAATTTCTGCGGTTTCATCGCCGGATGCATTATCGTAAACGCATACTTTAAAGTGAGGATATGTCTGATTCAGCACACTACGAATCGCACGTCCCAGGAGTTTGGGACGGCGATAGGTTGGTATGATTGTTGTTATAATTGCCTGTGGAGTATCATAAGGAATCATTTATTTGACACACTTTAAGTATCCGCTGGGGGCTACGGTTATCAGTAGCTTCTGCTCTATGTCCTTATCAATAACAAAGCGATCATTGTGTTTGAGAAACTCGAATACTGCAGTTTTAGGGTTGTTCCCTTTGTCCCATGGTCTGTCCGGGTAGAATTTTTTTGGCAGATCTTCAATGATAGTATCGAAAACAACAAGATAACTGCCTTTTGTCACCATGGGGGAATAGTTTTCAAGCTCTTTCAAAGCGTGTTCATGGGTATGATTGGAATCAAGGGCAACAAGTACGCATTTTTTTTCCTTTGCAAAATCCGATGCTTTTTTAACAATATCTGCATCAACAGAAGAACCCTGTATCATCTTAATCCTTTTAAACATAGGATGTTTTTCAATCTCGCTCCTGTTGTGTTCCCTGATATCAATATCTATTCCAAGAACCTGTCCCTCTCCACCGAGCAATTCGAGCATGGATGCATAAAAGATTAAAGAGCCGCCGTGCGCTATACCTGTTTCAATGATCAAATCGGGGTTTACCTTCCATATAATTTCCTGCATTGCAAGTATGTCTTGAGGATACTGAATTATAGGCCTTCCCATCCACGAGAAGTTGTATGAATATTTAGCCGGGGTAGATTCGATCATGAATTTATTTGTCGCATCAAGAAGCGGTGCGTTCCTTGAATAGCTTTTTATTCTCTGTTCACATTCTGCTTTAAATTCGTCTGTTCTGTTCATGGCTCGCTCCTTTTTAACTTACAACACTTTTCATCTTTCTGTTGCATCCCCAAAATGCCATTGGTTCATATTCCGGGTAATCGTGGTATCCCAAATTCAGTTTTATATGCTTTCCCCTTGTTTTAAGGTGATCCTCAACAAGCTTTCTTATCGAAATTGGTTTTCCGCTGCAGCAGTTAAAAATCCCGTTCTTCTGGTTCTGGATGCTGATTTTTACTATGAATTCCGCTGCCTTTTCGACATGCAAATAATCCCTGAGTTGCTCCCCGCCTGACATATTAAAAACTTCTTCGTTGTTATCAATTGCCCTGTCAAGCTGGCTTAAAATTGCATTCTCATTTTGACCTTTACCATAGAGATAAAAAAGCCTTATCCATGTATAATCAAACCTATATTGCCTGCTTAATGCATCTATAAATCTTCTTAAAGTATCTTTTGCTATGCTGTAAGGTGTATCCGGCATTGTTGGTACCCCTTCATCCAAACACCCGTTTTGCATTCCATATTCCAGACAAGTTCCTGTCACAGAAAGCTTTTTTAAACCGTTCTGTAACAAGTTTTTTATAAAAGCATAGTTCTCGGAAAGATTTCTTTCAAAGTGGAACAGGTCCTTATAATTGGGCAGTCCCTCCCATGCAAGATGGATTAATAAATCAGGTTCTTTGAATAAGGTAAAAAGGTCTTTATGAATAGATTTGTTTAATTCATACGGAATATAGGTTACCCTGCTAAACCAGCCGAATGATTTAGCCTTGTCGATGTTCCTGGAAGTGGCAATGACATCGGCACCAGACTTTAAGAGGTATTCCACAACATGATTACCGATAAATCCGCTTGCTCCTGTAACAAGTACCTTCATAGTATTTGTAACTCCGGTATAGCTATAACAAATCTTGCGCCCCATTCTCTTATGTAGCTTAGCTGTGCCATGATCTCATCTTTTATATTCCACGGCAGGATGATCACATAATCAGGCTTGTACTGCTTTATCCTGCTTTCATCCACAACAGGGATGTGACTTGCGGGCAGCAATTTACCCTGTTTGTGCGGTGATGCATCTACGACAAACCGAATGAGGTCGCTCTTAATCCCGCAATAATTAAGCAAAGTGTTGCCCTTGGCCGCTGCACCATAAGCTACTACCTTTTTGCCCCTTTGGTTCTGTTTTATAAGAAATCCAACAAACTCGTTTTTAACCTTGTTTATTTTGTCCTGAAAATTCAGATAGAAATCCACCTTGTTCATACCAATTGAATGTTCCTTCTCGAGCAGTGTATCTACGTTCTTTGAGATGGCTCTGTCTTTGTCGCCTTCATGACGTGCATAAATCCTTAAGGATCCTCCATGGGTCGTCAGTTCATCGACATCAAAGATGATAAGTTTGTAAGATTCGAATATGGATCTGACCGTCATAAACGAAAAATAAGAAAAATGTTCATGATATATAGTGTCAAACTGATTATGCCCGATAAGCTGCATGAGGTGAGGAAATTCCATGGTGATAATTCCGTCATTCTTCAACAGTATTTTTAATCCTTTTACAAAATCATGGATACGAGGGACGTGGGCTAAAACATTGTTGCCGATAAGCAGGTCTGCCTTTATTTGCTTTTTTACTAAATTTTGCGCGAGCGTCTCCCCAAAGAAATCTTCTATTGTATCTATGCCCTTCGCCTTTGCTATGTGCGCGGTATTTTTAGCCGGTTCTATTCCGAGTACGTTAAATCCCCTCTCTTTAAAATACTGTAAAAGGTAACCGTCATTCGACGCAATCTCAATAATCATTGATTCCCGATTCAACGGAAATCTCTCCGTCATCGATCTGACATATTCCCGTGCATTATTAAGCCAGGTTTTTGAATAGGATGAAAAGTAAGCATAGTTATGGTTAAATATTTCGTCTGATTTTTTATACTCATCTACCTGAACTAAAAAGCATCTCTCGCATACAAAAAGTTTCAATGGATAAAACACCTCCGGTTCGTTGAGCTGTTCCTGTGTGAGAAACGAATTGGATGGCGGAGCATTCCCTAAATCCGCAAAAATATGGGTGAGTTCATTGCTACAGAACCTGCACTTCATAAATCTATCCCGGTAAAATCTCTATCAAGTGCTTTTGCCTGCAGGTCTTTGTCCGAGATTTCCGTAATGTGAATAGGCCATGCTATGTTTATTCGCTTATCATCATACCTTAAGGTCCTTTCATTCTCAGGACGGTAGTATGCTGTATGATGGTATATTAGCTCTGAGTTGTTCTCTAGTGTCTGAAAACCGTGGGCGAAACCTTCCGGTATGTAGATCATCGTCATGCCTTGCTTGGATAATTCAATAGCAAACCACTTCAAAAAGGTCGAAGACTCCTTTCTTATATCTACGATGACATCGAAAACCTTGCCGTTTACACACCCGATAAGCTTCGTTTCTGCTGAAGGTGGTATCTGATAGTGCATCCCTCTTACGGTCCCCTTTTGATTCGTTATAGAATAATTTATTTGAACAATTTCTTTGCTCTGGTTGATCCCGGAAAACTCATCTTTGGAGTAAAGCCTTACAAATGTTCCTCTCGTATCTCTATGCGGTTCAAGCTCTATTATATAAGCACCTTTTAACGGAGTTTCTTTAAACCTCATGTGTTAAACCCATACAGCTTTTTTTGCCCTCGCATCAGCAATATATTCATCCAGGTCACTCGTGCTCGCAACATCGGCCTTGTGGTAAAACTCTTTGTACCAATTTATTGTTTTTTGTAAGCTTTTCTCTGTCGTCCATAAAGGCATCCAGCGAAGTTTTTCATAGGCCTTTGAACAATCGAGTTTAAGCAACCCGGCTTCATGCGGAGTTTTATAATTACGATGCATAGTATATTTTATGTCAGGCCAAAATGCTTTTGCACCCTTTACTATTTCTTCTACCCTCCATGAATCCAGATAACTCTGACCAAAGTTCCATGACCCGGCAAAACCGGCTTTGCCCTCTAATAATTTTTGACCCAATACGAGGTAGCCTGATAAGGGTTCAAGGACATGTTGCCACGGCCTGATCGCTTTCGGATTTCTTATGAAAACCTGTTTACCTTTAGAAACAGCCTTCATGATATCCGGTATAAGCCTGTCTACCGCCCAATCCCCACCCCCTATTACATTGCCGGCCCGTGCACTCGCTATCAATACCTTGTTATTAAAAAAGGAGTTTCTATAGGATGAGGTAACAAGCAGATCGGAA
>JAJYUJ010000050.1 GCA_021792615.1 bacterium
GGGACTTCACCGGGAAATCATCGCCGGCCTTACCATAAAGCTCTCCTTTTCTCTTGAGAAAAACCTGCTGACATCCATTCTTGCGGGCAATCACGATACCATCAGAAGTTTTTTGCGCTAAAACGCAATCTGACGGACTTTGCGCGATAGCCCTATAGGAACAGAGGATCTCTTCCACGAAAAGAATGGGTTCAAATACATCGCACAAAGGCTGTATTGATTGATTCGGGATCGCATGGTATAGATAAGGAAACATACCTGACAAAGGAGGAACCAAAATGAAAAAGTTACTCTTAGGGCTCATACTTTTGATACCGGTAATTTCCGCACCTGTTCCGGCAATGGCAGGGGTGGATATCAGTATCGGAATCTCTCTGCCGCCGCCGGTCGTATTCGAGGCGCCGCCGGATGTAGTGGTACTGCCGGATACGAACGATGTGTACGTTGTTCCGAATGTAGGGGTAGATTTATTCTTCTGGAACGGATGGTGGTGGCGTCCGTGGGAAGGCGGCTGGTATCGATCACGATATTATAACCGCGGCTGGATTTATTTCAACCGTGTACCGCGTTTCTACTACGACGTAGACCCGCGCTGGAGAGAATACTACAGGGACCGAGATTGGCAGGGACACCCGTGGATCTATCAACGCATTCCCGACCGGGAACTGCAACGCAACTGGAGAGGCTGGCACAACGACAGGTATTGGGAACGGCAAAGGACATGGGGTGTGCGGGACTATCATCCCAGAGCTATACAGCAGAGGCGGGATATAAGATACCAAAGGCAGCAGGAGTACCAGAGAAGACCTGAGGTTATAAGACACCAGCAGTGGATACGGGAACACCCTGGACAGTCCCATGGACAAAGGTATCAGCACCAGCCGCAGGGCCAGCCCCAGGGGCAGAGATACCAGCGTCAGCCGCAAGGACGCCCCCATGGCCCCCAGGGACAGAGATATCAGCGTCAGCCGCAAGAACAGGGACGCGGACAGGGACAGCAGAGGCGTGAAGAAAAATCCAGGGGAAGGTCAGACGAACGATAGCTTGATAAAAACATCGAATAGATGAATCGACACAAGGGGGCACGCTTCAACGTGCCCCCTTTATTTGATAGATAGGACAATGGGATCCCGATCAAAAATGATACAGGAACGAGAAGTTCAGGGACGTAAAGCTCATGTTCAGATTGTAAGGGGTTGTAACACTTCCATTGAGCTTGTTGAGGTAAGGTGGCGTCTCTGACAAAGGGCATCAAGGAAGAGCGTCGCCTCAAATAAGATCTAAAAGTGGCTTTGACAAACCAGGTCATTGCTACTATTATGGTAAAAGACGAGCAACCGGCATTCACGCATACTATGGATATCGCGAAGGTCGTTGATGCAGTAGGGAATTATGCAAAGGTTCTTTACACAAACACTCATGTTATCAAGAAACGGGTAACAGGATGAAAAAGAGTTCATTCATAATTATTCTTATTATCCTGCTCACCCAGTCATGCGCTGCCACAATACGCTCCAGACAAGCACTCTACGATGCGGACACCCTTTTCGATAACCGGAAGTATAATGAGGCAATCAAAGCCTACACAGAGGTGACAACCCGTTACCCAAAATCCTTTGCAGCAGAACAGGCCCAATACCTAATCGCTTACACGCTTATTTACTATGACAACCCAAACGCCGATTACGCAAGAGCACTGATAGAATTTAACAGGTTTATCCAATTATATCCGTCCGGTAACAAGATACGTGAAGCCAGAAACTGGGTAAACGTCTTGAGCAGGCTGAACCACTCGATGAATAAAAATGAGATACTTCAGAGCAGGTGCAGTGGCGATAACAGCAGCAAGGAGTTAAAAATCATCGTAACATGCCCTCAGTAGACAGCCGTCTACGATGATTTACTCCATTGTTGGATGTAAAGCTCATGTTTAGACGGTAGTCCTCCGCGAGATTTTTGCCGCACACAGAACAACAAATCCTCTAACGCATAATTTTCTTGACAAACCGAACGCCACCAGTGTTTAACGAATATAATTCGTCTTTAAGGAGGACAATATGGTTTATTTCAATCTTGTGCCAGGGAGACAAAATAATGGTCAGAAAGGACAGGGCATGACAGAGTACATCCTGATCGTCCTGCTCATAGCCATCGCGCTCATCGCCGCGTTCGGTGTATTCCGGGACAAACTTATCAAAGGCGTTCAGACCGCAAGCAGCCAGATAGAAAACGTAACAACCAAGAGCACCAGCGGGAACAACAATTAACTTAAAACACGGACAGGAGAGCTGTAACTTGAAAACGATCATCACGGGAGTATCTGCACAAGTTATCCGCGAACCAAAAAAACATCTGGGTAACAGAGAACAATACAGGGGCCGGATTTCCCTGCCCTTGATAAAAAAATACTTCATTCTATGTCAGAAACATATAAATTGAAAAACAAAACAAGCAGCTGTAGGGGCGATTCTGCAAATCGCCCTGATTTGGAATGCGGCCAGACCATGGTGGAGTTTGTGGTTGCATTCCCGCTTGTGCTCATCACGGTTCTTGCCATCGTTCAACTATCCCTGCTTGCCCAGACAAAACTCTTTGTTGAATACGCGGCCTTCAATGCCGCAAGAACAGCAATCGTCCAGCCGGATAACCTAGACGATATCGCTGAATCGGCAAAATTATCTATGACGCCCATATCGCCACGCGTTGATGCAATGGCCGGGTTGTCCGTAGTATCAGGTGTTTTTAACAATATTGCAGACATATTTGGAGACGCAGGCACCCTGCTTTTGCGGTATGCATATGCAAAACAATTTACTGATGCAAAGATTGTAATAAACCCGTCACAATCCAATGATGACATTACCGTGCATGTGGATTATCTTACCCTGCTTACAATTCCCCTTATCAACAAAATCATCGGCACAAAAGCGTCCGGCATCTTAACCATGCTGTCAAACTACGCAGGAGCGGATAACAACTGGATAACTGCTCTCTCGTCAATCATCGGTACCGACTATTTCTATCCTTTATCTTCCGAAGTAACACTAAGCAACGAGGCTTTGCATGAGCCGCTCCCGGCCGATCCGTCGCAATGCACCTACAGCTATACAGATAACCAGGGTATAAAACATACCTATACAAATGACGAGGTATATCAGTCAGGCACGTATAAAAACGGCAGACCACAGTACCATACGGATAAAGACAAAACCGGAATCAGCAGGATCGTACACCAGGAGTGTCTGTGAGCATAATAAAATTCCGGTACAGTTCTCATGGAGAACAAGGACAGGCTATAGTTTTTGTTGTGATCACTCTTGTAACATTACTTATATTTATTGCTGCAGTTGCTAATGTTGGCAGGGAGCTTTCCTACAAAATGGATATGCAGAATACAGCGGACAGTGCTTCCATGGCAGGTACAGTCTGGGAGGCTCGCGGACTCAATCTTATAGCGGGTCTGAATCAGGGTATTGTTCTCACGGTTGAATTGATTATTATCATCGTAGCGGCTATTGCGATATTAGCTGTGTGTTCGGCCACCTTATGGTGGGCCGGTATTGGTGAAGCATGTGCCACTGCGCTTCCCGTGGTTTTGAACTTTGCCAATAATGCTATTCGGAGACTGTGGAATACAGCTGTCGAAATGTCAAAGCTCGAAGAAAAAATTGCCAAAAACTTTCCCTATATGGTTCCTGTAGCTGTTGAACTTGCAAGTGGAGCAAACCAGAACAGTCCTATATCCATTCCGTATCCCTATCAGCCATCCGACAGCGTACCGCCGCCGCTGACGCCGCAGTCAATCTCTCTGAATGTAGAGAAAGGGAATTTTCAGGACATGATAAGCGCTATAATGAAGGAAATAAGCAAAACGATTGATAAGATCTTTCCCTTATTGTCTCAGGCTTTGGGATTGCTCGGAAAAGCAATAAATCCTGGCTCACTTTCTTCGAATGGATCTATTGCAACGACATTTAATGATAGTCACAGCTATGATAATTACCCGCAGGCCGTAGATGCGAACACCAAGGCGCATGAACCTGCCGGCTCAGTATCAGGTGTCACCAGTACAAAGAAAGTTCATGCAGACTGGTTTTATATTACCACCGATTATAACGACCCGGATCCCTGCAATAATTGTTCAGTTTCTGTGAAAAAGCAGAGCTCCTGCAATAAAATATTGTGGAACAAAGATGAAGCGCCGACAGAGAAAATATCTTCATATTTTGTAAGCTGTATTGTTAAAAATTGCGGTAACAGTTCCGGAGAAAGTGCAGGAAGCGCCGTATCTACTCCCTTAAAAGTGCAAGACTTTTGCAGGCTTGACCTGTCCGTGAAAACAACCACAAAAACAAGCGCACCTTCACAACTGCCGGTCCCGATGAAACTGCATCCGCGGGCTGAAGAATTTCTTTTTATGGCAGTCGCTACGACAGACCTTGGCAAGAAAAGACCGCCGGTATTCATCAGCAACAAAAACCTACTCCCTGAAGATAAAAATCCTTGGGGCTTTGTTGCACTTTCCCAGTCAAGACCTCAAAGTCCAAGCACAAAACCAGGTGATATTCTACTGGAGATGGATTGGGATGCACATCTTACCAGATTCACTGCTTTGAAGGCTATTGCACAGCAGATCGGACTAAAATCTTCTAATAGTATCATGAAGTATATAGATGAGAAACTCATTCTACATTGATGGACCACGGAGTTTATGAACGAGATAATGAGAAAGCTAAACAGACAGGTGATTCGGTGAATCGCGCCGTCATTCCTACAAAAGTTGGGACCCGGTTTTTAAAGAGATCCCTTCTAGATTCTCGTTTACACGGGAATGATAATAAAATAGTAAGAGCGACGGGGCAATCCGTAACGGAATTTATCATCGTATTCCCTGTGCTTTTGCTCATGCTGTGCAGTGTGATCTTTTTTGCGAGGATGCTCGTATTAAAACAGCGATCCGTGACGGCCGTGCGCTATATTGCATGGTACGCTGGAAGGAATGGAGGCAATGAGCCGTCTCAAGATACGATAAAGGCTCTGTTTTTTAATAAAAGCTCTGAAATCGCCATAACACATCCGGCACCAAGTATCGGTTTTGCCGGTAATTCTCTTGGTGATCTCGGAAGTGTGCTGGGCAGTGTGGCAGGTATCAATGGGACTGCTCTCCGAGTAAAGGGAGACCATTATCCGTTCTCACAGCAAAAATCCAGTACCGGTTCACAGCATTTTTTATTTATGGATACATGGAAGGATAGTGGCGTTACTGGGAAGGCGTTGAAGTACGGTCTCTGGGCTATTGCTGTGGCAAAAGGTTTTCAAAATGGGAGCGGCAGTAATAATGGTGGAAATAACAGCATTGATCTTGAAAATCCATCTATCTTCGGTAACTAACATGGGCAAGCGACACAGAAATCATATACGATTCATACTATTGGTCTTTTTGCTTGTTAATTTATTTTTTGTATCCAAAAGCAAAAGCACATTCTACGACCTGTTTTCTTCCGAAACTACCTTCGATAACATGCCGCACAACACACTGCATTTTAAAGTGAATGGTCAAAATATGGATCTGCTTGTCCGGAATCAGGACGATTATGGAGCACTGCTTTCAAAGGTGCGCAACAACAAATCGCTTCCATTTTATCGTGACAAAAACGGCGGACTGTCCGTGCATGTGCATGGAGGTATTGACAAAGAAAGACTGTCCTCGCCCGGCGCACTCATGTCCATGCTAGAGCCTCTCATGGGCTTTGTAAACGGGCGTTCCACAAAATACGTAAGTCTGCGGCTCGACAAAGGGTTTGATGCAAGCAGGTTTTTAGACACCGCTGTCCATGACTCTGAAGACCTTCCTGTTTATCCGTCTGCCGAAAAAATAAATATCCTGCAAACAAAACAATTCTGCCTGGGCCATTACAAGGCACAGGCAACCGCGAGCGCAGTTCTTGTTTATTATGATTCCCGGCTCAAATCCCAAGGTTATAAAAAATTACGAGAGGCGAATGGTATGGCACTGTATCAATCCGCCATGCGACTGATGATAGTAAACGTGGAAGAGGAACCTAACTATGTTTCAATCATTACCTATACTGTCAAAAAAAAATAATGGCCAGGCTATGGTGGAATACCTGCTTGTTACCGCTGTTCTTTCGATAAGCGCAGGAATAGCTGTGAAAATGTTCGGTACTGCACTATCGGCTTATTTTAGCTTTCTAGCGGCATTTATTGCCCTCCCCATACCATAGGAGAAAATATGAAACTTGAAAAGAATAAAAAATTACTCCTAGGAATTGCGAGCGGGATAATCGCGATTATACTGGTTCAACTTTATCTTGCTGCCTTCAGACATGCTGTTTACAGCGAACTTGAGACGATTGATGTGCTTGTAGCAAAAACGGATATAAAACCAGGCTCGATTATTACAAAAAATAACCTTACATCAATGCCTCAACCAAAGCGGTATCTGTCTCACAATACAATTCAGCAGAAAGATCAAGATGCCGTGATCGGTCATAGGGCAGTCATGCAGGCGGAAAAAGGAGAACCTCTTCAATGGACAATGCTTGGAGCGGCAAAAGGCTCAGGGTTTACCTCCTTGATAAAGGAAAATGAAAGGGCAATATCTATTGCAGTTGACAACCAGAGCAGCGTATCAGGTTTGATAAGACCGGGAGATCATGTGGATATTCTCGGTACTTTTTCATTTCCGGTATTAAGCGGGGCAACAAAACTTGCAACAATTACCCTGCTTCAGAATGTTACGGTGCTTGCAACGGGAGGAATATGGGGAAGAGGACTTCAGGAATCAGAACCTTATAATTATACCAGCTTAACGCTTGCTGTTTCAACAATAGAAGCAGAACTCCTTACCTTCGCGTCTGAAAGAGCAAGATTAAATTTCGTTTTAAGAAATGCAGACAATATACAAGCAGAAGAAAACCTGCCGGTTGTAGGATGGGAAAACATCATGAAGATCGGTAATCTGAAACAGATTCAGCATGAGCGAAACATCAGGGTAATAAAAGGCAGGGGCGGGGAATAGGGAAAATGGGTAAGAATATACCCTCCGGGTCATATGCGGCCTATTTTCTTTTTTGTTTGCTCGTCTTGATGCCACCTATCGCGTATGCTGATCAAAACATCATCTCCCTGGTGCAAGGACAAAGCAGGGTCATAGAGCAGCCAAACATAGCAAAAGTTGCAATCGGCGATGCGACCATAGCAAGTGTAAAGGTCATAAACAGCAGTCAAGTTATGGTCACGGGTATATCAAGAGGTATAACGAACCTTTCTCTATGGCAGGTCTCTGGTAAAAAGAAAGATTTCACGATACGGGTTACCGTAGAAGACATTAAGCTTGTTGCTTTCGACGTTAAGGAACTTCTGCATGATATCGAAGGTATAAAAACGAATGTCATTGGCAATAGGGTCGTACTCGAAGGCCAGGTAATAAAGGCCGATGATTACGATAAGATTGAAAAAGTGATTTCTCTGTATCCCCAGGTAATAAATTTTGTAAAAAAGAACAACGTGCGCCTCGATAAGATGGTACAGATAGATGTCAAGATGATGGAGGTTGATAAAGGGTTTGCGAAAAATATCGGAATTGGCTGGCCTCAAACAATTTCTCTATCATCAGAATTCAAAGGTGCGTATCCGGCACTCGACAACCAAGCCCGTATAGGTGCCTTTTCTATTGCAGGCTCTATTCTCTCTGATTTCGGTTTTGTCTTTAATCTGATGGTTGCCAATAATCTTGGAAGGGTTCTCAGTAATCCTGTGCTTGTCTGCCGCTCAGGCGATCAAGCAAGCTTCATTGCAGGCGGAGAGATCCCGATACCAAGCACGTCAACTTTGGGGCAAACGAACGTGAATTGGAAAGAATTCGGCGTGATCCTTAACATACAGCCTGCAACGGATGAATTTAACAATATAAGTCTTAAAATACACGCAGAGACAAGCGACATCGATATGGCAAATGCTGTTTCTGCGAACGGTATTAATCTGCCTGCATTTGTAACAAGAAAAACGGAAACCGTTGTGAATCTTACACAGGGCGAGACACTGGTTATGTCGGAGCTTTTAAGTGATAAAGGGTTTAAAAGTGTTGCAAAGTTTCCTTTATTGGGAAGCATACCGATTATAGGTGAGTTGTTTAAATCCAGAAAATACCAGTATGCACAATCACAATTTCTGGTGTTTATAACGCCGGCAATCATAAGGCCCGGCAGTATAGATACGACAAGGATAAAGGAGATGAACCGGAGATATAATGATGCCGGCAAATCTCTGGGGTACGATCCATTAGACTAATATGCTTGAGATAGAAATTACTAAGAAGGGCACAAAAATACTTACGACAACAATACAGTTACAAGCTGTTATAGGCAGGTCACCGGATGTTGATGTCAGGCTTGATGATACCCTGTGTTCAAGAAAACATCTCAAGATATTCAAGCAGGACGATATGTGGTTCGCAACCGATATGAATAGCTCGAACGGTACATTCTACAATGAGCGTCGTTTGTTGGAATCCGTTGTTCTTCATGAAGGAGACAAGCTAAAAATTGGTTCGTACGAGGTTTTTGTCAAACAAATCATGAACAAAACAGAGGGTAATGGATCGCAGGGACTTCCGGCAGATGAAACGATGGCTTCCGATCCGGTGTCTGGACCTGTTTTATCTTATTCTTTTCAGCAACACTTAATCACGGAAAAACTGGATAACCTAAAACAAGAGATACACCGGCAGTTACTTGATGAACTTGATCTTAAAAATATCGATCTTTCGAAGCTAAAAACATCCGAGGTAAAATATAAGGCTACCGAGGCTGTAAAGAGTATTATAGCTAAATTAAAAACGGACAACATCTTAGACACCCCCATAGATGAAGCAATCCTGCTTAAGGATGTTATTGATGAAGCCCTTGGCCTTGGTCCAATAGAGACTTTGCTTGAGAATAAATCTATAACCGAGGTTATGATAAATGCCAAAGATCAGATTTACATCGAGGAAAGCGGCAAACTTCAAAAGACTCAATTAAGGTTTTCGTCCGACAGGGCTGTCATGAGTGTTATCGAGAGGATCGTTTCACCCATAGGAAGGAGGATAGACGAGAGTTCCCCGACAGTAGACGCCCGGCTAAAGGACGGCTCAAGAGTGCATGTAATAATACCGCCGCTTGCGATAAAGGGTCCTACAATTACTATAAGAAAGTTTTCAAAAACGCCTTATGTCATTGACGATCTTATAAAGTTTGGATCTTTAACGGAAAAGATGTCGGAATTTTTAAAAATAGCAATCGGAACTCGGAAAAATATCATTATTTCCGGCGGGACGGGTTCCGGGAAAACAACGCTGCTCAATGTGCTTTCAAATTTTATTACGCAAGACGAACGCATATTGACTATCGAGGATGCCGCGGAGCTGAAACTAAATCAACCGCACGTTGTTGCCCTTGAGGCAAGACCTGCGAACATTGAGGGCAAGGGTGCGATAACCATCAGGGAGCTGGTACGCAATGCACTGCGCATGAGGCCTGACAGGATTATTGTTGGTGAGTGCAGGGGCGGGGAGGCACTTGATATGCTTCAGGCTATGAATACAGGCCATGACGGCTCACTCACGACGCTGCATGCCAATAGTCCGAGAGACGCACTCTCAAGGCTGGAGACCATGGTTTTGATGTCCGGTATGGAGCTCCCCGTCAAGGCGATACGCGAGCAGATAAAGTCGGCCGTTGATCTCATTGTCCAGCAGACAAGGTTCAAGGATGGCATTCGACGAATATCGGCTATTACCGAGGTCCAAGGTATGGAAGGCGACACCGTGGTACTTCAGGACATTTTTGCGTTCGAGGCCGGTGAGATCGATCAAGCCGGTAAAATAACGGGCGGGTTTAAACCAACAGGCTTTGTTCCGAAGTTCGTAGAAGAACTACGCGCACACCGGATCGATGTACCTCAGGAGATCTTCCAGTGATACTCTTGATGCTCGGTGCTGCACTATCGGCAGGTATAAGCGTGTTTATTATTGTTTTTGAAGGTATTGCATTCCTTGAACAGGGTGCTGACGTGTATAGGGAGAAGGTCGAAAACCAGGTCAAAGAGCTTGATGAACTTTATATAAAGATGGTGCCGCAAAAATTGTTTTATCTCAACATCACTTCGTGCTTTCTGATGTTTGTCCTTGTCTCCATCCTTACATCCAGCATCCTTTTAGGCGTGTTGTGCTCTCCGTCCGGTTTGTTCATATCGAAACTTTGGATCAAATTCATGCGCATGAGACGCCTCAATCTGTTCAACGAACAATTCTTAGATGCAATTGGTGTTATCAGCAACGCATTAAAATCGGGACTTTCGCTCCAGCAGGCACTTGCCCGGGTGGCGTTGCAATATCCTGCACCATTGTCGCAGGAATTATCCATGATCAGTAAGGAGGTCGCACTCGGAGTTCCGCTTGAACGTTCACTGCTCAATATATGCAAAAGGGTTGAAAGCGAAGACCTCGATCTGTTTGTGACCGCAACGAGTGTTGTAAAAGATACCGGCGGCAATCTGTCCGAGATGTTTGATACAATCGCAGACACACTTCGCGAGCGCAATACCATCCGGGGGAAAATAAAGGGTTTGACGGCACAGGGGCGCATGCAAGGCATTGTCATCGGGATTATGCCGGTTGCACTCGGGTTTATCCTTTACAAACTTGACCCGAACCTTATTATGCCCCTGTTCAATGACCCGATTGGCTGGGCTATCCTGTTTATAATTGTGCTGTTCGAGGCCATTGGGGCGTTCTTCATAGCCAAGATAATAAGGATAGATGTATGAGGATATTTTATATTGTACTGGCAAGCCTTTCCATCGGCTTATGCGGGTATATGACAGTAACAGCGTTACTTGATATGGATGCGGTGAAAGAACAGGGCAGGATGAAACCAGATCGTGAAGCATGCATGAGATCTCCCCTGTACAGGCTTTTCGTAAAGACAGCGGGCTTTATGATAAGCATGCATCCAAAGAAGGATAAATTATCCGGCTATTTCATCAGGGTGAAGAAGCGGCTTTTGCTTGCAGGTGAACCGCTTTACCTGATGCCGGAGGAGTTTTTAGCGCTTAAGGAACTTGCAGCTTTTTGCATGATAGTTATCTCGCTGGCACTCGGCTTCTCGATGAGCATTACTCTTATCCTTTCTGTTGCCGGATTTTTTTATCCGGACTTGTGGTTACGAGAACTCTATAAGAAACGGAGGGCAGCGATACTCAAGGAGCTTCCGTACATCCTTGACCTGCTGACCCTGTCCATCGAAGCAGGTCTTGATCTGACGGGCAGTGTGAGCAGGGTGGTCGAGAAATCAAAAAAGGGCATACTCAGTAAAGAGCTGTTTTATTTTTTGCAGGAACTCAAGATGGGAAAAGCACGCAAGCAGGCCTTGACCGACATGGCAGGACATGTGGGTGTGCCGGAGGTCACTTCGCTCGTCAATGCGATCATCCAGAGCGATGAGCTCGGGTCCGGGCTTGGCAGGACGCTGAGGATACAGTCGCAGGAATACAGAACGCGGCGGTTCCAACGTGCGGAGAAGCTCGCCATGGAGGCGCCTGTGAAAATGACCTTCCCGCTTCTGTTCATCTTCACCGCGGTCTTCCTCCTGCTCTTCGGCTCGTTTGCAATACAGGCAATGCGGGGGAAGCTGTTTTGACATTATGGCTCTTATGAATAAAATGTCGTTATGCATATTGAATTGAATAATTATCATGAAAGAGTTACATTATTTACTAAAGGATAAACCAATGTCTAACTACAAAGTTTTTATAAGTTATTCTGTGAATAAAAGCGAAATGGTTGTGGTATGGAGGCTGCAAACATTGGGCGCTGCCCACGGCTTAACTGTTTATGTTCCTGACAGACAAAAAGGGAAATCCCTCTTGTTATCTGAAGCAGCAAAAGGTCAAATAGATAATTCAGATTGTGTAATAGCATTTTTAACAAGGGATATATCAGAGGAAGTACAGTTAGAACTTAATTATGCGGTAACAAAGCATAAGAAGGTCATATATATAGTAGAAAAAGGAATTAAAATAACAACGGCCACGGGTGATAATGTATTCTATTTTGATCCACTTACAGGTTTACCCGGACAAGTAGAAAAGGAAGTTATAGAATACCTTACAAAAGAACGTGTTAAAAAAGCAGACGGCCAGGCTGTTGGCTTGTTAGTCGGCATAGGTATAGGTCTTTTTTTGCTATTTGCACTAAGTAAAAAATAATGGGGAAAGCTATAGCAGTTATAGATAGTTCCTGTGTTATAGGACTATTGCACCTTAAGCTTCTGGATAAACTCAACTGGCGATACAATACAATTTATATTCCTGGCAATGTAAGAAGAGAAATATCCAAAAAGCGCGATGCGCGAAATAAATTAAAGAAGCTCATGAATAAATACGGAATCACAAAATGCAATGCATATGATGCAGCAAGTTTAAAATTATTATTAGTCGATGAACATATTGGGTCTGGAGAGGCGGAGGCTATAATACAGGCAAGAGAAAAAAATGCCGGAACCATTTTTATAGATGAGAAAAAAGCCAGAAAAATAGCAGAAAGACACGGCTTACAGACTAAAGGTATTTTAGGTTTATTGTTAGACCTTAAAAGGGTAGGAGAAATTAAAACAATAAAGCCTTCAATTTTAAAATTACAGCAACGGGGTTTTCGGTTTGATCAAACTTTATATAAACATATCTTACAACAAGCCAGTGAGGATGCATAAAGTGCAGAATAATAATTTAGGTGCTCGCATTTCACTGGAATAACTTGTAGCAATTGGAGCGATAAAGCGGCCCGATAAAAACTACAGAAATAATGTTTTTACGGAGGCTGGCTCAGATAATTCGCCGGCAGATTTTAGTTTTGAACTTGGTTGGTTGTATACTGAACAAGATTTCAGGAGACAAGGCATAAGTAAAGACATCGTGTTGCAATTACTCGCTAAGGTTCCCAAAAAAGCTATTTATGCAACAACCAGACACGATTATATAGCATCTTTTCTGAAACAATTCGGATTTATCAAATCCGGTTCGTGCTATAAATCAAAAAGAGGGGATTACAAGCTTGCCCTATTGATAAAAAACTGATTGAAGAAGGACGTTTCAGGGAAAAGCGGGCTTGACAACATGCAGGGGACTGTCTACATAAGCGATATACTATGGAGGCATCCAAGGAACCGGGAATCCAAACAATGAGCGGTATAATCAATAAAGTCCGTCATGAGCTGAAACAAAGCAGCGACAAGAAGACACTGATAAGCAGCCAGCGTTTTTTCAAGGAAAAGATCAGGTCGCATGGCGTGAAGACACCGGTTGTAATAAAGATCGGAAAAAAATACTTGAAAGAAATCAAAGACAAAAAGAAAACCGTCGTTTTTGATTTATGCGAAGAGCTCTGGAGATCGGGCTACATGGAAGAATCATTTATCGCATGCCTCTGGGCTTATTCTGTCCGCAAGGATTTCGCACCGGAGGATTTTAAAGTATTCGAAAAATGGGTAAACAATTTCGTCGGCAACTGGGCATCGTGCGATACACTCTGCAATCATACAATCGGCGCTTTTGTGGAAATGTATCCAGAATATGTTTCGGGTTTAAAAAATTGGGCTTCATCGAAAAACCGCTGGATGCGCCGGGCCTCTGCGGTATCGCTCATTGTCCCTGCAAAACAAGGAAAGTTTTTGAAGGATATTCTGGAGATTGCCGGCATCCTGCTTTTGGATCGGGACGACCTGGTACAAAAGGGTTATGGCTGGCTGCTCAAGGCGGCCAGCCATACACACCGGAAAGAAATTTTTGATTACATCATGAGAAAAAAGACAATCATGCCCCGTACGGCTCTGCGGTATGCCATTGAAAAAATGCCCAAAAGACTCAAGAAAAAAGCTA
>JAJYUJ010000077.1 GCA_021792615.1 bacterium
TTTATCCAGAGATTCTTGTGTATGCGACAGAGTGCCTGTATAGTTCAATGGTGCTGAAAACATATTGAAGGTGACTTTGCATTTGTTCGATGCAAGCATCTTCACAACATCATAAGCTTCATTGATATTGTCCCTGCAAAACGTATAGACAAATACGGCGCGAGGGTCCCCTGCATAATTATCAATCTGTTTCTGAAGCAGATTTTTAGCCTTTCGGATTCTGAAACTCGTCTCGTCGTTGCCCCAAACCGAAATATGAACCTTATATCCGACTGACTCAGGAATACGCTTTAACCCGTTTGTGGCTATACACCCCAGGGGAATCTCTTCATAGCATGCATGAAGCAGTTCGGGCACGAGTGATGGTTCTGCACCTGCGAGGACCACGAATGTTATACCTCTTGCTTTTTCCTCGCGAAAAAGGTCACGCCATGCCATTGGATCAACATTTTCATGGGTAAATTGTTTTTCGCCGTTGAAATAGTAACAGCCATCGCACCGCATGTTGCACCGTGTCGCCATATCATAGGTTGATTCCCTCAAAAAAAAGTATTTCCTGACCTTTTCCCAGCGCTCTTTCACACGTATATCCGCGAGAAGGTCTGCGAATGTCCACTCACCTGTTATTGGTAATTTCTCTGGAAAATTTAATACTGTATTGTTTAACGCCATGATATCTCTATCCTCTCAATGCAATTACATGTCTGCAACTTATTGTCAAGACTTTGTAATTGTTGCAATTAAACTTAATAATCTTGTTGAAAGAACCCCGCTCTGGCTTTGCGAGGAATGAAAAGACGAAGCAATCTACAAGTATACGGAAGGATTGCTTAACCCGAAAAATGCAATAAGGAGGTTTATGCAATGAGCTATAATCCCGCGTCAGATAAAGGTATTCTTCGGAAATCCGATGAGGAAACCATACCGGGTAATGGCATATAAACATACAGGGGACCGAAATCTCGTTTCTATATGGAAATGTATAGATATCAGGTGGATCGCGGGATTGAGCGAATAAGTAAACCTCCTTATTGCATTTTTCGGGTTAAGCCTGCTTTGCTGTGTCTCAACGCCCGCAATGACACAGTGCTCAAGAAATTGGTCAACATAGCGCGTGTGATCTTCGGTATTCGACTGAGGCATTTGCAATAACAGATAGTGTATGCAAACGCCCCTGTTTTAGAACTACCTGAAAATTTATTTCAAAACCTCGATTACAGCATGCCCCTCAAGAGCTATCTTATTATGTACGGAAATAAACCACGCGAGATTTGGCGCCGTCATGCCGAAATCGGTAAATTGGGCGTCGATGAGTGTGGACAATGCGAATGTAGCAGGTCCCGTCTGCTTGAAAGACACCGCAGTGTCAAAGTCTTTTGACCCGCCGGCTACGGTAAGCCTGCCGTTTATATGAATTTCCCCTTTATCGCTGTGCAGGGCATTGAGGATATCTTCCTTGAGTTTACCTTCTACCGAAAATTCATCCTTTCCCACGCGGAGTATTAACGGTGCATTTGCCGTATCCGGCATAAGAAGATCAACGGTCGTATTTTGAGGATTGGTCTTTATGACGATATTTTTATTGATCGGGAGCAGAACCTTTGAGAGCGGCTCTCCATCCACTTTCAAGAGTTCGAAGGTTATTTCCGGATACTGGGAAGCCTTCAAGTACAGTGTTTTTACAGACCAGTCTCTCATCGGCCTATCGGTTTTAAATCCAGAGGACGAGATCAATAGCTTTGCCTGCGTGTTCCCGGGAGAGGCATTCAAATCAAGGGAAAGCTTGTCATTGCGTCCAACGGTCGTCTTGATCGAGGAGCCGAGATTGGTTTCCTTTGCCGTATACGAAACATACGCATCGGTCACGCGGAATTTCACGACAGGTCTTTGCCCTGCAGCAATTAACATCGAGTGTAGAACTATTCCTGCAAGAAACATCATATACATTACCTCCTTTTTGCCCGGTTAGAAGTTTACCAATTTGCAGCCATCCGCTATCATAAAAATCCGCCTCACGCTGCAACCCCCTTGCGGGCCTTTCAACCCTTTATACTATCACAGAATATATTCTGCACCTTGAATAAGTCAAGTGCGATTTTTTCCTACCTGTTACCATCGATCGACTGCTTATTGTTTCCTTTACCATACGGTCACACCATGTTTATGATAGTATTGTTTATGTCTATTCAATTATTGAATAAGATGTATATTTGTGTTAAAATATTATTATGAATCAAAAGAAGGTACCAAAAAGGCTGCAGTCTGTCCTTTGGTCTGTTGATGTAAAGCATCTTGATATCGAACGTGACAGGGGCTATATCATTCATCAAATACTCTCCCATGGCAGAATGGAAGATATTTTATGGCTTTTAAAAACTTATTTAAAAAAGGAACTGAGAACTGTTTTTATTACTATTCCGTACAAAGATTATGATGCATCAAGATTTTACTTTATTAAGGATTATCTTTTAAATTTGTCTGCTACTAAGTTAAACAAAAAATACTATGTCAAAAATATACCAAGAGATATTAGATAACAGCAGATTAAGAGTATTCAACATACTATCTCATTTCAGGGTTGATGGTTATCTTGCCGGTGGAACAGCGCTCGCATTACAATTAAACCACAGGAAGTCTGTTGATTTTGATGTTTTTGTCGGTAAAGCCATCTCAAATGCCTTTAAACTTAAAGTGAAGCGAATCTTTGGTGAGGTCGATTTTTATGTCAACACCTCAGATCAAATAAGTTTTTCTACCAGTGATCATATTGAAGTTACTTTTGTATGGTATTACTTTAAACCTCTGTTCCCTTATGTTAAAACAAAATTTTTATATTTAGCCTCTGTTTACGATATTGCAGCAGACAAAGCCCATACAATTGGGAGCATGTCAAGTTTTTAGTTGAAATTGTCATAGTAGCTTCCGTCCTATTTCCTGTGTCCTTTGCCGGTAAATCGCTCAAATTCACCTCCCTCTTAAAATATGACTTCATAAAATCAATTCTGCGC
>JAJYUJ010000051.1 GCA_021792615.1 bacterium
ACAAGCGATCCTCGGCGTTCAGAACTTGAAAAGCTTGTCAAAGCAGCCGGTCTCTGGGAGCAGTTTTCAAAACTTGATACAGGTGAGTTATTAAGGTTTATGGAATCCGATAATGAAAACAAGGCATTAATTGAAAAAATAAAACAGTTCACAAACAAAGAAGAAAGCATAACAGTAAACAGACCAAAGGTGTTGAAGAAAGAAGGAGGGGGCGAGAATGTTAAAAGCAGATAAACATGGTAAATTCCCTTTAGAAGCTGATATAGAAGATGTTCTTACATCCGTTGTTTTTGGATCGTTATGTTATCTTGATGATACAGAGAATTCTATTGGTCTATGCTTACTCAAGGATTTTCTTGTAAAAGCATGGTTCGATTGTAAGGGTAAGGAGAATAAAACATTTATTAAAATAGTTGGAGAGATTCAAAGTGTTGAATACAAATTCTGGCCAGCCCTTGGTGGGAAAGAGCCTGACCTTATTATTGAATGTCATGGTAATAATAGCCAGCAATGGACACTGATAATAGAAGCAAAGTACGGAGCACCAAAAAGTGGAACTGGTGATGAATCTGAAAGCGATTCCGATAATTCTGATGGAGAATCTACAGAATATTATGATCAACTTGCAGATTATTATAGCTTTCAGAAAAAGAAACATGCTGAAGGTGAATTATATCTTCTTTATGTCACGCATCATACAACATTTCCAACAAATGATATGAAATCATCTTTAGATAAACTAAACAAACAGAATGATCATAATGCAGATGATAGGCTTGGCTGGTTACCATGGAGAGAACTTTCTCCTCTAATTCAAGAGGAGATTGATAAAGGGCGTAACAATGAACATAGAGGAAAGGCTGCTCTCCTTGAAGATTTATATGCGTATCTTACAAAACGTGGACTTGCGCCTTTCACAGGAGAATGGGGAAGCAGGATGGGAGTACAACTCCAGCCATTACCTAAAAAACCAGATATAATATTTTATGCAAACATGGAAAACAATAAAGGAGGTCAAAATGGAAGATAAAAATAATACAACGAGAACGGCTTCAGATGAACAAGAGCACATGATAAATGTTTTTGAATGGGTTCAGGGAATATACGACGAAGCTAAAAAACTTTTAGAGGATACTGTAAAATACTTTCAAGATGGCAAAAGAATTCTTATGGTAAAAAATCCACCTATAGAGGAGTTAGGCGGTGGTTGTCCTTATACTTATATGCTTGCACAATACCTTGCTATAGGGTCAGACAAAATTGAAACGGACAAGATTGGCGTAATAGGTGTAAGCTTGCTTGATAAAAACAATAAGCCTTTCCCTCGTATAGTATTGGGAAGTATAAAACTTAAAGAAAGTATGAATATAGAAACTTGGCAGAAGAAAAAAAAGAGCGGATGGCGTGCACAATATTTATTGTTAGATTGTATCCATAGCGAAAAGTTTGACGAGAAAAATGTGTTTATTAAGCCTTCCAAAATAGAAGGAACGGTATGCGGTCATAAAGTTGCTTCAGAATCCTTTACCCATGTGCCACTTGCGAGCATTAACAGTCTTGATACTCTCCATTGTCTCCTTGATAAGGCCACACCATTCTTTCAAAAAGGTGAAGAAACAGATGATCTAAAGGTAAAAATCACCGAGCTACGAGAGATAAAGTGATATAATAATTGAGGAGAGGCATTAAACAGCTTAAGTCTAAAAGATCAAATTAAACCAAACTGACATACCTCTGTCAATTGCGTGTGATAACCTCGCAAGAAAGGAGGAAGTCAGATGTCATTAAAACAAAAGGTAATCTTGACATGCATATTCCCATTGTTGTTTTCTTCATATGCCACAATCAAGGAGAATGTTAAGAATGATGATGTATTATTAAAATCGGAAAGAAACGGGGTCACGTCTACACATTACACATCCATAGAAAATATGAGAGGAATAGAGGTTAGCCCCTGCATTGGACAGGTTGAAATCATACCGCCCTCGACCTAAGTTACGCTTGTGTGCCCGCCTCTTATTTAAGAGGGAGACCGAAGAAAACATACCTCAAACCTTGTTTCTAAGCCAGGAATCAACCCCCCCCCGGCACGATCCTTTTTAGGAAAAGATAGCAGGTTGAGATAAAAGGGCTGGATTCCCCCGCATCTTGTGCGGGGCAGGCTCCGTCAAGGGCGGAATGATAAAATGTAAACTTTATTTGTCCCAGATGAATCCTATCTTTCGATGTTTGGATTCAGGCTGAACCATGAGAGTTTCGATAGCAATTACAAGTGATCTTATTGCCTCATCGTGTGATCCTACTTTCCGCTCAAGTTCTGCGAGTTTATCTGAGAATTCTTTGTTCATTAAAAGCATCTCACGAAGCTTAATAAAGGCACGCACTACATAAAGGCTAACGTCTATAGCACGCTTGGTATTTAATATACTTGCTACCATTATGACACCATGTTCTGTAAAAGCATATGGTAGTGCAGTAGAAAATCTCAGATTTGAAAGGTGGTCACAAATTGTGACCACCTTGGCACATCCATAGTAGACCGGGGGCAGCCCCGGACATTGGACAGGTTGAAATCATAACGCCGAGCAATAGGGGTGGGTAGAGCAAGCCCTGCCCCTGCCTCTCAAACCTGCTTGGCAAAAATAGATCCGCTTGTCTTATAACAAAAAAGATGCAAAACTTGTCCCATGAAAACCGACTATACGCCGTACATGAAGCTTGCCATCAGGCTTGCAAAGAAGGCCGAAGGCATGACATCTCCTAACCCTCTGGTAGGGGCTGTAATTGTTGATCAACAGGGAAAGATTATCGGCAAAGGATTCCATAAAATGGCAGGTCAGCCGCATGCAGAGGTCATGGCTTTAAGGGACGCGGGCAAGGTACCCTCAGGCAGTACCATGGTTGTGAACCTTGAGCCGTGCAATCACTTCGGCAGGACACCCCCATGCACACTTGCTCTGAAGCAATCCGGGATCAAAAGGGTTGTTATTGCCAATAAAGATCCCAATCCTGGTGTAAAAGGCGGCGGTGCTGCCTATCTTAGAAAAGCGGGTATAGAGGTCATTGACAGCGTATGCCGGCAGGAGGCCGCCCGTTTAAACGAGGCGTACTTCAAACATGTAAAAACGTCATTGCCCTTCATCAGTGTGAAGCTTGCCATGAGCCTGGACGGCAGGATCGCTGCGCATGACGGCTCATCAAAATGGATTACTTCCGAATATTCGAGACGCATTGCACATCAATTAAGAAATACCGTTGATGCCGTTGTCGTTGGCGCCGGTACGATAAAAAAAGACAACCCGGAACTCACGGTCAGACATGTCAGGTTACGAAGCAGGCCGCTGTACAGGGTTATATTCGACACGCACCTCCGTATGCCGGTTCATGCGAAGGTCGTTGCAAATCAGAGCGCTGTGTATAAAACCATCATTCTTACGGCAAGCAACAACAATGCACGTGCACGGACTTTCGAACACAGGGGTGCCGAGGTTGTCAGGATAAGAACCAGCAACGGTATGCTGTCATTGCAGGATGCGTTGAATTTTCTCGGCAAAAGGTTTATGCATATAATGGTTGAAGGCGGCGCAGGATTGGTTGGCAGCTTTGTGAAGGCAAGACAGGTTGATAAGTTCCATATATTCATCGCACCCAAGATTATCGGTGCTGACGGCATATATCCTTTTCAAGGAGTTTTTTCGAAGAGTATGAACAATGTTCTCGAGCTGAAAGACGTACAGATAAACACTCACAGCGGTGATTGCCTTTTTCAGGGCTATCCGCGATGGTGACGGCATGTTTACAGGATTGATAGAATCTACCGGTATTGTGCATCGCATTGAGAAAAAAGATGCGGGCGCGTTGATTGCCGTCAGGATTGAATCTCTTCCCGGAGCTGGGAAGGGAGACAGCATTGCCGTAAACGGTGCATGCCTTACCCTGACATCCCTGGTGGACGGCATCTATACATTCGATGTATCATCCGAGACCATGCAGAAGTCGGCATTTGATCGTGTGAATGCGGGCGATGTTGTTAATATAGAAATGCCGAGAAGGGTTTCCGACATGCTTCATGGGCATATCGTTAACGGTCATATAGACGGTACTGCGATCGTTACCGGCATACGGTCATCCGGCAAATATCACGTCGTTACATTTGAATTATCCGCAAAAACGCCTTATCTTGTGGAGAAGGGCTTCATAGCAGTAGACGGGATAAGTGTTACGCCCTATGATGTAAAAGAGCGGATGTTCACCATTTCTGTCATACCCTATACCTACGAACACACGAACCTGAAGGTCAAGAAATCAGGAGATACGGTTAATATAGAGTTTGATATTATTGCAAAATACGTTGAAAGCATGTTGAATAGAAACACGGGTAATAAGATAACCGAAACATTTTTAAAAGAGAGAGGATTTGCGTAATGCCCATAATAAGTGTGGAAAAAGCGATAGAAGAAATAAAACAAGGCAAGATGGTGGTTCTCGTTGATGACGAGAACAGGGAAAACGAGGGTGATCTTGCCATAGCAGCGGAAAAGGTAACTCCGGATATCATTAATTTCATGGCAACCTACGGCAGGGGGCTTATCTGTCTTTCCATGACAGAGGAAAGGCTCAGCGAGCTGCAGATATCTTTGATGGTTAATGAAAACACATCGAAATTTGGGACCGCATTTACCGTGTCCATCGACGGAAGAGAAGGTGTTACAACCGGCATATCGGCATATGACAGGGCGCGAACAATTCAAATTGCAATAGACGGCAATGCAAAACCATGGGACCTTGTCCGGCCGGGGCATATCTTCCCGCTTCAGTACAAGAAAGGCGGTGTGCTTGCAAGGGCGGGGCAGACGGAAGGTTCGGTCGATCTGGCCAAGCTCTCCGGCCTCAAACCTGCAGCGGTCATTTGTGAGATAATGAAGGACGACGGAACAATGGCGAGGATGCCGGATCTCGAGGAGTTTTCTCTTAAACACAACATAGGGATTGTAACCATAGCGGATATTATTCAATACAGAATGAAACAGGAAAGACTGGTGAAAAAGGTCGCAGAGGCCGATGTCGCGACAGAATTTGGCGGGATTTTTAAGGCGATGGTATACGAAAACGACCTTGACAACAATCAGCATCTGTTGATGGTTAAGGGTGATGTGAAGACCGGTGAGCCGGTACTGGTCAGGGTCCATTCGGAGTGCGTTACCGGAGATGTGTTCGGTTCATTGCGGTGCGATTGCGGGAACCAGCTCCATGAAGCCATGAAGATCATAAAAAAAGAGGGCAGGGGTGCAATACTCTATTTGAGGCAGGAAGGCAGGGGGATAGGTCTTGCCAACAAGATACTGACCTATAAACTCCAGGATAACGGGCTCGATACCGTCGAGGCAAATCATGCACTCGGACTGCCAGCAGACCTGAGGGATTATGGTATCGGGGCACAGATACTTGCCGATGCCGGTATAAAGAAAATGAGACTTATGACCAACAACCCCAAAAAGCTCCATGCGCTTGCAGGCTATGGACTTGAGGTCGTAGAAAGGGTTTCGATAGAGATTGCCCCGAATGACATAAACAAGAGATATTTAAAAACAAAACAGGACAAGATGGGGCATATCCTGCATATAAAGTAAGAGAAGGAGGTCACATGAAGATAATTGAAGGCAGGTTAAAAGGCGAAGGCCTGAAAATCGGCATCGTTGTAAGCAGGTTCAATCATTTTATAACGGACAGACTTGTTGATGGTGCACTGGATGCGCTGAAGAGGCTCGGCGTAAGAGAGGACGATATCACGCTCGTGAAGGTTCCCGGCGCCTTTGAGATCCCCCTCTTTGCGAAGGAACTCGCACGCAAGGATCTCAATGCCGTGATTGCACTGAGCGCCATCATCAAAGGCGGGACATCTCATTACGAGTATATCGCATCGGAGCTGGCAAAAGGTATTGCGCATGCGTCCCTTGAGCTGGATTTCCCTATTGTTTACGGAGTACTGACTACGGAGTCGATAGAAGAAGCGATAGAACGGGCGGGTACAAAGCAGGGCAACAAAGGGTATGAGGCTGCGATGACTGCAATCGAACTTGCCAATCTGAAAAAGGAAATGAATAAAGAGAACAGCGGGAAATGGGAAAAAGAGAAGAAAGAGAAGCGCTCCTGAGGGCATTGTACAGCGTAGACATTCTTGATGACTATGAAGAAGATTCTGTACGGCTGTTTGCAGGGAGAAACAAGTGGGATCAGGTAACCTTGAACAAGATGCTGGGGATTGTGTCAAAACTTGGTACCATAGATAATTTCATAACGAAACATCTTAAAAACTGGACTATTGCAAGAATCGCGATCATCGATAAGAGCATATTGAGGCTTGCAATATACGAGCTCATGTTCGAAGCCCAGACACCGATGAAAGTCATTATCAACGAAGCAGTGGAGATAGCGAAGAAATACGGCACCAAAGACTCCTTTACTTTTATAAATGCAGTGCTTGATACCATAGCAAAAGAGATCGGCAGGACAGCGTGAGTCTTGAGATAAATCTCGATACATCGTTCGATAGAATTTTTCACGAGCCGATCGTACTTTTGCTGTTCGATGAACGGCTTCCTCTGCACGGGTATCCGGGCATCGTAGACTGGGAACTCTGCGGCGAACTCTCGAGGATGATAGCCGAAAGAAAATTCGAGGGGAAGGAAAAAGCCAGGATGATCCTCTATTTGAGAAGTTCCTGTCGTCATGGAAGGAAGGTGCTGGTGTACGGGCTTGGGAAAAAAAACACGTTGACATCGAATAAATTATCGATGCTGACGGAAGATCTTTTAGTTGCACTTTCCAATTTATCTTTATACAATGTGGTACACGTTATGCCCTCTCTGTACGATCTCAACTCCGATGTTCAGAGTTTGCTGGCGGGTGCTGCATACACCATTCTTAAATTTACGTCCGCGGAGGACAGAGAATACAGGTTCTGGCTGATGTGGGACGGTGTATCGCGATCCGATATTGTTAATTCATTTAAGGGTGCAACCGGTATCTTGCCGGATGCCCCTTTGTCTATAATAGAAAAGGAGGATTGAAGCATGAAGAAATCTCGTATACTCGGGGTAGGAAGATATTTACCGGAAAAGATCGTAACAAATTTCGATCTTGAGAAGATGATGGATACAACGGACGAATGGATACGGCAGCGCACCGGCATCGAGCAGCGCCGGTTCGCGGCCGAGGGTGAAGGTGCCGCACTCATGGGAGCACGGGCAGGGGAAGAGGCCATTAAGAACGCAGGCTTAAAGAAAGGGGATATTGATTTTATCATTTTTGCGACCTTAAGCCCGGATTACAACTTTCCCGGTTCCGGTGTTTTTGTCCAGGATTTGCTCGGTATTGAGCCCATCGGGGCGCTTGATGTACGAAACCAGTGTACGGGGTTCATCTACAGTCTTTCGATAGCAGATCAGTTCATTAAGACCGGGATGTACAAACATATCCTGGTCATCGGATCGGAAGTCCATTCCACGGGCAATGAATTTACGACGAGGGGCAGGGATGTTGCCGTGCTCTTTGGAGACGGTGCAGGTGCTGTTGTGGTTGGAGAGAGTGAAGATGAAAAAAGAGGTATACTTTCAACCCATCTTCATTCAGAGGGGAAGTATGCAAAAGAACTCTGGGTCGAGGCCCCGGCAAGTGTCCTTCACCCGCGGCTGACCCATGAGATGCTGGATCAGGGCAGGCATTATCCGAAGATGAACGGGAAGAATGTGTATAAACATGCAGTCACGAGAATGCCGGAGGTAATAATGGAGGCCTTGAATGCAAACGGATATAAAGTTTCCGATATAGACCTTCTTGTCCCGCATCAGGCAAACATGAGAATCAATGAATATGTTGCAGGTACGCTCGGCATAGCACCTGAAAAGGTGGTTCATAATATTCAAAAATACGGGAACACGACAGCTGCTACCATACCGCTGTGTTTCTATGATGCGATCGAGGACGGCAGATTAAAACCGGGGTCGCTGGTATGTGTTGCGGCATTCGGTGCAGGGTTTACCTGGGCATCATCGTTACTGAGATGGTAGTAGAGAAAATATATTTAGAAAATATTATCTCTGTCATTATTCGTGACGCGGGCGCGGAGGATCTTGATGCGATTCTTGCGGTTGAGGAATCGTCGTACGTGCAGCCGTGGTCAAGGGACCTTATCGAGGGCAGCCTGGAAAACCCCAGGGCATTTCATTTCGTCGCCTGTGGCGGTACGGAAAACAACGTTCGTGGATTTATACTGAACCTGCTTCTTGTAGACGAACTCCACGTGCTGAACATTGCCGTTGACCCGTCCTTTAGACGGTCCGGTATCGGCAGCAGGCTTCTCGAAACCTCTTTAACTTCAGCGCAGAAGCGCGGTGCGAAGACGGCGTTCCTTGAGGTGCGGCGTTCCAATATCCAGGCATTGACACTGTATATAAAATATGGATTCAAAGTGATTGGCGTCAGAAGAGGATATTATTCCGATAACAGGGAAGATGCCCTGGTCATGAAAAAGTCCATGTAAGGCGGAATATTCGGATGAAGGTGCAGCTGACACATAACGGTATCGTTACCTCTATCAATAAACTAAAAGAGGATTACATCCTGTTATCCGTCACGATAGACGGCAGACCTGCTTTCAGGCCGGGACAATTTATGATGATGCAGGTTTCAGACAGCTACGATCCCCTTCTCCTGCGGCCGTTCAGCATACTCGATGAACATAACGGCGAATACAGGTTCTTGATCAAGATCGTCGGAAGAGGCACACGGCTCATCGCGGATTTTACCTGCGGCAAAAGCGTGTTTCTCACAGGACCTTTTGGCAATGGTTTTCCGCAGGAGGCCGGAGGACGTGCACTTGTCGCTGCAGGCGGTGTCGGCATTGCTTCTGTTTATGCCTTTCTCCAGATGCTGCACAAACAGGGTGTTCCGTATGAGTTTATCTATGGGGCGAGGACAAAGAACGAACTGGTCCTGCTTAACCTGTTAAAGCCGCATCATCCCCTGCTGTCCACGGACGACGGCTCACAGGGGTATCACGGCAGGTTGACGGACATTTTAAAGAGAAAGATCCGTCCGGAGCATACCGTTTTTGCCTGCGGGCCTATGCCCATGCTTGCGGTCGTTAAAAATATAACTCTTCAACAAAAGGCCGCGTGTTATCTGTCGCTTGAAGCGAGGATGGCATGCGGTTTCGGGGTTTGCCTCGGGTGTACGATCTTCGATACCAGCGGTAATACAAAAAGGGTATGCAAGGATGGTCCGGTGTTTGAAGCAGGGGAGGTTTCGTTTGGAAAACAAATTGCGAAAAATCGTTGACGCATTGGCCCCTGCGCTTGTGGAACTTTCTCATGACCTGTCCGCACACCCCGAGGTTGCACTCGGGGAATACAGGACGAGGGACGTTCTGAGTGAATTCTTACACAGGTACGGCTTCGACCTGCAAAAAGGTGTTGGAGGCCTCAAGACGTCTTTCGTTGCGAACACCGGGAAAGCACGTCATCCTGCAATCGCATATATAGCGGAGATGGACGCGCTGCCTAACCTGGGTCATGCGTGCGGCCATAATGTCAACAGTGCCATCAGTGTTGGTGCTGCGGCAGCATTAGCAAAAGCGGCCGGCCCGGACGCCGCGCGTATAGCGGTTATCGGCACGCCTGCGGAAGAGACAGGATATGGAAAGCCTGTCTTAATTCAGCACGGCGTATTTAAAGCGTATGATGTTGCCATGATGAGCCACGCCTCCACAAAACGCATGAGTTACCGGTACATGCTTGCATTAAAAAAGATACGGATCAGGTTCAAAGGCAGGGCGGCACATGCGGCAACGTATCCGGAAGAAGGCAGGGACGCACTATCCGCCCTCATTCTGTCGATAAATACCCTCAACAGTATGCGCTCATCGTTCAAGCCGTACATGCGGGCGAACGGCATTATAACGCAGGGCGGCACTGCCCCCAATATCATTCCCGATTTTGCCGAGGCATATTATTTCATCCGCGCGATAACCATGGACGAACTCGAAGAGCTGATGCAGTGGATAAAAAATGCGGTATATGGAGCTGCAAAGGCAACGGGAACCAGGGCCGGGATTACGGAGGAAGGTTACCCGCAGTACCCGTTCTATGTTAATGAAAAGCTTGCAGCCCTCTACTCCCGTGTGCTTGACGATTTACACTTGAAACAGACGGATGTAAGTCCGTATACGGGAATCGGATCATCGGATATCGGACAGCTATCACACCTGCTTCCCACGCTGCATACCTATACGCCCATAGGGACAAATGCACATGTTCACACGCCGGGTTTCAGGAGACTGGCGGTATCGGGCTCCGCAGATGAGGGCATTGCAGAAGGGGCATTGGTGCTTGCATTGACGGGGTATAGATTGATACGTGAGCCCGGTTTGCTCAAACAGATCAAAAGGTCGCATAAACCCGGTATATGATCCGTACGTCTCTAAAAATATATAACCAGAGGAATATGCATTTTAATGCAAATTTTATTCAACAAATCCCCATGTTTCCCTCCCCCTTGACGGGGAAGGGCGAGGGTGGGGGTGATAAGATGCCGTTTTCACCCTCCCCTTTATCCCCTCCCGTCAAGGGAGGGGATACTTTAGGATCCCACACAACTTGTCCGGAGAGCCTGTTCCTTTGGTACTTGCTGTGCGGAATATATAAAGGATCGAAGTGAAAATCCTGCTTGCAACATCTTCGACAGGCTGGAGCGGCGGACAGCACCAGGTCTACCTGCTTGCAAAAGGTTTAAGAGACAGAGGGCATGCGGTATCGGTTGTAACCTCGTACAACAGCGTGCTTGGCAGGAGGCTTGCATCCGAAGGGTTTGATGTCCGGTACTTCAGGATGAACAAAGAGGCTGATATCTTTACCATGCTGAAGGTCGGCCGCTTTTTAAGAGAAGGACGGTTCGATATCATCAATGTGCACAGGCCTACGGCCCATACGATTGTCATGATCGCAAATATGCTGTCCGCGCGTGCACGTTTTTTTGTGACCAGGAGGGTGCCGTACGGCATCCCGTCGAGGATCTCCGCGGAGATAAAGTATGCATGGTTTGTCGACCGCGTCATCGCAATCTCGCAGGATGTAAAACAGAGTCTTATCGAAACAGGCGTCCGGGCGGGCAACATTGAAGTGATCCCCGATGCTATCGATAGTGCATATTTTAATCCCCGGGACATTGCACCTGCTCCGGAGCTTGCAAACCGGAAGCCGGTTGTCGGGACTGTCGGGAACGCAAACAAACAAAAGGGGCATTATCACTTTCTATCGGCCATTCCTGCTATACTTAAGAAGTATCCCGATGCACTGTTTGTGGATGTTGGTGTGAACGATAATGACAGGGAACTTGTCGAACATGCGGATAACCTCGGTATAAGAAATAAAATCATCTTTGCTGGATTTCAGCAGGACGTAAGGCCGTATCTGAAAGCAATGGACGTGTTCGTGTTCCCTTCCCTCGTCGAGGGACTCGGCACCTCGCTGCTTGAGGCGATGGCAATGCAAAAGCCGGTCGTCGTCAGCAGGACCGGGGGTATGGTCGATATCATTGCCCATGACAAAAACGGTGTTTTTGTGCGGCCGGGATCGCCGGAGGACATAGCGGACGCGGTATGCGGTTTGCTTGATAACGTTCCGCATGCCCTTGAACTCGGAAGACAGGCCCGCAACAGTGTCGAAGAGGGGTTCTCGGTAGAGGTCGTTACTCAAAAAACAGAGGAGCTTTTTAAATCGGTATTATGATATACACGGCACTTGCCGCACTCCTGATTGTCGGCATCATCTGGTACCTTGAATTCAGGGCATATTCAATACCGGTACTCTATTACCATCATGTGGAGCCGACGGATCCTGCCCGTCCCGAGGTGTTCGAAGCACAGATGCAATACCTTGCGGGAAAAGGCTATCATTCGGTATCCTTGAATGAACTTTACGGATTCATGACCGGGAGCAGCCGGGTTCCAAGGAAGAGTTTTGTCCTGACATTCGATGACGGGTTTTATTGCAATTATCATTATCTTTTACCGATCCTGAAAAAATATCAACTCAAGGCGGCAGTTTTTGTGGTGACCGGAGTGAGAAAACAGTCTTTGCCTGCACAGCAGCGGGAGCGGTCGAGGGGATATCCGTCAAGGACGGGAGAAAACATGGAATCTGCGGAACGGTTTGCAACATGGGATGAATTGAATCTCATGATTGCCTCTGGCCTGGTGCAGATAGAGGATCACGGCTTGTTTCACGATCGAGTGTACAGGAGCGATAAGGTACGCGGGTTCAATACCGGTCTTGAGCCCGACTGGCCGGTATGGGGGGACAAAAGGGCAGGCACCGTGAACTATGAAGCAGGGTCTTCCCTTGCTTATAAGAATTTTACCGGAGATTATAAACTCAACGAACATCTGGTGAATTTTATCAAAGGCAACAGCCTCGACCCTGCGGACTATACAACGATGGAAGTGCTGAAAAAAAAGTACCGGGAATATAAGGCCCGCAACACCGTAAAATCCATCTATGAATCGCACGACAATTATCTGCACCGGTGCAGGATGGACATCGAAAAAAGCCGGAAGTTGCTCGAAGAGCACACGGGTATTTCCCCGGGGTTTTTATGCTTCCCGTGGGGACAGTACAATAAACATATCATCGAGCTCCTGAAAGCTACCGGGTACCGTGGCGCTGTAACGACAGACAAAGGCGCAAATGTGCGGGGCGGCAACCCCTATAAGATAAAGCGTTTTAAGGTTTATCGATCGAACATGGCGTGGTTCAAACGGTATTTTTTTCTCCACAGATCCCGGATACTCGTTACGCTGTACGGACTTTTTTACGGC
>JAJYUJ010000009.1 GCA_021792615.1 bacterium
TTAAGGCTGCCGGATACGCCGCATCGGCGATCCCGGACCATGAATCGGATTTCCTCCATACCGTTATCAGCAACCTGTTCTGGTCGGTGAACGACGATTCCGGTAGTGTGGGGTGGTCGTCTCCCGAGCTTCTTGGAGAGATTATCAGTTCCAGAATGGATCTATTTAAAGAATACGTGCCGCTGGTAATTTCCCTTCTGAAAATAAAAGAGGCATATTTCAGACCCGGTGTTTTATGGGCAATGGGCAGGATTGCCGCACGTGATCCTTCTCCTATAAAACCGTATGCTCCGTATATAAATATGTATCTCGCCGATCCGGTCTCCGAAACACGGGGATACGCTGTCTGGTGTCTTGGCCAGATAGGATCTCCGGTGCCTGAGGAACACCTGCAGCATCTTCTGCAGGATACTGCCGAAGTATGGCTGATGGACGGTCAGGGTAATATCTCGAAAAAAAACGTTGGCAGGATTACGCAAGAGACAATAAGCCGGATAATGCAATAAACAAACCGCCGTGTTAGATACCCACGGGCAAGCCCGTAACACGCGGATTCATTGCCAGAAAATTCTTTTGTCCTTTGTGCAAAAGCATGTTCCAATATTATTCTTGAAGATCACCGCGTATACTGTTTATCTGATACACGGAGGCTTGATTATGACTAAAGAAGCAAAAGGGATAGACGGGATATTTTACCCGGGGAGTGTGGCGATATTCGGAGTCTCGGAAAAACCGGAGAACCTCGGCCAATTTATCTTAAGAAACATGATAGACAATAACTATGCGGGAAGGGTTTACCTGATTGGCACAAAGGACGGAGAAATAAACGGCAGGAGAATCTACAAGAGCATCTATGAGGTTCAGGAAAGCGTTGATCTTGCCGTCATCCTTACCCCCGCTCAAACAATCCCCGGATTACTTGCTGATTGCGGCAAGAAAGGCATAGGGTATGCAGTCATAGAATCAGGAGGATTTTCGGAAACAGGCGTGCAGGGCACGGCGCTTGAACAGGAGATTAAAAAGATTGCACAAACCTACGACATAAGATTTACCGGCCCCAATGGGCTCGGTGTCGTCAATATGGAAAACGGATTGTGCACGCCTTTTTCTCCGGTTGTTCCGCCCATAAGAAAGGGGAGCGTATCCATAATTTCCCAGAGCGGCGGCATGTCCCTGACGATTATGCAGATGTTCAGCTACGAGGGCGTGGGTATCAACAAGGTCATTAGTGCAGGCAATAAAGCGGATATAGATGAGATCGGTTATCTGTCTTACCTCATAGATGACCCGGGCACAAGGCTGATCGCCTTATATCTGGAGGATATTAAAAATGGCACCAGATTGATAGAGCTCATCCAGAACAGCAGCAAACCGATTATTGTTTTTAAATCCAACACGAGTCCTAAAACAGCCCGGATTGCAAGATCCCATGCCTCGGCTATTGCGAACGACGATGCGGTTGTGACCGAAGCATTGAAAGAAGCAGGTGCAATACGGGCGGATACCCTTTCGGAATTCACGGATATCGTTAAGCTTTTGAACATCGCCGGTATCTACGGCAACAGGATCGCTGTGCTGTCGAGATCCGGTGGACATGCGGTTATTACGCAGGATGCAATAGCACGGTACGGCTTTGAAACGCCGCAATTTTCCGGGAATTTTCTCGAGGAGGTAAACAAGCATGTACGGGCAGGCATTATTAACTTTACCAATCCGCTTGATATGGGTGATATCTACGATTTTGATTTTTACACGAGCGCTGTTGAGCTTGCATTGTCGGATTCTTCTTTTGATTTTGTTGTTTTTATTCATACGTATTCATCGGCCATCCATGAAGGATCATCCGAAGAAATGGCAAAAAAGTTTATGGAATTAACGAGAAAATACCGTAAGCCGGTGCTGCCCTTATTCTTTACCGAGGTCGCCAACCTGAATAAATTAAGAGAGAATATCGATTATCCTTTTTTCTTCGATCCGGCTGCCATGCTCGGATCTGTGGCAAAAATACGGGACGCTGGATCGTACAAGCGAAAACTCACCCTGCCGTCAAAACCATACACCGAAAGCGGTTCTCAAGAAAAAATAAAAAACACTCTGTCGTTGATGGGCTCTTTGAATGTTGCCCAATTCCACGATATCCCCATAGCTCCATGGGCGTATGCAAAATCCATGACCGAGGTTAAGAACAGTATAAAGGAACTGGGCTACCCTCTGGCCATGAAAATAGAATCAAGGAATGTTTCACACAAATCGGATTCCGGCGGTGTTATTCTTGATATAGACACCGAGACAAAAGCCGTTGAAGCATACGACTGGCTCACCGACGGCATAAAGAAAGTCCACCCGGACATAATCACCGACGGCGTCATTATTCAAAAGATGATGAAGGGACCCGTGGAGTTGATAATAGCCGCCAAAAGAGATGAAGAGTTTGGGCCCGTTATCATTATCGGAATAGGCGGTATATATACAGAATTTATTAAAGATACAGCTCTCGCTCTTTGTCCGGTTGATGAGGCATACGCAGCTGAAATGCTCCGCAGATTGAAAGGTTACGTATTTCTGAAAGGAGCGCGGGGACAAAGGCCTTTGGCAATTCAGGAGGCAGCACGGCTTATATCGTTGGTGTCCCGGATGATGATCGACAGATTCAACATAGTTGAACTTGACCTTAACCCGGTACTCGTGGATGAAGAAAAAGCACTTGCACTCGACGCAAGAGTTGTAGTAGAAAAGATGGTATGATAAAAAGGATTAAATGGTATAGCATCACTTTTCTATTGATCTGTTCTTTGGTGTTTGCCGTTCAATTTATGCATTTTCTTATCATACCGGCAAATCACGCCGGGGTGCTTACCACAATCAATATACCCCAGGGAGTGTCATTCAGCAAGATCTCAAACATCCTGACCGGAAAGCGTATCATAAACGATAAAACAAATTTTAAGCTGCTCGCGTATCTCATGGGCGCAACGCACAATGTTAAATATGGCGAGTATCTGTTCAGCAGTTCGATGCGTCCCACGACAATCATGGAAAAGCTGCTCGATGGTGAGGTTGTGCTGCACGAGGTAACGATCCCCGAAGGTTATACGGATAAGCAAATTGCACAAACGCTTAACGAAAAAGGATTGTTGAACAATGTTCGGAGCTTCCTGCAACTTACGCATGACAAAGTATTTATTGCGGCCTTGGACATAACATCGCCATCCCTCGAAGGTTTCCTGTATCCGGATACCTACAAACTCAGTAAAGGTCTGTCGCCCGAGGAAATCATAAAAAAAATGGTAGGACAGTTCAAGACCGTTTACACACCCGAACTCCAGCAAAGGGCAGCAGCGATAGGAATGAACATGCTCCAGGTTGTGACCCTTGCCTCTATGATAGAAAAGGAAACCTCCGTACCATCCGAAAGATTTCTCATCTCCGCAGTTTTTCACAACAGGCTGAAACTCCGTATGAGACTGCAATCGGATCCCACGGTCATCTACGCGATGCACATAACAGACGATGTTATTACGAAGAAGGACCTCAGGACGAAAGATCCCTACAACACCTATACCCATTATGGTTTGCCACCGGGACCGATATGCAATCCGGGCAAAGAATCCATTATAGCGGCACTGTATCCAGCCGATGTCAAGTATCTGTATTTTGTTGCGAACAACGACGGAAGTCACGAGTTTACCAGAACATTGAGGGAGCACAACTATTACGTAAACCTGTATCAAAGGCATCATAAAAGGAAATAACATGCTCAGAGATTACGTAGTAACCATAGTGGATGCGTGCGGCCCGAGGATAAGCGGTTCGGAGTCGGACGCCAGAGGGATTGAGCTTATAAAGGGGTTCATGGGCAAATCATGTGATAACGTAGAGGTTGAAGAATTCGATGTGGCCCCAAGAGTGCTCCAGCGTCTTACCGAGTTGATAACCTACGGGGTCGTTGCAATATTTGTCACCTTTTTTATTTCACCGGTAATCTCCCTTGTCATAGGACTTGGTTCCGGGATAATATTCTTCAGTTCACGGTGGTACGATAGAGAGTTTATAGAAAAATATCTGGAGAAAAAGAAATCCGCAAATGTGATCGGTATTATAAAACCAAAGGGTGAGGTTAAGAGGAGGTTGATTGTTTCCGGACATCATGACTCTGCATTCAATATGACCCTGCTGCACCGGCAGTTTGTATGGCTCACCCCTGTGCTGGAATTCTTTACGACTGTTTCCATGCTCGGCATGATAGCCCTGTCTGTTTATGCCATAGCCGAAGGTAAATTGTTTTACCCGATTATTCCCACAAGGATATGGTCATGGACTGTTTTAATCGGCTTCTTTGGCGTTATTACATCACAGATTATGCGGAAAGGGCTTGTTACCGATATCCCGGTAGAGGGGGCAAACGACAATCTTTCCGGTGTGGCGACCGCCATCGGCATGGCTGATTATTTATCGAAGAATAAACCCCTGAACACAGAGGTACTGTGTATATCATTCGGAGCAGAAGAACCGAATACAAAAGGCTCTCAGTCGTTTGTAAAAAGACACCTGAAGGATTTGGAAACGGTGCCGACCTCTATCCTTAATTTCGACATGGTCGGAGAAGAAGGAACACTCCGCGTCGTAAAAAAAGAATTAGAGGTAAAGTCAACCCATTCAAAGGCTTATGTAGACTTCGTATGCATGGCAGCGAAGGAAGCCAAGGTTACGGTGAAACCTGCTATCCTGCCGTTCGGCAACACGGATGCAACGCCGTTCAGCAGGCGGAGTTTTGAGGCAACGAGCATCGTACGGCTTGATGCTTCGGGACTGCCCGGGCACTGGCACACGACAGAGGACAACATTAAAAATGTGAAAGAAGAATCATTGATAGAGTGTGTGGAGCTGAGCAAGGCAGTTTTGACAGCGTTGGAAAAGAAGAAGTAACAATGCCTGTACAACACTGAGTGTGTTCCCTTATCTGTGTGGACAGAACGCCTTATCGGTTTTATATTAAACCTATGTTCACGACCTCTGCATCGAAAAGAAAGGGGCTCACAAGCATACTTCTTATAGTAAGTCTGATGCTGCTCGCTGGATGGACACAGCGCCCGGGTAAGAATGCTGATTTTATCATGGGGGAAAAGATCAGTTACAAGAAATTTCAGACTGAGTATAAAAAAGGATCGGGGTTAATACCCGGTAAAAAATATACCCTGTACGCCTGTATCGACGGCACCGTACAATTGCCCTTTTACAAGGGAATTTTGTCGCAGAGTTATTACTACGGCAGCGCATGTTATTCTCCCGGGGAATTGTATATCAGCAATGATGATTTCTATAGTGTGCAAAAACGGATAGAGTTTAAAAACATGAAGGGCATGTATTGGGTAACGGTCTACGTTGATATCGACGGCGGTATCGACATTGTTGATTTTAAAAAATGATAAATGTGTATTCTCCCTTAAAGTAAGGCAAAATCAGCCGTGATGATAGAGGAAGGACTAAAAAGGACAGAAGGGCTGTCCTGAAAATATTTTACAGAGGATTGAAAGTAGCCGTTTAATTATGAAGTTCGGCATCTTTTTTTCCATTCCCACGATAGCAGATCGGCTATTGTGAGATCGTCATTCCCGCGAAGACGGGAATCCAGTTTCTGATTTAAAAGTCAGAAAGTTTTGGAGTTGTAGAGTATTGAGTTGAAAGTCTGTTCTCTTCAACTGCGGTGCAGTATATCTTCCAACACGCCAGATCACATTTCGACAGGCTGTTGAAAAACTCGGATTACTGTCATTGCGAACGAAGTGAAGCAATCTCGGTTTTTATAAATCAATAACTTATAGATTGCTTCGTCGCAAAATCGCTCCTCGCAATGACATGCAGGGGCTTTTACAACAGCCTATTAAGGGATGCATCCCTGTTTTTACCGTATTTTTATTTGATGAACATCTGGAGTTTTAGTGCCAGACCCATGTCCCCGCTGATCTTCATCTTACCTGACATAAATGCCATAACCGGGTTAATCTTACCGTCGAGCATTGCCGAGTATTCGGATGCCTTCATCTTGATCGTGCTTGCAGGCAGGTTTGCGTTATTGAATTGCAGCTTCGCATTGAACAATTCACCCGATTCCCTTGCCAATGCGAGGTTCAGAACGCCTTTTACCCCGAGCAGGGAATTGTACTTACCTTTGTTCAACATGGCGGGGTTAAAGAACATGCCCATCACTGCGTTCCCACCTTCTTTCCCGGTTATCGAATCACGCCAGTCTTTCTCGTTTAATTCAATGTTTATCTGGGGGTCGGGAATACCGTTGGGTATTACCTTCAGGTCTGTACCGTTCTTTACAACAATCCCGTAAGTCACGGTGTTTTCTCCGGTGATTTTGAATTGCAGTTTGAAATTGAGTCCCTCCATATCCTGGACAGGGTGGTTCTTCAGTTCGTCGCTGAATATCTGTGGCACAACATCTTCAAAAAACTTGTTTACGCTTATGTCCCACTGGACGTCATTGCCGTTCATCATGTTATTCCTCCTTTAGCAGACAATGTTAACAGTGTTATTTGTATTTGACAAAAATGTCAAGTATTTAAATACCAGTTACAATGTGGTTTACTCAAGACTATTCTATTTTACGGGAGAAAACAGATTCATGGGTACGTCAACGTTGAGTTCTATATTTTTTAATACGTAACGCTCGTAGAGTTCATCCTTGAAATTATACAGCATAAATTTGACCGGAATCAGCGTGTTCGAATCGACCCATATGGAAGCTTTTTTGTACAGGATTCCGTCGACCGGTTTGTCGGAGAGGAAGGCGTCGAACCTGAGGGTGTCCACTCCGGCATCATTGTCGTGTGTCGCTTTGATCGAACTCAACAGGAACTGTCCCGTTTTTATGGAATCCTCCATCTGGTCCAGGATCATTTCCGAAATGAAAATGATGTCCGATTGGTTTATCTGCCAGTGGTTTGGATGAAAAACTTTAACAAATGTGCTGTTCAAGCTGAATTTCATGAATCCGAGACTTCCTGCGAGCCCGCTGTCTTTTGCGAAAAAATGGTCTTTGTCTTTTTTGCAGTCGTACACTGCCGTGAGCCCCTTTTCCTGCCTGTTCGTCCACTTCATATAAATCATACACGGCGCCTTGTAATAATAGTCTATGGTCTCTTCATGGTTGAGCTTGTTGCCGAACATCTCCTGTTTTATGAAAGTACAATGGTAGCTCTTTAATTTTTTTAATGACGCTATGTCCTTTTTCAGCAGGTCGATTACGACATTGTTCATGATGACTTGTGCCGTGCTGATCTTTGGAGCATTGGCCGGATGTTGTGAATTATCTTCACCGAAGACTTTGTGAACGGAAAAGCAGAGCGATATACATGCTGCAAATAACAGTATGTATATCGCTGGCTTTGAACTACTCTTTGCGCCCCTCTTCATAAGAGACCTATTTTATAACACACAATGATACAAGAATCAAACAATGAAGAATGATTTGGGCCAAAGCTACACATTATACAGTCATAGGAGAAAAGGGGTAGCCCAGGACTTTGGATAAGTTAAATCATAACCAAACCTCCATGGGCCCCTTCATTTGACCGAAGATAGTTTTTGGAATAGGGTAATTACATGGGACATCCATGGGGAATCGAATATTCCGAACTTCTATCAGGACATACGAAAGGGCATCAAACAGAAAAGCATTTATATGATACGGATGACAGGGTTAAAGTATGGGTAGTCAAATGAACTTCAATAAAAAAGTCAGAGAAGCAAGAGTAAGTAAAAAAAAAGATGTATATATGTATTATGAAAGCCGTTAAAGGAGGGCGCTATGCAAAATATACACCCATTGTTTGTACACTTTCCGATAGCTTTGACCTTGAGTGCACTGCTGTTCGAGGTACTCTACTGGCTCTTCAAGAGGGACGCATTCGATAAAACGTCCACCAATCTTATTATCATTGCCGCCCTGGCTGCAATAGCAGCATTGATAACAGGTTCGCTGGCAGGAGATAGTGTTCCGCACCCCGAAACGGTCAACCATTTGATCGATATTCACGGGGATCTGGAGGGCACAGGTGGTTCTCTTGCCATTGCAGCAGCACTGTGGACATTGGTCATGAAGAACAGGTACCGGATCGTACGATTGGCTCTGTTCGTCCTTGCTGCGGGCATAATCGGGTTCGGAGCAAGTTACGGCGGCAGGATGGTGTATGAACACGGTATAGGGACGGCTTTGGTCACAAGCAAGACAATCAATGTAACGCCGGCGGCACCTCCGGCTAAGAAGGCTGCAACTACATCCCATTAAAAACAGGTTAACTCAGCGTGCGGTATGCAGGAGAGAAATGATAGCCGGGTATCGACCGGAACGCGGTGTCAATTGCTCTTTCTTTTCGCAGGCTGGAAGACGAATACCTTCCCGGTAAGCAGTTCTCTCATGCGGAGTTTACCGAGTAGTTTTGCGAAGACACTATCATTAACAACGGTCATCTTGTAAGAAGGATTTATCTGGAACAATCTGGCGAGCGCATCGAAGGCACCTGCTTCGTCGTGCATCAGCATATTGCTTCGCGCAAGCGTGTACCATGCAACAGGGTTGTCCGGTGCGATCTTCGTTAGCTGTACCGCATAACCCAATGCGTCTTTATAATCATTCGTCTTTTCAAGACATTCGGTAAGATTGAGCGTTGCATTGAAATCCGTGGGGTCTTTTGTTACCGCCTCTTTCAGATATTTCAATGCATTGGGATAATCGCCTTTCATATAAAAGGCCGTACCAAGCAGGAAAGTGTAAACCTCGTGCTGCGGGTGGCTCTTAAGAAGGTTTGTTGCGAGGGATATCGCGTTATCAACATCGTTTATACTGAGATAAGAACTTACAAGATAAGGACCAACCTCTGTTATGGACAGCGGCATGAGATCGACGGAGGTATTGAATTCGTTGATTGCACCGGCATAGTTGTCTTTGTTGTAATAGAGAAAACCGAGCAGTTTGTGCCCGTAGAAAAAATAGGGCGCTAAGCTTATGACCTTCTTTGCATCCACGATAGCGTCCGCAGTATCGAGACTCCCCGCTTCCGCCCGGGCGAGGGTATACAGTATCATATAATCATTCTGCGACAGCGCGTTAGCCTTTGCTATGATGGTCATCGCTTTTTTTGGCATCTTTAAATCCAGGAATGTTTCTGCCTCCATGGTGTATATATGGGCAGCAGTTTGCTTCTGTGAGAAGGACGTAAGATCCCCGAGCAGTATTACGGTAATAAGAAACAGGATCACGAAGACGATTGTCAGGGGTAAATTGTTGTTGAGAGAGAGCTCGAAATCATACTTCCACCTCCATTTAAAACCGGACAATTTCTTAAGGGCGGATACAAAACCGTATTCATCTTCGAAATGACGGTACTTCCGTTTGCCGACAATGAGTCCTGCAAAGACCCAGAACATCATGGCGGATGCCGGATTTTCGAGATTAAAGGTAAAGAAAGCGGTTATCAGTGCTCCAACGATACCCGAAAGCAGCGCTGTATTCCATAGCATATCGTCCGTGTCGTCCCTTGATTCTTTGAGACTCCTGACACCGGTAACGAATATTTCTGCTATAAACCACAGGAAAAGCAGAAGTCCCGCAATTCCCAGTTCAAAGAGTATCTGAATATATTCGTTGTGTGCGTTGTTCAGGTATCGTAATTCTTTCCAATCCGTCGTTTTTAAGGCGCCGACCTCATACAGCGGTATGTTGATCTGATAATTACCGATTCCAACGCCGAAAGCAGGGTTGTCTTTTATTCCCTTGAAGGTACTCTTCCATACAAGCAGTCTGAATGCGTTGGAGGGATAGTTTTTACTGAAAATGCTCTCGCCTCTCTGGATAAGCACTGCGCCTGTTTTTGTAAAACCTATTCCGAATACCATGACGATTATTGCAGCGATACCCGTATAAAGCAGCAATCTCTTTGCAGCCCTGTCCACATGCTTAGAGATCTTGAAGAAAAAGAATGCGAGTAAATAGAGAAGAAGCGAAGATACCGCGGCAATCCATCCGGCTCTGTTCTTGCCGATAATGATATATGCGATAGACAGGATGATACCGGCGTATGCCCCGTACTTCACATATCCTTTCCCGTGCTCTGAAAAAAAGGCGGATAACATGAACGGTATGACCATGACGAGATAATCCGTCGTGAAGTTGGTGAGCCCCATCGTACTCGCGGGATTGGGTCGGCCCCATGGATCCAGGGGCGGAGCTATAACGTGTAAGAACTGTGCTATGCCGTAGATACTCACGATGACAGCAATGGCGGATACAATAATAATCATGGTCCGCATTTTGATGTCTTTTGCATAGTAGATGAATAAAAAGAACGGCATCTGATAGGCTATCTGTTTGACAAGTACCTGCAGCGACAAATAAGAGTTGTAGGCATGAAAGGAAGACAGGCATGCAATAATATCGAGGAGCAGTACCGGAATCATCACAGGGGTATAGAAGAAATCGACACTTTGGTGGAGTATCGATTTCAAGAAATAAACGACGAGGATCGGCCAGAACAGGAGATAGATTACGAAGACCTTGATCCAGATGAACTCGTTTTTATAAAAGGCAAGCGGGACCGCCAGCAGCATTAGCATCAGGCTTGCTGTAGCTATAGAATCAAGCCTGCTGAAAAATGCATCGGGATGTTTAATGAGAAGTTTGTTTTCATTCATTTTCGAAATCCACTTTAACTTTTTTTAGAGGTGCACCTATAATTTCATGATACGGTATTCCAAGCCCTTTTTCAACAATATCGAGCGGGCCGATTATCCTGTTGTTCAGGCTTCTTATCACGAGGAAAAGCCTGCCTGCGGCATCTAACCTCAGGACGTCTATAAAGGGCCTTACATCGAGCCCGCCGGTCTTCTTGTTCGACGGAACCATAAATTTCTCACTGTTCACGAGTATACCGAGTGCAGTGCCGACAACAGGCAAAGTACAGCTTTTTATGGCCGCAAGTTCCATTTCATAATGGATTGCCTTCGTGGAACTGTTGACCGGTTTGCTGCCGTAGGGAAGCGTAACGGCGTCCAGAAATCTTAAGCCGTCATAATCCATCCTTTTAAGCGCCTGCAGGAACGTACCGGCGCCTGCATCGCTGAAGAGTTTGATGTCGATATACTCCGCGGTGCTCTCGATTCCAAGGGGCAGGGGATCGCTGAACGACACTACGGGTTTCGGGTGGAACCCTTGTGTATAGGCCAGGGGCAATCCGGATCTATGGAGAAGATGCAATAAAAAATCTATAAGCTCGAGATGGCCTAAGAACCGTATCAATCCTTCTTTTGAATATTTAACGCGAATGGTCGTTGTCCACCGGGATGTGTCATCCCGGTTTACGGTGTGCGGTTTTTTTGTCAGCCCGTTTTTCGCGTGTACGGGTTCTATGGACCTGAAATCACAAACGCCGCAGTCCGAACAAGCCTCGGTAAAACAGTCCGGTGTCCGTATACCGGAATCCGCTTTCCGGTATTCCTGAAGCAGGTAGGATTTAGGTATGAAGGTGTTGATATGGTCCCAAGGCAAGGGATCGTCCGTGCCCTTTTGCCCGAGAAGCGCGGGTAAGGAAAATCCTTTGTCCCGCAGGGTGTCGAACCATATCTCATAGTCAAACCCGGTTTCAGAACTGTCCGCAGTAATTCCGTGCCGGACAATTCCTTCAATGACGGCACCAATTCTCCGGTCACCTCTTGCAAGCACGGCTTCAACGGCACTGGTCTCCGGCAATTGATGCTTTACCGTAACACCGGTGTTCCTGATGCCGGTTTTGACTATTGAGAGTTTTGTTTTAAACGCCTCAGGGCTAATCATTTCTGCCCACTGGAATGGTGTATGGGGCTTTGGGATAAATGCAGAGATACTGGCATTAATCCTGGTTCGCTTGTTGTGCTTTCTCACAGAAGCGTGGATGCGCTTTATAAGTTCACCCATGCCTTTTACATCCTCTTCCGTTTCAAACGGAAGGCCGAGCATAAAGTACAGTTTTATGGTCTGCCATCCCATCTGTGCCGCCAGTTCCACACTCGCAAGTATCTCCTCATCGGATATGTTTTTGTTTATTCTGTTTCTTAATTCCTGTGTCCCGGCTTCTATCGCAACGGTAAAACCCGTTTTCCGGACTTGTTTGATTTGGTCCAGCATTTGGCCGGTAACAGAATCAATGCGTAACGAAGGCAAGGATAGGGAACACCGGTCATCCCCGAACTCAGCCATGAATGATTTCAACAGAGAAAGTATGTGCGTGTAGTTCCCCGCACTGAGGGAGAGAAGGCTTATATCCGAAAACCCCGAGGCATCGATGTTTTGTTTGATCTCCTGAATAACAACGTCCATGTCCTTTTCCCGTACAGGCCGGTAGATCATACCGGCCTGACAGAACCTGCAGCCCTTGGTGCATCCGCGCGCTATCTCAACGACAAGCCTGTCATGGATGGGTTTTATAAGGGGGACGATGGTGTTTTTTACAACGACCCTGTTTATATCCGGCAGTACTGCCCTGCTGACGGGAGGGACGGACGCATCGATCGGTACAATGCCTTTGAAATTACCGGAGGCATCCTCGATCTGCCGGTACAGCCCCGGCACGTAAACACCGCGTATCGAAGCGATCCTTTTAAGGCATTCCTGTTTTGTTGCGCGCTCTCCCTTGCAGAGGATAAGCGTATCTATTATTTCCTTCATAGCCCCTTCCCCGTCGCCGACGACGAAGGCATCAAAAAAATCCGCAACGGGTTCCGGATTGAAAGCGCAGCTGCCCCCTCCGATAACGAGAGGGAGGGCAGCTTTACGATCGTTTGCACGCAAAGGCAGACCTGCAAGTTTTAAGACATTGATCGCGTTTGTATAGTTCAGCTCCGTTTGCAGTGTAATACCTATGATGTCGAATGTATCGAGCGGGGTGTCCGACTCTATGGTTGTCAGTTTTGCATTGTACCTGGACATAATCGCTTCCATATCACTGCCGGGACTATACGCCCTTTCTGCGAGTGCGTAGGGGAGTTCGTTTATCAATTCGTAGAGAATTCTGAGGCCGAGGTTTGCAATCCCGATCTCGTAGAGGTCCGGATATACCAGTACGGTCTTCAGTTTTACGGTGTCATGCTGTTTTACAACGGCATTCGGCTCCGGGCCTATATATCTGCCGGGCCGTCTTACATACGGTAAGAGTTCTCTCATACGGGTTTACCGTAATACCTCAGATCGAATTGTCCGTCTTTAAACACGACATAACTATAAGCATTAAACCAGTTTCCGGTGTTGATATAGCGGATCTTTCTGTCCTGTATAGTATATTCCCTTATTTCAGGTGTATGAAAGTGGGCTGCTATGACGACATCAAAACCCTGTGCAGCTTTATTTTCTACAAATTCATCGATCACGTGGTTTGGCATAGTTCTTTTTATTGTCCATACCTCCCTGCTGTGCTGTGAAAGCCTTGATGCAATGCGGCGTGTTATCGAAGCGGGCAGGATGTCTGCGATAGCACTGCTAAACCTGCTCCGGATGATAAACCTGAGCACCCTGTACCATTTGTCCGTATAATCTATCATGTCTCCGTGGGTGACGAAACACCGGCTGCCATCCAGTTCTATAACCATACCATTTTCAATTATCTCCATGGTGTTGAACATCTTTTCAAACGTATTCTTTACAAAAAAATCGTGGTTTCCTATGTGATAATAAATTTTTACGTTACTTTCGGATAACCGGCGTAAGACATCCATTAAGGGGGCATAGACAGGATCTATCAGACCACCCGGATTTACCCAGTAATCGAAAATATCACCGAGCAGGAATACCATGTCGGGATGTTCCTTGATTATGCCTTCAAGAAATTGAACGACCTTCTCCTGGTTCTTGTCGTCGCGCCCTTTTAGATGGGCATCGGAAAGAAATATACAATACATTGTAAAACAATTATATGTATTTCCCGAACTGTCAAATGTTATATATTTTTACGTGTGCGCAAACGGACTGAATCTTCACAGGAACAGTCATACATACACGTGACTTCTGAGCTTTCAGAATCTCCGGAAAGTCTCAGTGCAGAAGGGTCAGTTGGGTTTTTCCGTAGTATCTTTTTTTTGTTCTATCTTCGTTTCCGGAAGGGATTTCTTCTGTTCATCCGTTGAGGGACTCTCGATCTCGTTCATAGCTTTTTTAAAGTTCTTTATTGCCTCTCCAAGGCTCTTGCCGACCTCGGGAAGTTTTTTGCCGCCAAAGAGCACCAGGATGATCACGAATATCACTATGAGCTCAGGCATGCCTATATCAAACATTGTATTCTCCTTTATATGCTTTTCTCATATGATATAGTAAACTTTATTGTGGTGATTTTCAACTGTTTTGTGCAGAAAAGGTCCGAAAGGGTATGCTTTTGGACCGCGCTCTTTCTCCGGAGAATGCTATCGGGGTAAAAACACGACCCGGAAATTTGTACCTCCGGGCGTTGAAACGATATCGATCCTTCCGTTGTGGAGTTCTATAATCCATTTTACTATGCTCAGCCCGAGCCCGTGTCCCTCTGCGTTTGCGGATTTCCCTCTGTAGAACCGGTCAAATATTTTTGGTATGTCCTCTTCTTTTATGCCGGCACCCTGATCCCGAATGTCTACAATCACACCGGGGCCGTCCCGGGCAACGGACACAAAAACCTTTTTTCCCGGCGGTGTGAACTTGATTGCGTTATCGATGATGTTGCTGAACGCCCTCTTCAGCAACCGTTCGTTACCGACTATGCCGATCCCGTCCGGTACCGTATGTTCGAGCAAAACTTTTTTATCCGTTGCAAGGACACCGAGGAAGTCTATAGTCTGCAGGATAAGGGTTGAAATATCTATCCGGGTAAACGTTGCTTTTATGGATTCCGTATTGGAAAGAGACGTCAGCAGGAGATCGTCGATAATCCTCGTCATCTGATCTATCTCTTCGAGTAAGCTGACCAGCAGTTCCCGGTAATCCGAAGAGGATCTTTCGCCGATCATATTGATCTCTATACCGCTTTTCATTACCGTTAGCGGTGTTTTTAATTCATGCGAAACATTTTGGGAAAATTGAGCGAGTCCATCAAACGCCTTTTTCAATCTGAGGAGCATATCGTTGAATGTCCGTGCAAGTTTTCCTATCTCGTCGTTGTGCGTTTTCATGGTAATCTGCTCTGTCAGGTTCCCGGCTTCTATACGTCGTGCCGTTTCTATTATCTCATCGACCGGCTTCATCGCCCTGCCGGCAATGATGATACCGCCCCAGCTTGCAATAACGATGAAGATAGGTGTAACAACGGTGAGTATTATACCCAGCATGCTTAAAAATCCGTTTTGCGCGTTGAGCGGCATGCCTATGGTGAGGTAGTATTGTATCGTGCCGTTGACAACAATGGGGTACAGCAGCGTACGCACATCCGTATGCCTGAACACAGTAACGGTTCTCAATACGTACTTGTTGTGCTCTATGGAATTGAATGCCCGGGTACCGATCGGGAGATTTGTTTTGTAGAGATTCGCAGAGGTATACAACAACTTGCCGTCGATCGAATAGATCTGCAGATAATAATTTATGCCTTTTAATTCTTCGTCCAGTTCTTCAAAAGAAGGCTTTGCAATTTCTTCAAGAAAAATAGACCTGCATTCTTTTGCCTCTGCGACCATTTCCCTGTCCGTGTTCCTGATGATTGTGTGAGAAATGAATGCAAACAAAAAAAAGCTATAGATCCCCAGGGTTATCGAAAAAATGGCCACATACCAAAATGTTAATCTAATCCTTATGGGAAGCATCCTGTTCTCTCAGTACATAACCGAAGCCGCGCACGGTTTGCAAAAGTTTTTTTTCGAAGGGTTGATCCAGTTTTGATCTCAGATGATTTACATAAACGTCCACGACATTGGTAAAGCTGTCAAAATCCTGATCCCATACATGCTCTACGATCATCGTTCTTGTCAGGATCTTACCCTGATTGTACAGGAGGTATTCAAGCAACGCATACTCCTTTTGTGTGAGATCTATTCTCTGACCCGCTCTTTTCACCTCATGGGTAACGGGATTCAGTTCGAGGTCCGCTATGACGAGTTTCGTGGTTTTTACGGACTCGTGTCTCCTCAGTATTGCCCGGACGCGTGCACATAATTCTTCAAATTCGAACGGCTTGGTGAGGTAATCATCTGCCCCGAGGTCCAGGCCGAGGATCTTCTCTTCGGTGCTGTTTTTTGCTGTGAGAAATATAACGGGAGTGTCCTGTTTGCTGTCCCTGATCTCTTTTAATATCTGGATCCCGTTTTTTCCGGGAAGCATGACGTCGAGTATGAGGAGATCGTAGTCATAGGCCTTGACCATGCTGGAAGCGTCCTCTCCGTTGTTTACGACATCGACGGCGTATCCTTCCCCCTCAAGCCCCTTTTTTATATGGCTTGCTACCTTTTTTTCATCTTCGACCAGGAGAAGCCGCATGCGATGCCGCTCATCTCGAAAAGATAAATTTGAAATACATAAGGAAATATATGTATGCTATCGGCAGACCAAATAGCAATGCATCTATTCTATCCATAACGCCGCCATGCCCGGGGAAGATGGTGCCTGAATCCTTTACTTCAGCGTCCCTTTTTATCCTTGATTCTACCAGGTCACCCGCGAGTCCTGCAATACTCAGCAGCACGGAAAGAATGACGGCCTGTTTCAGCGGGAATCTATCGGGTGCAATCATCCATATTACGAAGGCGGCAATAAGACTCGCAGCAATACCTCCGCCAACCCCCTCCCATGATTTTTTGGGACTTATGGCCGGTGCAACCCTTCTTTTGCCATACGCTTTGCCGATAAAATATGCCCCGGTATCGCTGATAAATATAACGGCTATAGGGAAAAATATCGCATATATGCCGGTCCTGTCGTCTATGTGCTGTGTTGTGAGAAATGGACCCAGAGATCGGTACTGTGTCATGAGGAATGTACCGAGGTTTCTTAATTTAATCGCGAAAGTCAAAAGACCTGCAATGTAAAATACACCGAAGATAGTGCCGCCGGTCCCCGATAATGCGGCTTTATTGTCCTTTTCGAAGAGGCCCATGAAGAGTATGAAAAGCAAAACGACAAACAGCACGAGGAAGTAATTTTGCAGAAAGTAAGCAGAAAACACGATGACAAGCCCGGACAAATAACCCGCTGTTTTGACCGGCTTATATCCTCTCAACTCCATAACGTGAAAGAATTCCCATAAACCGATGACCGCAACAAATGCTACCAGGGTCAGCAATACATACCCTCCTGTTATAAGGGCAAAAATAAGTATGGGGACACCGATGACCGCGGTTAGTAGTCTCTTTGACAGTTCGCCGAATCTCATACCTGTAGTTTATGATTTTTTATGTCGGCCAGCATAGCTGAAATGGTCTGATACCGTTGTTCTTTGTTCTTCGAGAGCCCCTTCAGTATTACCGCTTCAAGCCAGTCCGGAATGGATGCCCGCGAAGACGGCCTTTCAGGCATTACCTGTATTTGCTTAGTTATGACGTCTTTCGGAGTGCCGGTAAACGCCGGTGTTCCTGTCGCCAGTTCGTACAGAATCATGGAAAAGGAATAAATGTCGCTCCTCTCATCGGCCTCTTCGCCCATTGCTTGTTCCGGGGACATATACAGGGGCGAGCCCATCACCGTACCCGCCATGGTGACCGAAGAGCTCCCCACCAGTTTTGCAAGACCGAAATCGGCGATTTTGACGATGTTGTCCTTCCGGATCATGATATTCATCGGTTTTAAATCTCTGTGTATGATCTTCATGCCGTGTGCATAATCCATACCTTTCAGAATCTGCATTGCATAATCCAGTACGGTATCCAGGGGCAGCTTTGATGCCTTTACTATCTGATCCATGGACTGGCCTTCCACATACTCCATGGTATAGTGCAAAACATCTCTGTCTTCGACAATATCGTAGAGCTGTACGATGTTCGGATGGGTCAACCTTGCGAGCAATTTCGCCTCACGCAAAAACCTTTCTTTAAATCCCGCATCCTCTGCAATGTGGATCGGCAATTCTTTTATTGCGACCTGCCTTTCCAGCACCCTATCTTCGGCAAGCCAGACTATCCCCATAGCACCCTGTCCGAGTTTTTTTATTTTTTTATATCTGCTGGCAATAGGGTCAGTAGAATCTGTTGCTTGTTTTACTACGGTTTTTTCCGGCTCCGTACGGTCCTGACCGGTCAGTGTTTTGGACAAAAGGGAGGATCGGGAAGACAAAGAAAACTTCAGTTTTTCTATTTTTTGATTCATACTATCTATCAGGGCATCATCCATACTGAAAGAAGTTGCAACCTTGAGATTGTAAATGGCCTGCGACAGATCGCCGCTGGTCTCGGCCTTGTCCGATTTCTCCAGAGCGGCCATTGACAGATCGTGTGCCACATCCGATGTCGATTTCAGCAAAGCAAACATCCATAGACCTGCTATACCGGTAGCAACCAGGAAGAAATAGGGAGACCATTTGTCGTAAGCGGTGAGCCATCTTTCCCTGTAGACTCTCTTTGCAAACGGAAGCCGTACCCCGAACACCGTGTCGTCTTTGACGATCGGAGGGTGTTTGTGTTTCAAATAGGCCGTTAAGCCGTATTTGATCGTTACGAACGATACGATCACAAACAAATACACCGGCAGGGACCTTCTCAGCCAAAGTTTTATGATTGCAGGTTTTTTCAGTATCCGCAGACTGTTCATAAATGTTCTTTGATCCTTACCATGGACACAGACCTTCCTTTGTCATCGGTACGGACGACGACCCCCTGGAGTTCTTCTTTCCCCGCTGCCACATCCGCGTGTCTTTGCACGGACGTTGTAAACCTCGGGATAATCTGTTCTTTATCCATCCCGAGTATTCCGTCAACAACACCGGTCATGCCCGCGTCCGTTATATAGGAAGTGCCCTGCGGTAAAATGACCTCGTCCGATGTCTGAACGTGCGTATGGGTCCCGAACAACGAGGTTATTTTGCCGTCGAGAAACCATCCGAGGGCCTGTTTTTCCGATGTAGCCTCCGCATGAAAATCGATCAGAATATGATTTAACCCGGGATAATCCTGCTCTATCCTTACCAATGCACCAAGCGAGGCGTGAAACGGACATTCCGCAGGCGGCATAAATACCCTGCCTATCAGATTCACGACGGCAAGAGGCCGGACCCCGGGTTTTTGTATAACGGCGATCCCTTTACCGGGCGCCAGCGGCGATATATTCAGGGGCCTTACGATAGTATCACTCTCTGACAAATACGGGATAATCTCTTTGTGTTCCCATATATGGTTCCCGGTTGTTATAAGATCAATCCCCATATTCAGCAGTGATTTTGCAATATCCGGCGTGATACCGTATCCACCCGCGGAATTTTCTCCATTGGCTATGGTGTAGTCTATTCCGTATCTGTCCTTTAAAACAGGCAAAAGGCTTGCTGCGGCATGCCTTCCCGGTTTACCGACTATATCTCCTATAAAAAGAATATTCATAGCAGCATTTATTTGGCGTATACCGATGCCCTCGTCTCCCTTAAAACAGTTACTTTGATTGTTCCGGGATAACTCATTTCTTTTTCTATTCTATCGGCAATTTGCTTGCTCAGTAACGGGATCTCGTCATCGCTGACCTTGTCCGGTGAGACGATAACCCGGATTTCCCTCCCTGCCTGTATGGCGTAGGCCTTTTCAATGCCGTCAAATGATGTTGAAAGCCTTTCGAGGTCCTGCAGCCTTTTTACGTAAGCCTCGTACATCTCCCTGCGTGCTCCCGGCCTTGCGGCTGATAAAGCGTCCGCGGACTGAAGGAGAATACCGAGAAGGTTTTCCGGTGTATCGTTGTGGTGCTGCTCTATAGCTTCTACAACCCTGGGCGGCTCTCCGTATTTCTTTGCAAGGTTCGCACCGATCACCGCATGGGAGCCCTCGACCTCGTGATCAACCGCCTTGCCGATATCGTGCAATATGCCGGCCCTCTTGGCATGCTTTATATTCAGACCGAGCTCTCCGGCCATGATGCTCAGTATAAACGCAACTTCCATAGAATGCTGGTAAACATTCTGTGCATAACTCGTCCTGTATTTTAATCTTCCTACCAGCCGCACGAGTTCGCTGTGTATACCGTGCAGGCCGAGATCGAACATTGCCCGTTCTCCCGCCTCCTTCATGTTCTTATCGATCTCCTGCGAGGTTTTGTTCACGATATCTTCTATCCTGCCGGGGTGAATTCTTCCGTCCGCTATAAGCTTTTCAATGGAAAGCCGGGCTATTTCTCTCTTGACGGGGTCATGGCCCGATATGACGATCGCCTGCGGCGTATCGTCTACGATGATATCTACACCGGTCGCTGCCTCAATGGCCCTGATGTTTCTGCCCTCCCTGCCGATGATCCTGCCCTTTAACTCGTCGTTCGGAAGATCGACCGTTGTTACGGTATGTTCCTGTGCATATTCGCCGGAGTACCTCTGCACGGCTACGGATATTATTTCCTTGGCCTTGATCTCGGCGGTCTGCTGCGCCTCTTCCTCAAGCTGTTTTAACATCTTACCGATATCGTGTTTTGCCTGTTCCTGCACGCTGTCCATCAGCATTTGTTTTGCCTGGTCCGTTGTCAGTCCGGAAACCCTTTGAAGCTCGAGGCTTATCTCGTTGAACTTCTTTTTATACTCCTCTTCTTTCGTTGAAAGGTTCCGCTCCGTGATGCTGATATTCCTTTCCCTCCTGACCGTGTCGGACTCCTTTTTGTTTATGATGTCCTCTTTTTTTTCGAGGTATTCTTCTTTCTGCAGCAGCCTCTTTTCGAGTGAGACGAGTTCCTGTCTTCTGTCTTTTGTCTCTTTTTCAAAGTCTGCCCTTAACTCGAGGAGATTGTTCCGTGCATACAGCGCTGCTTCTTTTTTTATGGATTCGGCCTGTAGTTTTGCCGAATCGAGCATCTCCTGCACTTTCTGCTCCGATTGTTTGATCTTTGCCCTGCTGATAATTCTATTTAAATAGGTAGCCATCAGGTATCCTGCAGCTACACCTGCAATGCCGATACCGACAGCCGAGAACGTGTTCATCATACTCTTTGCTCCTTTATCTGAATACCAGTTTCCGTAAAAACCATATCAACCGGGATATCCCATTTGTCTGCGTGTATTGTATCGATGATACACCTGTTGAAAGAAAAACCGGCCTTTACCGTCTGTTTACTCAAACTGTTTAGAAATTTATCGTAATACCCTTTTCCGTATCCTATCCTGTTGCCGCCGGGATCGAATGCGATACCGGGAACAACAACGACATCAATGTCCTGAACGGGATACTCCTCCGCATGGACGGGTTCTTTTATATTATATTTGCCGTGTTTCAGCGGCATATCTTTTTTATAGACGGCCGGGAAAACACGGTCACCCTTGATGTATGGCAACAACACGACCTTGCGATCTCTCCACGCATCCGCAATGATCCTTCCCGTGTCCGGTTCATTGTGAACAGGCCAGTAAAGCATAAGTGCGTGAGTTTTTTTATAGAGTGGAGATCGCACAAACAAGAGCTGAATCTTATTGCTCAACCGCTTATAGCTGAGCGGTGACAGAGCTCTCCTGCATTCAAGCATGTTGCTTCGTATAGCTGCCTTATTTCCCATTGTATGTTTTTACTGCACGTGCGTTGAAGACCTTACAAAAGAACAAAAGTCCCCGCCAGCAAGCCGTGTGAATCCTTTTTCAGACCTGGTTTGCCAGGGGGAAACCATTTTATTGCTTCATGCTTCCTCTTACGAGAGAGGCTTGCCATCCACAATAAGGGACAGTCTCCATTCTGAATAGTTAAGGGTCTAAAAAAATTTAGATCCATCACGCGCGAGAGCAGGGACATTATCATATCGTTACTTTTGTTTCTATCATCTTTATTAATTCTTCTATCTTGGTTTCGAGATAGAGAATTCTTTCTTTATACTTGTTTTCCGTCTTGAACAATTCATCGGCGATATTCATCGCCACAAGAACGGAGAGAATGGCCGTATCCGAAATATTGGCGTCATTCATAGCGGACTTCAGTTTTTCTTCTACGTAAGCCGCTACCCTGCCGACGTATTCCGGTTCATCCTCACTCATCACGATGAGTTCTATTCCAAGTATGTTTATCGTGTAAGGTTTCTTCAACAACCCCTGCCTTAAAGGCTTACCTCGTTGAGGGTGTTCAGTATCTTGTCCACCTTTGTTATAGCTTCTTGTTTAAATTTCAAAAGCTCCTCCTTTTCTCTTTCCATGTCCTCTACTTTTGTTTTTAAAGAACCGTTTTCTTCCTTCAATGCCGTATACTTATCTATAAGATCACTGATTTTATGCTCCAGCTCGTTAACCTTCTCGATTTCCATTTTCCGCTCCTTTTTTATATTTTATAGGTATACAATTATCCATAATACGCTATAATGAATAATGCAAGTGCAAAAGAAAAAAACATCAAAGTGCTATTTTATTGACAAGTCTGCAGTGCTTTAACTATGTAAGTTATATTTAAAAATATAGGAGGTAAGTATGATTAAAAGGTTAGGACTGACTGCAACGGCGTTTCTGCTTATGGTGGGCATCGCCTCTGCGGCAAGCTATAATGGCATGTTGAAGGGCTGGGTACATCCCGGCGCGGAGACTATAAAAGAAAACGGATATCAGGGTGTGCAGACGTGCGTTATGTGCCACCCGGATGCGTTGAGCGAGATAACACAGACCGTACACTGGCACATGGCAACACCTGTCAGGAACGTGCAGGGGTTGCCCGACGGTTCATGGTGGGGCATGGTGAACAGGGAATGCGCGCTCGCGGGTTCTCTGACGATTTCCAACTGGACTGCCTCTACAAACGGTCATGCTACAGTACAGGCCGCAGGATGCGGCGTATGTCATATCGGGAGCCTGCCGATGCCCCCGCTGCCTCCGGGTGCACCGGCGACAGAGGCACAGGCAAACACCGTGGATTGCCTTGTATGCCATGCAAAGGACTATAACTGGAAGGACAGGGCAACCCTTGTTACCGATGCAACCGGAACGCACTGGGGGGAAGACAAATCCCTGAAAGCGGCACTGAGTATAACAAAGATTCCTACCAACGAAGCCTGCCTGAGATGCCACGAGCATGCATTTTCCTATGATTACAAGAGAGGCACGCCCTACACACCCCAAACCGACGTGCATGCAAAAGCCGGACTTGACTGTATCACCTGTCATGTGACGGAGCATCACAAGATGCCGAAGGGACAGTATGAATCCGACATGGCTGCAAACGATCTGCCGAATGTAAAGGTCACCTGCTCGAACTGTCATGGAGATTCGCCGCACCGGGGCAAGGTTGGAAAGGTTCTGAATGAACATATTGCAAAAATAGCATGCCAGACATGTCATATACCCGTTGTTTCCGGTATATCATACGAAAATTGGGGAAAACCCGTGTTAGATACTATCCACGGCAAATACAGCGAGCTTTCGAAATATGATAAGATACCTTCGATAAAAGGGATTTATGTGCCGGAGGTACAAATAACCATGGGGCATCCCTCTTACATCTGGAGGGTTGCGAATACAAAGACTCACGAGGATGTTCAGAGCTGGATGGCATTCCAAATATCGAATATAAAATCACCCGGTGCAAAGATTTACCCGGTACGTGGATTGACCCAGGTGATGCTGTTCGACAAAAAGCTTAAAATGTGGCAGGAGCCTGGCATGGGCTTCCTCAAAGACAATCCCCAGATGGCGAACTTCCCGGCATTGCTTGCACCCAACAGAGAGGTTTACAACAAGACGGGTGATGTCAAGGCAGCATTGGACGCGGGTATGAAGCCGTTCGAAGCAATGGGCTTTACCTGGAGCGGGGAATGGATGGCAATGCAGGTCCCGGGTACATCCTACGTATCGGTGAATCATGCGATAAAGAAGATCGGCCTTTCCTGTAACAAGTGCCACTCTTCACACAGCGTCATGGATTTCAAGGCGCTCGGCTACACACCGGCCCAGATCAAGGAGCTTGAAAAGCCGCAATAAGGCTGTACCATCTCCGGAAGCTGTTAAACGAATATCAAAGGGGGCATGAAACTCATGCCCCCTTCTTATTGTTTTTTTCGGGTTAATCCGTATGTTGATACTACTGAGCAAATAATGAAGAGATCCTGTCCAGAATAACATCCGCAAGATCGGATTTGCGCATTAGGGGGAAGTCTTCTGCTGTTCCGTCCCTATTGATAATCAGCACTTTGTTCGTATCAGCGTCAAACCCGCTGTTCTTCTCGGTAACATTGTTGGCAACGATCATGTCCATGTTCTTTTGTCTGAGCTTTTCCCGCGCGTACTGCTCCACATTCTCAGTTTCGGCGGCAAACCCCACGATTATTCTGTCCTCTTTGTTTTTTGCCACAGCAGAAAGGATGTCTTTCGTCCTGTCAAGACTGATGTCAAGATGCTCCGATGTCTTTTTTATCTTTTGCGGGCTCGTTTTTGAGGGGGTAAAATCGGAAACAGCACTCGACATGATAATGCAGTCCGTCTTCTTAAAGAAGCTGTTTATCTTCTCGAACATCTGTTGAGCAGATTCGACCTCTATAAAATGAACGCCGTACGGCGGTCTTAAGTTTACCTTCCCTGAAACAAGCGTTACCTCGGCCCCTCTCATCCGTGCAGCCTTGGCAATGGCGTATCCCATTTTGCCCGAGGACGGATTGGATATGAACCGGATTGGGTCGAGGTATTCCCGCGTCGGTCCGGCAGATACGAGAATATGTCTGCCTTGATAATCCTTCTTCGTCAGCAGCAATTCTATCTCTTCGACGATCTGGTCCGGCTCGGCGAGCCTCCCCTTCCCCTCGTACCCGCACGCAAGCCAGCCCTCGTTCGGCTCTATAAAATGATACCCGTATTGTTTGAGCTTTGCGATATTGTCCCGGACAATGCGGTTCTCGTACATGTGGACATTCATGGACGGAGCGATAAGAACAGGTTTTGTCATGGCGAGCATCATCGTTGTCAGAAGATCGTCTGCGATGCCGTGAGCGACCTTACCGATAAAATTCGCGGTTGCCGGAGCAACAACAGCCAAAGAAGCATCATCGGGCAATGAGATATGCTTGATCTCTACACCGGAGGCGAGATCGAACGTATCCGCAAGCACGGGATTTCCCGACAATGCCTGAAAAGACATCCTTCCGATAAACTTTTCCGCATGTTCGGTCATAACCACGTTCACAACGGCATTTTGTTTTGTCAGCAGCCGTACAAGCTCCAGAGACTTGTATGCTGCTATGCCTCCTGTTACACCGAGTAATATGTTTTTGTTTTCAAGCTTCATCTCTATAAACACCTGTTAAGAATGGATTGTACAGTCTTTCGTGCCCTACGGTCGTTTCTTCCCCGTGTCCGGATAATATCTTCGTAGCATCGGGCAGGGTCAGTATAAATTTCTGAATGCTCGTTAACAATGTCGCATAGTCACCGCCGGCTATGTCCGTCCTGCCGATGGATTCCAGGAACAGAAGGTCGCCGACGATGGCTGCGCCTTCTGCGCTGTTGTACAGCGTTATGCTGCCCGGAGAATGCCCCGGTGTAGCGAGCACTACGAATGTATAGGGGCCGGCGCTGAGACTGCTGTTCTGTCCGAGGAACGCCTGTATGTCCGGAGGCGTTATGGGCGGAAACCCGAAAAATACCGCCTGCTCCGAAGCATGCTGGATAAGCGGCAGATCCTCTTTATTCGCAAGCACCGGGGCTTTGAGCTCGGCACTTACAAAGGCTGCATCTTTGAGATGATCAAAATGCCCGTGGGTAAGTACGATCTTTTTTATAGTTACACCGTTTTTTCTAACCTCGTGCACCAATCTCTTTCCCTCATCACCGGGATCAACCATGAAACCCTCACTGCTGCCGGTATCCCACACTATGTAGCTGTTCGTCCAGAGCGTCCCAACCGGGACACACTTTATTTTAAGCATAGTTCAATATCTCTTGTATACTGTTTATAGAGCGTTCGGTTTCCGCCTGCTGCCTTCCCTCTGCATAAATCCTCATAACCGGCTCGGTTCCGGACAGCCTTAAGAGGAGCCACGATCCACCCTCCAGTATGAATTTCAGCCCATCCGTCCTGTCGATCTGCAGGGGCTTGAGTTTATCAATCAATGGTGATGGATTCGACATCAATGCCTTTGCACGGGCGTGGCCGTTGGTATCTAGTTCTATATCTTTTCTGTCCGCGTACAATGTCCCGACCATCTTGTAAATATCTTCGAGGAGAAAGCTGACCGTTTTGTTTGTTCTTGCAACCGCCTCAAGCATAAGCAGGCCGGCGAGGATCCCGTCCTTCTCGGGCACGTGACCGATAATGGAGAGTCCGCCGCTTTCTTCCCCGCCGAACACGATCTTTTCCTCGGTGAGCAGTTTACCGATGTACTTAAACCCAACCGGCGTTTCGTAAACCTCCCGCTGGTGCTGGCGCGCTATCCGGTCAATAAGATGCGTTGTCGCTATGGACCTTCCGAGCCCCCCGTCAAAATCACGCGTCGAAAGTATATATTCCGACAAAATAGCAAGCACGTAATCAGGCAGTATAAACCTGCCATGCCTGTCTAAAATACCAAATCTGTCCGCATCGCCGTCGGTTGCCATGCCAAGGGCAATGGTCTCATCTTCGGCCATAAGCTTTTTCAACTCAAACAGGTTCGTTTCATTGGGGTCCGGGGCAGCACCGCCAAAGTAGGGGTCCCGGGTCTCATGCAGGAATACATTTTTTATACCGTGTATGTCGCATATCTTTTTAAGGTAGCCTCTGCCTGCGCCATGCAGAGGATCTATTGCCACCTTTAAATTAGCCCGGGCAATCTCCTTGAAATCTATAAAATCATTGAGGCGATCGATATACTCTGACATCGGATCTACGAACTCTGTCCGCCCGGTATGTTTTTCCGTCTGTCCGAACAGGATGTTCTCCGCAAGGTACTGGTTTGCCATGGATTCAATCTGTTTCGTCTCCTCGGGCATGGCCGGGCCCCCCCATGATGGAGTAAACTTTATTCCCGTGTAGACCGGCGGGTTATGGCTTGCGGTGATATTGATGGCACCGTCGAGTTTATGCCGTATGACATAAAATGATAGCACGGGCGTCGGTGTATCCCTGCTTGTTAACAGTACATCGACCCCGGACATATTGAGCTTTTCCGCAGCATCCTTTGCAAAGGCCTCTCCCATAAATCTGGGGTCATAACCAACGATAAGTTTGGGCGGGGCATTGACGGAATGGGCTTTTACGTAATCCGCTATTGCACGTACGGTTGCACCAAGTGTTTTGAACGTAAAAGAGTCCGCAATAATACCCCGAAAACCAGATGTTCCAAATTTGATTATATTCTCCACTGTACCGGGCTGCGCTTTATTGGGATATACTGATTTTATAGCCTTCTGATGCTGCAAAGGTCATTGCATTTGTTGCAATACTCTGTAAGCCCAGCGTTTTAGCCGCTGTAAGATTAACGGTAAGTTCCAGTCCCTTCGGAGGAGAAATAGGAATTTGAGATGGTTTTGCGCCGCCGATTATCTGATTGACGATACCGCATCCCTGGCTCCCTATATTAGCGTAGTTCGGGGCAAGGGAAACAAGCGCACCTCTGTCCACCATAATCTTCGATGAAGCAAGGAACGGTATCTTCCGCTCGTTTGTATAATTAAGTATCGTTGTAAACGCCTGCATGACTGTTATATCAGGTAGCATCCAGTACGCATCTATACCTTCGGCAAATGCCCGGAGTGCCCTTGTTACGTCATTGGGCGTATCCACCTTTGCCGCTATAAGCCTGAATCCAAGCTGGTTGGAGATTCTCATGGCCTGGGTGATCTCATTGGCTGTATTTCTCGGATTGTATATCACTCCGACCTTACTGACTGCAGGAACAAGGGCCTTTAATGCGCGGAGTTGCGTTTCTACGGGAATGTTCAGTGAAATACCTGTTATGTTGTTGATATCCTGAAGGCCTATTTTTTCAGGGCTCTGCACCATGACAAACACAATAGGAATCGATTTGTCTATATAGAGCTTTGCTATCTGAGCAGCAGGTGCGCCGACCGCAAGCACAACAGATGGCTTGCTTTGATTTATCTGTCCTGCGATCTCTGCTCCGCGGGACTGGTTTTCTTCCATATCGTACTCTTTTGTACGTACAGCGCTGCAATTAATTGTAAACCCGGTTATTGCTTCGTTGTAGGGAGCAAGATTGCGTGTTTTAATAATGGCAACGTCTGCGGCCCATGTGGATGAAACAAACACAAATGTCATTATTACAGCAAAAAACCTATAAAATAATTTATGTCTGATCATAATTGATTTACTTATATATAATTAGAGATTAATTGTCAACCATAAGAACAAAATAAAATAAACACCGATCTGTAAGTAATCTGTAAGTCAATCTATGCTATAAGCTCTCTATGGTCAAAAGGCACGTTTTTGACCAGGTATGTGCAAGGAGGTAAGCATTGAGAGGCTTAGTGCTTGACAAAATAATTAATATTATTACAAACAAGAAGTATGGAGCTTATGCCAAAACTTCTTAAACAGGTAAGTAGCGTATCAGGGTTAACAGAGCAGGAAAAGTTCGTATTGTCACTTGTTGATGGGAGAACTCCGGTAAAAGAAATTGCAAGAGTGACAGGCTTTGGGTTAACCTCGGTCAATAAGATCCTTGAAAAACTGAGCAGCCAAAAGGTGGTTGAGTTTCAACAAAGCCAATCCACAGAAAAACTCGAAAAAGATTCTCTGGGACAATCCCCTGAGCAAAAGCAAATGGAACAATCGATAAAAGACCTCTATGCTACGTACGAGAACGCAGACCCCTATTCCATTCTCGGCGTTCCGGAGAGTGCAACTCTGGAGCAGATAAAAGAAGCATACTTCGAAAAGACAAAAACATTCCATCCGGACAGCTTTTATGCACGGTCAGTACCTGCCGGGGACAAGCATTTTTTGGTGGACATATATAAAAAGGTGCAGCAAGCTTACGAAACCGTAAAAAATAAACCTCCTGAAAAAACACCGGAATCCAGATCCGGGAAGAAACCCGGGCCAACCGCTGCTCTCTTGAAGGAAGACACCGCTGCCCCGCGGCCTGCTATGGCAAAAGAGCCGGTACAGCATCTCATAGCGGATCAAATAAAAGACCGCGTGAAGAAAGCAACTGCTTACTATAAGCTCGGTATGGAAGCATTCATGAAGAACGACTATGCCAATGCGTATATTAATCTGAAACTGGCTAATTCATATAATCCGTATGACCAGGAGTACATCCATAAGATGCAGGAAGCCGAACAACATATGAAGGCGGACAGGTATGAGGACCTCCTGAAAAAGGCGGATATAAGCAGAGAACTGAATAAGCCCGAAGATGCCATTGGCTATTTGAAAATGGCGCTGGAACTTACCGGGGACAAAAAACATGTATTCTTTAAACTCGCCTCGATCCTGTACGACTTTAACCAGTCCGTGAAAGAGGCTAAAAACTATTGTCAACAGGCCATAGAACTGGATCCAAAAAATCCGGATTATCACCTGTTGTTTGCCAGGATATATAAAAAAGCAGGGCTCCTTAAGAGTGCCCTGTTTGAGTATGAGCAAACGTTTGCTCTCGGTGTTAAAACAGACGATATTAAGGCTGAAATAAAGAAACTGAAAGGTCTGATGAGATAATTATGGGTAAAACAATAGGTATTGATCTCGGTACCACAAACACCTGTGTTGCTGCCATGTTAAACGGAAAACCGTTCGTTATTCCGTCCTCAACAGGCAACAGGCTTATACCGAGCTATTTTGCCGTTACCAACGACGAAAAGACCCTGGTTGGAGTCAGGGCTAAACGTCAATCCATAACGAACCCCAAAAATACAATCTTTGCCGCAAAGAGACTTATCGGCAGGCGTTATGATACCAGGGAGGTACAGGTTACGAAAGAAAAAGTACCTTATGGAATCGTACAAGGTCCGCATGAAGATGCACGGGTTATGTGCGGCGGAAAATCCATGAGTATTCCCGAGATCTGCGCCTATATACTGCTGGAGGCAAAAAATGTGGCACAGGGATTTCTTGAAGACGAGATAGAAGGTGCTTGTATTACAGTACCGGCTTATTTCAACGAGAACCAGAGGCAGGCTACCATAGATGCTGCAGAGATTGCCGGATTAAAGGTCCTGCGTATCATAAACGAGCCGACCGCTTCTGCCCTGGCCTACGCCCAGAAGAGATCAAAGAAAAGAGAGCTTATAGCGGTCTATGATTTCGGCGGCGGTACGTTTGATATTTCCATACTCGAATTCGGTGAAGGCGTATACGAGGTATTATCTACTGCAGGCAACACGTATCTCGGCGGCGAGGACATCGATAACAGGATCATCAATTATATTCTCGAAGATTTCAAAAAAACGCACGGTGCGGATCTCATGCAGGACGTCATGGCAATGCAGAGACTGAAGGAAGCGGCAGAAAGGGCAAAGATAGAGCTTTCTTCACAGACAGAAGCAACGATATCCCTCCCGTTCCTTACCGAAACTTCGCAGGGCTCGGTCCATTATAATACCGTAATCATGCGGAGCAAACTTGAAGAACTCATGTCCGATCTGGTGGAAAATACCATACAGATTTGCAAGGACACCCTCGGCAGTGCAGGACTGAAGAAGACCGAAATCGATGAAGTGATCCTGGTGGGCGGACAAACAAGGGCACCGCTCGTTATAAAAAAAGTAAATGAATTCTTCGAAAAACAACCAAACAGGAGCATAAACCCCGACGAAGTCGTTGCTGAAGGAGCGGCAATACACGCTTACAATATAGTGTCTCCGCTGCCCTCAAACATCCTTATTGATATTACCGCCCTGTCCCTCGGCATCCAAACGAAAGGCGGTATGTTTGCTGAGATTATACCAAGGAATACATCCGTACCGGTCACAAAAACCCGGAAGTTCACGACAACCTATGACAATCAGGATGCCGTCAGAATCGCCGTTTATCAGGGTAATGCAGAGATGGCAGACGACAATGAACTGCTCGGAGAGTTCGTTCTGAGCGATATACGGCGTGCCAAAAAGGGCGAACCGAATATCGAGGTCAGCTTCGATATGAACAGCGAGGGTATCCTCAAGGTAACCGCGAAAGACGCTGACCGGGGAACGGAACAAACCGTTACCCTCGAAGCAGCGAGCGGGTTAAATGCGGACGAGATAACGGCTATGAAAAAGAAGATGACTGCTCTGGAATTGGAATTGAAGGAACAATGAGCCAGGAAGAGATAGAAAAATTATTGCAGGACGGACTGTCGCTGTATGGCTATGGCAAGATCGAAGATGCGGTTACCATATGGAGAAAAGTACTGGAACAGGATCCCGCAAACCAGCAGGCCATTGATTATATCGAATCCGCGGGCTACAGTTTGGAATCTCCGATGGCCGTGGCCCAGCTTATAGAAGTCCCAAAGACAAATTCCCAGGACACCGAATTTATCAACATCAACTATATACGGGAACTTCTGAAATCACGCAGGTATGAACTGGCGTACGAATTCCTCGAGAGACTGTCCGAAAAAAATTATCCTTCAAACAAACAACTCATAGCGTATCTCGCTATTGTAAAAGCACAGCTAATCAAGCTCTATTACGGCGAACTCTACAATTTCAAAAAAATACCGAAATTGAATATCAAGGAACAGGACATCATAAAATACAACCTCGATAAAACAGACGGATATATCGTCTCCATGATAGATGGTTATTCCACCATCGAAGAAATTTTTCAGACAATCAGCACGATAGACCGTTTTGAAGCCATGAAAAGATTTTACCGGTTAACAAAACTCGGTGTTGTAGGATTTTAAATGGTTGGCACGGAATTATTCAAAAAGATGAAAACTCTGCTCGCGTTTGTCGACAGCGGAATTTTGATTGCCGACTCATCGTACGACATCGTTTATGCCAATCCTTCTGCCCTGCGGTTTCTTTCTAAAAAAATAGACGAACTAGCCGGCACGTCGATTTCCTCCATATTCTCCAAGGAAAACTGGGAGAAAATATCCGAGTCCATAGAAAAGGTCAAACTAACGAACACACCCATCAGAATACATATAGAAGAAAAAAACAAGTTTATGAAACTCGGGGTGTCGCCGATAATGGTAGAAGAAAAATACACCGGTTTTATTTTAAATATGCTCGATACAACAGTCGAAGAGCACCTCCTGATACAGCGGTCGGAGCTTACCTCTATGATGATAAATGAACTAAAAGATCCCATATATACCTTGTACGATCTGTTCAACAACAAGCAAATACTCAAAGCCGAAGATGTTTATGTCCAGCGGGCAAAAGACTCCAGCAGAATGCTGATGAACGCCCTGGAAACGCTCCTTGATATAAATCAGTTGACATCCGGCGTACTCAATCTTGAGTTTGACGATGTCGACATTCTGCGCGTCATAAAATCTTGTGTGAAAAGTATCGAGCCTTTTGCGCAGAAACAGGAAATCATGCTCTATACCTCGTACAAAGTCAGCAATTCCATCATCAAACTTGATCGTGAAAAATTTACCAAGGGGTTGATAAATCTGCTCAGCCTTGCTATAAAAGAAGAACATGAAAGGGACGTTCTCTACATAGAGGTCAGGAACGAAGTGATAGATAACAAACCTTATATTATGCTGGTAATCGCGAACACCGGCATGGGAACGGCAGAATCGATCTTCGAAAATGTAACGGACAAACATACGTTTTCCCACATGAAGGATGAAGAAAAACTCTATATCGAGGTGCTTACGGCAAAAAGGCTTATTCAGGCACATTCCGGCCAGTTGCAGGCAACAAGCGAATTCGGTATTGGTTCAAGTTTTGTGGTTACCCTGCCTCTTGCAGCAGCCTGACCCTATTTTGTTTTGTCGAGCAATTTTAATTTCTTCGAAAGCTCCAGAGATTGGACATAGGGTTTTTCGGCGAGCACCGGCACTTCTTTTAACCGCATATTTGCCGTACATATATTGCCCGCAACAGTGCCTATCGTTATGTTCTGCCTGCTCAATTCCTTGCGCTGTTCCGGGGTAAGCGGGGACGTTGTTTTCACCAGTACGCTGATCATCCTGTCGGGATCATCTTTTTTATAAGCCATAGAAAGGTCCGGAGACAATTTTCTCAGGTGCGCGGACCCGGCAGGCTGCTGTGCCTGGTCAGTATGCAGCTGTTCCGCACAACTATAATTGCACCCTGTCAGAAAGAACAGGCAGGTTAACCATAGGATTCTGCTCCGATATCTCATTTTGGTCCCTCACTCTCTTCACTTACTTTTTATTCACTATTACCACATACCCCATATTCTTCAGCTTGTCAGCTTCTATGTATGTGGCGATCTCATCCCCGAATGGCCCCACAAAAACCCTGTAGTATGTTTTGCTGCCAATGACATCCGTATCTACTATGGTATTCTTAAACATTCCCGACAGTTGTTGTCTGAGATGGTCGGCATTCTCTTTCACGGAGAAGAAACCGAGCTGCAGGTAGTACATACCCGGACTGAAGGTGCTTTCCCGTACACCCACACCTTCACCGGGCTTAACTATTTCAAGTCGCACGGGAGCTGTTCCCGTACCTATCATATCGATTGCCTTGGCTGCAGCATAGGAGAGATCGATTATCCGGTCACCTACGTAGGGCCCCCGGTCGTTGATCCTCACGATGACACTCTTCTTGTTGTTGAGATTCGTCACCAGCACACGGGTGTTAAACGGCAGGGTTTTGTTCGCGGCCGTCAGGCTCTGGGATGTAAAGATCTCGCCGTTGGCCGTTTTCCTGCCTATAAATATACCCCCGTACCATGAGGCTGTACCGGTGATTGTTTCTCCGTATTTATTGAAAGGTACCGTTGCACAGCCCGCAAGTAGCAGTGCTATGAAGAAAGCCATTATTATTTTCACACGAGTTATGTACCAAAAAAGTCCGTTATGGGCAATGAAAGACATCGCCTTAAACCCCTTTCCTCAATCTCTCTTTCCCCGGTTTCCCTCATAGCGTATTCGCTGTATTCCCTCATTCACATGCTTGCGGCTTACGCATTGTCACTCATGTTTGCACTTGGCTATGGTTATCTTGCCGCACGGACGAGGTTCGGCGAGATCGTTCTGATACCGCTGCTCGATATCCTCCAGAGTATACCGGTACTGAGCCTCATGCCTGCCATAGTTCTGTTCCTCATATCCCTGTTCCCCAAAAGCAACATAGGTCTTGAGTTTGCGGCGATTGTCATGATCTTTACTGCCATGGATAAACGAACGTTTGTCTTACCCTGTCCGGCTTAAAACGTTGCCAGTTCTTTTGCCGTTCCCTTGTACCCGTAACACTTATAGATATAAAACGTAAAACGATCCGCATGGGTATGTTTGGTCCTGATGGTCAGTTCCTCTGCAGGTCCGACATGCTGAAACAGTGCGTACACCTGTTTTTCCATGGGTCCGTATCCCACATAAACGGCGTCCTTGTCCTTGACAGCCCTGAAGTTGTTCCAGAAATCGTACTGGCTGAAACGCCGCAGTACCGGGATTTCATATACCTGAGGATGTCCTTTTACATAGAACGCAAGCTCTGCATTGAGTCCGTACTCGTGGGTTGCCACAAAGCTGCCTTGCGGCAGTTGAGAAAGCACGCTGGAAACCTGCTTGCCGAGTTCGTCCCATCCATACATCCTGTTTGTCGGGTCCCTTCGAGGAGGTATATAGATACCCGCAGCGTGCATGACAGCAGGATAATATGCAAGTACCGATGTAAGTACGCAGAGAAATACGGTAAACCCAAGGCCTGCTTTAATAAGCAAGCGAATACCGTGCTTGCCGTTTTTGTACTTTTCATAGAGCACATATACAGCTGCAATGGAACCCGTTATGTAACCGGATACTGGCCAGTTCGGTTCCGTCCTTCCGCCGATACTGAGAAGTGCTATGAAAAGTATGACCGGTGCAGATAAACAGAACAGGAAAAGGTATTTGTCGTCTTTGAATTTTATCCCCCGGTAACCACTGACGATGAGGCCATACACAACGGCAAGGAAGAAAAAACCTGCTTCTATGCCTGCCTGTCCGCCGATATATTCAAACAGGGTGAAAGAGATGTTTTTGGTTTCCGACATCATGCCGATTGCGTGCCGGAACATAACGAAATTATGCATCGCATTCCAGATCAGGATAGGGCTGGCGACGATCAACTCTATCAGAAGGGCAAGGTACGGTTCTTTGCGGCGCAGCCATTTTCTGTTATTGGCAGAAAGGAGTACAAACAAACCGACCTCTGCCGTAAAGAAGATAAACATGTGGTGTGAAAGCAATCCAAGTCCTGCACTCAAGCCTATAAGGTACCACCACCACGGCCTGCCGTCAGTTATGAGCTTCCATAAGAACAGCGCAGTTAACGACATGAAAAACACCTGTGGAGAATAGTAGGTCATGATAATGCCGCCTGCCATGCCGATGGGAAGGATATGGAACATCAGCACAGTTATAAATCCAAGCATTCTTGATTCCGTGACTTCAACGGTGAGTATATAGATCACAACGGCAGTCATGGCTGAAAATACCGGTGCCCCGAGCCGGACAGAGAATGCGGACAGGGGGAATATATGGGTAAAAAAGGCGATGATCCATGCAATCATGGGGCCCATGTCATAGTAGCTTAACGCAGGATGCCTTGACCAGTCCCAGAAGTACGCCTCATCCTGAGAGAGCATATAGTGTGTTGTCGCTATATAGAAGATTCTGAACGCCAAAAAGCCAACAATCATGGCAATGGTCAGATAGGTATACTTTTTATCTTTCATTTTATCTCCTTAAAGTTTGTCAGTGTTATGCCCATGCTTTTAATCAATCTTTTTATACTATCCGATGTAAGCGTCTTCAACTCACCCTCCCAACCATAGCCCCAGTCATAATAAGCGGATGCGTCGTATCCAGGATGCACCATCAGCTCTGTTACGCCGTCGGCCAATGTTCTGAGCAGTCTGGACAGTGCAGCTTCATCCATATGTCCGCCATGGTCAAAACCAACAAAAGCATCCGTAAAAACAAAACTATTTTCTTTTAAACCTTTTTTTAACTTGTTGGCAAGTATATTTATTCCAAGGCCCTTTGCGCCGGTCATCCGTGCCCGCGGCACCCGTATCCAGCGTATGTGAAATTTCCGGGCGAGGTTCATAACCAAGTTCCTGATACCCGGGAGAAGATGGAGGTGCTGATGACTGTCGATGTGACTGATCCCTATACCGTTGTCTTTGAGCATGCTCATCTGTTCCGACAATTCCTTCTCGAGTGCAACAGCGTCAAAACGTCGAAGGAGAATTCTGGGAATGACCTGCCTATAGCTTTTCAAAAAGAAGCCATTGTCATCAACAAGCCCCGGAATACTGCCGGAGACAGGCCGTTCACCCCCGGTGAACGTCAGGTGGATGCCTGCATCCATACCGCTCTCCTTCAATAATTTTACAGATTCTTTGAAATATGCGCCGTTCACAACAACGGATGTTGCCGTGACAACGCCTTGCCGGTATGCCTGGATTATGCCTGTTGTGATCTCTTTGCATAATCCGAAATCGTCAGCGTTTACGATAAGGGATTTGGTCATCGTCTCGTAACAACAGGCTGAATGGCTTTTATCTCTCTACGGAGAGCAATCATCTCTTGCAGGATCTTCAGAATGACGCCAGAACTCGATAAAGTAGAAACCCCCCTGCTGCGCGGGAAATAATTTGTCCCGAATTGTATAATTTTAAACCCGAATTTTTGCGCTTTGATCAGCAGCTCCGCGTCTATAAAGCTGCCTTCGGATTTCAGGTTTACGTATTCCAAAACCTCTTTTCTGACGAGTTTGAAAGAAAAGTTGACGTCCTTTATCCTGAGATGAAACAAGAGTTTTATCACTGTATTGTAAACGTACGAATAGATTAACCTCCTGATCCCCTCTCCTGTCCTGTCAAACCGGAAAGCAGATACTATATCAGCCTCGTAATACCTCATAAGCCGGTGGGCTTTCTTGATCTCCATCATATCAAAGGGTAGATCCGTGTCGGAATACAGGATCATGTCCATCTGTGCATTATAAAAGCCTGTTTTTAAAGAGCCGCCGAGCCCCCTGTTCGCTTGATGATGTATTACCCGTATCCTTTTGTCCTCTGCGGCAAGTTCATCTGCAATCCTCCCTGTTGCATCCTTCGAGGCATCGTCGATGATCAGAATTTCGTAATCAGGTATTTCACCGACCCTCAGCATGAGTTCGCATATCTCTTTTGCAGCTTCTACAGCCCTCTTTATATATAATTCCTCATTGTACATCGGATAAAAAACAGTAATACCTTCCATCCGGAATCCCCCTTGATACACGGTATATACGCATTTTTAACAAGATTTGCAAATCGATACAGCACAATGTTTTCCCTGCAGCTTTCGTCATTGCCAATTTGTTTTTTTAAATTATAATAAGAAGCATGATAGCGGTTGACGAACATATCCATGAAAAACTCGGTGCTGTACCGAAACAGCCCGGCGTTTATATATTTAAGGACACGAAAGACACGGTACTCTACATAGGCAAAGCCGTTGACCTGAACAGCCGGGTACGGGCTTATTTTTCAGCGTCTCCGGATACCAGGCCTTTTATAAATTTTCTAAAACCCAGGATAAGCCGTATAGAATTCATGCTGACGGACACGGAAAAGGAAGCACTCCTGCTCGAGAATAATCTTATCAAAAAACACAAGCCCCGGTACAACATACGCTTAAAAGATGACAAGAGTTATGTCAACATCCGCATATCCATGGACCATAAGTTTCCCGGCATTCAGGTCGTAAGAAGGCCGGTGCGGGACGGGTCCCTGATCTTCGGACCTTATTCGTCTGCGTTTGCTGCACGGGAAACGGTCAAGCTGATAACGGACCTGTTCCAGCTCAGGACATGCACGGATGCCGAGCTGAGGAACAGGGTACGGCCGTGCATGAAGTATCAGATCAAACGGTGTTCTGCTCCGTGCGCGGATCTCCTGTCAGCGGAGGAGTATAGAGAGCATGTCAAACAGGCGCAGCTCTTCCTCGAGGGAAAAACGGGCGCTGTCATCAGGGAATTGAAAACGCACATGAAAGCCGAGTCCGGGCTGGAGCACTACGAAAAGGCAGCTCAGACACGTGACCTTATACGAAATATAGAGAAGACCGTCGAACAGCAGAACGTGGAGAGCTCACGGAACGTAGATATAGATATTTTTAACCTTGCTTTGCAGGAGCAAACTGCCGCGCTCAACGGCCTTTTTATCCGCAGCGGGCAATTGCTCAATTCTTTAAACTATCTGTTCAGCGATGCCGTTCTTGACAGGGAAGATCTCCTGGGTTCCGCTGTCAGCCAGTATTATGAGAACGGTCATTTTATACCTGACCATATTTACCTTCCCTTCAGGCTTGCCGATATGGATGTCCTTGCATCCCGGCTGTCGGATTTAAAAGGCAGTGCCGTCCATATCGAGGTACCGAAGGCAGGGAGAAGGTTCGAATTGCTCGGACTCTCCGGGAAGAACGCAGCCGAATACCTGCGCATATCCCTGCAAAAACACGTAACAGCCCTGTCAGCCCTTGAAGAGCTCAAAGACTTGCTGCATCTCAGGAACACACCTTCAGCAATGGAGTGTTTCGACAATTCCAATGTCCTCGGTACAAACAGCGTATCCTCCATGGTGAGGTTCGAGAACGGCAGTCCGGTAAAGGCAAAATACAGGCACTACAGGCTCAGGGAGGTCAGCAGGCCGGATGATTATGCAATGATGCGCGAGGTCATGAGCAGGCGGTTTAAGAATAAGGAAGACATACCGTCGCTTATCATTGTTGACGGCGGCAAGGGGCAGTTGAGCCAGGCACTCGATGTGCTTAAAGGGCTCGGCATCGAACAGCCGGATGTTATCGGTATTGCAAAGATCCACAGGGACAGCTCCGTGTCCAATCCCTACAACAGTGGCCGAGGATTGAGGCCGGCGAACGGCCAGGGAAGGATAAACAGGGAAGAGGAAAGGATTTACCTGCCGAACAGGAAAGACCCTGTTGACCTTGCTCACGGCTCCGAACCGCTCATGCTTTTAAAACGGATCCGGGATGAGGCACACAGGTTTGCCATTACGTATCACAGAAAATTAAGGTCGAAGGCGGGGCTTGCCTCGGAGCTTGACGGTATTGCCGGCGTTTCAGAAAAGAGGAAACGGCTTCTGCTGTCGATATTCAGCACTATCGATGAGATCAGGAACACACTGCCGGCGGATATTACGCGGCGCACCGGTATCCCGGTAAGCGTAGCGAAAGAGATCCACGAGCACCTGTCGGTAAATTAAATAAAAAAGAGGATCGCAGCGCCTCATAAAAAAGGAGAAGGAACATGAGTAAGAGTGCTTTATCTCTCTACGTATTTGGTATTTACCTCGTAGTCCTTGGTATCGTGGTCGTGACAATCCCCAATGTTTTGCTTGGCATATTCGGTATGCCGCAAACGAACGAAGTCTGGATCCGTATTGTCGGCGTGCTGGTCCTGGTCCTTGCATTCTACTACACGCAGGCTGCACGGAAAGAACTTACCGGATTCATCATCCTGACTGTGTATACCCGGGCAACGTTTATTCTCTTTTTGGCCGCTTTTGTACTGCTGGGTTTCTCCGGCCCGGTACTCATGTTATTCGGAGTCGCAGACCTTCTGGGCGCACTTTGGACCGGCACGGCTCTGCGGTCCGACAGAAAAAAAAGTCGGTAATGCCGGTCTTGACAGGGCTGAGCCGCATTTATATTATTATGGAAGGGAAGAATGCTTTTACAGAGTATAAGCATCGAATGTGTCCCTCCCGAGTGAGGTGGGTATGGCAAGCATAAAAAGAATATATGAGAAACCATCGGATGTGGACGGTTTCAGGATACTCGTAGACAGGCTGTGGCCAAGAGGTGTGAGCAAAAAAGATGCGAAGGTAGACCTGTGGTTGAAAGAGATTGCACCGGGGGACGATTTGAGGAAATGGTTCAGCCATGACCCTGAAAAGTGGGATGAGTTCAGACGCAGGTATTTCAAAGAACTGGACGCCGTGACCGATCGAGAAGGAGTCCTCGGTGTCATTGCTGAGCACGCACGGAAAGGTACTGTAACGCTGCTTTATGCTGCAAAAGACGAAGGCCATAATAATGCCGTCGCACTTATGGAATACCTTCACACGAAGCATAAGATTTGATACAGTATCTGCGGATTGAGGGTCTGCGGAAACGAACGGGTGTTCGCCGCAATCCCTCCTGCCTATGGCGGGAGGGTCAACGCGAACTATACGATTAACATATTCCATACCGACGAAGAATCTACGCTGTTTACAGTGTAGTCCTTCAATGTTACTCTGCAATTTCGCCTGTAAGAAATGCCTGTCTTTCCCGACAACGGTAAGATAAAAACCTTCCGACTAAAATTATGCTTGACATCCGTTTTTTACTGTGTCTTTAATATAAATCCCCAAGAGGGAAATAGTTCTTTGAGAATTTAATAGTGGATAGTTATATTTCTTTGAGACAGAATTTTGTTAAGAGTTTGATCCTGGCTCAGGACTAACGCTGGTGGTACGCATAACACATGCAAGTCGAGCGAGAAACTTCGAGCAATCGGAGGAGTAAAGCGGCGAGCGGGTGAGTAACACATGGGTAACCTACCTTCGGAACCGGGATAATCCCGCGAAAGCGGGACTAATACCGGATAATCTGATTAATTGAGATATTAGTCAGCAAAGAGGCCTCTGTTTACAAGCTTTTATCTGAAGATGGGCCTGTGTCCGATCAGCTTGTTGGCGAGGTAATGGCTCACCAAGGCTATGACCGGTAGCTGGTCTGGAAGGACGACCAGCCACACTGGAACTTAAACACGGTCCAGACTCCTACGGGAGGCAGCAGTGAGGAATTTTGGGCAATGGGCGCAAGCCTGACCCAGCGATACCACGTGAGTGATGAAGGCCTTCGGGTTGTAAAGCTCTGTCGAGCGGGAAGATGGTGTTGTTCTTTAACAGAGAATGACATTGACTGTACTGCAAGAGGAAGCATCGGCCAACTACGTGCCAGCAGCCGCGGTAAAACGTAGGATGCAAGCGTTGTCCGGAAGTATTGGGCGTAAAGGGCGTGTAGGCGGTTTAGTAAGTTCAGTGTGAAATCCCTTAACTTAAATAAGGAAGTGCACTGAATACTGCTAAGCTAGAGTATGGGAGAGGGAGGCGGAATTCCCGGTGTAGAGGTGAAATTCGTAGATATCGGGAAGAACATCCTTGGCGAAGGCGGCCTCCTGGAACAATACTGACGCTGAGGCGCGAAAGCGTGGGGAGCAAACAGGATTAGATACCCTGGTAGTCCACGCCGTAAACTATGGTCACTAGGTGTCCCGGCTTTTGCTGGGGTGCCGCAGTTAACACATTAAGTGACCCGCCTGGGGAGTACGGCCGCAAGGCTAAAACTCAAAGGAATTGACGGGGGCCCGCACAAGCGGTGGAGCATGTGGTTCAATTCGACGCAACGCGAGGAACCTTACCTGGGCTTGACATACTGGTAGTAGAAACCTGAAAGGGCAACGATTCTGAGAAATCAGAAAGCCAGCACAGGTGCTGCATGGCTGTCGTCAGCTCGTGTCGTGAGATGTTGGGTTAAGTCCCGCAACGAGCGCAACCCTTACCCTCTGTTACCAACGGATAATGCCGGGGACTCTGAGGGAACTGCCCGTGTTAAATGGGAGGAAGGTGGGGACGACGTCAAGTCATCATGGCCTTTATGTCCAGGGCAACACACGTGCTACAATGACTGGTACAAAGAGTTGCCAAACCGCGAGGTGGAGCTAATCTCAAAAAACCAGCCCCAGTTGGGATCGGAGTCTGCAATTCGACTCCGTGAACGTGGAATCGCTAGTAATCGCATATCAGAACGATGCGGTGAATACGTTCCCGGGCCTTGTACACACCGCCCGTCACACCACGAAAGCTGTTTATACCCGAAGTCACTGTTCTAACCACTCCGCAAGGAGAGGAGGTAGGTGCCCACGGTATGAGCGGTGATTGGGGTGAAGTCGTAACAAGGTAGCCGTAGGAGAACCTGCGGCTGGATCACCTCCTTTCTAAGAGTTATAAAAAGAAAAAAGAAGAAATATAATCTATCCACTTTTTTTAGAATACTTTTTTAGGCCCTGAACCGGGCCTATAGCTCAGATGGTAAGAGCGCACGCCTGATAAGCGTGAGGTCAGTGGTTCAATTCCACTTAGGCCCACCATTAAATTGTTTAAAGCGTTTGAGGACTTTAAGCGAGAGCGAATTGAGCGTTTTTACCGGTTTAAGCAAATTGAACGGTTGAAACTATTTGAACGGTTTTAATACGGGGGTATAGCTCAGTTTGGGAGAGCGTCTGGTTTGCAACCAGAAGGTCACCGGTTCGAGCCCGGTTACCTCCATAAGGAAAGTTGTTCTTTGAAAATTGAATATATAAAATATCTAGTCAAGTTTTTAAGGGTATATAGTGAATGCCTTGGCACCAATAGGCGATGAAGGACGTAGATAGCTGCGAAAAGCCCCGGGGAGTTGTTAGCAAACTTTGATCCGGGGGTGTCCGAATGGGAAAACCCAGTAGAGTAAACCTCTATTATTCATTACTGAATACATAGGTAATGAAGGCCAACGAAGAGAAGTGAAACATCTCAGTAACTTCAGGAAAAGAAATCAACCGAGATTTCCAGAGTAGTGGCGAGCGAAATGGAAATAGCCTAAATTGACTGTATGTAATAGCGTATGGGCGTTATACAGTTGAAGTTGTAGGATTATAGAAGAGACAGCCATATCTGTCTCGTGAAGTCAAAAATTTTTCTTATAGTAGAATTCGCTGGAAAGCGAAGCCATAGAAGGTGATAGCCCTGTATATTAAATAGGAGAAACTTCATGTTTATAATCCTGAGTAACACGAGACACGAGAAACCTTGTGTGAATCTGGGGGGACCATCCTCCAAGGCTAAATACTCATTGGTGACCGATAGTGAACAAGTACCGTGAGGGAAAGGTGAAAAGAACCCCTATGAGGGGAGTGAAATAGAATCTGAAACTATATACCTACAATCAGTGGAAGGCCTATGTTCCGCCGTAAGGTGGAAAATGGCTGACCGCGTGCCTTTTGCTTAATGAGTCAGCGAGTTATTTCTCTGTAGCAAGGTTAATCCGGATATGTCTGGAGGAGCCGTAGCGAAAGCGAGTCTTAAAATGGCGTTAGTTACAGGGAATAGACCCGAAGCCAGACGATCTACCCATGGTCAGGGTGAAATCTCGAGAAATCGAGATGGAGGCCCGAACCGGTGTTAGTTGAAAATAGCTCGGATGAACTGTGGGTAGGAGTGAAAAGCTAATCGAGTTTGGTGATAGCTGGTTCTCCCCGAAATATATTGAGGTATAGCCTCAAAATAGCATCATGGAGGTAGAGCACTGAATGGACTAGGGGGGCGTATGCCCTACCAAATCCAATCAAACTCCGAATGCCGTGATGTGTTTTTTGGGAGTCAGACTGTGGGGGATAAGCTCCATGGTCGAGAGGGAAACATCCCAGACTACCAGCTAAGGTCCCTAAATAGAAACTAAGTGTGAAAGGAAGTAGATATGCTAAAACAGCCAGGAGGTGGGCTTAGAAGCAGCCATCCTTTAAAGATAGCGTAACAGCTCACTGGTCGAGCACATTTGCACCGAAAATATACCGGGGCTCAAGTTTCTTACCGAAGCTGTAGATTCTGATGCAAATCAGAATGGTAGGGGAGCGTTCTAAAATAGATGAAGCCGGACCGTGAGGACCGGTGGATGTTTTAGAAGTGAGTATGCTGACACAAGTAGCGATAATGTCGATAAGAAATCGACACGCCGAAAGTCTAAGGGTTCCTGGGCAAGGTTAATCCTCCCAGGGTTAGTCGGTACCTAAGCTGAGGCCGAAAGGCGTAGGCGATGGAGAGCAGGTTAATATTCCTGCACCAGTCGTAAGGCGTTATCAACGAAGGGGTGACGGAGAAAGGTAGGTTATCCAGCGATCGGTTGTGCTGGTCCAAATTCATAGAGGGCTCTGCCAGGAAAATCCAGCGGGGCGTTAACCTTGAGGGAGATGGGGATGCCGGTTTACCGGCAACAAACTAACTGATCCTATGCTTCTTAAAAAAACCTCGTAGTGAGTCTTATAACTGACCGTACCGCAAACCGACACAGGTAGACAGGATGAAAATTCTAAGGCGCTTGAGTGAAAGCTGGCTAAGGAACTCGGCAATTTAACCCCGTAACTTCGGAATAAGGGGTGTCTCAAATTGTGTAGGTCTTTACGATTGAAGCATTTTGAGATCGCAGTGAAATGGGAGTAGCGACTGTTTAACAAAAACACAGGACTACGCAAACTCGTAAGAGGAAATATGTGGTCTGACGCCTGCCCAGTGCTGGAAGGTTAAAGCGAGATGTCAATTTATCGCAAGATAGGTAAAGCATTGAACTGAAGCCCCAGTAAACGGCGGCCGTAACTATAACGGTCCTAAGGTAGCGAAATACCTTGTCGGGTAAGTTCCGACCTGCATGAATGGCGTAACGACTGCTCCGGTGTCTCAGCCAGTAGCTCAGCGAAATTGTAGTGGCGGTGAAGATGCCGCCTACCTACGACTAGACAGAAAGACCCCGTGCACCTTTACTATACCTTGACATTGAGTCTCGGTTTAGCATGTGTAGCATAGGTGGAAGGCTTTGAAGTTCCGGCGCTAGCCGGGATGGAGCCAACAATGAAATACCACCCTTGTTGGACCTAGGTTCTAACTTGTCCCAGTAATCCTGGGAAAGGACAGTGTCTGGCGGGTAGTTTGACTGGGGCGGTCGCCTCCTAAAGAGTAACGGAGGCGTGCAAAGGTTCCCTCAGGCTGTTTGGAAATCAGCCGTGGAGTGCAAAAGCATAAGGGAGCTTGACTGTGAGACTGACAAGTCGAGCAGGTGCGAAAGCAGGCTTTAGTGATCCGGTGGTTCTGCATGGAAGGGCCATCGCTCAACGGATAAAAGGTACGCCGGGGATAACAGGCTGATCTCCCCCAAGAGTTCACATCGACGGGGAGGTTTGGCACCTCGATGTCGGCTCATCGCATCCTGGGGCTGAAGCAGGTCCCAAGGGTTTGGCTGTTCGCCAATTAAAGCGGTACGTGAGCTGGGTTCAGAACGTCGTGAGACAGTTCGGTCCTTATCGGTCGTAGGCGTAGGATACTTGAGAGGATCTGTCCCTAGTACGAGAGGACCGGGATGGACGAACCTCTGGTGATCCAGTTGTCACGCCAGTGGCATAGCTGGGTAGCTAAGTTCGGACGGGATAACCGCTGAAAGCATCTAAGCGGGAAACCCACCTCAAGATAAGGTATCCCTCTCAGTCGAAAGACTGAGAATAAGACCCCTTGGAGATTACAAGGTTGATAGGTCGGGTGTGTAAGTGCTGTAAGGCATTGAGCTAACCGATACTAATAGGTCGAATGACTTGACTAGATTTTTATATATTCAATTGCTATATTTTTTCTGGTGGCAATGCTGGAGAGGAAACACCCGTTCCCATTCCGAACACGGAAGTTAAGCTCTTCAAGGCTGATGGTACTACACGGGCGACTGTGTGGGAGAGTAGGTAGCTGCCAGGATTTTATGCCCCCCGCCAAAAGCGGGGGGCTTTTTATTGATATTTTCCTGGTTTTGGGAGGTACAGCTTGAGCTGTTGTGCAAGCTGTTGTACGTGCATCTGGCCGTCTGCCTTTGGTTTGCCGATATAGCCGTAGGTAATGAGCGACCCGAACAGGGGGTTGACAATTCTCGATATCCTTCCGGGCTTGCCCAGCGATATTGTTATCAGATTATCTTTTTTGTGATCCATGGTAAAGCGCAACAAGCGTGCGACATCATCCATAGTATCGGCCTTGCATGCTAATTTTGTAATGTCGGCAGACACCTTGTGCGCTTGCGTCAGCATCTTTGAGAAAAATACCCCTTTCGGGGTTTTTTTAAGATCGTGGTATGACGCAATGACCGGTTTTCTCAAGCTGTGTGCCAATCGTATGACGTCCCCGAGCAGTCTTGATTGGATTTCGATATCAATCATATCGGCCATGGGGGCAACAGCTTCAAATAATGTGTACCTTTTACGATCTTCTATAAAGCTCTTGCCGCCCTCCGAAGAGAGACGTATGGTGCACAGCACAGGCTTTGAAAACCGCTTCTTTACCTGAAGAAAAACGCTTTTCACATAGTCCTCCGACAGGCTTGAGAACATGTCGACGCGCAGTTCTATAAGGTCGATGACCTTTACATCCGATTGCCGTAACAGACGTATATCGCTGTCTGATACTGCTGCGGCTACAGCAGGGCATGAACCGGGTATTTGCTTGCCGATCTTTATGCTCATACGTCATATCTTATCGTACCTGCAGGTAAATTGCAAAATAATCCGCTTCAAAGAAACCGGCATGCATACTTTTCTTTTTAAACAATAAATACTATAATCTCTTTTGCGAGAAGAACAAAGTTTATTATGAGAGGATACTATGGATAAAAAGGTGATTGTGGTAACCGGGGCGAGCAGCGGTATTGGTGCTGCTCTGTGCAAAAAGATGGGAGCACAGGGATGGTGTGTTGTTCTTGCAGCACGGCGCCTGGCAGAACTCGAGAAAATAGCGTCCGGATCGGGCACCTGCACCTTAATCGTGCCGACGGATGTTACCAAAAGATCGGATATGGACCATCTGAAGAAGAAGTCCCTGGAGAAGTTCGGCAGGATCGATGTCTGGGTAAACAACGCGGGAAGAGGCATAGGGAAACGCGTGATAGATCTGACGGAACAGGACCTTGATGAGATTATGAATGTCAATTTTAAATCCGTGTTCTTCGGGATACAGGCTGTGGTGCCGCATTTCATGGAGAAGGGCAGCGGGCATATAATCAACATCTCCTCATTCCTCGGAAGGGTGCCGTTTGCCACGTTCAGGTCGGTTTATAATGCTGCAAAAAGCGCAGTGAATACGCTTACAGCCAACCTCAGGGTCGATTTAAGGCGATCGCATCCCGGCATAAAAGTATCTCTTGTTATGCCCGGAGTGGTAAGTTCTGAATTCCAGAAGAATGCACTGTACGGTACGCCGCAGGTGCCCCATTTTTCAGGCAGTGGCATGAAGCCGCAGACACCGGAAGAAATAGCGGACATACTTTTCGAGCTTATCAAGAACCCGAAACCAGAGATATACACAAACCCTGCTTCTCCTGACATGGCCAGGCGGTATTACGAAGACGTGGCAGCATTCGAAGACAACATGGTCAAGTAATCCCATAACTCCTCATACGTAACAGGCTGTCCGGCAATACACAAAACTACCTCTCCCCCTTGATGCGGGTACCCATACGGGGGATGGGTGGGAAAGAGTGGGGGTGAAAGATATTGATATTGAATGAATCTATCTCCCTCCCTTAGTATGACCCATCTTTCAGATGTGTGCCCGCGTCGAGGGAGGGAGAAAAAAAGAAATCGCCGGACATTCTGATACATGACGAAGATCATACAACTCAGACAACAGAGGGATTATATTAAGAAAAAAGGGAGGTTTGTATGAAATCAACGGATACGCTTATGCATGAGCACAGGATTATAGAAAAGATGTTAAACGTGCTCTCAAACTATTCTATAAAACTCGAGCAAAACAAAAGGGTCCAACCCGCACAGTTGCGTGCGTGCGTGGACTTTATTCGGATGTTTGCCGATACATGTCATCACCACAAGGAAGAAGGCGTTTTATTTGCGGAGATGGAGTCACACGGCATGCCAACCAACGGAGGGCCTGTAGGGGTTATGCTTGCCGAACATGAAATGGGAAGAAATTACGTGAAGGGTATGGCAAAAGCCATAGATGATTATGAGAACGGTGTTGCAAATGCGGATAAAGAGTTTGTAAGAAACGCACAGGGATATGTCGGTCTTTTGAGCCAGCACATAAATAAAGAGGACAATATCCTGTACCCCATGGCAGAGCAAATGCTCTCCGATATGGATGACGGTCTTATGGAGCGGTTCGCAGAGGTCGAGAAAAAACTCGGTGAGGGCGTGCATGAAAAATACGAAAACATTGTCAGCCAGCTTGAAAAGGACAGCAGTTCTTGATGCCCGGGATCACGGGAGGGCCTATGGATAAGGACGTTCACGAAAACGATATGGACATCTCGGACGAAGACAGCATGGACTGGCTGGAAGCCGTCGCAAAAAAAAATACGGGGATCAATGCCCGGGGCAGCAACGGAAGGACTGCATTGATAAAAGCCGTGATGCGCAATGATGCAATCGCGGTTGAGTCGCTGCTGTCGAAAGGGGCTGATCCGTCATTGGCCGACAGCGGCGGCAAAACAGCTATGACCTACGCCGAGGAAAGTACGAATCAGAAGATCATCAGCCTGATAAAAATAGCTCAAGCGGAGTTACCTGAAAAGAAACCCAAGATTCAAGATTAAAAATTAAGTACTCAAGATTCAATCTTGAATTTTTAATTTTGAGTTTTGAATTTCTTCTTACTGCCGAATCGTTGCACCGGGTATGTTTTCTCCGGTAAGATCCCGGAATGCTCTCTGAAGCAGGATTACATCGAACGCCGTGTTGTGTATTCCGTAGCTGCCCTCTCCGTTGATAAGATACCAGTTATAGACCGCATCCCGTTCCTGTGTCGTTGCCGTAGGCCATACTGCGAATGTTGTTCCGGTTAATGAAACGTACGAGGTCGTCGTCATTCGTGTTGCCGGTATGGTGATTGTCCATGATACCGGGTTGCCGTTAACGTCCGACGTGTTGACGGTACAGGACTGGTTTGCACTTGTCGTTATGGCGCACGCGAGTACGCTTAAAAGGCCGTTTACCTGGTCCTGAACACCCTCGGTTGCACCGGTCGTGTCTCCATCCCAGTTTGCAGTCGGATACAACGGGTCTACCGTATCGAAGCCTGAAACGGCAATGGACCCTGTGTGGCATGAATTGCACACCGCAACATGGTCGTTACCTGCAGCATCCGTCATCATAAATGAATGCTCTCCTGTCGTATTATACCCCGGCTGGCCCGGTGCTGGTGTTTGTGCCATGTGGCAGGTAACGCAGAGATCCGGAAAATCCCCTTTACCTGCGTGATAAGAACTTTCGGTTATTGATGCTGCATACGCACCTGCGCCTGCTCCGGTAAAGCCCTGTCCCTGTGCGAAGACCTCTGCTGTTGATTCGAAAAGCTCGCTCCCGCTTATGGCTGCTGCATCGGCATCCGGAGTCTGGTCTGTATGACATTTCATACAGATAGCGCCCAAGCCTGCATCTGTTAAGGTGAATGCACCTCCTGCGACCGGTACACTCTGATAGACCCTTAAGGAGTACGGATTTGTTCCGTTGTGCGGGTCGTGGCATGCAATGCAGTTAACCGGCTGTTCATCGGATGTTATAAACGGTACCTGTCCCTTGCCCTCCATATTGGTATAAACGATATTCAAAGACCAATGACATTTTCTGCATGAGGCAAAGTACGGCTGTGAAAGATCAAGTCCTCCGGGGGATACTGAATTGACATGGGGTGAATTGAGCCATTGCGTGTATTCCGGGTTGAACGGTGCATTGTCATGGCACTGTGCGCACACGTTTGTATTGAACGAATACGCGCCGGTGTGCGAACTGCCCGGACCATGGCATGATTCGCAACCGACATTTGCCATGGTCTGCAATGTGACAGGTAAACCCTGGTACGTGAGCGGCATGGTGATTATCCAGCCAAGGTCGTGCGCTATATCGTCAAACCCGCCGTTTCCAGCACTGGTTGTCTTGTCAAAACCGGTTGTATGGCACTGTAAGCAGCTTTCGTCCACGCGGGAAACAGAACTGAAAGCATTAAAAGCGTTTGCATGTCCGCTTGCCTGATACCCTGTTGTAACATCGGTCATTAAGCTGCCATTATGGCAAAACTCACAGTCCTTTGCACCCACATAACTGTTCGCCGTTACCGTGAATGTCTCATTGACCGTCCCTCCGGCTGTGCCTGCTGCAAGGTTGATAGTATAGTTGCCGGTCATGTCAGGTACAAACGAGGGGGTCTGCGATGAGGGGTTGTCGAATGCGGCAACAGACGACGGTGGTGTGGATACGAAAGACCATGCGTAGGATGTGATTGGATTATTGCTTTTTGCAGGCGCGTTGTTTCCACCGTTGAGGTATACGACGGAACCTACCGGCACATTCGCACGTTCCACGGTTTCATTGGAAAACAGGTAACCAACTTCATTGGTTATGACAGGCTTTGGCTGTGCGGATGATACCGTGACTGTTGCAGAATCCGAAAAGCCGTTTGCCGTTGCGTAGAGCGCGAAGGTGTACGAGCCTGTCTCCGTAGGCGTTATGCCCAGAAGACCAAAGTTATCCGGAATGCTCACAAATTGAGCAAGGGGTAAGGTAACGAATGACGGCGCTGCTGTTGTAGGAGATAGGAGGCCTACCGCAGGTCCCGAGACCTGTACCCACTGATAGGTTATGGGTGCGCTGTTGTACGAGGAGCTTGCCTGTGCGGAAAGCGCCACCGCAGTATTATATCCTGCACTGTACCGGTTATTCCCTGCATTTGCTATTACCATGGATGTTGCCGGGTACTGGCTGAGATACAAATTCATATTGCTGATACCTGAAGGAGTAACGGTTATAAAATCCGTTGTCTGTGAGATATAACCTGCTGCCTGTGAGGTTAATTTGTAGCTGCCAAAGGGTAATGATGCCAGGACAAAACTTCCATCGGCACCTGTTGTTGCCGTTATACCGAGAGGGTATGTGGTTACCAGTGCCGATGCTACCGGTGTGTTTGTACCAAGCTCCAGCACGTAACCTGCGACAGAGGCTGAGGATGCGCCCTGATTGCCTTTTTCACAGCCTATCGTAACTGTTAGAATAGCGAAAACAACGAACAAAAAATATTTTCTCATGGTTTTTTCCTTATTTAAGGTTAATTAAATATAAACAACACCACTTCATTATTTTTGTCAATAATGATGATGGGCGGGTGCAGGCAGTTTCACCGGCACCTATACGACGATGTTCAGGAGCTTATCCTTGACCAGAATCAGCCTTTTAACCGGCTTGTTGCTGATGTATGATTTAATTTTCTCATCGGCCGATGCAATGCCGAATACCGTATGCTCATCGCTGTTTTCGGGAACACTAATCTGTCCCCTGAGCTTGCCGTTTACCTGGATGACAACGGAGACGATGTTGTCGTGCGTGAACGAGGGATTGTAAGCAGGCCACGGCGCCGTAAGAAGGGAAGGATTTCCCAGTTCTTTGTTCAGTTGTTCGGTTATATGGGGTGCGAACGGATTGAGCAGGATGAGCAGGGTGTTCAGAGCTTCCCTGAAGGCATTGAGGTCCGCATCCTTGATACCTTTATCATCCGCTTCATAAAGACTGTTCAGCATCTCCATCAATGCACTGACACAGGTGTTGAAATGAAACCGGTCTTTTATTATATCATCCGTGACATGCTTTATCGTTTTATGGGTAAGCCTCCTGATGGCGAGTGCACCTGTGTCTTCGTTTGCAGAAGGTGTACCGTGCTGCTGTAACCTGTTTATGTGTTTATAAACGAGCCTCCAAAGCCTGTCGAGGAACCTCCGTGCGCCTTCAACTCCTTTGTCCGCCCATTCGAGGTCTTTTTCAGGCGGAGCTGCAAACAGGATAAACAGCCGTGCCGTATCGGCCCCGTACTGCTTGATGATATTCTCCGGGTCCACGATGTTTCCGAGGGACTTGCTCATCTTGGCGCCGTCCTTGATGACCATGCCCTGGGTCAGAAGGTTGCTAAACGGCTCATTGTTGCGCACGTATCCGAGATCCCGCAGTACCTTGGTGATAAACCGCGCATACAACAGGTGCAGGATTGCGTGTTCTATACCGCCGATGTACTGGTCCACCGGCATCCAGTAATCGAGCGCATGCCGGTCGAACGGCGCATCCTTCACGGAGGGTGACGTGTACTTTTCGAAGTACCACGATGATTCCATGAAGGTATCCATGGTATCGGTTTCCCGCTTTGCATGACCGTGGCATACAGGGCAGGTTGCATTGAGGAATTTTTCATGCCGCGCGAGCGGTGACTCCCCTTCCCCGGTAATCTGAACATCCATGGGCAGTTCAACCGGAAGCTGATCAAAGGGTACGGGTTGTATGCCGCAGGTGTCACAGTAAACCATAGGGATGGGCGCCCCCCAGTACCTCTGTCTCGATATGCCCCAGTCCCTGAGTTTATAATTAATCTTTGCGGTGCCGAGGTGCTCCTTTACAACCTTCCCGATGACGAGTGCTTTGCCCTGTTCATTATCTGTGCCGCTCAATTGATTTGAATTGACCATTTTGCCGGAGCCTTCGTACGCATGCTGCATGGTTTCCGGATCCAGTACCTCTGCGTCCGGCTGGATAACGACTTTGATACCCAATCCGTACTTCTTTGCGAATTCAAAGTCACGCTGGTCATGGGCAGGCACAGCCATAATCGCCCCTGTCCCGTATTCCATCAAAACAAAATTTGCTACGAATACGGGTATTTTCTCGCCGGTAAACGGGCTTATTGCATATCTGCCTGTAAATACGCCTTCCTTTTCCCCGGCCTCTATTTCCCGTGTCTTGGTACCGCCTCTTCTTATCCTGTCCACAAAGGCTTGCACGGCCCCGCGGTGCTGTTCCGTCACCATCTTTTCGACAAGCGGATGTTCCGGTGCGATACTCATGAAGGTAATACCGTACACCGTATCGGGTCGTGTCGTAAATATGCGGAGCTTATCATCCATGCCGTCGATCCCAAACAGGATCTCGCAGCCTTCGCTCTTGCCGATCCAGTTCTTCTGCATGGTAATGACCCGTTCAGGCCAGCCGGTCAGCGTATCGCAGTCTTTCAGCAGTTCTTCGGCGTATTCGGTGATCTTCAGGAACCATTGTTCTTTTTCCTGTATGACGACATCCGACGAGCACCGCCAGCATTTCCCGTCTATTACCTGCTCGTTGGCGAGGACCGTGGTACAGTGAGGGCACCAGTTGACAGCTGATTTTGCCCTGTACGCAAGCCCCTTTTTGTACATCTCTATAAAAAATTTCTGTTCCCACCGGTAATAAGAAGGTACGGATGTGTTGACCTCCCTGTCCCAGTCGTACGACAACCCCAGCCTTTTCAACTGTGCCTTCATGTTTGCAATATTATTGTCGACCCAGTCCTTTGGATGCGTTTTGTGCGATATCGCGGCGTTCTCCGCAGGCATGCCGAAAGCATCCCAGCCCATGGGATGGAGTACGTTCTTGCCGGTCATTCTGAGGTAGCGTGCAATGACATCGCCTATGGTGTAGTTCCGGACATGCCCCATGTGTATCCTGCCCGAAGGGTAGGGGAACATCTCGAGCAGGTAAAACTTCTCTTTTGTTTTGTCCTCGTGGACGGCAAAAGTCTTTTCCCTGTTCCACACTTCCTGCCAGTGGAGTTCTATTTGTTCGGGATTATATTTCTCTTCCATGTATTCCTTCCTTACCTTGAGTTTTACCCCGTGAGAAACTTAAGTTTCTGCAGTCCGTGCCGGGCCATGAATTTATTAAAAAAGGCTCCGATCGACATCCAACCGTCTCTAACGGGGTAAAACCCTCTTAGCATAAAACAGGATTTATATAAAAGATTTGTTTAATCCGTTTGTTCAGTTGATCTCGTTTCATTACTTTGATAAGGGTATCACGGAGGTTATATGGCACGTATTATAGTTCCCGAAGCTGAAGCGATCATCGATAAAGAGTTCCCTGTTCTCGACCACGGGTTCGTGCGGCTGGTGGATTATCTCGGCGGAGATTCAAGGATTGTAGCTGCTGCGCGCGTATCCCATGGTATGGGAACAAAAACCCCGAAAGAGGACAACGCGTTGATACGCTACCTTATGCGGAACATGCACACCTCTCCCTTTGAGCAGGTGATCCTGACCTTCCACGCCAAACTGCCCATATTCGTGGCACGTCAATGGGTGCGGCACAGGACCGCACGAATCAATGAATTTTCCGGACGTTACAGCGTGATGACCGATGAGTTCTATATGCCGAATCCGGCGGATATCCGCAGGCAGAGCACGACCAACAAGCAGGGCAGGGCAGATGAGACCGTTTCTTCCGAGTTACAGGGTAAGGTCCTTGATATCCTGAAGCGCGGCCAGGCAGCAGCGTACGCAAGCTATGAAGAACTGCTGCACGAAGATATAGCGCGGGAGCTCGCGCGCATCAACCTGACGTTGAGTGCCTACACGCAGTGGTACTGGCAGATCGATCTCCACAATCTGTTCCACTTTATCAAGCTCCGGATGGACAAGCATGCACAGTATGAGATCCGGCAATACGCCGGTGTCCTGGCAAAAATGGCAAAGGCGGTTGCCCCTGTTGCGTATGAGGCGTTTGAAGAGTACTCCCTGTATGCCACAACCCTGCCCCGATCGGTCAGGGATCGGTTGGTCAAGCTCATCGGTACCATGGCGTCGACCTCTCCGGAGGCAGCGGACATCCTCAAGTCCATAGAGGACGAAAAATAGCTCCCAGAAAAAATGTTGACAAGGAAGAAGCCCGTGCGGATCCTTGTGGACACTAAAAGCCCGGGTCCTGAAGCATAGACATTCTGCAGGGCATTAAACGAATGATATCCCGTGATGCAGGCCTGCTATTACGAACGAATATAAACCGGGTCCTGGAGCTGTATAATACGAACGAGCACACCGGCCAGCCGCCCGTGGCCATAGACATCCACGAACAAGGCACAAAACACCCTACAGGATCAGCTTTGTTACTACTTAATATCGTGTTTGGAAAAGGCTTAGCCGCCATAGAAGAGGGGCTTACACTTAATCAGAACCGGCAGCCATTCCGATCTGTTCGGATGAAAAAGAAAGCACATCCAGAGCTTGAGATCGGAGGTAGAATAGGGGGCTAAACAGCACCATAGGCCCCAGCTCACGAAAAGGAAAAAATCGTACGCTAAGGATCAGCGGGTTCATTTTCTGATGATAAGGGATTGAAATATAACAACATTTAAAACTTCCCGTAAGAAAGATAATATCAACTAATACATAGCTCACTATCCAACCTGAGGATCCGCGAGGCCTCCGGGATGTTGTAATTACCAGTTTCCACTGCCAATCCACTGCGGGCCCTTATAAGGCCGGTACTGGGGGCCTTGTGTAATGCCAATAAGCTCCGTCACGGTGTTGCTTCCCGCGTTAATCACCCAGCCGTTACCATTTGCATCTATGACCATGCCTACCGGCGCGAGACCGACATCATACGTTTTGACGATGCCCTTGTTTGTGGTCAGCGCGTTGACTTTGTTGTTTGTACTGTCGACCACCCATACCGTTCCCGAAAAGTCCACTGTCATATCGCACGGGCATGTTCCCATGGTATAGGTCGCAATTGGCGTACCGCCTGGCGTCATCTCCATAACATCATGGTCTCCTTGTATCCAGAGGTTGCCCGACGGATCTATTGAAATGTGGTCTGGTTCGACATTCGTGCTGTATGTTCCGGATGTGATCCAGCCTGAGGCTATCTCGGTAAGTGTGCTGTCTCCATAATTCACAACCCATCCATTGCCCTTGCTGTCGATTGCTATCTCAGTCGGCGTTACACCAACACCGAATGTGCCGAGAGATGTGCCCGTTGGATTCAAGACACTCACGGTATTATCTCCGGTATTTGATACCCAGATATCGCCCTGTGCATCTATCCCAATATCAACAGGATTGATGCCCGCGGTATACGTACCGAGAAGGCTACCGTGAGAATTTAATTCAGTTACCGTAGCAGTTCCGTCAGCTATCCACACGTTACCAGCCGCATCTATGGCAATGCCAAGAGGATCAAATCCAGCGCTGTAGTCCCCTATCTTTTGGCCCGATGAATTTAACTCGACAATTGTATTGTTCCAGACACTCGTAACCCAAACATTCCCCTGTGCATCGGTTGCGAGATTCGAAGATGATGGATCAACCGGGTAGGTGCCTATGACACCCTGTGAGCTGTTTAATTTTGTAACTGTACTGCTCTTGAAATTCAAAACCCACACATTCCCAAAGGCATCTGCAGCAATATGGTACGGCATAGTGCCAACACCGAATGTCCTGACGTTTTGTGCATTACCGGACATGTGGCTGGATGGACAGCCAGTCAATATCAGAATGGGCATGATAATCAGCAGTGATAACTTGAAAATTTCGCCTTTCATAAATGCCTCCTGTAAAAACTTTATGGGTACAATATCCTTGATGGTGTGACCTTACCATTGATCGTGCTTGCATTATCGAATACAAGGATGCTTACCTGTCCCTTACTATCTTGATTAGCAACATAAAGCTCATCAGATGCTGAGTCTAACCAAAGAGGCCCATTATAAATAAATTGATTTGCACTAATTATTTTAGCAGGGGTTATATTCCCATTTATTGTAGTTGCATCAGTAAAGGCAAGTATTCCCCCGTAACCAGTTGACACATAAAGTTGGTTAGAAATAGTGTCAAACCAAAGCCAACGAGGCAAAGCATATAATGCGGTAGAGGTAATGGTTCTGGCAGGAGCCACTGTACCGCTTACTGTACTTGCATCAGTAAAAACAAGAATACTATTATTAGTAATCCCTACATAAAGTTGATTAGAGGTTGAATCCAGCCATAAACTCGCAGGAACGTTTGCTTTGGGTGTGGCAGTGGTACTCGAAATGACACGTGTAGGAGCGATATTCCCTTGTGCTGTAGTTGCATCTGTAAATACAAGAATATTATATGAGTTGTTAACATACAGTTGATTTGACTGAGCATCAAACCATAAATTACTAGGCCAATTTAACTCTGTTGTTGTCCCGGAAATTACGCGGGCAGGGGTTACGTTTCCATTCGCTGTGGTTGCATCAGTGAATACAAGAACACTCGCAGCATATTTAGAAAGTACAAAAAGCTCATTTGAGGCACTGTCAAACCACATAGCTGGAACACAGTATGAACAGTATGATCCAGGTGCATATGTTTTTGGCATTGAAATGATCCGATTTGGCGATAGGTGTCCATTTACCGTACTAGCCTTATTAAATACAAGAATTTGATTATCTTTGAGTACATAGAGTTCATCAGATGGAGCGTCATACCAAAGGCTAGTTATAAAATTAGGTGGTGTGCTTCCACAGGGGCATGGACATCCATTTGATATCGATATAATCATCCCCAAATACAATAAAAGCAGAGCAGTCTTGATCTTATTACTGTTCATATATCTTTCTCCATAGAACAAATAGTCCCACAAGAAAGACATAAATCAAGAAATCGTAAGGACATGTAGAAGAGTCAGAAGTATTGCACGTCCAGCCTCCTGAGCCAGAATTAGATCCTATTTGTAATGGTGGAATAGCACGACACTGATTACACGTTCCACTCGGATGTATCCAGATATCTATGGGTGTCCAATACATACCGGGTACTGTGTGGGAAGAATAATACTGCCTGTTGTAACAACGGGATGTGTGCCACTGGCGGTAAATAACGAACCAACAATTTCTACATCTCCGCTTACATTAAAGAGACCATTATTTTTAAGATTTCCATTGGTATGAAGATTGGCTCCTGCACCGCAAGTAATGAAAGAATTGGTTGATTGAATATTGCCCCCTACCAGAACGCTATAACTTGATGCTTGCGCTATTGAAGCAAAAAAGAGACTAACGAACAACCCTAAAACTGCACGCAAAATCGTGTTTGTGTGCCACACACCTGCAAAGCTTTTCATCAGGCCCTCCCTATAAAATTGTTATATATTCAACCCATTGACGGATTATAAAAAGCTCAAACAATCTACTTTCGGAGGTAAACGGAGTCGGCTTCGCTTTACTAATTAGTTTTATCACATCATAACAAACTAAGATTGTCAATATTGTTTGTTTTTGAGCATGTGGTCGTGTCTCTTGCATTCGTAGACCGGCCGGACGCCGCACGCTGTACAAAAAACGTCTGTTTTCCGCACGCCCTTTTAAAATCTTGTTTTCAGAGGGAAACTGCCCTGCTGTTTTCGACACCCCTTTTTGGGACAGCCTTTTAATCCACCAGCATTTCTTTTATCAGGCTTTTAATTTCGTTTATTTCCTCGTCTTTCATCGTTCCGAGTCTTTTTACAAGTCTGTCTCTATCCACTGTCATTATTTGATCTAAAACAACCCATCCGTTTTTGCCCAGAAATCTTACTTTAAGTCTGGTGGGGTAATCGTGAGATTTTGTTGTCATGGGTGCTATAATGATAGTCTGAATATTTCTGTTCATTTCGTCGGGAGAGATTATCACGCACGGTCTTGTTTTTTGTATTTCGTGGCCGATAGTAGGATCAAGGTTAATAAGATATACTTCGTACTGTCTTATTTCCATTCCCAGTTTTCCATGTCTACTTTTTCATCAAGTAATTGTATATCTTCTTTATTTTCATGCATTTTCTTAAATGCCTTATCCCATCCTTTCCTCGGAACTTCTGTGGCGGGCATCAGAATTATTCTATTCTTCTTGACTTCAAGCTCCAGCACGTCAGACATGCTGCATTGTTTTAGCACGGTTGCAGGGATTCTTATTCCTTTGGAGTTGCCTATTGATACAAGGTTTATTTTCATTTTCTCCTCTTTAAATGTAATTATAATGTACTTACGCAGAAAAAGCAACACCCTTTTCAAAAAAATATTCACAAACCACGATAAAAGACAACTGTTCAAGAAAATATCAATGCCATGGAGCCCCTCGCCGGTTAAAAACGCTCGAACGGTTCACGCCGAGTTGTTGGGCAACTTGTCTAATACTATCGCCCATTTTAAGCAGCTTCACAGTCTGTGTGCGCTTCTTTGAAGCGACAGGTGGACGTGTCCCCGGGCAAACGTTTTAAGGCATATTCCTGCCTGTAGCAGATAGGACACCGCCGAGTTCTCGCCCATGCCGGGCACTCGAATTAAAAAGGGCGGGATAATCCCGCCCTTTTTCTTCAACGTGTCGCTTCCTTAACCTCATGCTTCAAATCAGTGTATCGCATAAAGAGCACCATCGGATGACCCGAAATAGATCGTGCCGTCCGGTCCGATCACAGGTGAGGAATCCCCGGTTCTGATCTGGCCGGCGACTGTGTAAGGCCATTTAAGTGTGCCATTCGGATTGATTGCATAAAGATTGCCGGCTTCCGATGTAACATAGATCGTACCATCCGCACCAATAACAGGCGTGCTCTCTATCCAGACGCCGGTTGGGTATTTCCATTTAAATCCGCCATTAGGATAGAGGGCATAAAGATTACCATTTTGTGACTCAACATAGATCGTGCCATCTGCACCGATCGCCGGTTGCTGTCCTAAAGCCACTGGATATGACCATTTTACAGAGCCATCAGTTGGGTTCAGGGCATCAAGACCCCCAGCACCTTCAGCATAGATCGTGCCATCTGCCCCGATCGATGGATTACCCATTATGGAACCAATATTACCCGTTGTGTCTGACCATTTCAAAGAGCCATTTGGATAGATGGCATAAAGTTCATTGTTGCCCGATACATATGCCGGTACATAGATCGTGCCATTTGCCCCAATAGCAGGATCAATTTCCGTCAGAGCACCGGTTAGATATGACCATTTTACAGAGCCATCCGTTGGGTTCAGGGCATATAAATCCGCATCATCATCTATATAGATCGTGCCGTCTGCCCCGATCGAAGGCGAGGAGTCTTGGGATCCCGTTGGGGATGACCATTTAAGTCCGCCATTAGGATAGAGGGCATAAAGATAACCATCGGCTGACCCGATATAGATCGTGCCATCCGCCCCGATCGCGGGCGAGGAATCCATTGCAGCACCCGTGGTAGTGTATGTCCATTTTACAGAGCCATTCGTTGGGTTCAGGGCATAAAGATTGCCATTCCATGACCCGAAATAGATCGTGCCTTCTGCCCCGATTGCAGGTGGGCCCCACACAGGACTGCCGGTTGGGGAGGTCCATTTAGTTCCGTTGGTTGTTAAACTCGTATCTACGGGGCTCTGCCCTGATGATTGCAGGTCCCGCTGGAACTTGGGCCATTCACTTGTACTGGTAATGCTTATAGACGTGCTGCTGACCAACACGGCTACGTCGCTGCTATCGGTGAACGTTATGCCGAGGGATGAGCCGATATTGTGGACATAATAATCCATGTTCGGTATTGACCCGTCAGGATCATCCACGACCAGTAGGCTTACCCTGTAATGTCCAGGTATGCCGGGTGAGTTCCATACGGTCGTCGGATCCGTTGACGTGAATCCGCCCAAAACCCACAGATATGTTAATGCATCTCCGTCCGGTGAATAGGCGCTACAGCTCATGGTTGTGGAAGTAACGTTTGTCTGCGGAGAAACCGAAAAGCCCGTGATCACGGGGAAAGACTTGACAGATGTACTGACAGGGATCTCCATAGTTATCGTGCCGCTATAAGCGTCATATACGGTAACAGTGAATGTTCCGGAAACACCGTACTGAGCGGGTGATGTTACCGTAATGCCGCTGGTGCCCTGTCCCGATGCAATGGTCCATCCATCTGCAGCCTGCCATGTGTAATAAAGACTATTCCCATTAGAGGATGTTGCAGATACGTACAACGACGTCACACCGCCCTTTGGTGCCGGATTGGGTGAGACATTGAAGCTGTTTATTACAGGAGCGATGTCCCCGGCGGTGCTAAGCGGAAATGTATTCAAGGCATACCTGCCGTTTGTGTCCGACACCTCTACAGTTGCCGTGCCGCTTACTCCGTAGGTATCGGGTGCTTGGATGGTTGCAGTAGGTGTACTGCCCCCGCTGATGACAGACCAGCCGTTGTACGTTGTCCATGTATAGGTCAGCCCAAGTCCCTGTTCACTGCCCGCAACCACGGTTGCAGTGATCGTACCTCCCCGGGCAGACGGCAGCCCCTGAACGGATAAACTTTGGATAACAGGTGATGACCCTTGAACGACTTGTTGTACAACAGTTGTACTCTTGCTACCGGAACATCCTGCGATAAGCAGCATGGCAAACAATGAAAAGATAAAAAATGTTTTGATGGTTGCTTTCATATAAACCTCCTTTTGATTTATTTTACACCATACATTTGATATTCCGCGGCCTATTTCGATGCGCCTTTTCGATTGCACACTTATTGTGCGCGAAAATAGAAATTGTCAATACTATTGTAGAAGAGCTTTTACGAAACGAAGGGCCGTCCCATATTTCTGTTTCTCTTTGGAAAAAGACTTGTGGTTAGATATTACATGACTCAATACAAAATCCAAACAAAGTATTTTGCAGCCAACGAGGCTTACTCCCATATCCTCTTGTTTGCTTACAATCTGATAAACTGATTCAAACGATTCTTACTACCAGATCAATTTCAGAATTTAACGCTCAAAACATTAAGGGCACGATTGCTTTTAATCCCTGGTAAACTCACCAGGACGACTTTAATACCCCGTCCACGGGCAAACATTTTGAGCGGTAAAAGCTGGTTCTCAAGCTCCTGCTTGTCCGTGCTTACTCTAAGGTAAAGTGCTGCCTTCATCTTGAGCCAACCTTTTAGCTACAAGCTTGTATATTTCCTCTTTATCTCGTTTCCCTATTCCAATGATTTCCACTATTTCGATATCGCCTTTTACAATGCGGTAGACAATGCGATATTTTTTCTTTGCAAAATAAAGTTTATAATAACCCGTAAGATTCATCCCGGACTTATTGCCAAGTGGTTTTCCAAGCAGGGGGTTTTCTGAAAGAGCAGCTATTTTTTTAGAAGCCTCTTTTTTTAAAAAGCCATCAAGATCATCAAAATCTTTCCCGGCATCAGTAGTAGCAAAAACAACTTTACAGGCCATGTTTCTTCTTTATCGATTCCCACGGGATGGTCCTCTTAGGATCATAATTCTTCATCCTCTTTTGTACCATCTCATAGATTTCTATATGTTCCATCAGTTCCTCTGCCTCACTCAAAATCTCGTAATCATCGGGGGACACAATCACAGCTGCCATTTCATTGTTTCTGAGTACATATAAGGGCTCACCTTTTTTGGGAAGATCCCTTATAAGCTCTGTCAAATGCTTTTGAAGCTCTGTTACAGAGACCATTTTATTTGTGTCAATCATCATTCAATCACCTCTCCTACAAATACAAATTAGCTAACTAAGTATAATTATACATAGTTTAACACGTATGTCAAGTATTTTTTATTTAAACTTGTCCACGCTGCCGGTGCCGGCCGGTTACTGTTCTTCCCGGTTGCCATGTCGCGGTACACATTGACAACTTTAAGCCCCCTACCCTTCGCAAACTTCTTGAGCGGTAAAAGCTGGTTCTCAAGCTCCTGCTTGTCCGTGCTTACTCTTAAGTAAAGTGCTGCCTTCATGGAATACTTTTAAAACCTTGTTGTTTGAAATGCGGATCAAAAGAAAATGCTGTTTCTATACCCAAGTTGCGCATGATTTCAAAGCTTACACAATCCACTAAACTCAGGTCTCGCTTTGATGCTGTAAAAAGAGCACTCATAGCTGTTTTATGTATCATAGCGTCTATCCATTCAACGTTCAGCAGCGGTAACAAAACTTCATAAGTCTCCATTAGTGCTTTCATTCCAAGACGATGCTGTATTAAAGCAATACTTTCAACAAGCACATAGTTACTTGTAAACAATGTATTACCGTTCTTAAGTATTTCACTCCATACCTTCTGAGCGTTTTTATGATATTCATCTTTTTTATTAACCAAAGCGTAAAAAGCCGATGTATCGATGTAGATTTTCACTGGTGTCCCCTATAGGCTTCAACGAGATAGTCGTCATGCTTCTTAGATACATTTCTTTTCCCCTCACTATCGTTGTACTTCTCCGATAGCTCAAGCACTTTTTTGATGCGCTCCTCTGTGTTTATCGCTGTATTTGACTTGATATAGTTATCTACAGCCTGCCGAATTATTTCGGCAATAGATAATGTTTGTGTCATGGCCATCTTTTTTAAAAGATCGCTCTGTTTTTCTGTTAACTGAATTTGTGTACGTACCATACTACCTCCATGATTACACTGCATAGTAATCATGATGTGTCTTAATGTCAACAGTTACGATATTGGTTCTCGAGTTTTTTATTATCGGTGCTCACACGTAAATACAATGCCGCTTTCATGAATTTATTTTAAGCCGCCTGAATTATTCAACCTATGTCCATTTTTCTCTGAAAGTCATTCCACCCTGGACAGGATCACCGGTGCCGGCCTTTGTTTTCGATGTCCTGTTTAGTGTGCTGAACATGTTCTTGACCATTCACAATATTGAGGGCAACCGCTTGAAGATAATCTTTGATTATATTAGTTGAAACAGGATTCAACCAAGTTATCTCTTTCTCTCATAGCTCGTAATCGAAATTATCTCTGACATTCCCACTTTGCTATTACAAATATTAATTAGAAACTTGACGAGCTCGCTATTTCGTATAAAATATATTCTGATTATCTGTTGCAGAAATAGCATGATACGCTAATTCTGTAGCAATCTGCATGTGTCTCGGGTCTGTCTCAAAGGCACTGTTTTAGTATTTGTTTTTGTCCTTCTCTGAGCTTTTCGTTGATAATATGAAGTAGAGCATGCCCAAGAAATATTTCAATGACAAGCCAATTTTGAAACTCATTCTCTGTACAATATTTGCGGGCTGCCTGCCCGGGACTTTGGAATGCGGGAGCAAACCTCCCTGGTACGATTCAGGGTTTTCGTTTTTCTGACGGCGGGTAGGACTTCAATATAAACTCCCGGGCAGCGGGCTTTGTCGCCTCAATGGTGTCTTCAAGTATAGCGTCGACGATGGCCTTTTTTATCTCGCCTATCCTCGGGCCCGGAGGTATGCCGAGTAGTCCCTGAATTTCGTTGCCGTCGAGCGGTGATTCCAGCCTGCTTATCTGTTCTATCTGCTGCTGATTGATCCTGCCAACCAGTTCCTCTACCATACTCAATGGTTTTGCCGGATCAGCGAGAGAACCCGCGTCCGCCCTGTACAGAGAGAGAAGCGGATCGAGAATAGCATAATTATTCTTTATGAACTTCCTGATTGTCGAGTCCTTCCATTCCGGGGTGTAGTTGATCATGTGTCTTTTTATCAGGGCTTCCGCAGCATCCGCCAGGTGGTTGGACAGCTTCAACCTGTTTGAAAAAGATTTGAAAAACTCTGCACTCTTGTCCTGGTGCCCGTAGTACGTTACCTTGCCTTCGGATTGCTGCATTGCAAAAGGCTTGCCGGTATCGTGGAACAGGGCTGCGAGCCTCGTTTCTATGCGGGGGTGCGCTGCATCCATTACCGCGAGGCTGTGGGTAAACAACTCATCCTTGTGATACGGGGATCTCTGATCAAACCCGATCATGGGCAGGAGCTCGGGCATTACGACGTCTATTATTCCGAGTTCTTGCATGAGAAGCATGCCTCTGGAGGGGATGTCCGAGAGCAGGACCATGAACAGCTCATCGCGCACTCGCTCGGCGGCGACATCATGCAAGAGCAGCACAAGATTCTTTGCGGCAGTCCTGAACTGCAGATCCACGTTCATACCGAGCGTGCATGAAAATCTCACCGCCCGCATTATCCTCAGCGGGTCGTCCTTGATTGTTTTTTCCGGGGGTATGGGTGTTTTCAGGACCCGTTGTTCGAGAGCAATCAAAGCACTGCCAAGCATATCGCTGATCTCATAATGAAATGCGGACAGGCGTTTCATAGTAAGCGTGTTGACGGTAAAGTCGCGCAGCAGAAGATCGTCCCCGATGGTTTGCCCTCTGATCGGAATAAATTCCATATCCACACTTTTTTCGCCCTGCATGCCCGTCCGGTACGTGCCGAATTTATCGAACAATACCGGGTAAAAAAAACCGTAAACCATGTGGAGCTGCATGGGGATTGTGCGTGCATCACCCTTTACGACCAGGAAATCCAAATCCTTCGGTTTCCTCCGGAGCAGGATTTCCCGCGGTGCCCCTCCTACCATGACAATATCTATGCCATGGTTTGCCGCTATCGAATAAACGAGTTCGATGTAATTATCAAGGACAGGTTCATGAAATTCAACCTCTATTTTATTTTCATTCATTGTCCTTCTTGTTTTCCTTGTCCTTATCGAGCATTTGAAAGTAATGCTTCTTATAAAAATAGCGTTCATAGGACGGATGATAGCTTGTCCAGTCGCCCTCTACACCGGATTCCTTCTTGATCAGGGACTTTATGCCTGCCACCTTGGAATCCATGTCTTCGACGTAGTGGAGAATGATTGCCTCGATTGTTTTGGGCCTTTTGGGCGAGCCGTATTCCAGTTCTCCATGATGGCTCAGGATGCTGTGTTTTAAGAGCAACGCAAGTTCCCGGGGAAAATTTTTAATCTCCGATATAAGTTCTTCAATGATTTCGGTACCTATGACAATGTGTCCTATGAGCCTTCCCTCGTCCGTGTATTCCGTTGTCAAATCGCCGCCAAGTTCGCGTATTTTGCCGATATCGTGGAACAGGGCCGACGTTAAGAGCAGCGACCTGTCAACGCCGTCATAAACACTCACGATCATGTCCGAAAGCCGTACGACGTTCAGGGTATGTTCGAGCAGCCCGCCGGAATAAGCATGGTGTATGGTTTTTGCCGCACTCGAGACTTTCAACAGGTTTGTCATCTGTTCGTTTGCGAAAAACAGATCGACAAGTTTTTTGAGGTGCTCGTTCTCGATCGTCGACATTAACATTTTCAGCTCATAGAACATGTCATCCGCGAGACGGGGGGACATAATCATGTAATCGGCTATTTCGACGGATGCGCGATCTATCCAGCGTATTTCGTCGATGGATATCTGCAGCTTGCCCTTGAAATTGTTCACCCTTCCCCGCACCTGTACGATGTTGTTCACGCCGACCATGGAATCTATGTCCTTTGCATTGTCCCATACCCTCGCGTCCATATCCCCGGATTTGTCGCCTATGATAAGGGTAAGGTAGTCTTTCCCGGTTTTTCCCGTACCGAACGTTTTCCCTTTTATCAGAAAGGTACTGTCAACTATCATACCTTCTTTTAATTCGCTGATCATGGTTTTCTTCATATAGTCATCCTTCCGTTATTTTAATGGCTTTCAAAGCCTTTGCCTTTATGTAGAGTGCAGGATACACGATAATAGCTATAGATAGCAAATACAATAAGGTGATCCACACGTAAGCGTAAAAATTCAATCCTGTTGGGAACGCGAATTCTTTCATGACCTTATAGGTCGGAATGGCTTCTACGGCGAGAACAGCCATGGTTGTACCGAGGCTTACGATCATAAAGACGAGCCCGCCAAACCCCATGGCTATATCCGCCACATTCTCATAGTGATATTTCGGGTACATCGCTCCAAATCCCACTCCCATATTGGTTATTGCGACCGTTAACAGCAGCATGGTGATCAGGGACAGGTACATGATGTAGTTGAAAACACCAAGCACATGGTTGGTGAAAAATACGAGTGCCGCTGCCACAACGAGCAGCGGAACAAGATTATACAAAATCTTTGCCCGGATGAGCTCGGAGATATCGTTGGGCGATACCTTGATGAGCCAGAGCGCCCTGCCTTCGAGGCTGACCGAAGGGAAGGCGAACCTCGCGGATATGGAGGTAATGACGAATGCAGCAAGTCCTAGGTTGAAAAATGCAACGATGTTTTTCAAGTAGATGGTCGGGAACGGTATGTTTTTGAGCGGCAATGCCGTGAAATTATAAACGTAAACAAGAATCAGTGCACCGAGCAGCAAGAGCTGGGACCATTGCGATGCATCCCTGAAAAAACTCAGGACGTCCTTCTTGATAATCGCCCTGACAAACAACGAGCCTCTGCCGGTTATTGACTCCAGCCCCCTGTACAGGATGCCCTTTTTCTCGAGCCGAGCATTCTTGGATTCCTGTGCCTTGCTGAACCCGCTCCGGTAGAAGAGATACGTGGCAAAAACGCCGGTTACCGTAAGACCGAGAGCGGTTCCGATGAGCGGGACGAGCATGCGGAACACTTCGTTGTAGGTTCGGGACAGCGAAGACATCAAAGCAGAGCTGAACCATGTGCTCGGCAAGAGCATGGATTGGGAAGACCTGAGTGTCGACATGTATCCCATGACGTTTTCGAACCTCTGGGGGTTCAGGAATCTTTCTGGCCTGATCACCCTGAACCCTATATAGACGCCGATAAATACTATAAGTGATAGAAAAAGCATGAGCTCCCTGAATCTGCGCGCCGGCAGAAGATATGTCGCAATCATGGTAACC